>JAEZEH010000102.1 GCA_023417785.1 Bacteroidota bacterium
GAAGCCATCTAATTAACAATACCGCCCGATGCCCCTCTCAGAACCATCAAAGTGCGAAGCCCGGAGAAGAAGAACGAGGCATAACACCATGTATGCTTCAGATTGGCTCAGATCTTGAAAGCCTCGAGCATTCTGATTATCTTTACCAGGCGCAACGGGAAAATGCGGAAGCTTAGGCCAATCCGCAGCATACATAATCGTTTGGCAGCCATTTTAGCATGAGATTCATTGCAGTAATCATATTTGTTGGACTAATTAATGCTTCATGGGCACAAGTTGACTTCAAGGAAGACTCTTCCCAACAGGAGAAAAACTATCCAATTATTCAGCAACCAAATTTTGATTCGACGGACTTTGTTCTTCGATATTGGGTAGAACCGGGTAATATTCCCGGAACCTTTGCAGAATTGTGCTTAAGTAAGAAGCAAAAATGGTCTTACAGAACAGGCTATATTGATAACCAAAAGTTAGTGATTAGTGATGCCGGGGTCCGACAAATTGATCTCGATTCGGTTTGGAGTGCGTTAGATGAAATTGGCATTTTGTCGATAAAGAGTCAGACCGAAACAATTTGGCGAGGCACCAACGATGCGGGAGAGACTTTTATAATTCGCAGCACGCCTGACATCTATTTGATTAGCAGCGGGAATTATTACATCATTGAGTTGATTAAGCTCGATAAAATTAAGAGATTGGTCTACGCTGATCCGGCAAGATTTGTGAAAATGTTCGCGCAACATCGGGCAGTGTCCACAGATCATGAGAGATTTCTTCAAGTTTCACGCCTGCTATTTAACAAGTTTGAACTTGCGGAAATCATGAGACAACGAATTACCGAGCGCAAGGCGACATCGAAGGAAACCAAGAAGAAAAAGCGTGGCGGGAGCTAAAACGTCTGGCAACAATGTATATCAATCACGCCGGCAGTATTTGTTTTTTTAATTATTAAGTTGAGCTGCCGGCGAGCTTGATATACCGACGTTGGCGGTAATTCAAAAAATGATGAGCAGAGAATCAATATTATTAGCAAAAGCAGCTGCCCTAAAAAAGAATTTTGAAGGCATTCCATACGGACAACGAGGTAGATGTTTTGGAGATCATGTCGAACCATTGTTTCCAAGATACGTGGCGATAATGAAAGATCTAAAAGAAGTTAATCCTGATTTATATGTTGACATTCCGGACTTGGAAGTTCCAAAATCCATCGGAAGGACACTGGAAAGGGCTTTGTATGATAAAAATGACATTGACCCGCTGGTTAGAAATCTTGACTATCTAATTGAATTAAACGCTAACTTTAGAATTGGGGATAAAATACAGGAACGTGAGAAACTAAAACGAATATTCATAAGTCATGGACGCAGCAAGGAATGGTATAAGATTCAAGCCTATTTGGAGAAAGACTTAGGTATACCGACATTAGAACTTGCACAGGAACCAAATCTTGGACGGACTGTCTTACAGAAACTAAATGAAGAGTCAGAGAAGTGCTCAGTTGCCATTATTGTAATGACAGGTGACGACATTGTGTCTGGTGAAGAGATTCGAGCGAGGGAGAACGTAATGCATGAAATAGGCTTCTTTCAAGGTAAGTACGGACTAGGTAATATAGTTTTATTACATGAGGAAGGAGTTAATATCCCAAGTAATATACATGGACTTGTATACATAGGTTTCCCAAGGGAAACAGCAGAGGCAACTCTTGGAGCAATCACTCGAGAATTAAAAGTGTTGATGGCATAATCAAATTTTTATGGGAAAAACGATAAATGAATTCGAAAAAGGTGATACAGTTTACCACTTGAGCAACAGGAGATTGGTTATGGTTGTCGTTGAGATTAACGCCCAATTAAATGAAGTGACATGTAGGTGGGTTGACAATAAAGGACAAGTTCAAAAGATGGAGTTTATGCCGGAAGAATTAGGTGACTCCAGCGACTTGGGACCAAAAATATTTGGAATTTAGGACATAAGAACTACCGCCAACACTGTATACCAAATATTGCCCGTGAACCTTGAAAGATTGAAGCAGAAAAGTAAATTCATAGGTGATCAAAGAACTGCGCACAGAACTGCGCACAGAACACCGGCGCAACATTCGGTATACTAAGCGTGTGCGCCGAGTATGCACACATCTACCACAAGGTAGATATAATTCCAGAGGGTGAGAGTCCCTTACAGGCGAACTGGTGAAGCCTGTTAGTAAGCCGCAAAGCCTGTCCCGCCAATAGCGGGAGTGGTTTGTCGCGAGGCATTCACTGAAGAAAGCGGGACTATAAATCTTGGTACTGACCCCGATGCATCGGGGCAGGCTGAACAGAATTGAGCCTTGCGAAATCATGAACACCTTTGAAATAAACACGGATGGTGAATAGACAGTATACAGAGGCTATTTTGAGAGGATGAGCAAGCACTATTGCGACGTCCGTAACCAGGCATAAAGGTTCGTCCCTTGACGACAATCTCAATTTAGTAGATACTGCGGTGATCGAGAGAAGGAATGTGAGCTTACCTCGGGAGGTCTTCTGGTTACGCGTTAACCAAGAAGTCAATCTTCTTCGCTAAAGCTTTGGCGACCGAAGGGGCAGAGATCATAGTAGTCGAGAGTAACGAGTCCGGAATCAGGACAGGGAGGTCTCACACCTGTGTGCCGAAGCACTTCGGTGCGCAGGGCACAAGACGATGAAGGATCGAACATTAGGTGGTTCCAAAGTTCCAAATGTATCAAGGATGCTCCTCACAGAGGATGTCTGTCATGGAATAAGCGGAACAGTAGTTTTCTACTTACTTAATGAACCGATGTATACGACGTCCGCATGGTCTGCCCTGAGGAATCGAAGGGTACAGTGGCCGTGCCTACGTAGGACTTCGGCAGGTAAATGTGAGGGGCGCACCCCATCAGGATTCTAGTGGGGCCGTCTACTCGATTACCTGCAAGCGGAAAAAAAATCAAGCTTACTAAATGGCTTACTAAATGAATGACAAGACGAAAATAATTGGAATCTGTGGAAGTGCCAGTCAAAATTCTGCAAATCTGGCAATTCTAAAATACATAGCGGAATCAGAAAAGTCGGAATTTGACTTCGAAATGATAGAAGAGTTAACCGAATTCCCACATTTTAGAACCGAGCTGACTGATGAAGGGGTTCCCGAAAAAATCCTTGACTTCAGAAGTAAAATATTACGTTCGGACGGAATCATAATTTGTACACCTGAATATGTTTTCAGTATGCCGAGTGGACTGAAAAATATCCTGGAATGGTGTGTATCGACAACTGTATTTTCGGATAAACCAATCGGACTAATAACCGCCTCGGCAAGTGGAGAAAAGGGTCACGAAGAACTGAAGTTGATTATGAAAACGTTGCAGACCCTTTTCACCGAAGAGACGACTCTTTTAATTCAAGGAATAAAAGGTAAGATTTCACCGGAAGGAAGAATAACAGATAAGTGGACTGAAACGGAATTGAAAAAACTAATTAAATCATTTAAAGAACTGACTAAGAAGCCAGCAGGTAACACTGTGCAATAATCAATGGCGGGGGCCAGAGTAAATTTTTAATTTAGTTTTTCAAACAACGTTCGGTGTCGTGGGACAAGTCGCGGCAGGTCGGCCTTTAGCATCCCGCTACGTTCCATCGCTAAGCCCTCCTAAACCCGCCACTGCTGATGCACCCACGTTGGGCGCAACTTCATCTGAACAAAGTAAGCGTAAACGAAGTACGCGAACCCCTATGGCTAGACTAATGAAATGCTTTCTCCTGATTTTCGTTGCCGGTGCATGTGCGACCTCACCGGCGAGGGACGATAGCAACGAGCGGAATTTTGTTTTTGACCACGCTTACATGCTTAACGGGGACCAGGTCGACAGTCTGAATTTTCTGATTAACGACCTTGAGAAGAAAGTCGGGTCACAAATAGTGATCTGGACGCAAACAAGCCTTGATGGTGCCAGCATAGATTCCGTATCCTTGCATACTGCAAATGATTTAGGCGTGGGGAGGGCATCACATGATGATGGCGTACTCATATTCATCGCGGAAGCTGAGAGGCAGGCAAGGATTGAGGTTGGACTTGGCCTGGAAAACATTATCTCGGATGAAACGGCAGCCAGATTGTTAAGGGAGGATCTGGCTCCAAATTTCAGATCGGGAAAATACGGTCTGGGTCTCTATTTGGTCGTTGAGAAGATATCGAAGCTTATTCAGGATAATTCAAACCTGGTAGGATCCAAACCCCAGTACCGACAACGAATTGATAGTATTAAGAATACGACGAAGTGAGAGAATGATTTCTGGCGTCGCTGTACTGTATTAAATGGACTCTATCTAGTCGTTGCTGACTAGATACAAACCTTCAAGACGGGGATATTCTGATTCTGAGAAGTACGTTATAGCAGCCGCCGCACTTGCACCTCACAGAATCTATTCTTTCGGTAGGAACGAAAACACCAATGCCGGCTGAGAACTACGCCGCACAGTCGCAGGTACGTTTACCGATACTGCGTCGCCGTTCCTGCGCCAGCTTACTTTCCGGTTACCCGAAAGCAGCCGCATCTCGCTTCCTTGCTTCGGAAAATTAACTGTCCATGTTACTTTTTCCGGAACAGCGTCACCCTCGTTCAGCAGAACAATGGCGTAAATCCGGCCGTCTTTTCCCTTTGTGAAAAATGTTTTTCCATCCTGATATTTTTCTATACTCCGCGTTCCATAAATAGCCTCACCGTTGACTTCGAGCCAGGCCCCGATTTCCTTTAACCGGGTTACCTGCTGGTCATTGAGCGTACCGTCGGGACCGGGCCCCACGCCAAGCAGGAGGTTCCCGCCTTTGGCTACGATCTCCGTCAACAAGTGGATTAACTTCGCGGCGGATTTGTATTCATCATTGGCAACATGCCCCCAGGCGTTTCCCAGGGTAATGCAGCTTTCCCAGGGGTAGTCGAGTCGCTTCTCGGGTACATTTTGTTCCGGAGTCCGATAATTCTCATATGTTCCATGCACGGTACGATCTACGACCAATAAACCTGGTTGATTTCTCCGGGCCATTGCTGCGATGCGGTCCATGCCGATATCCTGACTCCATTCAGGAATACGCGCACCCCACGCACGCACTTCGTCGTTTACTGTTTCCAACGGACGTACCCATCCGCCGTCGAGCCAGAGTATGTCCATGGCGCCGTAACCCGTCATAAGTTCTTCAATCTGATTATAAGTGAACTCGCGAAACTTATTCCACCGCCATCGGTTCTTCCGGATGTCATAATTATTGTTCCGATCCGGTGTAGCGTAACGCGTCCACCAATAATACTCGCTGTGCCAGTCGGGTTTTGAGAAGTATGCGCCGATCATAAAATCTCTTTCACGAAATACGTTGAACACATGTTTGGCTACATCTTTTTTGGGATGCGAAGCAAAGGGACCATGCGCAATACTGAAAGTGGTTTGTTTTGTGTCAAACATGCTGAAGCCGTCGTGATGTTTGGTGGTGAACACAACGTAGCGCATACCAGCACTATGCGCTGCAGCTGCCCATTGGTCCGGGTTGAACGCTTCAGGGTTGAACTGATCTTTCAACCCCCAGTACCACGTCTTGAAATCATTATAGTCGGAGGTGCTGTCCCTGTAGATCCAGTCCTCGGAACACAGGGCCCATGATTCAATGATACCGGGAACAGCATACAATCCCCAATGAATGATCATCCCGAATTTCTGGTCTTGCCACTTGTCGAGCTTCTCGCGAACCGCCGGATCTTCGGGCCACTCATAGGGGTGGTCGGCACCGGGTGCGTGCTGTGCTGCGGTGGGTAAAACACCGAGGTAGATCAGGGCGAGAGTTAATACGGTTACTATGCATCGTGTACCGTGCATGGCGTGACGTGTCTCGTTAATCATCTGATATTATTGAAATTCAATATTGGCGTCGTCGATCGTCCAGTCGTTGCTGTAGAACCCTGCTGCCCTGACACCGTTAACGCCATCCCTGAACATATCGACGGAAAAAACAAGAAAGTCAGGGAAACCACTTCCGCCGGCAAAGTACTGATTCGGTTCGGTGGCCAGCATCCCGGGCATGCCGGTTCCGCCGACAACAGCGACTGAAGCAATTTTACTATCGGGTCTTGGCCACATAAAATAGGCGCCGATGTCCCTGCCGCTGAATTCACGCGTGCCTACCGTGACTATGCCTCGTCTGACTTGTACGGGACATTCACTAAGTAGTTTTTTCCACGCACCGTTAGTCGTGGCGTTTCCATAGATCACCACGCCACGGTCTGGGTATGCGTCCGGACGAAAATCCCGGTCTGACACAATATCGACGGCTCCATTGCCACGGTAATACCAGACTTCCGCATCGTATCTGGCTTTGTTGTAGGACCATTTGTTTTCCGCGGCATTGCCCTTGGTGGAATAGACCAATATGAAGGTGTGATTGAACGGCTCTTTGAAACTACCGTTTCGTGTGACGCCCTTATGCGCGACATCGGGAGCGGCACCTGACTGCCAGCGTTCGCGCCGGTGAAGGTAGACAACCGAATCCGCTGAATTGTAGGTGACCGTCTCGCCATCAAGGATGATCTTTGCTGCTGCAGATTCCGGGAATTCTGCAAGGTCCAGCTTCAGCGTAGCAACATTTTCCGTGGTTCCCGTGATCGTTCCATCTGCCTTGTTTCGGGTTAATTGAATGCGGCTGTATTGCAGCGGTTGCTGCTGTTGGGCAATGGTTGCCCATCGGTAGGTTGACGATACTGCAGGATTAGCTGTCGTAAAATCAATCACCTGAACGCTGGTGTCCTGAGCATTAGTGTGCCATCTGAAATATTCGAACAGTGGTGGCCAGTCTACACTTTCGTCTCCGAACCAGTGACTTCCGCCCGGGTATTCATAATAACTGAAATCGCCGTGGAACTCGCTTAAGACTTTTCTCATTTGCCGTGCATAGTCCACAGAAACAACGCGGTCGCTATCGCCGTGGTGAATGTATACACCGAACGATTTGTAGTTCTTTGCCAATTCAATGACGTTGCTGGGGTTACTCGCACGGAGAAGCAGGTTCTCGATAGCATTCCGGCCCTCTTCGGGTATTCGTCCATCAGCAGAGCCGTAGCCGGTAAGGGTAGGGTAACCTGCGCATGGTGCGATGGCGGCCCATTTATCCGGATAAGTCGCCCCGAGATACCACGTACCATGCCCGCCCATAGAATGTCCTGTAAGATAAATTCGCGACGGGTCGGGTGAAAATTTCTTCTGCGCAATGTTTAATACTTCCATTGCGTCAAGACGACCCCAGTCCTCCCAGTTGAATCCGCGGGGGCGCCGGTTTGTAGGAGCAACGAGCGTACCCCATTCCTTGGGCTTGTATGCACGTGCCTGTCCAATTGCTTCAACGCCGGCGCCGTGAACCGAAAGAAAAAGTGCAGCGTCTTTTTGAAATCCGTTAAGCTGCGGTGCGACACTGTAATATTGGGTGCTGCCATCAATGTTACTTCGGAACGTGTAACTGTGGTGATCGGCTACGTTAACCGCGTCAATGGAAAGTGTGTTTTCCGCGAGTGTGTTCTTCTTCTGACTTAGCTTCAGGAGACACTCATACGTACCTTTTGATTTTACGTTGACAGGGTCAAACTGGAAACCAACTTTTCGGATTGTCATTGGTGGTATGGACGGAACCGGGGTCGTTATGGTACGACCCTCGATGGTAGCCTGGATCTGCGACCCGGCCAACGTTTTATTTGTGGCATTACTGATAACAACCGCGCCCCACAAAGGCGATTCACTTTCACCAGGGATGATATGTGGTAGAGTTGCGTCTTTGGCGTAAATATTCACGGGTTTGTCGAGGATAGCCAATGCTGCCTCGATGCCTTGCCATCGGGTGAAGGCGGAACAGCGGATCAGAATTTCATTCATTCCTTTCCTGAGCATCACAGGGATATGCATCCAGCCATCACGGTAGATGTCCCCTCCATGTGGTTCTCCATTGAAGAAAAACATACTGTTACCCGATATTGTTATCGATGCGGGGCGTTCGGCAGCGGCCTCATACGTAAGAAAAAGATATCCATTGGTCAGTGTGTTTCCGCGAAACCGTCCTGTGGAGTCGACCTCAATTGGTTGCCACAGCACCGTACTGTCTCCCTCGCGTGCCGGGATTGAATGGCCTTCCTGCGGAAGCAGAAGTTTTCCTGTATAGAGCAGGTAGGCTAGCTGATCCTGTACGACGGCTTCACGACCGTAACGGTGTACGGGACCGATGGCAATTCCTTTGGTAAACTGATGAACAGTCTGACCATTGACAAAACTACACATCAGCATTGCGCTGACGAAAAGCAATTGGTTTATAGACACGTTGGTGCGGAACATTTTACGGGTGTTTGTACAAGTTTCCTGAATATGATACCATTTGTTACAAATCCGCTTCAGAGCGGTTTGTGAAATCAATATTTCTTAAGTGGATTAAAATGTATAGGATTCCGGAATTAATTCAAAAGAATATTATAAATTCGTTAACGAACACGACCTCTTCGTTTACGTGCACGGATGATATTTAAGCGTTTTTTAACTTATTCGCCGGAAAAAAAATATGACGGGCGGCCCGGGCAATTTCCAACAACTCATTTTTTTTAAGGCCATCATCCTGATGAGCTTTATTTCCGTTGCGGTGTCAGCGCAATTTGACTATAAACTGTTCACTCAGTTGAAGCCACAAAAGACAAATCTGAAATTTACAAACAAGGTGCGGGAGGATGACTCCCTTCACGTGCTTACCTACGAATACCTGTACAACGGACACGGCATAGGTATCAGTGATTTTAATCAGGACGGGCTTGATGATATTTTCATCTCCGGAAATACCACGCCGAATAAACTTTTTCTAAATCGGGGTGAAATGCAGTTCGAGGACATCACCCGAACGGCGGGAGTGGGAGGGAATGGCACGTGGAGCACCGGTGTGAGTATCGCCGACGTGAATGGTGATGGTCTCCCGGATATTTACGTTTGCCACTCCGGAAAGCACAATGAGGGCGCACTGCGAAACGAGTTGTTTATAAACACCGGGGTCGTTAACGGAAAACCTGTGTTCCAGGAACAGGCGGCGAAGTACGGTCTGGACGCACCCGGCACACAGTCAACGCAAGCTGCATTCTTCGACTATGACCGCGACGGCGACCTCGACATGTTTCTTTTAAATCATTCCATTAACACCTATTCTGCTTTATTGAATACCAGGAAATGGCGCGCGACTCCTGACTTTCGGTTCGGAAACCGACTGTTCCGGAATGATATGGCACAGTCGGGCACGTTCACCGATGTAACGCTTGAGGCCGGAATAATCAACAACGCGCTGAATTATGGACTCAGTGTCAACATCAGTGACATTAACCAGGATGGCTGGGCTGACATTTACACTACGAGCGATTACCGCGAACACGACTGTTACTACGTCAACAATCGCGATGGAACGTTCACGCAATCACTGCAACGATCCTTCGCGCATATTTCGAAATTCTCGATGGGAGCAGACATTGCCGACTTCAACAACGACGGTCTCCCGGATGTATTTACACTTGATATGTTGCCGGAGGATAACCATCGTCAGAAGTTGTTAAAGGGACCGGATGAATACGACCAGTACCATCTTTTGTTCGACAGCGGATACTATCGTCAGCACATGCGAAATATGCTTCAGGTTAACAGAGGCGCCGATGAGGAAGGGAATGTGCGCTTCAGCGAAGTAGGTCAGCTTGCTGGTATTTCAAATACCGACTGGAGCTGGGCCGG
>JAEZEH010000109.1 GCA_023417785.1 Bacteroidota bacterium
ATCAAACTCATGATTGGCCAGCATTTTCCGGTAGTCCTGATAAAGCGTGGGTGCCTTGCTGGCTTTTGTCCTGTCTTTAACCAATGTTCCGGCTTTTTCGAGCATGTTTCGATCAGGGTCACTCAACGCCACAACATTCCCTTGTGTAACCTGTAGCAGGCGGAAGAGGTCGCTTTTTCCGTACCAGCCACTGCCGATCAATCCGATACGCCACGCTTTTTGAGGATGGGTGATATCCATGCCGTAGGCTCCCAATGTTGACAGGGCAAGCGAAGCGGCAGCGCCCTTCATGAATGTGCGCCGATTAATGAAGAAATCATTCATTTTGATCCGGGATTGGGTTAAGTACCCTGAATTAGCGATTATGCCCGAATTTTGCAAACTGGATTTTAAACGCGGTTTTTTTCACGCAGATCGCGCGGATCACGCAGACGAATACGCTGAAGGTAAACTGTTCCATACGTTCTGCGGCTTTGTCTGCGGTTGCCGAGGCTTCTGCGAGATACGCCGTATTTTCTCTCGCGGATCGCGCGGATCACGCAGACGAATACGCGGAAGGGTAAACGGTTCCAGGATATTATGCGCTGGATCTAACCGCGTGGGAAATGGCACAAGCAGACACCTTCGCATACGTTAACTTTTCGTTGGAAAGAAAGCAATGACTGCATCGAATCACGTATCTTCGAAAATTGTACGATGATTTATGATGAAGACAACCCCTTTGATGCATACCGTGACGAAAAGCCTTCTAAGCCGGATTCTTTCACTACATTACTTAGCATTCCTCACTTTATTATTTTATTCGGTAGTCAGTTCAGCCCAGCCTGGTAAGCAACTACCGAGAAGTACGCCGGAAGCGGAAGGCGTTTCTTCTGAAGCTATTCTTCGATTCGTTGAAGCCGCTGAGAAAAGTGAAACCGAATTCCACAGTATGATGCTGCTTCGGAACGGAAAGGTAATAGCGGAAGGGTGGTGGGCGCCATATCGCGCGGACCTGAAACATACGATGTACTCCGTAACAAAAAGCTGGACGTCAACCGCAGTAGGATTTGCTGTGGCAGAAGGGCATGTCAGCGTTGAAGATAAAGTGATCAAATTTTTTCCGGATGAACTTCCCGATACTGTGAGTGATTATCTGAAGCAGCTTTCAGTCAGGAATTTGTTAACGATGACGGTCGGGCATGATCCGGATCCTACTTTCAACATTGTCTCCGGCAGCGAAAACTGGGTTCGTGATTTTCTGGCACGACCGATTGACGACAAACCGGGGTCAAAATTTCTCTACAACACTACGGCAACCTATATGTTGTCGGCTATTATCCAGAAAGTCACCGGCCAGAAGGTGATCGATTATCTGAAGCCCAGGTTGTTCGATCCATTAGGCATTACCGACGTTGATTCAGAAGTTGATCCAAAGGGAATCAACACCGGCGGGTGGGGTATGCGTGTGCGAACCGAAGACATGGCGAAACTCGGGCAGTTGTATTTGCAGAAAGGAATGTGGAATGGTAAACAGATCCTTCCGGCTTCATGGATTAAGGATGCCACAAGTCGTCAGATTCTGCAGGCACCGGACGCGGCTCAAAATGTTCGCGATTCGAGTGACTGGCTGCAGGGCTATGGTTACCAATTCTGGCGAACGCGGCACAACGCCTTCCGTGCTGATGGAGCATTCGGTCAATTCATTGTTGCCCTTCCCGAAAAGGATATGGTTATCGTTTTTACGGGTGAAACCCCTGACATGCAACGACAGATCAATCTCGCATGGGAACACATTCTGCCGGGCGTGAAAGAACAACCACTTCCGCGGAGCACTACTGCACAAAAAGAGCTCGCGAAGAAGTTAAAAGGCCTTGCACTTCCTGTTCCCGACAAGGGTATAAAGTCCGTTCGCGAAACGACGGTTCAAAACAAGCCGATTGTATTGGAGGCTAACGAATTCGGTATTGAACAAATTGTGATCAGGTCGAAAGGTTCCCTTTACACTATCGATATCAAAACCAAATCCGATGAGTTTCCTATAAGATTTGGTTCGGGGAGATGGGTCTTCGGTGAGACCAAGAAACACGGGCCATACCTGCTATCCGGCGCGAAGGCAAAATTTGAAGGTTTGCCGCCGTTTAAGGTTGCCGGAGCTTATTCGTGGAAAGACAATAACATACTTGAGCTCACGCTTCGTTACATCGAAAGTCCACACACCGAGAAAATTACCCTTACCTTCGATGAGCATAACGCAACCCTTGTGATCGCGAACAGTTTTGCCCCCGAGTCGCCGGTAACGATTCTTGGCAAGTATTCGAGAAATTAAGTGAGCTTATCGTTAAAGGTGTGTACTTTTTGTGCACTTGTTTCATGTAAGATAAACATCCAATCGGTTGTAAAATACAGGTCAACTGTATCTTTTGATTTGATCTTTGTTACCGTCTTACATTTGGTCCCCGTTAACGAAAGCGTGTTTTCTTACATACGACGCGCGACAGCGTGATTTGTCAGTAGCTTCCCTATTCGGTGATGAACGCCGATATGAAAACGGATGCTTATGAAATCAAAGATCTTTTTAACCCTGGGGCTGATTGCCGCCATTCAGCTGAGTTTGTTTGCCCAGGTGAAGATGAAACCCGCATGGTCTGCCAAATTTAAAACGGCCATTCAATGGCAGCGTGTTCACTCACTTGGATACATTCTGGTAAGTACCAGCGACGCGTTATATGGAGTGAACCCGGAGGACGGAACCGTCATGTGGGAGAATAAACAATTTCCGGCATTGAACCCGGATGCATTCGAGGAAATTGGCGGTACAGAATTTTTTGCGGTGGCATATAAGGAGAACGCCGAGTCGAAAATCCCGATGCAGGCAATTGTTGAAGTTATAGGCGGCAAGGTTCTTTTTGATTCGAAACAGGAACAAATCGGCGTTTTAAGCCGGCATGTGCTGGCTTCGTCCGGGAGGTTGTTGCTTATTGGGGTAAGACCGAAGAATCTCGTTGCGTCGGTTTTCATGTACGACATTGCCACAGGAAAGCCGTTATGGGCCAACGATGAGCTATTTAAAGCCGAAAGCACTGGCAAGGGATTGCTCGCCAAACTCCAGGCCGCAGGTGCCGAGCTTAGCAGCCTTCAGGCGCTTACCAGCGAGCCCGTCGAAATAGATGATCAGAGCATTCTGATCACTCATCCAAACTACGTAATACGAATCGAATCAGCCACAGGTAAGGTTATCTGGAAAAACGCCATCCAGCCATCGACCGAAGCGGGGATTTATTTCTCGCCGTTCCGCAAAGATATGGTGTACGTGGGAACTACTATTGAATCAAGTACCGGTTCAGGCTTTACCACATCCTCTGGTTCGGGAAGTCAGCCACAGAAGTACTTTTACAATTTATACTATGCCTTTGACGTCAAAACCGGTGCATCCAAATGGAAACAACCTGCGAAGGAAAATGATCTGCTGAATCAGGTCATACCACATGAAAACGGTTTGATCATCTGTCCGCGTTCTTCACAGAAGCCCACACTAAATCTGGTTGATTATGAGACCGGTACCATGAAGTGGGGCAACAAGGGCAAAGGAATCAAAACGCAGGGCAGTCTGGTGAATTATATACCTACGTCAAAAGGGTTCCTTATCACCACAGCATTCGACAACGCGTGGAACAATAAAGCGGAAGAATACTATCTGAATATACTGGATCCGAAGTCCGGCAGTCTTGCTTTCGAAAAATCAGTAAAGCTAAAAGGCAACCTTGTCAGCAGCGAGCTCACGCCCAAGGGACTACTCTTTGTCACGACCAAAGAAGTAAACGTGCTCGACCCGGCTTCCGGTAAGCTGCTGTGGGAGAATTCCATTGAAGCGGGAAATCCGTTCAAGAGCGATACACCCCGGCCATTCCCTACGGCGGATCATGATGGAAAGCTTTATGTCTATTCCCCGAAAGAAAAGGCGTTGTTTGAAGTTGACAAAAACAATGCTACCAACAGAAAGATCACGACAGGGAAAATTGAATTTGAGGGCAAAGAGATGCCGACTGCGATTGATGTAACAGCGGGTGCAATTGTGCTGTCGAGTGCCCAGAACATGATGCAGTTAAGCCGTACTGGTGAAGTCGCTTATACAAAGTATTATCCTGCTCCGCGTCAGCCCGCCCTCGTCAGGGCGTTACTTGCCGCGCAGGCGGTTCGCGCAGCTTATATCGGAGCCGCGGCCAGCGCGTACTCGGCGGCCTTCGCCGACGCTGCGGCTAAAACGGATGACGCAGCCGGGAAGGCAGTAGGGCAGGGGTTGTCGGACGGATTTGGCGAACTTGGCAAGGCGGGATTTGCGTATTCTTCACGGGCGTTCAAAGCGTTCAATGCACGTTATAAGGCATCGATGACATCACCCGGTTTTCATATCCTGATGACGACACAGGAGAAGAAGGGGAACCAACTGGTTCAGCTTGCCAAGGCGGATGGAGCGATTATGAATACTATCGACATCAAGAATGATCGCGAACCGGAATACGACGTCGATCAGATCTTTAATTTTCTGTACTACAGGCCGACTGCGACGGAGATAGTTTGTTATAAACTATAAAACCCGGCCGCGGCTTCTCTTCTTGCAGCACACGCGAATAAAGAAGAAGACGTGGGACAGATAGCGTTCTATTCAGCGTTTTCTCCTGTATTTTGTGCTTTGCAGAGGGCGGAGTTCGTCAATAACATCGCAGGCTACAAACATATTGTCGCGCCGGAACAGACAGAAGAATGCACGTGATGATAACCGTGCATTTGCATCGAAGGCGTTCTCCTCACGGTGATGGGAAGAATGATCCACCCGTCCCATTAGGGACGACATGTTTGTAGAACACGACATAAAAAATCACCTCCGTCCTGTAGGGACGGTATGTTAACGGCGGCCTTCATTCGGGGTCGAAACCGTTGATGAGAGTAGCTTCTCTAAATCCCCCCGCGCACCCCTTGATCCACCCCTAATCCATCCTGCAGGCCCCTGCAGGGATTAACGGGTGAGCGGAGGCAAAAGAAAGACGTGAACATTTTCGTCTTGATTCACTATCGTCGGAATGAAAACATCCGCGTTACATTAAATCCGAAGTGGATGTCGCCATCGAAAAAGTCTCCGGTGGTTTCGGTGAGATAAGCTCTTTCCGTCAGTCCCCGGGAGTTGGTAAACACCAGTTGGAAGACGTGTCCGCCGGTTTCGATATCGATTCCGATTCCTATCGGGTTATGGTAAGGGTTGCCATCGGGAGCATCAAGCCGGTAATAGTATTCTGTGGTAATGGCAGTGCTCTTCGTTACTTTGATACGCCCACCAATGCCGACCATGGGTTGCGTGTTTTTTTCGAATGCGGCATCAGCCATATTTTTGTGAACCAGCGTAGGCATGAGCTGCAGGGATGTCGCGGGACTGATTTTTCGGGCCAATAGCAATTGCGTTGTATAGGCAATACGATCGTTAAACGAAATGGGTGAGGTCAGGTCTTTGTTACGCGGCGCAATCCTGGCGGCCACCGAGCCAAAAAACGTAGCTGTTAAGGGAAATGATTGAGCGCCGGATTTCTGGCCAACCAACTTATAGCGCAGATAGGAATCAAGGGTTTTATCGACGGAGTTTCGTCCGAGGCCTATGCCAAGGCGATCGCTGATCCCATACTCCAGCCCTATGCGCACGAATGCCTGATCCAGTCCGAAGAATTCATAAATTCCGCTGTTAAGCGTTTCAAACCGGTGAGCAAATATAAACTGGAGATCTCCCTGGGGAATTGTTTCAATGGTCTGGCCATTCACAAGCCGCTGACTCTTGAACGTCGCGCTGACGTAATCAGTTTCCAGAGAATCTGAATCAAGTTGTTCAAGCAGATCGTTCTGCCCGAAAACGCGTACACCTGTTAAAAGGAGAACAGTTAGTATAAATGCTTTCAAGACTTCTTGTATGTTAAGCGAATTGTGACTTTTACTTCCTCGGCGATGTTTTGCCAGAGTAGCTGTGGAATTGTAATGTTATAGTCTTCGAGCCTGACCATGAAACTGGAATTCATTTCGAGTGCTTCACCATTTTTTCTAACGGTTCCGGGGATGGTCACCTCATGCGTTACGCCATGGATGGTAAGTTTTCCCGATGCGGTTACCTGTTGCTCATTTGTTGCTGCCGCATCATAATCCAGCAGCTTTCCACTGAACGTGGCGTACGGATACTTCTCTGATTCCATATACTTTTCATTGAAGTGTTCCTGCATGAGTTTGCGGCTGAAACGAAAGTCGCTGATGCGGATCCGGAATGCTATGTCACCCGTTTCAGCGTTGAACAGGCTTTGGATCTTACGACTCTCCGCAGAGATATCTTCAAGCGCGGCATCTGAAAAAAAGTCGACAACACCTTCCTTCACCGTGTACCGTTGTGAATAGACTACATCAACCTGGAGCAATAACAGTAGTACGATGAAGAGAAGGTGTTTCATATTAATTTTCCGGTGCATTATCATCTACCCAACAAGCAATTTTGTCTTTGAGTTCTGCAGAAAGGGGTGGTCCGCCTTTCGGCATCACGTTGTTCAGCACCGCGGTTTTGATGTCGGCGGCCCGTGATTTGGCTACGGCGTACGTTTGCAGGCTCATAGGCGCCGCACCACCGGTGATGTGACATCCACTGGTTGCGCAGTTTGTGTCGAGTATGTTTTTGATTTCATTTTCGTATGTTATGCCCGTGGTGAGCGTCACCGATTGTGTTGTAAGGCATCCGTCGCTGTCCCTCACGGTAACGGTATACGCACCGGCACCCAGTCCGGTGAATTCTGAAGTTGAGCCGAAGGTACCCTCATCAAGTCGGTATTCGTAGGTTGAGGATCCACCGGTGGCTGTTATAACTATCGTTCCTTCCTGTGTCTTGCAGCCACTTTCATCGGTGCTGGCTGTAAAAGCAAGATTGGAGGTTGTGGCCACGATGCTTACCTCGGCGCTTTGCTCACAATTGTTGTTATCCTTCGCATGCACAGTATACGTTCCGGGTGCGAGATCAGTAAAGGTGTTATCGGTGCCAAAGCTACCGTTGTTGATCGCGTATTGATAGGGTGCGGTACCACCGGATGCGGTAATGGTAACGGATCCATCGGTGGCATCGCAGCCAGTGGGAGCTGATGTTTCCGAGGAGATCTGAATGTTGACCGTAGTACAGTCAACTGGTTCGGGTTCATCACTACCAGAGCACCGTATCGTCACGACGAGTACGGCACTATAAAGACAAAGCATCACCGCGACAGGACGTTTTCTTGAGATCATAAAGGATTTTTTAATGAGTCTTTAATAATGAATATCTGGCCCGGACAAACATGCCTGCAGTACTCAGGTCGAGATTGCCATCGCCAACACCACCAAGAGGTATCTTGACGAAAGGTTCTGCCTCAATGAAAAACCTGGGGCCGATTTTTCTTGAAACCCCGGCCGAGACGTTCAGCACTTTGAACCATTCGTTGTTTTTGTTTCGCACCTCTTTGTCATAGCTGGCCTTTCCATAGGGGGAATCGTAATAAAAAACATAGTTTTCTTTCTTCATGATGTAGGAAGAAATGCCTGCTCCGGCGAACCATGAATACCGTGAAGTGCCTGCGGACCGGTAATAAATGTTTAAGGGGATGTCAATAATGCGGCAGTCGCCCTCGGCCTCGGGGTAAGCGTGACCGTAGTACTCGACGTCACGGGCTTTATACAATTTTGTTGAACTGATAAGGCCACTCATTACTGAGAACTTAGACGTGATGTGAAACTCAATCAGTCCGGCGAAATTGATACCCGGCCTGGATTGTTTCCCGAAGTTGACGGAACTGAAGTCGGGAGATAGCGCGCCGATCAAAGATAACCTGTATGTTGGTGCAGCCCTCTGTGGTTTTTCATTGGAGAGGTCATCGGCTTTTGACTCGGGTTGCCGGGTGATGGCCTGGTCCTGGGCTTTAACGCTATCGGCCGTCTCACTGATTACGACATTAATTTTATCTTCTGCCGTATTGTGACCCGGCGGAGTATGCGCGGATAATGATCTGACGGGCGCGCCGGCAGGGTCAGGTGATACAGTCGCTGGTGTTTGGTTCGGGGCGACTTGTATGATATTTGTTTTTTCCGGATTACGTAAGCCGGGAACGGTTAGGGTCTGATTATTTCTCCGGTGCTGTGCATTCGATATCGGAGTTTCCTGATTAGGATGGCTGCCCGGGGATTGTTTCTGCTTTGAGATAAGTCCGGCATCTGTAATTGTTTTCGAGGCCCGGTTAACTTCACGGTTTTGATCCGCAGTGTCTTCGTTATTTGTAATATCCAATGAAGAGATGTCTTTTGAAACAGAAGGATCAGCAATCGATTGTAGTGGTGTAGTCAAAGGGAGTGACGTATCACCCGAATTCGTTGGTGTTGTGAAGTACGACCAGGTTAAAACTCCGGTGATGGATCCGGCGAGGAAAATCAGGATAAAGGGAAGCCCACGCTGGAACCCTGCCCATCCAGTGGTGTCGGTCCCATCGGTTTCACTCAATCGTCTTTGCATGGCGTTCCACGCCGCCGGATCGAATGGTGGCCGGTACTTTTCAGCGGCTTCCTGAAAATGCTTATCCAGTTCGTTATCCGACAGATTTTGCATATTGTTTACCCGACTTTTGTTCAATCATTTTACGTAGTGCTTCCCGCGCCTTAACGAGGTTTGATTTTGAGGTGCCCTCGGAAATATTCAATAGTCCCGCGATTTCCGGGTGCGTGTAACCATCGATCACGTGCAGGTTGAAGACGGCCCGGTACGCAGGTGACAGGTGACAAACCATTTCAATCAACTCCTCATGGGCCAGATTGTCCAACCCGGAAGCATGGTGTCCTGCTGATTCCGGCTGAAGCGAAATGTCCGCATGGAAGTAGTGCCTTTTCTCGCGCCGGTAGTGATCAATTGACGCATTGATCATGATCCGGCGGACCCACCCATGAAATGACATGTCCTCTTTGTACTGGCTGATCTTTTGAAATACATGAAGAAAGCCGTCGTTCAGGACTTCCTGCGCCTCATTTTTCGAGTAGCAGTACCGCGTACAGATGCTCATGGCGTACGAGTACATGTGCTGATACAGCAATCGCTGGCTTTCACGGTCATTCCTCTTACAGCCCTGAATCAGTAGCAGCATACGCAATGGGTCTTTCGTATGGTCTCGAAAATTTTCCACAGGACGTATCATTTTGGCAAAGGGTTGCCAGCGACATGAAATAAATTAGAGATAATTTACGGATTTACCGGCAACCGAAGATATTTAGTAACATGCAGCTCCCGCTCCGACGGATCGCAGGCTCGCGCGTATAGCCTGAAAGATGCGGAAGAATGAGCCGATTGAAGGAATGTCCGGCACACGGCCGACAAAAGGTTTCGGGAAAAACAGGATATACAGTGGGGTCTGGTGACAGTCATTTTGTGTTTGGTACCTGTAATTCTGATTGTCCTCAGGCGACACATGTTGAGTAGTCTGAAATTTCGGTCTTCCTGAATTGGTGACCAGGCCCTAAACCTTTTTTTTATGGTACGAACCTTTCTTGATCACGGATGGAAGAAATGGACGCGGTCCGTGTCCTTTACCAAAGAAATGTCGACAACCATTTTTTTGGGTGTTTTTACCCTTATGATTGCCGGTTACCTTCTGGCATTCGGTATCTTCCTGCCAGTGCTGCTACGGGACGGATTGAAACAGGCTGAACCCCTGGTGTTTCTTCATAGCATTCTGATTTACTATTTCCTCTTTGATTTTGTTTTCAGATATCTGATGCAAAGCGTTCCGGTGATGGATATCAAACCGTATCTCCATCTTCCCGTCAGGCGCTCGGGGATCGTGAACTTCCTCTTGGGGAAGTCGCTCTTTCATCCTATGAATCTTTTTGTGATCCTGCTATTCGGCCCTATAACGGTCTCAACCATTGCTCCACAGTATGGTGCGGGTGTGGCGTTATGCTGGATCGCGGGATTGTCTTTTATCAGTTTTGCTGTGCATTATCTGGTGATGCTGTACAAGGTCAGACTCGACGATACGATCTGGGGTATTATTGCGCTCGTTACGGTATTCTCGGTACTTGGGCTGGCCGACTACTACGGATGGTTTAAACTATCGGATGTTTCGGCTATGATTTTCGGCGGTGCATTCAGTGGCCCGGCTTTTCTGGCTGGATGTTTTGTAGTTCTTGCAGCAGTTTATGGGCTGACCTTCGTGCTTTTTCGCAATAGTATTTATGCTGACGAGGTTTCGGGTCAGGATAAGAAGCAATACGGTTACGGAGACTTCAGCTTCCTGCGAAGCCTTGGACTTACCGGCGAATGGATGAACCTGGAGCTCAAGCTTATCCTGCGAAATAAACGGCCCCGTACGCTTCTTTTTCTCACCGCGCTCTTCCTGCTATACGGCCTCATCTTTTATGGAAATCCGCTCTACACCAAAGAGATGCCTGGCTTTCTGTTGTTTGTTGGAATCTTTGTTACCGGTGTATTTATGATAAATTACGGCCAGTATCTGTATAGTTGGCAGGGAACCCATTTTGACTTCACGCTCACCAAACCAGTTTCGCTGCAGCAATTCATTAGTTCAAAGTACTGGCTACTTGGAACCGTTAGCGTAATCTGTTTTTTATTGACTATTCCCTATGTGTTGTTCGGATGGCGCATATTGCTGATCAATACGGCGATGCTTCTGTTCAATCTGGGTGTGAATATTTTCGTCATTATGAATCTCGCAATGTGGTCCCCGAAAAAAATTGATCTTACCAAAGGCGGGGCTTTTAATGTTCAGGGCGTCGGTGCAGCGCAATGGGTTATGGGCATACCCATTTTCCTCGGTCCCTATTTGTTTTACCTTCCGTTCAGTTTCGCCGGATACCCCCTTATGGGCATATTGGCTGTCGGTTTCGTTGGGTTGCTGGGACTTATTTTTCGTCCGTATCTCATTGGCCTGACGGCAAAACGAATTGAGCAACGCAAGCACGCTATTGCAGAAGGATTCAGAAAAGATTAATTAACCAGAAGTAATTTTTAGAAAATGATAACAATTCAATCACTTAAGAAAAGTTACAAGGGTGTCACTGTGGTAGATGTACCGGAACTGAAAATCCAGTTCAACGAAAGTGTCGGCGTGGTCGGGAACAACGGGGCCGGAAAGACTACCTTGTTTCGGATGATTCTGGATCTCATCAGACCCAACGAAGGCTCCGTTCAGATCAACGATACCAACGTTCAGGGCGACGATTCATGGAAGCATATCGTGGGCTCTTTTCTGGACGAAGGTTTCCTGATTCCGTACCTTACACCGGACGAATACTTCAGCTTTGTCGGAAAGCTTCATCAATACAGCCCGGAGGATCTCAGAAATTTTTATGCGAAGTTTGAGGATTTCTTTCAGGGGGAGATTGCCGGAAAGAAAAAATACATCAGCGACCTTTCGAAAGGCAATTTGAAGAAGGTCGGAATAGCCGCGTCATTTATGGGCAATCCACAGCTGGTTATGCTCGACGAGCCGTTCGAAAATCTCGATCCCACGTCGCAGATAAAACTGAAGAATCTTCTTAACCGGGAAAGACAGGAACGCTCGGTTACATATCTTATTTCCAGTCACGATCTCAATCACGTAACAGAAATTTGCAACCGGATCATTATTCTCGAAAAAGGGAAGGTGATCAGGGAACTCGAAGGCCAGGAGAATATGCTTGCCGAACTGGAAGCGTATTTCAAGGCTTGATCCTCTATGTGTGGTATCGTTTTGGAATGTATAGCTAAGGAGGTAGTATACTATGCGACGATATCATATGGTTACCCGTGCGGGGTCTTTGAAAAACCTGGTTTTGCGGGAAGGTAGTATTCCCACTGCCAGACCCGATACGGTTCTCGTTAATGTAAAGGCGGTTGGACTGAACTACGCGGACCTTTTCGCGATAATGGGACTTTACAGCGCAACACCAAAGGGCTCATTTATCCCTGGTTTGGAATACTCGGGTGTGGTTGCGCAAAGCAACTCAGCTGACTTCAAGGAAGGTGATTTTGTTATTGGCGTTACAAAATTTGGCGGATACGACAGCCATATTGTGGCTGACCCTGCATATCTGCTGAAGCTTCCTCAAGACTGGACTTTCGAACAAGGTGCTGCATTTTCGGTTCAGACGCTGACAGCCTATTACGCCCTCTTTCCTTTGGGAAATCTAAAACCGAATCAGACAGTGTTAATCCATAGCGCCGCCGGCGGGGTGGGCATTCAGGCCAACAGGATAGCTAAAAAGTTCGGTGCGTATACGATTGGCGTTGTGGGCAATCCGTCGAAGTTGAGTGTGTTGGAACAGGAGGGTTACGACCATGGCCTCATAAGAAGCAGGGATTTCCTGGCGGAGTTAAAGAAAGCTTTGGGTGGTCGCGAACTTAATCTGGTGCTTGAAGCTTCTGGTGGAAAATATTTTCGCTACAGCTACAAGGCTCTCGCACCAATGGGAAGGCTTGTAGCCTATGGTTCGGCGCAATTTACGCAGTCGTCAGACAGGCCCAACTATATTTCACTTGCGTGGAAGTATCTTTTCCGTCCGCGGGTCGATCCGTTAACGATGATAACCGAAAATAAATCGGTATTGGCTTTCAATCTGATCTGGCTTTACGAGAAGAACTGGCTGATGAAAGAACTCATCAGTGAAATCAATGCCTTGCATCTTCCTCCGCCGAAGGTAGGCCATATTTTTGATTTTTCGGATGCGCATAAAGCACTTACAGCTTTCAAGGAAGGAAATACTACTGGCAAAGTCGTGTTGTCGATTGCAGAATAATAAAGAGGCTGCTTATGGGCAGCCTCTGAACTAACTAAGTAAAACGATCTTGTTATCAATCGTTATCGGGTTCGCGTGCCAGCTCCGACTGCGAACCACCAGTGAGAAGACCTTCTTCCTTCATCGCAGTCACAACCATCCGCGAAAACTCACGGGAGAAGTTCGGAAGACTACTCGGATTGTAGGTTTCGGATTGTGCTGACCATAGTAGTTCTTCACTCTCCGCATCGTAAAGATTTGTTTCGATGAAGTAAACCTTGTCTTCATTGTAATAACCCGGCGAGTACAGGGTTGGCGACCACGTGTTGTAGTATCCCCAGAATGTTCCATAATAGCTGAAGCGCGGAATTGGCGCATAGGCCACGTTGCCGGGCGCATATCGTGTTTCGGTTTCCTGATCTATCAGCGCAATAGTAAGAATGGCATCGGCGTTCGTTTCTTTTATTCGGGATAGTAGTTCCTTTCTGTCAGGAGTCTTTCCGTTAGTGAAGGTGGGCGGCAGCACGTCCATACTTCTGACCGTTCTGAATCCCTGGGCTTCCAAGGCCGCAGCGACCTCATCCTCGACAGTTTGTCGTGCATTTGTACGCTCGGTCAATGCGGTTACCAGGATGCTTTGAATTTTTTCCGTCGCGGCTATTGCCTTCTGATTAGGGTTTCTCCAGGAGCCGGTAATTTCGGATGATGGGCGGCAGTTCACAGCGAGAACCAGGATCACCGCCAGTATTGCAAATTTTTTCATAAAGCCTTTTTAGTAAAGGAGCCAAAATCTCGTGCCCGGATTCTTTGAAATTCCTTCGACGGCTGTCAGCATTATTTTGGCCAAAGTTGGCCGATGTATCGTTTAAGAATATTCCGGGATGTGCTACCTTAGTTGAAATAAACCCTGGTTAAATGCTTGAATTGGTTATTCAGTCCCGTATTGCGTCGATCGCAAATGGTCTTGAGGTACGTCGTATTCTTCCGTTTCGTTCCCGGCGAATGGTTGGACCTTTCATTTTCATGGATCATGCAGGACCTGTCGCGGCCGCACCTGAAGAAATAAAGGAAATGGATGTATTGCCGCATCCGCACATCGGATTATCAACAGTGAGCTATCTGCTGGGCGGCAACGTCACACATCGCGATAGCCTCGGCGTTGAACAAACCATTCGCCCCGGTGAAGTCAACTGGATGACGGCGGGAAAAGGCATTTCCCATTCCGAACGGTTTGAAGATCCTGGAGCGTTAGCTGCGGGGAATCTTGAAATGATTCAAACCTGGGTTGCGTTACCTGAGAAGGATGAGGAAAGTGATCCCACGTTCACTAATTATTCGCCGGACGAACTACCGGTATTTACCGACAAGGGAATTTGGATGCGACTTATTGCAGGTGATGCCTTTGGTGAAAAGAACTCAGTCAAAACGCACTCACCCTTGTTTTATGTCCATGTTGAATTGCGTGCCGGAGCAACGGTTACACTACCTGCCGGATATAGTGAGCGTGGCCTTTATGTGGTCAAGGGCACAGTTTCGTTCGAAGGAAGGTCATACGGGGTGGGGGACCTTCTCGTGTTTCGCAGGAATGCCGAACCTGTTCTTCGAGCCAGCCAGGATACAACCGTCATGATGCTCGGCGGTGAACCGGTGGGCGAACGTTTCATCTGGTGGAACTTTGTGTCGTCACGCAAGGAACGCATTGAACAGGCAAAGGCGGATTGGAAAGAAGGCAGAATAATTCTCCCGCCAAATGATAATCACGATTTTGTTCCCCTGCCCGAAGATAAGTCGCGACCCGCGGGAAGTGGTCCACCACAACCCGAAGTTTTATCCTGAGTGTAGCTATCACGTTAAGAGGCTCACACCCATTTCAGAATCTGAAATTCAAGTTCACGTAGATATTTCTCCCGGGACGAGGAATGCCACCCCAGTCGAGGTGCTCGTGATATTTCCTGTCAAACATATTATCGATACCCGTTCCGATCGTCAGGGCGTCGCTTTGTTTCCATGCTGCGTGCAGCCCGGCAACCCAAAACGCCGGAGTGTTGTCCTCACCAATGGAGTTGCTCACGCGGTTTTGAGCGCTGGCGTATTCAACGTGCACCTGGAATTCGAGTTGCTGGTAAATGTAATCCAATGAAGAGGAAACTCTTAACGGAGGCATCAACGGGAGCGGTTCTCCAGACGATACGGTTCCGTGTGTATACTTCAGTGTATTGATCCATTGGATGGAACGAACCGGTTGTACGAGTAGAGTCATATCAACGCCCTTGATCGTGGCAAATTGAACGTTTGTGTATTGCTTTACCCCCCTCGCACCCGGGGTCATGGTACTTAGCTCGTTGCGAACTCCACTTAAAATGTAATTGTTGATCCGTTTATAGAATGGAGCGATCCTCACCTCAAATGCCTGCCAGAACCATCGGAACGTTCCGTCTGCGTTGAACGAGGTTTCCTTTTGAAGAAGTGGACTTCCAAGGTAGTCGAAACCATCGTAGCGGTTAAATAAATAGTAGCCGAAACGCTCATTGTTCGTGGGAGCGCGCTCACCATAGCTGGCTTGTACATTCACAAGGGTGTTTCCTGAAGGTTTGGTCGAATAGGCTATACCGGTTGAGCTGACCAGATCGACAGTACGCGAATCGAGCTCTGATTCCATAATGTCCCATTGACTGCGTCCGGGGCCTTCGTGGAGATACTGGGAAACCACATCGGCGCGAAAGGTGAACATCAACTTGCTTGGACCGGTGAGGTTAACGCGTTGTTTCAGGAAGTATCCGACGGTATGCGTAGTTGTCTTCGGTGCACTTTGCATGTACATTGGATTGCCTTCTGAAGGATACATGATCATCTCGGCCCTCGATGTATTGGTAAAGTATTCCATTTTCATTGTTGTAGCATGCTCATGAAAGATGTGTACGTCACCTTCTGCAAAACCTCCGGTCGTATAGCTTGATCCGGGCATGTCCATTGGCATCACCACATCAGGCCTTGCTGAATCATCCATGGTGTGATGGATCTGATTGTGATAGCCTTTCATCCTGAAACTATGGAGAATCCACCAGGGGTCAGCACGTTCAAAAGTAAGGGCAAAGATTCTTGCTTTGGCAGTGCCGACGTCCATGGGCAGCGCCGGGAATCCGATGTTCCATCCTTCATCAAGGATTATTTCCGCGGTCAGGGTGTCGTATGATCCAGTTGCCCATTTTCCAGACGTACTGATTTGTAATTTTTCGTATTGTGAGTAGTTTACTTCAGTGCTGCCGCCGGCGCGATAGTTGTTGGCCTTGCGGTGAGTGGCACTCAATCTGTATGCACTTGCCTTCCCACTGGCGTTCAGTACCCCGTACGTTGTAATACTTCCGGATGACGACCCGAATTGGAAACCCGCTGTACCCGTGAGTTTTTCCTTCGTCACTCGCGGCTTTTGAAGAATCATGTTCACTGACCCTCCGAAGGTACTTCCAAAGGCACTCGCACCGATGTCGGTTATTCCTTCCACACCTGAGAGATTGGTCGCATCAAGGTAGCTGGTCACCGGATCCATGCGATCCGTACAGGCGCCAAACATGCGCATGCCATCCACGGTAAGGTTGATCTGGCCACCTCCAAGGCCGCGGATTATCGGCTCTTCACCATATGCGCCTCTCCGGACAAGCGAAATCCCGCTGAGATGTTCCAGTTCGTTCTCGGTGGAGTTGAACTTATTCCTGGCAAAGAAGCTTAGGACGGGATCCTGGCTGGTGCGGGTGCCGGTCACAACTACATCAGACAAAACTTTCGTAGGTAGTGAGTCTTGCTGCGCCCAGGTCATGTTTGAAATTGCGCTTAAGACCAGAGTGAGTATTTTGGCTTTAGAATTCATTGGGAGCTCAGTTAACCAATACGTCGAAGTACTTTTCACCAAGTGAAGCACCGTTGGTCAGAATTTGCAAGTGAATCCGCCAATCACCACTCATGGTAAAATTTACCTGACCTTTATAGTGGCCGCCGCGTTCATGAATGGGACTGATGTTGTTTGGAGAGCCGTGGTCCATCGAGGGCATTTCGGTGCGGATGGTGAAATTCAGGCCTTCAGCTGGAACGAATGAGTGGCCTTCCGCCCGGAATACGATGAGTTCTAAAGGGTTTGTGCCAATCCTGGCGCGTTCAGCAAAGTGGGCTGCCAGAACGAATTTCTCTTCGGCGACTGTTTTGAATATAATAAGTGGTGAGGGTGATCTCATTTCAACGGTAACGGGGATTGAAGCTTCGCCGGTTTTTCCGTCGCTCTTCCGTTGTACTTTGAGATGCAATGTCCATGTGCCGGCGTCGCCGGAAGCCATCGTAAATATTATGGCCCCTTCATAGGCAGCATTAGGTTCGTAAACTGGATTTTCAACAGGGCAGGAGTGTGACTTGTCGGCCATTTGCATGAGCGGCATAACCGACACCTGCGCATCGGTCAGTGCCTGTCCCGTGAGCGAGTCGTACAGGAGAAAGGTAATCTTATTGTATCCTGTGAAGATCGGTTCGGCCGCCCAGATCTCCGCACGGGTAGCCGCACCGGCAGCCCAAACGTCGGCCACGCGAATGAGCCCTCGTGTCGGGTCGGGACGGGTCTCTTCTTCTGAACAGGATAGAAGGGAAAAGGTTGTCAGGATGAATAGTACAGACACAGTGATGCCGTTCAAAATTGATCTCATTTTAACTGGATTTAATTAGTACGAATTTGATGAGGGTCAGCTAAAACAGACCGGAGCCGGTGGATGGAATATAGCACCATTGAAACCGCCACATACGCGAAAAGCTAAAGAGGTGAAATCGTTTTGCGATGAATTAGTGTTTTTGAAATCAGGTGTTGAATCAGTAACCAAAAAAACCGGAGTGTCATCCGGGCCGGATTTGGTAAGTGGAAGCGTTGGAGGGAGTTCGGACGAATCTGTTTTGAGCTCCGACTGTAACTGACAGGTGCCGTTGCATTCCAGCAGTGGTTTCTGGAGGTTGATGCATCTCGTCTTATAGGCCTGGAGTTGGATGTGATAATTGATAATGGGAACAATCGGTTTTATCAGTAACACACTGTATAATAGGATGAATAGTATGCTGATCCGTTGTCTCATGTGGCGGAACAATCGGTTATTCATTGTTCTGGCGCCAATATCGCACCTCCGAGCCTGCGACCGTTATGATTCAGGTCATAGAAAACGGTTTGATTGCGCAATCAAACCGTTTTTACGGTATGTCCGTCGAATGAGAAAAAGACCCGCATAACAAGCCGGCCTTTTTTCGGTTGATATAAAATTATGCAGCTACGCGTGCCATAGTCCGGCATTCCTGGGCGCATTCCCGGCATGCTTCGGCGCACGTCTGGCAGTGATCCATGTTGTGTTTTCCGCATTCTTCAGCGCAAGCCTCGCATATTTCGGCGCATGCGTTGCAGAAGGCCGCAGCATGCTCACCGCCAATGGCCATCAGTCTTGCGGCAGCATAACAGGCTTCGGCGCACTCGCGGTCGAGTTGGATACAGCGGGCCATCATCGCGACATCTTTTTCACTGAGACACATGGTAGCACAGTGATTACATTCAGTTGCGCACTCCAGGCATGCGTCAATACAGGATTGATATTTTTCGTGACTCATTGTTTTATATATTTAGGTGGAAAATGATTTGATTGTCGTCCTGCATCATGTTTCTAAAATTATTATGCCGTACTGAACCCAATGTAGATCAGTCCGATGCAAAACGACTAATTCGATTACTCTTTGAGCGATCTCCTGTCGAATTCGCGAAACCCCAGAAAAAGAAATAATGCTGCAAACATCAGCGCTTCGGCAAAAAACACCGGAAGTCTCCATTCATACTCCCTGAAGAATGCGTATATCGGGTACGTGTATGGATGCAGGTCGGCACGGGGAAGCCGGAGTTCAAGCGTTAAAGCCGCGGCCACCAGCCACAAGCCAAAACCGATGCCAATAGGCGTAACAAAATTCCTGAACCTGATGCCCAGCCAGAACTGCAGCGCACTGATCCCCTGGACACAGACCAACGTCCGCAGATTGTAATGCATCAGGGTGTGCCAGTCTGGCGAGTGTGGTTTGAACCAGACGTTAGCGGCCCGACTGTCGACCAGCGTAGTAACTACAAATAGCCAGATGTTATGCAGAATGACGAAAAGAAAGATCATTAAGAGTACCATTGCATACTTGCTGAAGAAGATCGCATACTTCTTTTGAGGAGATGCCAATACTTGTTTCCAGGTATTGTTCCGGTATTCGATCTGCCCGAACAACGTACAGATCAGAATCGTAAACAAGGGGAGGATGACGATGTTTAATAATTGAAAGCGTTCAGCCAGGTATGGCCCCCATGGGTTGCCTTGTGGCTTTGCATTATTGGCTTCATGAAAATAGTCAACGTAGCCCAGAAAGGGGATGAACAGGCTTAACAAGATGAGAAGATACCAGAGTGAGGTACCTTTGGATTTTAACAATTCCGAACGGAAAGACAATAGTATGTTCATTACTGCGCTGAGGTTAATTGAATGAAGAGTTTTTCAAGGTCATTTTGTTCCGGCTGTAGCAGATAGAT
Organism: Bacteroidota bacterium; assembly: GCA_023417785.1. GTDB lineage: Bacteria > Bacteroidota > Bacteroidia > Cytophagales > Cyclobacteriaceae > Ohtaekwangia. The sequence continues at coordinate 19,352 of JAEZEH010000109.1, forward strand.
ATCGATGGACCGTTCATGTAATGCCCTGCTGATTTGGGCCACCTGACTGGCGCCCTGGTAGGTTATTGCGATCCGGTCACCCGAATGATCTGGTTGAAATGTCGCCAGTACTTTCGCAGCCAGAAAGTTGTCGGAGGTGTTTATCAGAAGGCGGGTCCGGGTTTGTTGCAGAAGATGCAATTGATCCAGCGTCCCCTGGAAGAGCATTTTACCTTTGACAATTATGCCTACATGGCTTACCATTTTTTCTACCTCTGCCAGAATATGACTGGAGACGAGTATCGTAATCCCATGATCCTGATTTAGTGAGCGGATTACTTCGCGTAATTCGATAATCCCGGCGGGGTCGAGCCCGTTGGTGGGTTCATCAAGGATGAGAAGTTCCGGGTTTGGTAGCAACGCGATGGCTAGTGCAAGACGTTGTTTCATTCCGAGGGAGAAACGCTTTGTGGGTTTGTTTCCCGTGTCCGTCAGTCCGACGATTTCCAATGCTTCGCGAACACGGCTCCGGGAAGCTCCATAGATCGCGCGATACACTTCAATATTTTCCCGTGCGTTCAAATGCCCATACAGTGAAGGATTTTCAATCAGTGAGCCTGTGCGCCTCAGTATTTCCACGCGCCGCTTCCTGAGGTCTTCGCCAAATATCCGGATGTTTCCGCGGTCGGTTTGCAGCAAACCCAATAATAGTGATAAGGTTGTGGTCTTTCCGGATCCGTTGGGTCCGAGGAAGCCGTAGATGCTTCCACGGTCGACGCTCAGGTTGATGTCGGTAAGAATCTCCGATTTATTGGAATAACCGAAATGGAGGTTATCGGTGCTTATAACAGGTTCTGTATTCATTGTTTGCATTTATTTTTTTTATTCTGAACGCAAGTTTTTTACCGGATTGGCAAGGGCTGCTTTCGATGTATGGAACGCGACGGTAGCCAGCGTAATCATAAACATCCCGATGGCCGCGACAATGAACACTGGGAACTCAGCGTCTAAACTGATTCGGTAAGCGAATTGCTCAAGCCAATTATTCATTAGCATATAGGTAGCCGGCGAAGCGATGCAAATCCCTATAAGTACAAGCACGACAAGTTCTTTGGAAAGAAGAAAAACCAGACGCAATGTTCCGGCACCGCTCACTTTGCGGATACTGATTTCTTTGGCGCGTTGTTCGGTCGTGAGTGCGGTGAGGGTAAGCAAGCCCATACAGGAGATGAAGATGCTGACAACCGCAAAAATCATAAGCACGGCACTTTTGCGACGATCCCCGTCGTACTGTTCTTTTACTGCCTGACCCAGGAACCGATATTCGAATGGCTTGTCGGGAAACATCGTTTGCTAGGATTTTTCAATATGTGACAGGGAACCCTGAAGACGGGATCCATTGATGCGAACAAAGGAGTAGTAGTTTGATTTGTTGAGGAGAATAACAACCGGTTCGATTTCATTGTACAGGGAGTTCTGGTGGTAGTCGTGGATCACGCCAACGACTTCGCGCGGTGGTCTGCCCTCCGTCTGGAAGCGTTTACCGACTGGCTCGGCCCAGTTCATTTTTTTGACCATTGCCTCGTTTACCAGCACAGCCTGCAGTGTATCCGACAATATGTCCCTGCTGAAGTTTCGCCCGGAAACTATCTTCATTCCGAGGGATTCGACAAAATCATAGTCCGCCATAAACCAGTCTGTACTCCTTTCGCGCATGTTGCCCTCGTTGTCTTCCACCTGGACCACCGCTTTCCGTACATTTTCCCCGGGACTTGTGCTAGCTGTGGAAAATGAGCAGACATCCGGATGCTGCAATATGTTTGACCGAAGTACAGGCAGTGCTCTCCGCATTTCAGGGTCGTCGATGGCAATTCGAACAACATGCTCCTTGTTGAATCCAAGGTCACGATCCTGCATAAACCTGAGTTGGTCGACCACAACAATGGTAGCGACTAACACTGCGAACGACAACGAAAACTGAATGAGGATCAGCCCTCGCCGAACGGGTCCGATGCCGACAGGACCAGGCAACTTGTCTTTGAGTACCTGCTGCGGATTGAATCCCGCGAGATACAGAGCCGGGTAGGCACCGCCGAGTGAGCCCATAACAAGGAAGATTACGCCCAATGCTATCGCAACATGAGCGCTTAAAAGATCGGAGATATTAAGGTTTTTGTCCACAACGAAGTTGAATGCAGGTAACAACAGGATCAGGAGAATGACGCTCAAGAATATTGAGATCAATACCAGAAACGCGGCCTCTGCCATGAACTGGGTGACGAGGTGTGCCTTTGATGATCCCATAACTTTTCTGATGCCGACTTCTTTTAAGCGTTTTAGCGAACGGGCCGTGGTCAGGTTAATATAATTGATTGACGAAATAAGCAGGATGAAGACCGCTACCGCTGCGAGTACATAGATATACGTAATATCCCCGCCGGCCTCTTCTTCATCCTGTATTTTGGAATATAAATGAATGTCTGTAATCCGCTGCAAATGATACCTCAGGCGAATGCCTTTGCTTTCGAAAATCGGATCAACGTGCGTGGCAACGATCTCATCAAGCATTGGCTTGAAATCGTCTGGGTTATACCCATCCGGAAGCTGGATATATGTCGAAACCATGAGGCGGCCCCAATTGGTCTGTTGCCGAAACACTGGTAAGGAACTCACACTCATCAGGGCATCAAAATGAAAATGTGAATTCTGCGGCACATCTTTTATCACGCCGGTTACTTTGTAGTCTTCACCACGATCGATAAACGTGATGCTCCCACCGATAGGAGCGGGGGAATTAAAATACTTAAGCGCCATGGATTCAGTTAACACAATTGAAAACGGCTCATCCAGCGCGGTGCTGGCGTCGCCGTGAAGAAATGTATAAGAGAACATTTCGAAAACTGTTGAGTCGGTGTAATAAAACCGCTCTTCGTAAAACTGCTTATCCTTTTGCCGGTACAATTCCCGGCCACTGGAGAAAAAACGTACTGCGTTTTCGACTAAGGCGTAGGTTTTTGTGATCTCTTCCGCCAGCGGGATTTGAACCATCGGACGCATATACTCATCGTCTGACTCGATCGCATGTGTGATAATCCTGTAAATGTTACCGGCGTTACGGTGATATTGATCGTAGCTGGTTTCGTTTACGATGTACACCAACAGGAACAAAGAACAAGTAATTCCAAGAGCAAGCCCAAGCAGATTCACTGTGGCATACCCTTTCTCGCGTTGAATGTGTCTGATTGCGGATATAACTAAGTTCCTGATCATGATTATTTTGTTAAAGGCACAAGAATAGCCCGCACAGTAGTCCAATTAAATTTTATGTGACGGATACCCTGAATTATGTGACTACATAGTTGCCAATAGATTTTTAGCCGATGTTCGATGCGTTTGTTCCGTGTCGTTTACCGGATTCTTCTTTTCGTTCTTTATCCATCCCGGGATTTCCGGAATTCGTCACATTTTTTGTGAATTGGGTCTTGGTAGTGGTACCATTGTGATCAAAAAAAGTACTTGTGAGAGAATTGAATTTCGGTATCAAGCCATTGAGCAAAATTGAGTTTTGGCTCGCGTCCTTTATTTGCGGGTTAATGATCTTTGTGGTAATTGACGAAGGGAATATTCTTGCGCCGATGACCTGGTTTTTTGGGACGCTGCAGGTTGTTACTGTCTACGTTTCTGTATTGATACTGAACTTCGTCGTCGTACCTGGCTTTCTGAACAGAACTTCGATTATACTGGGCGTTGTGCTCATAGGTGCATGTTTTTTCGGCGTTGGGCTTGTGTTTGGAAGTTTCGATTTCGGGGTTCCAGTCATTTTGATTTTTGCCCTGTACTCCGTCCTTAAGTATGGAGGCCTTTATCTGTGGATTAATTCAGAGGCTATCCGGCAGAAGTACCGTTTTCTCGCCCCGGGTACCCTCCTTGCTTTCGTTGCCTGGCTGATAAGCATGGTTTTGTTTGTCGCCGGAGAAGCCGACCCTGAAATGACCGCCATATGGTTGACGCTGATCCCCTGCGGGATAATTCTCTATACGCTTTCCTTTTATTCGTTGATTCCCCGCGCTTACACGAAGCCGAGACCGCTGCTCCGCTACTTTGTAAGCGTTATTCTGGTTTTGCTTGTGGCATCATTTCCTGTAGCACTGGTTGCTGAAGCAGTAATGGAAAACAATGATCCGCCAGAAGCGATCGCGTTGGTCAATTTTTTTGTTCAATTATTCGTGGTGGCTCCATTTTCCTGGGTAGTTTTCAAACGATACCAACAACGTGACGAGGAGGTGACTAACCTTCAGAAGGAACTGGGGCGCAGCGCGGCAAGCATTGATTTTCTTCGATCGCAAATCAATCCCCATTTTTTATTCAATGCACTCAATACGTTATATGGTACAGCCATACAAGAAAAAGCTGACCGGACAAGTGAAGCAATACAGAAGCTGGGGGATATGATGCGGTTTATGCTTCACGAAAATCTTCAGGAGAAAATCTCCCTGAATCGTGAGATCGCGTATCTGGAGAATTATGTTGCTCTGCAGAGACTCAGGACTGACAATGTTCCGAATATTGAAATTACATCGCAGATCGGGACAGTGATTTCAAAATATCAGATTTCACCAATGCTATTGATTCCGTTCGTGGAGAACGCCTTCAAACATGGGATCAGTTTCCGCGAGCCGTCGTACATCCGGATTTTTCTTGAGGTGCAGGGTAACACGCTCAATTTTGATGTGCATAACAGCCGGCACCTTTCGCAGGAGAATGATCCGGAAAAAGACAAAAGCGGAATCGGTCTGCCGAACGTGCGGCAACGGCTTGCCCTGTTGTACCCTGATGGCCACGAATTAACGATTCGTGAAACAGGTAAAGACTTTTTTGTTCATCTTAGTATTAGGTTGTCCTGATTTTGAATTTTGTTTAATGAAAGCAATAGCCGTAGACGATGAACCGATGGCCCTCGAAGTTATCAAAGCGCACGCTGCACGTGTACCGTATCTTCAACTTGAGGCCGTATTCACCGACGCGTTCAAAGCTCTTGAATATCTCCAGCATGAACCAGTGGATCTGCTTTTCCTTGACATCAAAATGCCCGATATCTCAGGGATCGATTTTTTCAATAGCTTAAGCCGAAAGCCGCTGGTAATTTTTACGACGGCGTACTCCGAGCACGCCGTGACCTCATTTGAAATGGATGCGGTCGACTATCTTCTGAAACCATTTTCCCTGGCACGGTTTGTAAAAGGATGCAACAAGGCGTACGACCTGTTTAATTATAGGAACACTGCGGGGGATGCGGATCATTTGTTTCTCAAGACGGGTTACGATCAGGTAAAGGTGGTGTTTGATGAAATCCTTTTCATCGAGGCGTCCGGAAATTATGTTACGTTCGTATTGCGTGATCGTAAGATCCTTTCCCGAAGTACTTTCTCTGAGGCAGTAAGCTTACTGCCCCCGGAGCGTTTTGTCCGTGTTCACCGGTCGTTCCTTGTTGCGCGGAGTCACATCGAAAAGGTGGAGCGGCATCAGGTTACCGTTGGCGGTAACAAGATCCCCGTAAGCGACGGGTACATGCCGAATCTGGCCTCATTATTCAGGAAATAATCCGGTAATCATCCTGACATTGTCTGCCAATGTTAAGTAAATGTTAACAAGTTTATTATTAGGTTAAATTAAGCCAGTGTTACTGCTATGTTAATAGAAAACGTCTTGATTTGCAGAAAAATCAAACGGAAGAATGAGGCCTATATCGAATGCCCTGCTTTTCACGGCCTTCTTTTTTATCACAGGGGGTGCAATTGGCCAGGATAAAACAAAAAACAAGTTCGGAAAGGGAATTACGATCGCGGCGCAGGATTCATCCTTCAGCATGAAGTTCAGTACGCGTATTCAGACCCTATACGAAGGCCAGTACAACACGGCTACGGGTGATTATTCCGACAGGATGCAGATCAGGCGTGCCCGTCTTAAGTTCGATGGTTTTGTTTATGATCCGTCTTTCGAATACAAGATTGAGCTGGCTGTGGCAAATTCGGATATCACCTCGGGTTCTATTCCTCAGTCGGGTAACACTGCCAATTTTGTCCTCGATGCTGTCGTGAAATGGAATTTCTATAAAAGATGGAGTGTTTGGTTTGGTCAGACTAAACTTCCGGGGAACCGTGAGCGGGTAATTTCCTCCCAGAATTTACAATTTGTAGATCGAAGTCTTGTAAACGCGCGGTTCAATCTGGACCGCGATGCCGGCTTACAATTCCATTATAATGCGCCGAGGATAAATCTCGTTGGAGCTGTTTCCATGGGTGAGGGGCGAAACATGATTGTAGAAAACGTCGGGGGTTATAATTATACTCTCCGCGGCGAGTACCTTCCATTCGGACAGTTCAAAAAGAAAGGCGATTACATAAGCGCTGACCTTGAGCGTGAGGAAACCCCCAAACTATCAGTAGGCGTTACCTATGATTTCAATGATGAAGCGAGTCGCGAAAGAGGTCAGCTTGGCGATTTCCTGAATGTGCAGCGCGATTTGTCTACGTTGTTTATTGATTCTCATTTCAAGTACCGGGGTTTTTCCTCTTTGATTGAGTATGCTCATCGGGAGACGCCTGACGGACCCGTCATCTTAAATGAAGGGGGCGACATCGAAAGTGTTTTCTACACAGGCAGAGGTATTTCCATACAAGGGGGGTATCTATTTGAAAGCAATTTTGAAATTGCAGCACGATTTACGGATATAGATCCCGAGGAAATAACGCGTCGCAACGATCACACCCAGTATACCCTTGGTGTCTCCAGGTATTTTGTGAATCATAGCCTTAAAATTCAGAGCGACGTCTCTCTTACGCAGGAAGCAGGAGAGGCTGATACATGGACGTACCGTTTCCAGGTTGAAGTAGCGTTCTGATGTACGGTGGCTAATGATAGCACGAGGTCGTTTTCCGGGATTTTTGTAGTATTACAAAATCATGGACGATTCGAAAATTGAGATTATACTTGACGCGGCCCGAAAACGCTTCGCTCACTATGGTTTATCGAAGACTACCATGACGGAGATTGCCAATGACGTGGGTATGTCAAAGGCTGCATTATACTATTATTTTACCGACAAGGACACGTTGTTTATCGCGGTCTTGGAAAAGGATATCGCTGGGTTTGAAAACGCAGTCCAAAACCTTCTCGATAAGCCCACCAAAGCGTCATATAAGCTCAAGAAGTACGCTGCTATTCGCAGCGAGTTCTTTCATACGTTTCTGAACCTTGCCAAGCTCGAAAGCGCAAATATTGCCGACCTGGTGAAGCCCCTTTATAATGAGCTGAAAACCACCTTGCTGGATCGCGAGAAGGTCATGGTGCGCAAGATTTTCGAAACAGGGGTAAAAAGCAGTGAATTTAATCGGTTCCCGTTAGACGCGTACGCGGATGTTTTTATTATGGGGATGGTCGGTTTGCGGGCCTCCCTGTTTACCTTAAACCTCGTTTCCGGTAAAGAAGCCAAATCAGAGCTGGACCAGAAAGCAGCACTTTTTACTGAAATTTTTCTGAAGGCCATCCGACGTTCTTCCTGAGGTCAAACTGACTTTTTTAGTCAAAAAGTCAGATATCGACCGCGTTTTTGACCTATTTCCAACGATTTCGGAAATAATTCTAAATCTTTCTTTGCGAAAACAGGAACGAAATCCGAATCTTGCCGTTATAGAAACCATGGAAACTATAAAAGACACTAAAGTTTCCTAAGTTTATGGACCTATGGAAGACAAGAACAGCAAGGAGAGGATATTAAGCAGCGCCAGGGACTTGTTTCAGCGTTACGGCATTAGAAGTATTACCATGGATGACATCGCTCATCACCTTGGGATCAGTAAAAAAACGATCTACCAGCATTTTTCCGACAAAGATGACATCGTCACTCTTTCAATAAAACACTATATCAGCACCGAGAGGGACGCCCTTGTTGAGTTGAAAAAACAATCGAAAGATTCACTGGACCTGCTCATTCGCATACATCATTACCTTCAGAAAAATCTTACCCATAGCACCAGCGCGCTTCTCTTCGATCTTCAGAAGTACCATGCGAAGGCCTGGGATCTGATAAATGATTTTAAATACGGCTTCGTAGGCGACTTCATCAGGCAAAATCTTGAAACGGGAATTGAACAAGGCTACTTCCGCGAAGATGTGAATGTTGATATCGTCACCAAGATCAGACTCGAGGAAATAATGCTAGCGCATAACGACTCTGTATTTCCCCGGGATCAATTTGATGCCGAAGAAGTTTCAAGCAGCATTCTGGACCACTTCGTTTTTGCTATTACGACAGATCGTGGGAAAAAGCTTTATAAGAAATACAAAGAGGTGATTAACAAAAATGGAATATATAAAACATATGAAGTCTAATCGTTTTAGATGGGCGCTGCCGCTAACAATGTTGTTCGTGGCGGTTTCTGTCTCTTTATCAATAGCGCAGACACCGACTACCTATTCGCTTAAGGATATGCTAAAGGTGGCTCTGGAAAACAACAACAACGTAATCAAGGCAAAGTACGATTATGAAGAGGGGGAACAGAAGACGAAAGAGGTGAAATCGGCGGCACTTCCGCAGATTAACATCAACGCTGATTTGACGGATAACGTAATCCAGCAGGCTTTCGTTTTTCCGGCTATTTTGGGTGATCCAGGCGCAGGCCCGGATGAATATGTGGTGCTTCGGGCTGGAATGCAGTACTCAACCAGTGTAACGGCGCAGGCAACTCAGCAACTTTTCAATAAAAGCGTGCTCACCGGTATAAAAGCAGCCAAAGTGAGCGAAGACTTTTACCGTCAGAACATCGCCCGGACAGAAGAAGAGGTGATCAGCCAGGTCGCCCGACTTTTTTATCAATCATCTTCGCTGAAAGCGCAGCGCCTCGTGCTTGAGTCGACACTTGAACAGACACAAAAGAATTTACAGATCACAACTGACCGTTTCGAAGCAGGGCTTGCCCGCAAACTCGACGTCGACCGGCTCAAAGTTAGTGTGACCAATATCCAGACACAGCTCCGAAGCATTGACGACAGTTATAATAACCTGATTAATCAGCTGAAGCTGATGGCGGGTATCGACATTGCGGCTCCGATTGAGGTCAGTGAACCACTGCTTGAAGAACACTTGTCCTATGCAATCGATCCCTCGTTAACAGCATCGTCGTTGAATTGGGAAAATAAAATAGAGTTCAAGCAGCTGTCTACACAGTTGTCGTTGTATGAACTCGAGCGAAAAAACTTTTCCGCGGGCTATTTTCCTACGCTGTCCGCATTTGCCAACTATACCTATACCGGGCAGAGCAATGACTTCGTCCTTTCGGGTAAGGCTGATCCGTTGTGGTTCGATGTCGCTTCAATAGGTCTCAGGCTCACGGTACCCGTTTTTGACGGACTCGCGAAATCCTCCCGGATGCAACAGTCTAAGATAAGACGTCTGAAAACTGAACGTGATATGAAATTCACAGAACAACAATCGAATATGGAATTTCAGAACGCACTTAAAACGTATGAAACGAGCTACGACAGTTATGTGGCCCAAAAGGAAAATGTGACCCTCGCCAACAGTGTTTACGACGTGACCCTTCAGAACTACAATGAAGGGGTGAGTCCGCTCACCGATTTGTTGCAGGCAGAATCATCACGGATTCAGGCACAAAGTCAGCTGATCGAGTCGTTGCTTCGGGTAAAGCAAGCTGAAGTAGCGCTATTGAAATCGAAAGGTGAAATCAGAAATCTATTAAACTAATTTATAATACTACCGAACAAATGAAACGCATAATAATTACGGTCGTCATTGTGGGTGCGGCTATTGCGGCGGCTGCTTTTATTCTGAAGAATAATAAGGAAAAGATGCAGCAACAGACTGAACTGGCGAAGAAAGTTAATTCTACAATTCCGGTTCAGGTTGAAGATACAAAGGAAGAGATTATCGGTGGTACTTTCACCGTAACGGGCTCTTTTGCTCCGGCAAGACAAATCCTTGTTGTAACTGAACTTGCAGGGAAAGTCATCAGCCTGCCCGTGAAAGAAGGTCAGTTTGTAGAAAAGGGCCAACTTCTCGCCCGTATTGAGTACGCAACTCATGAAGCCGATCTTAGATCAGCAGAAGCTAATCTTCAAAAGCTTTCAACCGACAAGGAACGTTATCAGCGATTGGTCACGTCAGGCGGGGTAACACAGTCGCAACTCGACGATATCAATCTGGCCTATGTGAATGCGGAGGCGAGAACAATTGCAGCAAAAAAGAGACTTGCTGATTCTTATATACGTGCTCCCTTCGCAGGCTATGTGAACAAGCGGTTCGTTGAGGAGGGTACTTACCTTAACGCAGCCAAAGAAGTCTTTGAGATAGTCGAAACCGCCCGTCTTAAGATGGTTGTGAATGTTTCGGAGAGCCAGGTATTATCAGTGAGCAAGGCAGATAAAATAGTTGTTCAGGCGGATGTATACCCTGGCAGCGAATACAAGGCTCAACTCAACTTCATTGGCGCAAAGGCCGACGCCAATCTGAATTTTCCGGTCGAACTTCAGATCGAAAACATAAAAGATAAACCATTGCGATCGGGGATGTACGGCAGAGCCACTTTTCAGCTATCCGGAGGTAACCCGTCATTGGTAATTCCGCGGAGTGCGCTATTGGGAAGTACTGAGAATGCGCAGGTGTATGTGGTGGCCAATGGGGCTGTCGAATTGAAGGAAATTGTTGCAGGAAGATCTTTCTCAAACTCCATCGAGGTAATCAGTGGATTAACCCGGGGAGAGAAAGTAGTAACTAATGGACAAATCAACCTTTCTCCGGGTGCGAAGGTTACTGTGTTGAACCAATAAGGAAGGGGAAACCCGATTATAAAGAATACATGAAAATTACAGAGATATCAATCAAGAGGCCCTCGATCATCCTGGTCCTCTTTATTATCCTAACTTTTCTCGGTTTGAGCAGCTACCAGAATCTGAGCTATGAGCTGCTCCCGAAATTTAGCGCGCCCATCGTTACGGTAACTGCCGTCTATCCCGGTGCGTCACCGAATGAGGTTGAGAACACCGTTACCAAAAAACTGGAAGATGCTGTGTCGTCAATGGAGAACGTTGACAAGATTACGTCATCCTCTTATGAAAGCCTTTCAGTCATCGTTGTGCAATTGAGAAACGAGGCCAACGTCGACCTCGCTCTTCAGGAAGCTCAACGAAAGATCAATGCGATCATTTCGACCCTCCCGGAGGACGTGAAGGCGCCTTCGCTCGGCAAGTTCTCGTTTGACGACCTGCCGATTATCCGGCTGGGTGTTTCAGCGGATATGAATCCCACTGCATTGTTTGACCTGGTTGAACAACGAATACAGCCGAACCTTTCAAAGATTCCCGGCGTGGCGCAAACAAATCTCATCGGGGGTGAGCAACGCGAGATTAGGGTGAACGTAAACAATGAAAAGCTGCAGGCCTATCGGTTGTCGTTGCCGCAACTCGTTCAATTAATCGAGAGCTCGAACCTGGATTTTCCTACAGGAAAAATAAGGACCCAGGAGGAGCAGGTACTAATCCGTTTGTCGGGTAAATATGCGAGCCTCGATGATTTGCGAAACCTGGTTGTAGCCTATAATCCCAACGGTGGACCTGTACGTCTGTCGGACGTCGCTGAAGTTCAGGATACCAAGAAGGAAATTGAGCTGCTTAACCGGATTAATCTTGAGAACTCGATCGGTGTTGCCATTCAAAAGCAGTCCGATGCAAATGCGGTGTCGGTGAGTGAGCTTGTAAGGAAAGAACTCGATCGGCTTGAAAAGATCTACGAAAAGGAGAATTTGAACTTCACCATGGCACAGGATACATCCGAGTACACCCTGGAAGCTGCCGATGCCGTGATTCATGATCTGTTCCTCGCGGTTATTCTGGTAGCGGCGATAATGTTGTTGTTCCTTCATTCTATCCGGAACTCAATTATCGTTATGGTGGCCATTCCGTTGTCACTTGTGGCGACGTTCATTGGGATGTCGTTGTTCGGCTTTACGCTGAACCTTATGTCGCTGCTTGGCTTGTCACTGGTGGTGGGGATTCTTGTTGATGACGCCATTGTGGTAATCGAAAACATTTACCGTCACATGGAAATGGGTAAGAGCAAGATTCAGGCAGCATACGATGGCGCAAAGGAAATTGGATTTACAGTTGTAGCCATTACGCTTGTAATCGTGGTTGTGTTCCTTCCCATTGCGCTCACAACGGGGTTGATTTCCAATATCATGCGTCAGTTCTCGATCGTAATTGTGATAGCCACATTGCTTTCGTTGCTGGTGTCTTTTACGATCGTTCCATTCCTGTACTCCCGATTCGGAAAACTTGAACACATCACGAATAAAACATTTTTCGGGCGTATCATTCTTGGTTTCGAGAGGGCGCTGGACAGGTTTACAGCGTGGATTCAGGATCTTCTGCGACTTGCGTTGCGTCACCGCGCAATAACCATCATTGGAGCCGGCGTGCTTTTCATTGGATCGCTTTCATTGGTGGGTGCAGGATTTATCGGTTCTGAATTTATTGGTCAGGGCGACCGAAGTGAATTTATCCTTGTGCTCGAATACCCGAAGAAAACTTCGGTAGAGCAAAATAACCTTACTACCCGGCAGATTGAGGAGTATGTATCGTCGAAGCCGGAAGTGGTGTCCTTATTTACGTCGATTGGCCAAAGCAGCGAAAGTGGAATGGGTGCTGCGCAGGCGACTGCGTACAAGTCGGAAATTAACGTGAAGCTGGTTCCCGAAGACCAACGCAACGAGAGTTCCGACATATACGGAGTGCTGCTCAAGAATGAGATATTGGAACGATTCCCGGGTGTAAAAGTGAAATCTACGCCAGTTTCAATTCTGGGTACTGCCAATCAGGCGCCGATCCAGCTTATTGTCACGGGCCCTACCTATCAGGATGTTATGCAGTTTGCCGAGGAGGTGAGGACGGAAGTGGAAAGAGTTGAAGGCACTCAGGAGGTGAAACTTTCTGTGGAAGCAGGTAGCCCTGAGGTTGTCGTTAATACTGATCGCCGGAAAATGGCAGAGCTGGGGCTGGATCTTCAAACCGTTGGCGCGACGATGCAGTTTGCGTTCAGCGGAAATTCTGACGCAAAATATCGCCAGGGTGAATACGAGTACGACATCAATATCCGGTTTGACGAGTATAACCGCAAGAGCGTCGACGACATAAAGGCCCTTACGTTTCTGAACAAATTTGGTCAGCAAATAAGACTTGATCAGTTTGCTGATGTAAAGGAGAGTTCGGGGCCGTCAAGGCTTGAACGCTACAACCGGATTACGTCAGTGACAATTAACTCTCAGCTTTTGGGGCGCCCCTCAGGAGCGGTTGCAACCGAGATTCAGGATATACTTGACCGGATGGAAAAGCCTGCAGGGGTCGCCGTGGTCTTTGGCGGTAACCAGGAGAATCAGGACGAGTCTTTCGCCCAACTTGGTATGGCGTTCCTGACCTCAATTCTGCTCGTATATCTGATCATGGTGGCTCTGTATAATAACTTTGCGTATCCGTTTGTAGTGTTGTTTTCTATTCCACTTGCGATGATTGGTGCTTTGTTTGCACTTGCCTTGGCAGGACAGACGTTGAGTATTTTCACCATCCTGGGAATCATCATGCTGATCGGTCTCGTTGCCAAAAACGCAATCCTGGTTGTTGACTTTACCAATCACCTTAAGGCTCGCGGGATGCCTACAGAAGATGCGCTCGTTGAGGCTACCAAGGAACGTCTGCGGCCGGTCTTGATGACCACAATAGCAATGGTGGTGGGTATGTTGCCAGTTGCGCTTGCATCCGGCGCGGGAGCTGCATGGAAAAATGGTCTGGCCTGGTCGATCATCGGTGGTCTTACGAGCTCAATGTTCCTGACACTCATAGTTGTTCCCGTAGTGTACCAGTTGGTAGACCGCGCGTTGGTAAAACTGAAGTTAGTTAATGAAGAGAAAGCGAAACTGTATCAGCAGTTTCAGGTATAAAGAGTTGGGTTTGGTTTGGTTGAAGCCGGATTTCCAGCAATGGATTTCCGGCATTCAACACCACGATTTTGGAACGGTTCACCCTCAGAATTGAGATTTGGAGTAATGAGGCAGGGTGGCCGTTCCTTATTTTTTGAGGGAGGCTGTTTCTTTTCAGCGTGGCCGGTTTCATCCCGATTTCCGGTGTTCCGTAACTATCTTGTTGCGCCGGTCCCGTTCCCGGCGAATTTTTTCAGCCTAAAGTCACCCAGGCTAAGTTGGTTTTCAACTTTTTTACTAAGTTCACTCAAACTACTCACCTGTCATGGAAGACAATAGCTTACGCAGTCGCAACTGGTTCGGCCGGAAAGGCAAAGATGGATTCATTTATCGTGCCTGGATGAAAAACCAGGGTATTCCTTCACATGCTTTTGATGGGCGGCCTGTCATAGGCATCTGCAACACATGGTCGGAGTTGACCCCCTGCAATGCCCACTTTCGCGAACTCGCGGAGTCGATCAAGTATGGCATTTATGAGGCAGGTGGATTCCCGGTTGAGTTTCCCGTCATGTCATTGGGGGAAACGCTCATCAAACCTACGGCCATGCTCTACCGAAATCTGGCCAGCATGGACGTTGAAGAATCGATCCGCGCCAATCCCGTGGATGGTGTGGTACTGATGTGCGGATGTGATAAAACGACGCCTTCACTCGTGATGGGTGCCTGCAGCGTGGATATTCCCGCGCTTGTGGTGTCAGGCGGACCAATGCTGACAGGCAAATTTCAGGGTAAGGACATCGGCACAAGCGATGTCTGGCGATTTAATGATGCGGTACGCTCAGGAGTAATGGATCAGGATCAATTGGTTATGGCCGAGGAAAGCATGTGCCGGAGTCGTGGCCATTGTGCAGTGATGGGCACGGCCTCGACTATGGCTGCCATGGTGGAATCTCTGGGACTTTCTCTTCCGCACAACGCAGCCATACCCGCTGCTGATGCAAGGCGAAAAGTTCTGGCGCATCTGTCGGGTATACGTATCGTTGAAATGGTAAAAAACAATGTGCGGATGTCTGACATTCTTACCCGTGAGGCATTCGAAAATGCAATTGTTGTAAACGCAGCCATTGGCGGATCGACTAATTTCATCATTCACCTCTTAGCCATTGCGGGGCGAATAGGCGTGGAACTGTCTCTGGAAGACTTCGACAAAATCTCTCGTAACGTGCCCCTGGTAGCTAATCTTCAGCCATCAGGGAAATATTTTATGGAGGATCTTTACTATGCCGGTGGAATTCCCGCCGTGATGCGTGAACTTGAAAAATTCCTCCACAAGGATTGTCTCACTGTAAATGGTAGAACGGTTGAAGAGAATTATTCGCGTGAGACGTGCTACAATCGTGAAGTCATTGCTACTGTTGAAAGCCCATTCAACCCATTGTCGGGTGTTGCGGTATTGAAGGGCAATCTTTGCGAAAACGGAGCTGTTATAAAACCATCTGCAGCAAGCTCACACCTGATGGTGCACACAGGCAAAGCAGTTGTCTTTGAAGATATAGACGACTACAAGGCCCGGATTGATGATCCTGATCTCGATGTCGATGAGACAAGCATACTGGTACTGAAAAACGTTGGCCCGAAAGGTTATCCTGGTATGCCGGAAGTCGGAAACATGGGTATACCAATGAAGCTTCTGACAAAAGGGCTTACAGATATGGTACGCATTTCTGATGGACGAATGAGTGGAACCGGCTTCGGAACCGTGATACTTCACGCCTCGCCTGAAGCTGCCATGGGCGGTAATTTCGCGGTTGTGCAGAACGGCGATGTGATTTCACTGGATGTACCAAATCGTTCGCTTACGCTGCATGTCTCTGAAGAAGAGTTAATAAAACGTAAAGCCAACTGGAAATCGGGGGTCACAATTTCAGGAAGAGGATATGTTCATCTTTATCAGACACACGTCCAGCAGGCACACCTTGGTGCCGATCTTGATTTTCTGCGGGGTGGCTCCGGAAGCGAAGTGACGCGCGATTCCCACTAGGAGATCTGCGTTGGTGTCGGGAAACCGTGTTAAATGGCTGCATATTGAAAGAGAGGCTTCTAAAAATTATTCCCGAGGAACGAATTCGTGACCGGTTCATAGACCGGGTATCATTTGCTTCTGATGCCGGCTTTTACTATCTGCTGCCGAAAGCTGTAGTTCAGCCGTTGAATGAAAATGAAATCATCGGCCTTTTTCAATACTCACGGGAAGCGGGAATTCCCCTTGTGTTCCGTACCGGTGGAACGAGTCTGTCGGGACAATCAATTACCGATGGAATTCTCGTAGACTTAAGCCAATATTGGAACAGTGCTATTGTCGAAGACAACGGAGCGCTTGTCCGATTTCAGCCCGGCATCACCGGAGCGATGGTCAACGCCAGGCTCAAGAGGTACGGGCGCAAAATAGGTCCCGATCCGTCAAGTATCAGTTCGGCAATGATGGGCGGGATATTGTCTAACAATTCGAGCGGCATGTGTTGCGGCGTGAAGCTGAACTCCTACCACACCACCACTCACATCCGGTTCATCCTTCCCGACGGTAAAATCTTCTCAACAGAAAACCCGGAGGATTATGTTCGACTTGAACAAGAGTGTCCGACATTGTATCAGAATCTGCAACAGATCCGGAGCGACATCTTCAATGATCCTCGGCTCCTCAATCGGATTCGGAGCAAGTATCTCACAAAAAACACCGTCGGGTATTCGTTAAACGCGTTTGTTGATTTTGAACATCCCCTTGATATTCTGGCGCATCTGTTGATAGGCGCGGAGGGAACGCTTGGCTTCATTTCCGAAGCGGTGATGCACACTGTCCCTGATTACCCGTTCAAATCCACGGGACTTCTTTATTTTCCTGATATATATTCCGCCTGCCAGGCAATTGTTCCGCTGACCGATGCAGGTGCAATGATGGTCGAGTTGATGGATCGGGCCTCACTGCGGGCCGTGGAGAATATTGCAGGTATGCCCGCCGTTGTGAGGACGCTGCCTGCGGGAGCGGCGGCGTTGCTGGTGGAGTTTCAGGAAAACAGTAAAGAAGAATTACGTGTCCGCGTGGATGTTTTCAGACAAGCGCTTCATTCACTGTCATTGCTCAACGAACCCGAATTCTCGGAAGACCCGAAAGAACAGGACTTTCTTTGGAAAGTAAGAAAAGGGCTGTTTCCTGCCGTGGGGGCGGTGCGGGCCAGCGGCACCACGGTTATACTTGAGGATGTTGCGTTCCCTGTGCATCGGCTGGGTGATGCCATTCTTGATCTTCAGGAGCTTTTCGTTCGGTACAATTACCTTAACGCAATCATCTTTGGTCACGCGAAGGATGGGAATATACATTTCGTGGTGACTCAGTCTTTCGGGACTGACGCGGAAATAGACCGCTATGATGCGTTTATTCATGACGTTGTAAGTCTGGTCGTTAAGAAGTATGACGGTACCCTCAAAGCCGAACACGGAACCGGTAGGAATATGGCACCGTTTGTTGAAACCGAATGGGGAGGAAAAGCTTATGAAATTATCCGGACAATCAAGGAGGCGGTTGATCCGGCCTGTCTGCTCAACCCGGGTGTGATTGTGAACGACGACAAACGAGTTCATGTCCGGAATCTTAAGAACCTGCCTTCTGTAGAAACGGAGGTAGACAAGTGTATCGAATGCGGTTACTGTGAGCATCGTTGTCCAAGTCGCGACCTCACCACCAGTCCGCGGCGGCGGATCGTTATTCGCCGGGTCTTAAAAGATCTTGAACTTTCGGGCAACCATGCCAGCCATGCGTTGTTGTTAAAACAATACGAATACGACGGCATCGAGACTTGCGCTGTAGACGGTCTGTGTGCGACAGCATGTCCGGTTGATATAAACACGGGCGATTTAATTAAGCGTCTTCGAAGGGAAAGTCACAGTGCCAGGGCTAATCGGATTGCTGTGATGATCTCAAAAAACTTTGCCACCGCGCAATGGTTTACCAGACTCGCGCTTAAGAAGGGTAGGATTTTCAATCGCATGTTTGGCAGCAACACTATGCTGCGGCTTACGTCATGGATTAGAAAACTTCTACCAGTGATACCACTTTGGTCAAATCAGATTGCCTATCCACCGTCTCTGGAAGTGCTGCGCAATCAGGAGGAACCAAAGGAAGGGCTCAACGGTACCATAGTTTATTTTCCGGCGTGTATCTCCCGCATGATGGGATCATATCCTGGAAAAGAAAAGAACCTTTTGGAAACATTCATGAGCGTCTGTAGAAAGTCAGGGATTGGTGTCAATGTTCTTGCCGAGTCTGCCGGGGCGTGTTGCGGCCAGATATTCTCATCGAAAGGGTATTCCGAGGCGTATCGGATAACGGGTAATAATATTGTATCGCGTCTGTGGCAAAGTTCGATTGAAGGTAGATACCCCGTGGTAATCGATGTCAGTTCCTGTGCGCACACATTGCATCAGCTTCATCCGGTGTTGTCGGAGGAAAACCAGGCCAGGCTGGCCCGAATGACCATTATGGATAGCGTTGATTTTTTGCATGACATGGTTTTGCCGGTGGCAAGAGTTGGTACACGCCAGGGCAACGTCGTTTTGCATCCCGTGTGCTCACTGGAAAAAATGAAAACTCAGGAGAAGTTCGTGAAGGTAGCGCGACTCTTTGCGGAAGAGGTGGACATTCCTGCCAACGCAGGGTGCTGCGGAATGGCAGGGGATCGCGGGTTTCTCTTTCCTGAACTAACGCATTCCGCCACGGCTCATGAAGCATCCGTTGTACGACAGAAGCCTTACTCCGGCTATTATTCATCTACACGGACTTGTGAGATGGCAATGAGTGAGGCCGTTGAAGCCAACTACGTTTCTATTCTATACCTGGCGGACGAAGCCATAACCTGAACTACTTCAAAGGTTTCGGCTGCGGCTCCGTCGTCGGGCCTTCAACCACCAGTTTACCATCGGCCTCGATTCGCATGCGATCGATAAACACCACCCTCTCGTTTCCGGTAGCAGTAGTCCGGCCGTGATACACGCAGAACATTTCCTTTCCATCCGGGGAGAAGGCGATACTGTTGTGACCTGTACCTGTTACATCACCTCCTTCGGACGTATTCTTTTCAAGTATCGGATTATTACTGGCTTTTTGGAATGGGCCAAGAGGTGTCGGACCGGTTGCGTACCCTACGGCATAATTCTCGCCGGCGAAGTGATTGGCCGAGTACATGATGTAATAGGTATCGTCATGCCTGAACGTGTATGAGCCTTCTGTCCAGCGCCGATTTACTTCCTTTGAAGTGACAGACCGGCTTTCCCATGCCGATTGTTCGTCATTCATTGAAACAGGAGGACGCAACAACAACACGGGGTCTCCGATAACGCCGCTGAAGTCGGATTTTAGTTCGATGCCGTAGACCCAGCTTTCTTCGATTTCATCATAAAGGCCTTTTTTCCGCGCCCAATCTGATATCTCGCTTTCGACAGCGTGTTTGTAGCAGCACCGGGAATAATAAAGAAACATTCGACCATTGGGATCAAAGTAAACGTTAGCGTCGATGATAGGATATCCGGGGTCGAAAAGTGGCTGTGCACTCAGGTCGCGAAACGGTCCCGTCGGCTTGTCAGCTACCGCTACCCCTATACGAAAATTCTCCAGTTCGTTCGTTGGGTTATGTCGCCATTGTGCACTGTAAAACATGTAATACTTGCCTTTATAAGGATACACTTCCGGTGCCCAGAAATGATCAATACCCCATGACTGTTTTGTGTTTCCTGCGAAAACCTGACCTTCCTTTATCCATGATACCAGATCATCGGACGAGTAGGTGATGAAGCCATCCTTTGCACCGCCAGTGCCATACATGAAATACTTCTTCGATACCGGATCGAACATCACATACGGATCCCCAAAGGCCACGTTCAGGGGATTTTTATAGAGGTTGGCAGCTGAGGAGTCTTTTGATATACGTTGAGCTTGAACGCAATCTGTTTCAAAGGCTGTAAAGGAAAATATTAATACAATTATCAGGTAAAGTTTCATAGCGTTGGACAATTATGTAGAAACCGGAAACGGATGCCCGGAAATTCAACAGGCTGCCGCAGAGCCACAAGTTACATCGTTTTTTTGCAATGACGGAGTTCCGGCCCGGTTGACCGGGTCAATAATTATAAATTAAAAACTAATGTTTGGGCGGAGGATGTCGATGGTTCCTGGTTTTATGCCTGGTCGACGCGAATATTATATATCGTGTAGGCAATGTATCCCGCGAGGAGAATGACTGCTTCCCAACGGTCGAGTTTCCGTCTTTTTAATGTGAACATAAATATAATCAGGACCAGCGTCCCCCCGAATAGGACAAACACATCAGTGTTAAGAGCAGCGTTATAGGGCAAGTCGCCAATCACGCCGGTGACACCCAGGATTAGCAAAAGATTAAATATATTCGATCCGACCACATTTCCAATGGCAATATCGGTGTTCTTTCTATAAGCAGCCACCGCTGAAGTCGCAAGTTCAGGCAGGGAAGTTCCGGCGGCAAGAATAGTCAGCCCAATTAGTTTTTCACTGAGTCCGAATTGTTCCGCGATAAGAACTGCGTTTTCCACCACAAGGTTTCCGCCCCCGACAAGCATGGCTAGTCCGATCACGACATACAACCATGACCTGCCTTTTCCGTATGTTTTTATCTCCTGCTCAGCTTCGACCTCGCTGTTTTTCATTGTTCGGAATATGTAAAGCATAAATGCCGCGAAACATACCAGAAGGATTGCTGCATCGACTTTAGTCAGAACGTTTGAATCTTTGCCAAAAAGCAGAACGTCATTAACGAGAATGAACGTGATTACCGCGGCTCCCAGAGAAATCGGTATTTCGATCTTGACGGTATTTCGCTGTACGGTAAGTGGGTACAGAATCCCCGCGATTCCCAGAATGAAGAGAAGATTGAAGTTATTGCTCCCGATAATATTTCCGAATGCAGCATCGTTAAGTCCCCGGGATGCAGAAGTTATATTTACCAGTAGCTCCGGAGTGGATGTTCCAAAAGCCACGACGGTGAGGCCGATTGCCAGGTTAGAGATATTGAATCCTTTCGCTATGGAAGATGCACCGACAACCAAAAAATCCGCGCCCTTAATCAATATCACAAAACCAGCGAACAGGATCAGAACTTCAATAAACATCTTAGCGGTTGATAAATGTAATTAGTTTGAAGCCTGAATGAATTTTTTTGTCTTTTGCCGGACGATGCATTGGCTTGAGGGTTAACAAGGAAATTTCACGCAAGGTTAACCACAAAGCTAAATAATTCCCCTGCGCTATATTGAGTCGATTAAATTAATTTCGAACGAAAAGCGGGGAAAAACATACGCCATGGACAGCCGGAGCACCGCCACGGTACTATTTTCTAACAACATCCTTTTACTGGGCGGATTGTGAACCGTCGCTGTGTTTATTCTGTTTACAGGTGAAGCGTTAAAAAAATGAAACTACTGGAAGAAATCCCTGTGTCAATTCTTGATCTGGCCACGGTTATTGAAGGTGATCCCGGAATAGGCGGTGCCTTTAATCGTAGTGTGCAGTTTGCCAAAGCGGCTGAGAAAGAAGGCTATACGCGTTACTGGTTTGCCGAACACCACAACATGGAAAGTGTTGCCTCTTCTGCAACGGCGGTTTTGATCGGCCATGTGGCAGTTCACACAACGTCAATCCGCGTTGGGGCCGGAGGGGTGATGTTGCCCAACCACGCGCCCTTGATCATCGCTGAACAGTTTGGTACACTTGAAACGCTTTTTCCGGGTCGGATCGATTTGGGTATCGGACGGGCTCCGGGGACTGACCAGTTGACGGCAGCTGCCTTGCGTCGGACGTTACGCGCAGATATCAGAGAGTTCCCGAACGATGTCCAGGAATTACTCGATTATCTTGGCCCTGCTGCTCCGGACGCGAAAGTTATAGCTGTTCCCGGACAAGGTACCCAAGTTCCTGTCTGGCTTCTGGGTTCGAGTACTTATAGTGCACAACTTGCCGCGCACCTTGGACTGCCCTTTGCATTCGCATCACATTTCGCACCGACGCAGCTTCGCGAAGCGCTGCACCTTTACAGAACGTTATTTCAGCCATCAGTATACCTGCAAAAGCCTTATGCACTGGCGTGTGTCAACGCAATCTTCGCTGAGTCAGATGAAGAGGGGGAATACCTATCATCTTCATTCTATCAGCTGGCCCTTGGCATGGTTCGAAATCAAAGAAGGCCGTTGCCCCGGCCTGTTGAAAACATGGACGTGTTGTGGTCCGACTATGAAGAGATGGCGGTCAGGCAGATGTTGAAGTATTCATTTTCAGGCAGTAGCGAAACCGTGGCGCGGCAACTACAAACGTTCCTGGATGAAACAGAAGTGGATGAAATAATGCTGGCTACCCATATCCATGATGACGACCTTAAGAAACGGTCGATATCAAAGGCCGCGACGTTTTTCAGGAAGACGGTGAGCGATCCCGTTATTCGGTGAGAACAGCGTCGCGTTTTGATCGCTGCTCTTTGGATTGCTTTATGCGGTAGCTAACCGTAAGATTGATCTGGCGCGGCCTGAATTGATTTGTGCGGTCGGTGTAAAACGTTGCACCTTCCGCGACGTTTCTGAACTTTCTGGAATTGAAAACATCAAGCACCGTGAGATTAACGGTACCGTTCCCCTTCAAAACATCCCGACTCAGGGATACATCATTGAAGAATAGAGATTTCCTTCGCCCCTGAACAGTCTTTTGCGGCGCTTCATAATTTGTGCGCAGCTGGAAATCTATTCCGCGAGGCAGGGAGAAGCGCGACGTCTGGCGCGCGAACCAGCTATATGTAGTGTTTTGAAATGTTGATTGAATATTTCTCCCGTCAATATCCGCGTAGAAGAAATTGAAATTGGCGTCCCATTTCCACCATCGGGTAAGCTCAAACGTCCCGGCGATCTCCACGCCGTAAGCCTTTTCACTACGAAGATTTTCAGTACGTGTTATGGAGATACCATCCTGATTTACCTGCCTTATATTATCGATTTTGTCGGTAGTGCTTCGGGCGTACAGCGCACTTGATAATGACCCTTGTTCAAAATATTTAATGTGGCCAATCTCCATCACATGACTAAATTCAGGATCAAGGTCCGGATTTCCGCTGTAGAAGTTGCGCTCGTCGGAGTAGGTCATATAGGGGCTCAGGTCGTTGTAATAGGGCCTCCGTATCCGCCTGCTGTATGACATCTGCAGGTTGTGTTCGTTTCGTAAATTGAACGTAATGTGGGCGCTTGGAAAGAGGTTATAATATTTTCGGGAATTGACTTCATTGGTTTCTTTAAGCGTAGTTTTTACATCAGTCCACTCGCTTCGCAGACCCGCCTGATAAGATACGCGGCCAGTCTTGTTGCCGATTATCCCATAGGCGGCCAGGATGTTCTCGTCATAATGAAAAATGTTATCAAGCCCGGGGAGCGGCTCGAATATCCCCGATTGATTGCGTTGCGTCACCAGAAAGTCGTTAACCATACTTCGAAAGCTGGTGCGTAATCCGGCCTCAACCTTTCCTTCGGTGGAAATAGGTTTTACATAGTCAGCCTGTAACAGCCACTGTTTTTCCCATTCATCGTTTACGGATTTCTGAAGCTTTGCCTTATCGGGACTCTCCGTTCCGTCGGGAGCAAAGCCGAACTCGGTGAACGTCTGATCCGAATATTCCCAGTTGTCCAGAAACTTGGCCTCAGCTATAAACTCGTGTCCTTTGCCGGAAAAGATTTTCTTGTATATGAGCGAGTATTCAGAATTTGGTTCGATTTCGTCTTCGTCCTGACGCCGGGTGCTGTAACCCAACGGATTGGTTAGCGTATTCACATAGTCGCGGTAGATAATATCAGTAATTCGTTTGGCATCACTACGCCGGAAAAGGTAGGATCCTGTAAGAATGCTTTTTTCGGTAAAGTAAATGTCTATTCCGCCGCGGATGTTGTTGTTTAATCCACTAAGTGAGGCAGTATTGGATTGCTTAAGGAGAAGTGTATCATTTTCCCCGTATACTTCCTGGTACAACCTGCTGAAACCGGGTTGATCGCGATATGCCAGACTGTAATTGATAAAGAAGTTTACTTTTTTATGACGGTAGTTGAGATTAGCCGCCAGTCCATAATTATCGGGGTGACCAAGAATAACATCGAACGAGCCGTTGAATCCCTGGTTAGTTTCTTTTTTCAGGATGATGTTGATTACCCCGCCAAGCCCCTCAGCTTCATACCGCGCCGATGGATTGGTAACCACTTCAACACGTTCGATCATGCTGGCGGGAAGTTGCTGTAATCCACTGCCGCCTTTGAAACTGACGAGACCCGATGGTTTACCATCAATCAATATCCTGACGTTGTCGCTGCCTCTGAGCCGTACATTGCCTTCCGGATCCACGGCAACGGAAGGAATGTTCATCAGTATATCGGAGGCTGACCCGCCGCTGTTGGCGAGATCCTGTCCGACATTGAAGATCTTTTTGTCAAGGGTGAGTTCCATGGTGCTTTTTTCGGCCCGGACAACAACCTCGTTAAGGACATCGGAATTTGCCTGGAGAAGAATGTTTCCAAAAGTCTTCCCGGGATTGTCAGCGGCGAGTTCAAAGACAGGTAGTGTAACCGTTGAAAAGCCAAGAAAGCTTACTTCCGCGTAATACGTGCCGAAGGGAACCTCTATCGTGAATTTGCCACGGTTGTCGGTGATGGCACCGTTAACAAGTTCTTTGGTATGGCTATCATAAATGGCAACGCTCGCGTATTCGAGTGGCGACTTCGAAAGAGAATCGGTGATCGTACCATGGATGAAACCTTTGGATTGGCCCTGCAGACTTGCTTGGAACACGGTTATGATTACCACAACGAGAAGCAACCATCTGAGGCGGTAGTATTCTGCGGACATAGGGTACGTTTGATGCAAGTTATACCGCAGCTATAACTTTTCCGAAAATATGGGATGAACAGCGATAGCGTTATTCCCATGGTCTGTTTACGGATAATGAACCGTCAATTGTCAAAAAATCGTGTGCGTTCGGTTTGCCGGATGGCAAATAAAAAAGGTGCAGAAACCCAAACCAAAAGGAACCTGCACCTTTTAATATTTTGGTATTCCGGGACCCAAACTATCCGGAAGACCGTTCGGTCACTTCCGGAGGATGAGCGATTGGCATGCGGTAAGCCGCAGCAAGGTCACCGACTCTATTAGTTCTTCCCACATCAGCCTGCCACCCGGAGGTATGCGGGCTAAGGGAAATGGTTTCAAGGAGATATTCTTTAATAAACGAAATTATGGTTTTACTGTCGCGCTGCTGTTCGGGGTTATTATCGGTAAACGTGTTGACGTAACGGTCGAGGGCATGTTGGAGCCGCTCCGTTTCTTCGTCGCGGACACATATAATGGTCAGTGTATCGGCCGCGTACTTTTGTTTCACAAGGCGGTAGAAGGTGCCATTGTGTTTGAAAATCCCCTGAACGCGTTCAAATTCCGCGGCATCGGGAACGTAAGGAATAGTTAATGGTAATTTGACAGTGAATGTCTGCGAAGCACTAAATTCATCGCGGTCCAGCCTGATTTCAGCCTTTCGGTTATGTTGCCATTCGAGACAAAGCAGAACGGCATAATACCCCATCACATTGAGGAGCAAAAGCAAAACGAGCGCTATGGGGAGAGCTTTCTTCAAGGGTTAACAGAGAACCGAATCTAGGAATTGATGGCCGACAAACAAAGGAACCAGTGTGTTTTTTTCTGCGTATCATGGTCAATGAGAGCAAATTGGTTACGTTTCAGTAGACAATCCTGTCTGTTTCAGGGTTGTAACATGTAATTTGTACGCAATGAACCTTTCTTTATATTTGATGTATACACCATACGTCACCTTTTTTAAAATGATCAATTCTCTTTCACACCACTCCCTGATACGGCGTGTGTATTCTTCTTTGGTCTCAAACAAGAAAACCTTAAGTTGTTTAGTAACCCTTTTGCTTCTGGTATCAACATCTTGTTCCGAGAAGAAAGAGGAGGTTCGCATACTTGTATTTAGTAAAACGGCAGGGTTTCGCCATGAATCAATCCCCGCAGGAATTGAAGCCATAAAGAAGCTCGCGGCGAAGCGAAATATATTGGTTGATACAACCGAAAACTCGGCCAACTTCAATGAAGAGAACCTTCGGCGGTACAGTGCCGTGGTGTTTCTCAGCACTACCGGTGACGTGCTTAATCAGGAGCAGCAAAATGACTTTGAAAGGTTCATTCAGGCCGGCGGAGGCTTTCTTGGAATTCATGCCGCGAGTGATACCGAGTATGACTGGCAATGGTTTGGCAAGTTGGTTGGCGCCTACTTCGAAAGTCACCCGAACAATCCCAATGTCAGGGAAGGGGACTTCATTACGGTAGACCACAATCATCCGTCGACTGACTCCCTGCCTGAAAGATTTCGCCGGTCAGATGAGTTTTACAACTTTCGCAACATCAATCCTGAAACCAAAGTACTGGTTAAGATCGATGAGTCTACTTACGAAGGCGGAACCAACGGTGATAATCACCCAATGTCATGGTACCACGAATACGACGGGGGTCGCGCGTTTTACACGGCGATGGGACACACTGATGAAAGCTTTGAGGAAGACCTTTTCCTCAACCACGTGGACGGAGGTTTGGAATGGATTCTTGGCGGCAATGGTCCGGTGAAGCTGAATTACAAAGTTGCGAAAACCCGTCGTGTGCCGGAAGAAAACCGTTTCACCAAGATTATCCTCGAAGAGAAGCTGGACGAACCCGTGGAGCTTGCTGTGTTGCCTGATAGCCGAGTGCTGTTTATAGAACGGAAAGGAAATGTTAAGCTGTTTGATAGCAAAACCGGTAAATCAAAAGTCATAGCGAAAATTCCCGTCAGTACGAAATACAAATTCAGGGACGGCAATCGGGCGGAAGCCGAAGACGGGCTTCTGGGTATCGCTCTTGATCCGGGTTTCAGGGAAAACAATTGGATATATTTGTACTATTCTCCTGCGGGTGATGACCCCAAAAATATTCTTACCCGGTACGAGTTCAGGAATGACCAGTTGGTAGAGGGATCGATGAAAGTACTTCTGGAAATACCCGTACAACGTGAGCAGTGCTGCCACACGGGTGGATCCATAGCATTTGATGGGAACGGGAACCTTTATCTCTCGACCGGTGACAATACCAGTCCGCGAAATACGGCCTATGCTCCGATTGATGAACGACCGGGGCGTGGTCCGTGGGATGCTCAGAAGGGTTCGTCTAACACGAATGATCTGCGGGGCAAGATTATTCGGATACACCCTGAACCGGATGGAACATATACGATTCCGGAAGGCAATCTTTTTCCAAAGGGAATGGACAAGACACGCCCGGAGATCTATGTAATGGGTGGACGCAATCCCTACCGTATCTCTGTCGACAAACGCACCGGCTACCTGTACTGGGGTGATGTCGGACCCGATGCCGGCCAGGACAGTGTGAACCGTGGACCGAAGGCTTTTGATGAAATTAATCAGGCGCGGAAGCCGGGCTTCTTCGGCTGGCCCTATTTCGTCGGAGACAATCAGGCCTACTATGAACGTGACTTTGCGACAGGAAAGGCGGGCGAACCTTACAATCCGGAAAAGCCGATTAACAACTCGCCAAACAATACAGGGCTCACCGAACTGCCTCCGGCGCAGAAGGCGTTTATCTGGTATCCGTATGATGAATCAAAGGAGTTTCCGCTTCTTGGAAAGGGAGGGAGGACTTCTATGGCGGGTCCTGTTTTCTATGCGGCTGATTTCAACAATGCCAAAAGAGCGTTCCCTGATTACTATGACGGCAAGTTTTTCATTTACGAATGGATGCGCGGATGGATTATGGCCGTAACTATGGATGAGGAAGGAAATTATGTTTCGATGGAGCACTTCATGCCTGGTCATAAATTCAGTAACCCCATGGATATGGAATTCGGACCGGATGGCGACCTCTATCTGCTGGAATACGGAACTGCCTGGTTCCAGGGCAACGAAGATGCCAGGTTGGTGCGTGTCGAATATAATGGAGGCAATCGTAAACCAGTGGTCCACCTCGCGACGGATCGCTCGAAAGGCGCGGTGCCGATGACGGTTCAGCTGACCTCGCAGGGAACAAAAGATTTTGATCGCGATGAATTGAAGTTTACATGGAATATAACGGACAGTGACGGGAAACAAATTGCAACCATCAAAGAACCGGATGCCACCTACACTTTTGAAAAGCCTGGTGTGTATAAAGCTTCGCTCGAAGTAAACGATGGCAAAGGAGAAGTGGCCTCGCGAGGCCTTGAGATACACGCGGGAAATGAGCCACCGCAGTTAACGTTTGACATAACCCGTGGCAATGAAACGTTTTTCTTTCCGGGGCAATCCTTCGACTACGAAGTTTCCGTTTCCGACAAGGAAGACGGTAACCTCAACAATGGTATCGCTGCTGAGGAAGTATCCGTTACGATCGATTATCTGCCGGAAGGTTTTGATAAAACACAAATTGTTCAGGGGCACCTCGCCGCGGACGAAAGTGCACGCTTCATTCAAGGCAAGACCCTTATGGAGAACAGCGATTGCAAATCTTGTCACCTGATTGATAAAAAGTCAATCGGACCGAACTATAAAGAGGTGGCTGAAAAGTATAAGGACGATCCCAATGCGGTTGAATACCTCGCAAAAAAGATTGTTGACGGAGGCGGTGGCGTTTGGGGTGAAGTCAATATGGCTGCGCATCCTCAGCTTTCCCAGGGTGAGGCTGTGGAAATGGTGAAGTATATACTGAGTCTTGAATCAATGGAAGAAACACCCTCGCTACCAGCTAAGGGCAGTTACACAACAACCGTTGACAAAGGTGTGAACCCTGGCGGTGTGTTTCTGATTCGCGCGGCCTATTCCGATAAGGGTGCAAATGGTTTACCTCCGGCACGTTCCGAAAAAACAGTTATGCTAAGAAGTTCAGACGTCGCCGCCGGGACGGCCGATGTATCTGAGGATGTGCAGAAGTTCAAACTTCCGGACATGGCCAATACGCTGATGATTGGTCAGAAGGATGGGGCCTTTATCGGCTTTCAGCAACTGGATATGACCGGGGTCGATCAGATTACATTTGTGACATCGGCCGTAAAACAGTTCGGTATGACCGGAGGTACGGTTGAAGTTCGGCTAGGCGCTCCCACAGGTGCCTTGATCGGTGAATCGTCGCAGATTGTTCCGGTTGCAAGTCCGGCGCAGGGTAGACCGGCCCCATCGGTTGTAAGTGCCAAAGTCAAACCCGTTAGTGGTTACCATGATGTGTATTTCATCTACAGAAATAGCAACGCGGCCCCAGGGCAAATGCTTTTTGTGATGTTGCAGATTCAATTCGGTTACAATCCTGAATCCGTGAAAGTTGCATCGATGGATTAAGTTTCTGGTTCCAAATTTCAGGTTCCACAGATAGCCAGGGAGGCTTATGTGTTATCCTTACTAAAACATCTTTTCAGATCTGAGAAAGTCGCATACATTACTCAGGTGCTGACTTCTTGCCATCAGTTCTTCTTGTCGGTCGGAAAGTATTTCAAGATTGATTCGCAGTTCAATCTGGGAGACGAACAGTTGATCCCGTATCTTTTGCAGTTCCCGGAGCCGGTTTCCAATTGTCGCCAGGTCATCAGTCTTAGTCATGCATCGACGATTCAAAAAACCATACCCGATGCGTTGTTTTCGAATTTGTTCCCTTAAGGAAACAAAAGATGTTCTAAAGCAGTTTAAGCGGAAGCATCGCTCAGAGATCCGTCAGCTTCTTCAAAACCCGCTTAAACTGATCCTGGAAAGTTCCTCAGTTGCATATTTTATAATGCGACGTCGTGATCGGGACAAGTCCTTTCGGTCTAACAACTCTCAAAGCCTCATGTCTGTTTTCCTGATCGCACCCTTTGATAATCAAGAAATAACTACTTGATTCGCGTGTGAGTAGGGCACAACCTCGCTGAATACATAAGACGATAAGATGTGATTCCTGGTCTGCACGAGATGATTAAGCGTATACAAATCTTTGAAATGAAAAATGGTTTTTGCGGGATTTTCCGGAAGGAGGCACACCGATCGGCTGGCACTACTATTTTTAAGCAGCCATGAGCAAGTATTGTTTTAATGAGGTCCCTAAGCTATATTTATGGTCGTTCGGTCAAAGAGTTATGTTAATAAGCAAGTTGAACCCCAGACGCCGCAAGTGAAAAGACTTCTTTCGAGAAAATGGTTATGGGTGCAACGGGTTGCCTTTTTCGGAATTCCTTTTGGGCTTATTTTGCTAACCAACGTTGGCAGCAAGCATATGGCTGGCAAGCATGTTTTTCGGAGTACTGATGAAACGGTG
The DNA here is from genome assembly GCA_023417785.1 of Bacteroidota bacterium. Classification (GTDB taxonomy): domain Bacteria; phylum Bacteroidota; class Bacteroidia; order Cytophagales; family Cyclobacteriaceae; genus Ohtaekwangia. Next base: position 49,727 of record JAEZEH010000109.1, read on the forward strand.
ATTGGAATACTCCAGTACTTGCCCGAAGAGTATTACACCAACTCAGACAAGTATCCGCTCATTTTATTCCTTCATGGTTTTTACGAACGGGGCATCGACTCGCAAGACCCGGAGTTATTACACGGTACAATCTTCGACGTGTTAAAATTTGGCCTGCCACGTACAATTCGTAAAGGCGATAATTATCCATTTATCATTATCTCGCCCCAATTGAAACATCGTTTCGAACGATGGCCCGATTGGTATATTCTCGAAGTAATTAATTGGGCAAAAAAGAATCTTCGGGTTGATGAAAAAAGGATTCACGTAACCGGATTAAGCCTTGGTGGCGGAGCAACATTTATCGCGATGCAGGAATTCCCTGGTTATTTCGCGTCCGGCGCGCCGGTTTGCCCAAACTGGAATGATCCTGCCAAAGCGCCCGCCATAGCGAACGAAGACATCGCGGTGTGGGCATTCCACGGTGAGTTTGATGAACAAGTTCCGTTACATACGACTATGTACATGATTGACTCAATCAACAGGAGCAATCCCGACCTTTCGCATAAAGCAGAAGTTCGCGTCTACGATAGCGCTACCCATGCAATATGGGATCTTGCCTATACCGACGATCACAGCTGGCAATCACCGAACATATATGAATGGATGCTCGGCATCAAGAAGACGAAAAGCGGGGCAAACCTGCTTCCCACAGCGGAGGCCGGTCCTGACCAATCAGCACACCGCAAAAGTGAGATTACCCTTTCTGGTAAAGGTGTCGATGCTGATGGAAACATCCAGGCATACCGTTGGTTACAGATGTATGGCCCGGTGACCACAATTCACAACCCTGAGAGCAGAGAGACACAGGTCACGTTATCCCGACGCGGTACGTATATGTTCAGATTCACCGTAACAGATGAAAAGGGCGGCACGGATAGTGATTACGTGTCTGTTGTGGTGGAATAACTCGTCGATATGTTTGAGCCTGCTTAGATGGGCTTTTATTCACCTGAGTCGCTCCCGTGAAAACGCATATCCGTTTTTTCCTGTTGATACCATTTTGTGAATGGTTTCGGGATAAACTGTTCAATGTTTATTTTGCCTTAAATTTCCTGTCTATATGAAATCGCGTCGTTTGTTCCTCAGGCAGTCTTTAGCAGTTACCGCTGGCTTTGCCGGATTGTCTACATTCCTCAGGTTACCGATGGAGGCGGCTCCGCTTGATATGGGTCGCGGAGAGGATGGTTGGCTGGAGGTACCAGAAGGATTTTCCGCCAGGATAATTTCTCGAAAGGGTGACCGCATGTCAGATGGGTTATTTGTTCCCGGCAAAGCGGATGGAATGGCAGCATTTGCCCATAAGGGTAAGGTTGTATTGATCCGCAATCACGAAATCAATCCGAACTCCAGGGAAAACGGCCCTTTTGGTGACCAGCTTGATTTACTATCAAAAGTAGATCGTAAACGAATTTACGACTATGGATTTGGCAAGTCACCAGGATTAGGCGGTACGACAAACGTTGTCTTCAACGAAGAAACACAGGCGGTCGAAGAACAATATCTGAGCCTCGCCGGCACAAACCGAAATTGCGCTGGCGGGCCAACACCCTGGCAAAGCTGGCTTACCTGTGAGGAAGACGTTACGCCAATGGGAGGGGAGGCTGAAAAATTCCACGGATATACTTTTGAAGTTCCCGTCCACAGCCGTGGCCTCGCAGATCCTGTTCCGCTGAGAGAAATGGGAAGGTTCAATCACGAAGCAGTTTGCGTCGATCCGAAAACGGGAATCGTGTATCTAACCGAAGACCGACATGATAGCCTTATCTACAGGTTTATTCCAAAAGCAAAAGGAAAACTTGCGCGCGGTGGGACGCTTCAGGCCCTTTGCGTCCGGAATCAAAAAGGATTCGATACACGGAATTGGGAAGGCCAATACATCAAACCCGGTGAACAATTGGATACCATTTGGATTACCATGACAGATGTTGACTCGCCGAAGGATGATCTGCGAATACGCGGCCATGAGCAAGGAGCTGCACGATTCGCCCGCGGTGAAGGAATGTGGTTTGGAAACAATGAGGTTTATTTTGCCTGTACCAACGGCGGGCAGAAGAAAGCCGGACAAGTATTTCGATATGCCCCCTCGCCCAAGGAAGGAACCTCGCTGGAGCAGGGTAGTCCCGGGAAGCTCAGCCTTTTTGCCGAGCCGAACGACACAGCTATTCTTCAATACTGCGATAATCTAACGGTAAGCCCATGGGGCGATGTAGTATTCGTGGAAGATTGCAATAATGCGTATATGCGTGGTATCACCCCCCAGGGCACTATCTATAATATCGCCCGCAATGTCGGTTCGCGGTCCGAACTTGCCGGCGTTTGCTTTTCGCCTTCCGGAAAAACACTTTTTGTTAACATTCAGGACGAGGGACTCACCTACGCAGTGACGGGGCCGTGGCACGAATTACGCAAGATATGACTCCTTTAAAACCTTTGATGTCTCGTTCAATGTGAGAATAGAGACGAAATAGGTCAAAATTCTGTATTTCGTGGATCTTTCTTACATGCCAATGCTTTAACTTCAGTAAAGGAAGCGTGTGTTTTCAGGTAGCCCGCATGTTCCATATTTTTCTAATGTTAATGCTGCTCCTTTATTGATCCCGGATATTTCCGGTTCGTCCGAGCAATCTACAGTTTATCTGTGTGGCGGGTAGCAGTAGCGTTGTTTGGCGAAATCACCATTGCAAAGGATCAGGGCCAATAAGAAAAATAACTATTTGCTTTCCTACATCACAGCAACTCCAAGGCATTCTTTGTGATACAAAACCAAATTTTGTTACACATTTGCACCCGTTGAAACATCAAATTAAAATCGTATGCCTGACTAAATCGTAACAAAATTTCACCCCTGTCTTTCCGGTTGATCTTTAACCAGATTTTTTATTTGACAGTCATGGAGTCCCTCTCCGAATCCCTGTCCTAACACTGTATAAATGAGAAGAAGTAGAAGTTTTCTGTCCTGTCTTTGTCTTGTCTTCATTCTTTTTGCCTCGGCCCCGGTCCTTGCCCAGCAAACCTTTCAAACTACCAGCGAAACCACTATCGGAATGCTGCAGTATCTTCCAAAAGATTACAACAGCAACTCAAAGAAATATCCGCTAGTGATTTTTTTGCACGGGGTTGGTGAGCGTGGTGCAAACTCAACGAACAAATCAACCCTTGAAGGTACGGTTCAACTGGTAGCCAAACTTGGCCCTCCTAAACATGTGAAGGACGGTCACAACTTCCCGTTCATCCTCATTTCTCCTCAATTAAAGAATAATAACGGCTCATGGCCAAACTGGTACGTTCTTGAAGTTATAAACTGGGCGAAGAGCAAATTGCGCGTTGACGAAAAGCAAATCCATATTACAGGGTTAAGCCTGGGCGGGGGTGCCGCATGGACGATGATGCAGGATTATCCTAAGCTGTTCGCGTCGGGCGCCCCTCTGTGTGCCGGGTATAATTCTCCCGGAAAAGCGCCCAATATCGCGAAGGAAAATATTCCGATCTGGACGTTCCACGGGGACGCAGACACAACGGTTCCGTTAAGCAAAACCACCAAAATGGTGAACGCCGTAAATGGTAGCAAACCTACGCCGAGTCCCAAGGTAAAGCTCACTGTTTATCCTGGAGTAAAGCACGATGCCTGGGGCCGTGCCTATCGACCCGATCATTCCTATCACAAACCCAACGTATATGAGTGGATGATGTCGCAGTCCAATAAGAAGAACGGGTCAAACAGCCTTCCTACAGCGAATGCCGGTAGTGATAAGACCTATAATGGGACTTCGAAAATCACGCTGAGCGGCTCGGGCAGCGACAGCGATGGCAGCATCCGTTCCTATAAGTGGTCGAAGATCAGTGGCCCTTCTGCGACGATCTCAAGTTCGTCAAGTAAATCGACATCAGTCTCGGTAACTAAGGGTACATATATGTTCAAACTAACTGTGACAGATGACGATGGCGACACCGACTCCGATTATGTGAAGGTGACAATCTCATCGGGTGGTTCATCCACTGAAAAGCCGAGCTCAGGTAACGCGAACCCGGTGGTCAACGCGGGCTCTGACATCACCTTGAAACTGCCCGCGTCAACGGCGAGACTGAATGGCAATGCCAAAGATTCAGATGGATCTATCAAATCGTACTCGTGGACCAAAGTGAGTGGTCCTTCAGCTAACCTGAGTAACGCGAGTACTAAAAATCTGATCGCCTGGGGGCTTGTAAAAGGAACGTACGTTTTCCGTCTTTCGGTGCGCGATGATGATGGGGCAACCGGATACGATGAAGTAAGAGTCGTTGTCAATGGCACGGGCTCTTCGACATCGTCTTCATCCTCAAATAAAGCTCCTACGGCCAATGCAGGAGCGGATGTTGCCCTTATGATGCCCGCGAGTACGGCCAGATTACGGGGTAGTGGCCATGATTCGGATGGACAGATCAAGTCTTACAGGTGGACGAAAATCAGTGGGCCTTCGGGGAATCTTAGCAATGCCACCACAAAGGATCTCATTGCCTGGAAACTTGTTCAGGGTACGTATGTATTCCGGCTTACCGTAACTGACGACAAAGGGGCAACCGGATACGATGATGTACGTGTGGTGGTCGGCAAGGGTTCATCAACATCATCCTCTTCGTCCGGAAACAAGGCGCCGGTAGCCAACGCAGGCAGCGACATAACGATGAAATCCCCTGCCAGCACTGCGCGAATGTATGGAAGCGCCAGGGATTCAGATGGGAGCATATCGTCGTATCGATGGACAAAAATCAGTGGTCCCCGGGCTAACCTAAGTAATGACGATACAAAAAATCTCATTGCATGGAAGCTGGTTAAGGGCACCTATGTTTTTCGCCTGACGGTGAAGGACAATAAAGGTGCAAGTGACTACGACGACGTACGAGTGGTTATTAAATAACTTTTGCTCTGGTGAGCTTTAATTCTGAAAAGCCGGGTGGAAACCCGGTTTTTTTTATGCCTTATCTTTTAAGTTACGAAGTGCTCAATGCGCGACCGGATATTTTCAGACTTCCGATGCGGGTAAGTCTCGCTCTTGATGTATCGCGTCATTGATGAGCCCTCGAATCAGCCATTCGGTCGCTCGTTTCGCTTTTCTTTAAATCATTGGTTGACATCAGCGGTGGAAGAAGGTTGTTGGTGGGAGTAGCTGTATTCGTAAAGAGACATTGATGGTTTACTGATAACACTTAGGTTCAGGATAGCCGCGATCGATGGAAAGTTCAACGCCCAAATGGAATGATGATGTAACACACAATTAGGAAAGCCGTGAATTCAATCCTCAGTGAAAATTTTCAGAATAAATCAAAAAACATGTTTACGTATCGGAAGGTCCTTCGACAAAGCATGTAAGAAAGTCAGATCCCGAATATTGAAATATCGTTTTGATACTTGTGGTTTAGGTCAAGGTTAGGTTAAATAGGTTTAGGTTAGGTTAAATAGGTTTAGGTTTTAGTCTATGTTGGGTGTTAGTCTAGTTGGGTGTTAGTTTAGGTTGGGTTTAATTTCAGGTTGGGTAACCTTACAAACTGTAGAAAACAGATTTGTCCAGGGTTGCCCAATCACATTTTAAGTCGGTCTGTGCGATGATGGTTTCATCCGGAACATATGTCGTTGAGTCACCTTCCTGCCGGCTGATATCTTACTTACTTTCTTCATTTGTATTAGAGAGCCGTAATTTTTACTTTTATGAGTATTGTCCATTACAATATTGCTTTGCCTGAACCCCTCAACATTGTGCGCGCGAGTGATAGCAACGAAGGTCAGCTTATAGCTCACCTGCAGCAGGGAGGTTCAGCGCGAGCTCGTGCCGAAAGGGAGCTATATGGACGATACACCTATCTGATAAGACTGGGAGAACGCCAATATCGGCTTGACGCTGAGATTTCGGCTAGTGTTTACTCCGACACAATCATATCCCTCATCCGTAACATCGTTTCCCACCGGTTTCAGTCCCGGTCGTCGCTTAAATCCTATGTTCATCAAATATTTATGAACAAATGTGTTGACGAGGTCCGTAAAAAAACGACTAAGAAAAGTGCAGTCAACCAGTATGCCCGCGAAATCGACGATCTGGTGAATGTTTTACCGGATGCTGCCAGGAATGCAGTTCAACAAATGATTGATGACAATGACCAGAAAATTCTGTATGGCCTGGTGGGCGAACTCGGTGAAAAGTGCAGGCAACTTTTGTTGCTGTTCGAAGATGGATACGAGGATAAAGAAATCGCGGCCCGAATGAACTACAATTCGGCTGATGTCGTAAAAACATCCCGGCTTCGCTGTATGGAAAAATTGCGCGAGAAGTTTTTTGCAAAGAGAAAATAAAGTGGACAACACCTTACGATATATTGAGAATTACTTCGATGACCAGCTATCTGCTGAAGAGCGGCAGGTATTTGAGCGGATGTGCGAAACCGATCCCGGCTTTGCACAAGAGGTGGCAATGTATCTCAACATGCGTGGTGCTCTTCGCGCGGTCTATTATGAAAGTAAAAAAAAGGATTTCCAATCATTCGTAAAGAATAGTCCGGAAGTCGAGCGCCGCCTTTCGATTCCTGTTTATGCCTGGGTGTCAGGAATTGCAGCAACCCTTCTTATCGCGGTTGCCGTACTATTTTTCTTCAATAAACAAGATCCTAAGCAACTTGCGTCAACCTATATCGACAAGAATCTGAGTACCATATCCGTTACCATGGGGGTAGAGCAGGACAGTCTTGCGTTGGGAGTGAATGCATACAATGAACATGACTTCGTGCGTGCTGAACAAATTTTTAAACGCCTATTGAAGTATCCCTCGGTCCGATTCAATGGAATGAAATACCTGGGCATCGTCTCCCTCGCAAAGGGAGAATACGAATCTGCGCTGGCTCAATTCGATAGTCTGGCCAGATATGAAGGGATGCATGCAAATCCCGGAATGTTTTATAAAGCAGTGACATTGATGAAACGGTCGGAGCCAACCGATGTGCAGGAAGCAAAAGAAATTCTCGCCATAGTTGTTCGTGATCAAATGGCGGGGCATAAGGAAGCCCAACGCTGGCTAGAGGCCCTTGATTGACAGATTGATTCTTTACTGAAACCTTAAACCGATATGAAAAGAACTCTCGTAACTTTTCTTGCTTTGTTATTGATTGCGATCATTGTGCTGGAAAGCTGCCGAAGGGCAAAAGAACCGCGCGCATTTGTCCCTGTGACGTCCCCGAGCTTTGCCGATGATCAACTCGCAGAGTCCTTGTTCAGAAAAGACCAGCTTTTGGTGTTTTTCAAAGATGCCCCTGCGCCGGACCGAATAAACCGTTTGATGGAGGCCCTTCGAAAAAAGGGGATATCCCCCGACAGCATAAATGTTCGTCGATGCCATAGCTGCGGTGGATATGCTGAATTATGGAGCGCGCCCGGTATTCATAACGTTGTCAGCGGTGAAGGCGTGTATGCGGGTACCGGCGGCGGTGGATCGAAAGGTGTGGGGGAAGACTCCATAGCCAGTTACTCCCTGAACTTCCTGATTCGGCCACCCATCGACCAGCGCGATATGCAATCGGATAAGGAAATCCTGGCCCAGTCGCGCCGCGATGTCGGGATTGACATACAATCAAACCGGGATACGATACTCGTGGCGGTACTGGATACAGGCATTGATACAACTATGCTTGTTGATCCCCGTTTTCTCTGGACCAATACTGGTGAAATATCCGGCGGGGGAGATGGCGACGGAAATTGTTACCCGGGGGATCGCAAGGGATGGAACTTCCTGGCCAACTCTCCCGACATTACCGAGGATCATCCCAATCTCCATGGCACGCTTGTATCGAAATACATCATCAACGCAATGCTGAACAATCCGCGAAACCTGGTTCAGATCATGCCATTGAAAACGCATGACAATACAGGTTACGGGGACCTGTTCAGCACTGTTTGTGCGTTGCATTACGCAATCGATCAGAGAGCTGACATTATCAACGCAAGCTGGGGCTTCTACTTTTATGAAGAGGATCCACATCCTTACCTGTCGAACCTCATTACCAATGTGATGAAAGAAAAGGGGATTCTGTTTGTTACCGCGGCAGGTAATAGAATGGAAGAAGCCGACACATATGCTAAGGATCTCTATTTTCAGACACATGGAACGAACATTCCCGATTCATTACTGAGAAACCTTTCATACCATCGGTTTTATCCCGCCTCCCTTAGTAATTCGGAAAACAATGTACTCGCAGTAACCACGAACGACAAGGAGAACGTAAGCCCGACACAGAATTACTATAGTGAATTTGTCAACATCGGTGTATTGGCTGACACGGTAGCGCCGACCTTCATGAAGTTCCGGCTTCCATTTAAAAATGCCACTGGATACATCAGCGGATCTTCATTCGCTACTGCTATTCTCACGGGTGCGGTTGCTGCCCATGTTCCTGCGGATCAATTCAGTCCGGGTATCAAAAAGGCTTCAGTACTTCAATGGCTTGAGACCAATAGTGCATCCAGTGCTATTCCTCTTGCCGTGTCGCGAGGTCCTGCACTCGAAAGCAGGAAACGAATTGAACTTGGAAGATACCTGGGGCGATAGATTAAATGATTGATGAATCGGCTGCTCAAAGATGTAATGTTGATTTTGATTGGGCTTCTTCCGCTTTCGGGGGCTTCGTCACAGTCATGCATTACCACGGCCGACGCAATGCAACAAATCGAGTTGGTAGAACAAAGTGATCACCCGCTTTTTGAAAAAATCCGAAAGCTCGAACTTCTGCGAAAGTCATATCAGGAGTGTCAGCTTGCGACAGATAGTATCTATGCGCGATTGCTGCACCGGCTTGGCGATTTCTATCGGATGGATGGTGACTTCGCATCCGGTATTCGTTTCACAAAACAGGCAATTGCCGTCAACCGCCAGCCCTTACCTGGTGCATCACCGGACTATTTAACCAACTCGTACTACAATCTCGGTATTTATTATGCGCTGCTTTCCGATTTTGAACAATCAAATAACTATTTCGACAGCTGCATGACCGCAGGGATCGAGTCGGTGAATAAGACGCATATTGTGCTCATGGCGGCAGAGCAGAAGTGCTTCAATTTCCTGAGAATGGGTGAATACCAGATGATTATTTCAGCCGCTGATCATGGATTGTGGATCGCAGAAAGAAACAGCCGAAACGCCTTTCGCGGCATTTTGCTCCAGCAGAAAGCGCAGGCGCAATTATTACTGGGTTTCGTTGATGACGCACAACGAACTGCTCAGGATGCGCTTGCGATTCTGAAATCTGAGGATGTGCCCGGAGAATATGTTGCCAGCGCCCTGGGTACGATTGCACGAATCATGGTGGCGCGCGGAAATGAATCCATGGCGATCAGATATTTCACTGAATCCATTGAGCTTAATACCAAACTGGGCAACTGGCACCAGTCCGCGAGAGATTACCATGACCTGGGCTACTTCTATGATTTTACGCTTAGAAACCCGGGAAAAGCAGTTGCTTATTACCAAAAAGGTATCCAGGTGTTGGGTAACGCACCTGAGGCGTACCAACTCGCAGGCTTGTATAACAATCTGGGCATTGTGTACTGGCGCGACGGCGAATATGAAACTGCGCTGAAGTATTATCAAAAAGGTTTGCAAGCAATACCAGTAGGATTTAAGGATAGTGCATTCTCGGCGACCCTTACGCCGGATATGATTCGCAAAATATCCAACGACTACTTTGTTGCTGCGCTGCTTGAAAACAAGGGTGAATCTTTGCTGATGGAATTTAAGCGTTCGGGAAACCGGGATTATCTGGCGTATGCGTTAAAATCCTTTCTTGCTGCTGATAAAGTAATCGACCAGATGAGATTGAAACAAGTTAACGAAAAGTCAAAGTTATTCTGGCGTGAAAAGACCCGCAAGATGTATGAGCACGCCGTGGAAACGTGTTATCTTTTGAACGATGTTGATCACGCATTTTTCTTTCTCGAAAAGAGCCGGGCTGTTTTACTGAACGATAAACTAAACGAACTCGGTGCCAGAAAAACACTGGCTCCGGAGGATCAGGTGCGCGATCTCGAATTACGTGGGCAATGGCAGATTACCCAGACGAGCCTTCAAAAAGAAAATATTCACCCGGATGAGAGGGATGAGCTGCAGGAACGTTGGTACGCGACGCAACAGGAATTGAAGACTCATACTGAAAATCTGAAAAAAAAATATCCGTATTACTTTCGTTATAAACTGGACACGACGGCGGTGACGCTTTCCGACATGCGCAGAGGATTGGCAAAAGAAGATCAGACCTTTGTGGAGTACTTTACTACCGACGACGCTGTGTATATACTTGTAGTTGCCGCGGATACCAGCGTCTTCAAAAAAGTGAATTACCCAAATTTAAAAGAGGACGTGAATTCTTTTTTGACATTTTGTTCCAATGCAGGTCTATTGAATTCTTCCTATCCTGATTTCCTCAGGCTGTCTCATTTCTTGTACAAACAACTATTTCAGCAATTACCTGTACTCACAAAGCGTGTTGTGGTTTCCTTCGATGATTACTTTATACCCCTTGAGTGTCTGATGAAAGATGCCACCGCGAATAACAGTTTCTTACTGCGCGATCACGTATTCCTATATGTGTATTCCGGTGACTTTCTTTTGCGGGAAGGCAACAACGGTAAACTCGATAATTCGATGATGGGAGTTGCACCGGTTTCGTATCAATCGCAGGCCAACTTGTCGCCATTGAAGGGTGCCGAAGAATCATTGAAGAATATTCTCGCAAATTTCAGTCAGAGTTTTTCGCTTACGCGGGAAACGGCAACAAAGCAATCTTTTTTGGAAAGCTTCCCGAAGTATGCCATTGTACACGTTTATTCCCATGCGATGGCTGACAATGCGGGGGAGGAGCCGCGGTTGTTCTTTCATGACCAGCCTGTTATGATGAAGGACCTGCATTTGCTTCCGGAAGTTAAAACGCAGTTGATGGTGCTTTCCGGATGCCAGACCGGTGTGGGGAAAGCGATCAGAGGAGAAGGGGTTCTCAGCCTTGCCCGCGGATTCGCTGCGGCAGGGATACCATCGACGATTACAACATTATGGTCGGTGGACGATCGGGTGACGTATCGCATCATGGAGAATTTTTATCGGCATATGCGCCTTGGTAACTCTTCAGATGAAGCGTTGCAGAAAGCAAAACTTGATTTCCTCGACCAATACGATGGTGAAAACGAATTGCCTTACTACTGGGCTGCTACGGTAGCATTGGGTAAGAGTATGAAGATTCAGGACAATGAAACTCAATTTGGAAATATCGGCATCGTCGCTTTGTTGTTGGCCACACTCGCTTCGCTTAGCGTATTTCTCCTGAGGAAAAAAATCCTTTTATTGTAACGCATGTTGAAACTCTGTCGACTTCGGTTACTCGCGACTCCTGGTGCGAAGTTTATTGCGTTTTTTCTGCTGGCGTTTTGGGTTGGTTTGAACTTTGACTGGTTTGTCTGATACATTTACCGCTTTCTTGTTCTTGTCCCGGTATCGTGGACGAAATTTCTTCGGCGGAGTCGTAGCCCGGATACGCTTACCTGTATGGACTTTCACTTTGTTATCCGTGGCAGAACTCGCTTTGACTTCTGGCTCCTGAGCCTGTGAAATGAGCGGGGTAACCACAAGGAGAAAAATACAAGCAATTTTAAACGGTCGCATTTTCGAAATTAGGAAACAAACGGAGCCTTCGCAAGAGATTGAAAGAAGTTATGCCATTGTACATTCGCCGGGTTTATTATGATGTGCCGGGAGTGGTGTTTCAGACCGCGACCGTCCTCAATTGGTGTGTCGGGAAACCCTGATTTGTTGCCGGATGTCCCTCTAGCGCGACGGAATCGCGATTCTTTTTTAAGGGCGGTGCATCATCCGAATCAATGGCGAAACTGCTGTCTTTTCTCCGGATTCATTGGTACATTTCCTGAGTAGTCGGGATAAACCCGCTGCAGCTAAGCGCGATGATTATATTATTGGTGAACAACAAGCGCGACGAAAGTGGCGTCTTCGCGGAAGCCCTGCGACGGGTGGATATGACAATCAGGCTTGAGCTTGCTGAGGACGGCGCTGATGCTTTTCGTTATCTGACACAGCATCCGGACCGCAAACCGGGATTGATCGTTGTTGACGAAACGGGATTTCCATTTGTCCAGAAGCTCCGCCGGCATAGTGGGTTCACCGACATCCCGGTAACGGTCTATACGACCAGCACAAATCCCGATGACATCGACGCTTCCATTGCTTTTGGGGCAAGTTTCTTTCCAAAGCCAACCTCGTACTTTGCACTGGTAAAACTGTTGAAGAAACGGCTGGAAAGGCTGACGTCAGAACGAATTGATGGCGCGAGCTGATCCTTGAAGGGATCAGCAGCGTGGGTGCTTACCCTTTGATTTGGCTGGGTGAATACAGAATAGTCACGATTCGTTAGTCCACCCTTGACATGTAACCCTTATCGCATTACCTTGCCGGCTCGTTTCGGATAGTCTGGTAGCTCAGCTGGTTTAGAGCGCTGCCTTGACAGGGCAGAGGTCATCGGTTCGAACCCGATCCAGACTACTTTCTTTCTTAAGACTCCCCTCACATTCGGGGTTGTTTTGATTATTCATTCCCTTAACGCATCAGGTTTTCCTTTTCCCGTCCGGCCTTCATCGCTAAGGTGGCGCTGAATCATTTATATTTACGGCTTAATTGCAGGTATGAGTTTGCATATCGAAGCTGCACCCGATCATATTGCCGATACTGTTTTGATTACAGGCGATCCGTTGCGGGCAAAGTATATTGCTGAAACGATGTTTACCGATGTGTTTTGTTATAACAATGTGCGAGGTATGCTCGGTTTTACCGGTTTATATGAGGGTCGTCGCCTGTCAGTACAGGGTACGGGTATGGGAATACCTTCGACAGCTATTTACGCCCACGAACTGATTCACGACTACCACATCAAGCGTTTAATCCGGGTGGGCACCTGTGGCGCTATTCAGCCCGACTTGCGACTCGGCCAGATCATCGTTGCAAACACAGCTTTCACTGATTCGGCGGCGTACCGTATGGACGTGGAAACAATGGACAGTGGCATCGACGCGGATCCGGTTTTACTTCAACGCACAAGAGCGGTAGGGGGTGCGTTGGCGTTGCCTCTGATCGCCGGCTCCGTTTTCAGTACTGACGTCTTTTACGACGACCCGACTCGATGGAAATCGTGGTCGGATAGGGGCGTCCTCGCGGTTGAAATGGAAACCAGCGTAATTTATACATTGGCAAAGCGACATAACATCCAGGCGCTGACATTACTTGCGGTAAGTGACAATATCATTACCGGGGCTGCCATGACGGCGGCGGAGCGTCAGAATTCGGGACACGAAATAATGCGATTAGCGCTGAAAACTGCAATCGCCTGACGTCATCCCGCCGATGCACTTAAAGGTATCTCACCGTTGTATTTGACCGTGTCTTCTGACAAAGAATTTAACACCTTCAAACCATATGGCTGACGCCAGTCCAATGGCCACCGAAACCGACAATGCCGTAAGCGGGAGGTTAGTAAATCCGAACAGCTCTTTGAGGAACGGAACCATCAGGAGTGCAACGGTTAACAAAATGGTAATCAATATGATTATTGCCATCAATCCATTTTGGTAACGCAGCGTATGAAAGATGGAATAGTAGAAAGAACGGTTTACCAGTGTCAGGGAGATATTGGCGGCGATCAGAGCCGTAAACACCATGGTACGTACTGCCGGCTCAGTGGAGCCCGACTGGGCGCCGATGTGATATACCACCACCAGCCCCGCCGTTATAACGAGTCCCTGTACAACACTCGTTAACAGTTCCCGTCCGTTGAAAAATGTCCGGGTCGATTTTCTGGGTTTTTCCCGCATGGCGTTTTCCTCGAGGGGTTCATTTTCGTAAATGATGGAACATGTCGGCCCCATAATCAACTCGAGAAATATAATGTGTACAGGAGTGAATATATTCGGATAGATCCATCCCAGCAGCAGCGGTAGGAATACGATCAGGATAATGGGAATATGGATAGAAATGATATACTGAATGGCCTTTTTCAGGTTCGTGTAAATCCTTCTTCCCATAGCTACCGCACTTACCATGCGCGACAGATCATCGTCACTTAGAATGAGCGAAGATGCTTCCTTTGCAATTTCAGTACCCTTGATACCCATAGCGATACCGATGTGTGATGCTTTGAGAGCCGGCGCATCGTTTACGCCGTCACCGGTCATGGCAACAACTTCGCCATTTGCCTTAAGCGCGTTCAATATCTTCAGTTTAGCTTCGGGAAACATCCGTGTAAAGATGTTTATCTGCTTTACTTTTTGACGTATCTCCTGATCATTAAGGCGCATCAGCTCACCACCGTCCATAACGCGGTCGGCGTTTCTGAAGCGGATTTGCTTAGCAATTGTAGCTGTGGTAAATGCATTGTCGCCGGTGATGATCTTCACATCGATCCCTGCGTCGTAAAACGCCCTGAATACGGATTCGATATTCTTTTTTGGCGGATCGTAAAATGCTACAATACCCATCACAACTACGTTGAAATCATGTTGATTCGAAGGCAATACTTCATTATTATGTTCAGCATATCCGACAGCCAGAACACGATAGCCTTGTTGGGAAAGCGTCCGGAATGCGTTGGTGATGTTCGACTTCTGTTCCGGGGACATTTGCGAGAGACCGATGAGTGCTTCTGGGGCACCTTTGCAAGCAATGATCCGTTCGGCATTTCGCCCTTGAAACACATGGGTCATCAACGGAGGCTTCCCACTCAAAGGGTATTCGTGAATCATTTTAAATTCCTTCCGTTTGTCGTGGCTGGTGAGTTTTCCGTAGGTGTCGTGCAGAGCTTTTTCCATGGGATCGAACGGAATTGGCTCGCTGGCCCACATCGCCATCTCGATGACGGGTTCTTCGTTACTCGTTAATTCCTTATCAGGAATTATTTTGTCCCGGGATAAATCATAAACAGCTGCGAAGCGCATTTCATTTTCGGTGATGGTACCTGTCTTGTCGGTACAGATCACGGTTGCGCTACCCAACGTTTCCACCGTGTTGGTTTTTTTTACAACGATACCCAGTTTCGCGAGTCGCCAGGCGCCAAGTGCCATGAAAGTGGCAAACGCGACTGGAATTTCTTCCGGAAGAATACTCATGGCAAGCGTTAAGGCTTTCAGGAGACTGTCGGAGATACTTTGTGACTGCAGGTAATTTAAAAGCCAGGTGATCAGAAAAATGATGAGGCCCGCAAACGCCATTACACGCACGAAGCGGTTGATCTGTATCTGAAGGGGAGAGCTTTCGATTTTGATGGATGACAACGATTGGCCGATCTGCCCCAGTTTAGTTGCGTTACCAATGGCTGATACCTTACAAATTGCCAGGCCGCTGGCCACGGTGGTCCCCTGGAAAACCAGGTTCTTTTCGTCTTCAGTACTCTTGACAACTGGCACAGACTCGCCGGTCAGCACGGATTCATTCACAGAAAAGTCGTTGGAGCTAATGACAACTGCATCGGCAGGTACTGACTTTCCTTCGCTTACAATCAGCGTGTCTCCCACCACGATTTCTTCTTTTCTGATTTCGTTGACCGTCCCATCCCGCACCACCGTGCTTAGTGGACTGGTAAGTTTGCGTAGGGCATTCAGTGCCTTCTTACTCCGCTGCTCCTGATAAACGGAGATACCCGATACAATTGCAATGGCCGCGATCATAAACACGGCATCCCCTGTCTCGCCGATAAGAAAATATACGATTGCGGCGGTTATAAGCAGCAAGAGCATGGGCTCCTTAACAAACGCCAGGATCGAAGACCAGAATTTTGATTTTGAGGCAAGCATCTCGTTGCTGCCGTGCATCGACCGGGAAGCTTTCACTTCTTCCTGCGATAATCCTGGATATTTATTTACATCAAGTTCCGGCACGTTGGGTGTATCTGATTTCTAAAATAGGAAATTGCATAATCCTACTGGCCATTTGGACAAATTATAACTGATTAATTAAGCATCGGGGTAGTGGTTTTTACTGAATTCGTTGTGTTAATGCCTGCCGGGAACATGAGATACGCTGCAGCGACCTATCACAGGCTGAAGTCGTGCAAATTTCGTCCGCCTTTATGATCGCAATCTATCTCTGCCGTGACCCACATCATAGGCGCATGGCAGGATAACGTTTATCTTTATTATACCATAGTCAAAGTCTTTCAGTAGAGTAAGAACGGAACCAGAGTTAACCGTTGTAACAGACGCGAAACTGGTTGCCGTATTTCTGGTGCCAGCTCCACGAATCTTCACTGTAAGGTTTTGGTTGAGGTAGAGGTCATAGATATACCCACTTTAAAAGGTGCTAAACTATGTTCATCGGAAGGGCGGAATGATTTCCGCCTTTTGCTTTTGTGGCTATGGCAGCCATGCCGAAACCCGGCGGGATGTGTACGACCTCGTTTCGAGACCATAATCCTATCCTAGCCAATTTTGATTTTTTCAAGATATTTATCGAGGTCGCGTTCCATTGCAATTGTGATGCGATCAATTTGACGCGTCCCGGTGTCAAGATAAACTTCAACGAATTCGTCATCAATGGCGAAAAGAGTAACCGCATTTCCGCCTTCGCTTACCGACATCATATACACACCGGATGAATACAGTAGCGACGCCTTTTCGCGGATACTTAGCTTATCGAAACTCGGACGTTTCATTTCCATCACCGTATGCCGGTATTTTGTTGAATGAAAATGCTTATTAGCTATGCTATAATATACGTGTTATAGGTGACTGTATCAATGACAACTGTCCGATACCATGTGACCTTTCTTGCACCAACGTTCAGGCGGCCTTGGATAGCCGAGTGACAACGCGTGAAAAGTATTCAGACGCGGCACTTATTCCCAGCCGCCCCCCAGCGCCCGGTATAAGTCTACGATAGCGTTCAGGCGGTTAAAGCGTGCGTTAATCAGGTCAAGCTGCGAGTTCAACGTATTCTGACGCGCCGTGATCACCTCCAGGTAGTTAATCATACCGTTGTTAAGAAGTTCTTCAGAAAAAACAACGGCGGTGTCATACGCTGCAAGCTCCCGGGTTTTCAGATCGATTCGCTGGCCCGCGGCTTCATACGAATAAATTGCGTCCGATACTTCGCGACTTGCATCAAGGATCGACTGCCTGAAATTCAGGTAAGCGATTTCCTGCCGTGATTGTGCTACTTCGTATTGAGTCCTGATCTGTCGTCCATTCAGGATCGGCTGGGTAAGTCCGGCGACCACAGTTGCAAACAATGAATTTACGCTGAACAACTGGTCGAGTTCAAGACTTTGTAATCCACCTGTCGCCGATGTTATTGTCAGTGATGGATAGAAATTGCTTCGGGCGACATTGGTAAGTTCAAACGAGTTAATAAGATTGAATTCACTGGCAATTACGTCGGGGCGCCTTCTAAGCAGCTGAACCGGGAATCCTATGGAAAGTTCAACGTCTGCCAGTTGTTGCTGGTCAAGCGTGCTTCGACGGATTTCTCCAGGTTCGTCTCCTAACAGGATCGACATTGTGTTCTCCAGCATTCTGATATTCCGCGTGGTCTCGACAACCAAAGCCTGCGCTGAATAAAGCTGAGCTTCAGTTTGTTTGACTCCGACCTCAGTCACGTTTCCCGCGTCCTTCAGCGCCCGTGTTGTTTCAAGACTCGCCTTTCGATACTCGACGGTTTGTTCCGCGATACGTAATTGCTCGTCGAGGGCAATCAACTGAAAATAAGTAGATGCAATGCCGGATATCAACTGCGTTGAAACAGCCTGATGAGCCGTGACAGACTGGAGGTAAGTGGCCCGGGCGGCGCGTTTGTTACTTCTGATTTTCCCCCATATGTCTGCCTCCCAGCTAAGCAAAGCGGTCACTTCATATTGCGTCAGGGTGCCACTGAAGAATTGCCCGAACTGACTGTTGCGCGAAAGGCGTTGATAATTTACCCGGGCGCCTGCACTCAGCGTCGGAAGATATCCGGCCTTGCCTTGCAGATAGTACGATTGCGCTATTGCAATCTGCTGGATTGCTATTCGGATGTCAGTGTTATTCTGCAAGCCTCTTTCGATATATCCCCGCAGAAGGCTGTCCTGGAAGAGCTCGCGCCAGGATAGCCCAGCCAGTGTGGCGCTGTCCTGCGAAACCAGGTCAGTACGATAGGTTGAATTGTTGTCCAGCACCTCAGGGCGGCTATAGTCTTTTGCGACAAAACAGGATTGCAGCGATATAGCAATCAGAATGAAAGCTGCAGATCTCATTTTATAACTTCTTTTCATTTTACCAATTCACTTTTTAATGTATATCGCTTTCGTCACCGGCCGTTTCAGTTCGTACCTTTTTTCGTCCGACTTTTTCCTGCAGCCATTGAAACAACATGAAAAGTATGGGAATTACAAAAACGCCAAATACGGTTCCTACAAAAAGTCCCCCCACGGCACCTGTACCAATGGATCGGTTTCCTGCGGCTCCAATACCTCCCGCGAAAACCAGGGGCATCAACCCGATAATAAAGGCAAATGACGTCATCAGAATCGGACGAAGGCGAACTCTGGCGCCTTCAATGGCAGCTTCAAAGATCGACAAGCCGGCTTCGCGTCGCTGGATTGCAAACTCAACGATAAGGATCGCGTTCTTTGCGAGGAGGCCAAGTAACATGATCAGCGCAATCTGGAAATAAATGTTTATCTCCAACCCGGCGAACTTCGTGGTAAAGAATGCACCCATTATACCGATAGGTAACGAAAAGAGAACCGCAAAAGGAAGCATATAACTTTCGTACTGCGCGGCGAGGATGAAGTACACGAAAAGGATACTTAATATGACGATAAAAATTGTCTGACTGCCTGCTGCAATTTCTTCCCTTGTGAGGCCGGAAAAGTCAACACTGTAATTGGCCGGTAGCGCGGTTTGCGAAAGCTTCTGCACCGCGGCGATCGCATCACCCGAGGAATAACCAGGAGCCGCGGAGCCATTCACGCCGGCGGAGTTGAAGAGGTTAAAGCGTGTAACCGACTGGGGTCCGTAGACGCGTTTGAGCGTTACAAATTCAGTCAGCGGAGCCATACGCCCCTCACCATTACGTACAAATAGTGCATTGAGGTCATTGACATTTGCTCTGTCTTCGGGAAGAGCCTGTACAAAAACACGATACTGCTTTCCAAATCGCGCGAAGTCTGCGGCGTAGATACCACCGATGTATCCCTGCATAGTCTGGAATATGCTGCTGATCGCAACGCCGGCTTCTTTTGCTTTGGTTACATTAAGATCAATTTCGTATTGCGGGTAATGGGTGTTGAACGAGCTTTGTGCGAACATTATCTCGGGCCGCTGCATTAGCTGGCGGAGGAAATCCTGCGTAACGCGGTCGAGTTCATTGAAGCTTCCGCCTTGCCGGTCCAGTACCTGCAACTCGAATCCGGACGAAACGCCGAACCCGGGAATGCTTGGTGGCGAAAAGAACAAGACATTTGCGTCGGAGATAGTTGACGCTGCGGCAAACATCTGGGCCATGATTGCATCAGCAGACATTCCGTCATCTTTACGTTCACTCCACGGCTTCAGCTTGAGAAATCCAATACCGTAATTGCTTCCGGCGCCGGCGATAAGACTGAATCCGTTGACCAGCGATCCGCCTTCTACTCCCGGTATATCTTTGATTTTTTCGTATAGCTCCTGCGTGGCCTGTACGGTCCTGTCGAGGGTCGCGCCTGCTGGCAACTCAATGTTTGCGAAAACCAAACCGCGGTCCTCGTTCGGAACAAACCCCGTTGGTGTAGTCGATGCTGCCCACCAGATTCCGACTACGGAAAGAAGCAGAATTGCAGCCGTTACCCATTTGTGCCTGTACAGGAATCCCAATGCGCTGGTATACTTTCTCGTCGTGGCATCGAAAGCCACGTTAAAGTTTTTGAAAAAGCGGTTTAGAAAACCTTTCTTCTCTTTCTTTTCGTGATGTGGTTTGAGAAACAGGGCGCACAACGCGGGACTCAGGGTAAGCGCATTGACGGCAGAGATACCAATGGCCACAATTAGTGTAACGCCAAACTGTTCGTAAAAAACACCGGTAGGACCTGTAATGAATGTCACCGGAATGAACACAGCGCCCATAACCAAGGTGATCGAAATGATCGCGCCGGTAATCTCATCCATTGCAGTGTGCGTCGCTTTTCTGGCGCTCTTTGCCCCTTCCTCAAGTTTGGCGTGTACCGCCTCGACAACCACGATGGCATCGTCGACTACGATACCTATCGCTAACACAAGGGCAAACAAGGTTAGCAGGTTTATCGAGTAGCCAAAAAGATTGAGGAAGAAAAATGTACCTATGATCGAAACCGGCACTGCGATAGCCGGAATCAATGTTGAGCGGAAGTCCTGAAGGAAGATGAATACCACAAGAAAGACTAACGCAAATGCTTCGATCAGAGTGGTCACAACCTTACCAATAGACGCATTGAGAAATTCATTGGTGTCGAAGTTTACCTGAATCCGGAAACCTCGTGGAAAATCCTTTTCGAGTTCGGCAAGTTCCGCGTGAATGTTTTCGATGATTTCCTGGGCATTCGACCCGGGGGTTTGATAAACCCCCATACTTACCCCGGGGAAATTGTTTGTGTATGATACTACTGTATATCCTTCTGCGTCGAGTTCAACCTCGGCTACGTCCCGCAGCCGGAGAAACGTACCACTGCCCAGTGCTTTGATAACAATATTGCCGTATTGTTCTGCGGTGTTGAATCTTCCCGGGTACTTGATAACATATTCGAACGCCTGGGCGCTGTTTTGCCCGAGGGCTCCGGCCGCAGCTTCGAGGCTTTGCTCGTTAATTGCAGCGACCACATCCGTCGGCATAAGGCCATAGGTCGCAAGTTTTTCCGGTTGGAGCCATATCCGCATCGCGTAGTTCTTTGCGCCGAACACGGTAACGTCACCCACACCACTGATCCGTTTTAACGACGGCAATACGTTGATGTTTATATAGTTTTGGATATAGGTGGCGTCATAATCGGAGTTCTCCGACAGAATGGTAAGAAACATCAGCGCACTGGTCTGCTGCTTCTGAGTTGTTACTCCAGACTGGGTAACTTCCCGGGGCAGGAGAGGAAGAGCCCTGGCGACCCTGTTCTGAACGTTTACCGAGGCAATATCGGGATCTATTCCCTGGTTGAAGAATACCTGAATTCCAGCGCTTCCGTTGTTACTAGCCGTGGACGTGATGTACGTCATGCCCTCAACGCCGTTGATCTGTTCTTCGATTGGAATGATCACACTTTCCAGAACGGTTTCGGCATTTGCCCCGGGATAGTTGGCGGATACCCGAACCGTTGGAGGCGCGATGTCGGGATATTGTGTCACTGGTAACGTCGTGACCCCCAACACGCCAAGCATCAAAATTATTATAGAGACGACCGTTGATAAGACAGGACGGTCAATAAATTGTTTTAACATTACAAGTTCGTTATCTTATTTGAAAACTACCTTAAGAGAACCCGCTACGCTGTCAAATGGAACCGGCTGCGGTTTGAGTGGCGTCATATCACTCAGTTTTCCCAGTCCCTCGGCAACGATTTTTTCGCCGGCCTCGATTCCGTCGCTCACGACATAGAGATCACCAACCCGGTCCACTATTGTGATTGAAGACAAGACGGCAATCGTATCGCCCTGGACTTTGTAGACATACGTCCGCCCTTGTTGCTCAGTGGTTGACGTCTGCGGAACAACTTTTACGTTTTCGTACTCGCGTGGAATTCTGATGCGGCCGCTGTTCCCATGAGCGAGTATCCGGTTTTTATTGGGAAATGTTGCGCGGAAGCTGACCGTTCCCGTTGAAGTGTTGACCTGGCCGGTTATTGTTTCAATACGGCCCTTCTCCGGATAACGCTCGCCATTAACAAGTTCGAGTTCCACCGGTGGCAGATTTTTGATCTTTTCGTTAAGGCTTTCGCCCTCTGTGTCTCTCAATAGGTCAAGGTAGTCGCGTTCGTTAAGTGAGAAGAACGCATAAACATCCTGCACATCAGTCACCGTTGTAAGTGGGGTAGGATCTGCCGGGCTGACCAGCGCACCCTGACGATAGTTGATGGAGCCGACATTGCCATCGATAGGACTTTTGATCGTAGCATAGCCAATGTTGGCACTAATACTCTTATAATTTGCCTTTGCCTGAGCCAGGCGTGCCTGTGCTGTTTCGAGTTGCACCGGACTGATGATTCCTTTATCTACCAGAGGTTTTAATCGATCGACTTCGACCTGGGCAGCGTTTACATTTGCCTGTGCCGCGCCGGCATCTTCGGTGAGCGCCTGCGTTTCAAGGCTAAATAGGGTTTGCCCTTTTCTAACGCGCTGGCCCTCATCGATCATGACCCGGGTAACATACCCCGGAACCTTCGCGCGGATTGCGCTATACACCCGACCCTCAATGCTTACCGGGTACGACGCGTAGGCGGTTACCGTCTTTTGGGGAACTTCAACCGTCGGCAACGAGAGAATATTCTGCCGGGGCGCATTAGCTTGTTGACTATCGCATGACACAAGGCCGATAAGACCGGTGGCCAGCGCTAAATATTGAATTTGTTTCATCGGAAATTGTAAAAAAGGCATCTTACTAAATGAGTTGTTGTTCGTTTCGGATTCAGGTGGCTGTCATCCCTTTCCATAAAATCGCGACAATGTTATCCAGGTCAACCTTGGCCAAACGGATATTTCCGAATGCCTGCAATTTGGCTGCCGTGGTTATGCTCGCCATTACCAGTACCAACAGGACGTCGGCTTTGGTCGTGGTAAACTGTCCTTCTTTTATGCCCGTCTGGAAAAACGTGTATAGAGGTCTGTTTTCCAGACGATCGGGATTCCGCTTCTTACTGTAGGGGGAGTTAACGTACTGTTCGAAAAAAATCAGCACATCAGGATTCTCTGTATAGTATTCATAAAGCGTGATCCAAATTTCATGGAACTTATCTTTTACAGGGATGTCCCGTTCAAGGACGTCATTAGCCAGACGAACAAGGACACACTTATTATATTCATACATCTCGCCGATTAGGTGATCCTTGCTTTCGAAATAGTGGTATATCGTTCCGGCAGCCACTGAAGCATTCTTGGCAATCAGACTCATAGGTGCGCCGTGGAATCCATGCAATCGAATGAGTTCAAGCGTACTTTCAAAAATAGCCCTCTTTTTTTCTGATATCTCTTCCATAGTCGTCCCTCTCAGCATACACAGGATGTGGCACCGCAAATAAACGGAGTTAATTGACTGAACGTTCATTCGGTTTCTCTTTTTTTAATTATGGCGTATTGGGTGAGATGCGTGGTGATAATAGCTGATGAGCTCACATATCTGGCGAGGGGACGATTTGCAGAATGGTAAAGTGATATTGTTTGTTAACTATTTATAAAAAAAATACTTTTCCAATACTCCTTTTGAAGTCGCCGGTTGTCCAGATGTCATTCAAATTATTCCTGGTAACAAATGGAAAGATACCGAGTTTCGAAATTTACTGCTGTCATACTTTTCTCGCTGGCTTCCTGCTGGGCTCCCGCGAGACCCGGGTCATCCGTTTCGGTCGAACAAGCGATCCTTGAAAAGCGATCTGATTTTTATGCCATTGATTTTGATGTCTATAAAAAGGAGGTAAACCACCTGCCTATCGGAGTGTTCGATTCCGGGACCGGTGGACTAACAGTACTAAATACCATTCTGGAATTTGACGAACATTCAAATGAATCGAAGCTGTCAGTGCCTGATGGCGCTCCGGACTTCAAACAAGAGACGTTTATCTATTTAGCTGACCAGGCTAACATGCCCTACGGAAATTATTACGCTGAGGACAAAACATCACTGCTTATCGAGCATATCATCAAGGATACCCAGTTCTTACTTTCCAACAAGTATTACCGCGACGGTGCGTCGGAGTCTTTCCGCTCAGATAAAGATCCGGTAAAACTGATCGTCGTTGCCTGCAATACTGCGACGGCCTATGGAATAGATAACATCCGGTCATTTATCAAAAATTCTGGTTCGTCCATTCAGGTCATTGGAGTGATCGAGGCCGGAGCGAAAGGAACCCTTGAGGTTTTCGAAAAAAACGAAAGTGGTTCTATTGGAGTGCTTGCCACGGTCGGAACGATTGCTTCCGGCGGTTACGAAAAGACCTTAAAACAACTTATTAAGGAAACCGGGTTCACCGGCACAATAGATATATTCAGCCAGGGAGGTTATGGAATCGCCGAGGCGGTCGACGAAGAACCGGATTTCATCGATCACGCAGCGCGCAAACCCCGCCAGAATTATCGCGGACCTTCGTGGGATGATCCTAACTATACCATTGAGAAAGCGTTGCTGGATGTCTATAATTTCAATGGTGATGGTCTGTTGTGTGATGCGCGCGAAGTCGGGGACTGTAATACTATTCAGCTGAATTCCGCTGAGAATTATGTTCGCTACCACCTCGTATCATTGCTTGAAAAAATACGTTTGTCGCGCGAGGCCAGCCCGCTCAAAGCTTTACTCCTGGGATGTACACATTATCCCTATCTGACAACTGAAATCAGGAAAGTACTCGACGAACTTTATAACTATCGCGATGGTGGTCATTACATATACCGCGATATGATGTCCCCGGATATTAAGCTTATTGATCCGGCGCAGAATGTCGCGCGGGAGTTACACAGCTTTTTGAAAGAACATAAATCATTCAATTCCGGAGGAGATATGTTGGCCAGCGAATTCTATATCAGTGTTCCCAATATCAGCAATCCGAATGTACAAACCGACAGTGCCGGAAGGTTTACATATGAATATAAATATGGACGTGTGACAGGTGAGTTACAGGAGTATGTAAAAGTAGTTCCGTTCAGCAAGGAAACGATATCCGGAGAGACGCTGGCTCGATTGAAGGAACAAATTCCAACTACCTACAACATAATCACATACTTTAACAAATACAGTCCAAAGACCGCTCATTTGCGTGATGTGGAAAATCCTTTGGTTATCCGGTAATCCGATATTCACTTTCATTTAACTATACTTTTCTTTTAAACAATGAAGCTACGGTTCCCTTTTTTACTTCGGATTTTCCTCGTCGCATTATTCTGCGTACACCTGAGTTATGTTCCGATCGGAGGACGGATTCCCGTATATGCGCGGAGCGGCATGGTGGTATCATCTTCTTCAATTGCCTCGGATGTAGGGAAGGAGATACTTCAGAAGGGTGGCAACGCCATTGATGCCGCGGTGGCAACAGCATTCGCGCTCGCGGTGACGTGGCCTTCTGCTGGCAACGTAGGTGGTGGAGGGTTTATCGTCTACAGGTCTGCCGATGGAAGAGTAACTTCGTTCGACTTCCGGGAAAAAGCGCCGCTGGCGGCACACGAAAGGATGTATCTTGATGAAAAGGGTGAACTGATTCCGGGAATCAATCACCGGGGGTTGCTTTCGGTGGGTGTGCCGGGTACCGTTGCCGGATTGCACAAGGCGCATGCCAAGTACGGTAAACTTGACTGGAAAAAGCTCGTTGATCCCGCGATCGCGCTTGCCAGAAAGGGGATCCCATTTAGTCATGCCCTTCATCAGCATTCAAAGAATCGCAGGAAAGAATGGGAACAGATCCCCTCGACATCCGCCATTATGTATAAGGAGGGTGGGGCTTATTATGAACCAGGTGAAGTATGGAAGCAACCGGACCTCGCGCGAACCCTGAAGCGGATCCGAAAGCATGGTCACGATGGTTTCTATAAGGGGGAGACCGCCGACAAACTCGTTGCGTTTATGAAAAAGGGTGGCGGACTAATCACGCACGAAGACTTGGAGAAGTACGAAGCCATTGAACGTACGCCGGTTGAAGGACAATATCGGGGATACCGGGTTATTACTATGCCACCGCCCAGTAGCGGGGGCGTTGCGCTCATCGAAATGCTCAACATCCTGGAAGGTTACGATTTGAAATCTCTCGGCTATCACTCGGCGGAATACGTTCATATCCTTACAGAGTCTATGCGCCGCGCATATGCCGATCGCGCTGAACATCTCGGTGACCCCGACTTTAATCCGGATCTTCCGATTAATAAACTGATTTCCAAGGAACACGCTGAAAGGTTAAGACAAAGCATTTCGTTCGATATGGCATCGGCGAGTGATTCGACGCGTTACGGACAGCTCTATGAAGGTACGTCGACCACCCACCTTTCCGTTGTGGATAAGGAGGGTAACGCCGTTTCGCTGACTTACACCCTGGAAAACAGCTATGGCGCACAGATCATCGCAGATGGGCTTGGTTTCTTCTTAAATGATGAAATGGGTGATTTTAACCCTGTGCCGGGCCTGACCAATTCGAGAGGTCTGATCGGATCGTTGCCCAATCAGATCAAGCCCGAAAAGCGCATGCTTTCGAGTATGACGCCAACGATCGTCGAGAAGGATGGTAAGCTGTTTATGGTGATTGGAACGCCAGGTGGAAGGACCATTATCAACACCGTACTACAGGTCATCCTGAACGTGATCGATCATGACATGAATATCGCGCGCGCCATAGAGGCTCCGCGAATTCACCATCAATGGTTGCCAGACCGTTTGAATTTCGAGGAGTACGCGCTTTCGGTGGATACGCAGGAAAAGCTGAGAACGAAAGGGCATACGCTGAATGAAATGAATCATGCATTACAGGGACACGCTATGGGGATTATCGTCAACCAAGAGTCAGGCTGGCTGATGGGCGCTGCGGATTCGCGAAGTGCTGACGGCGGAGTGGCAGGATATTGATCGAACGGACATCAAAAAAGAACGGATTTATTTCAAGAATTTCTCGCGCAGGAATCGATTGAATGGTGCGGGCGAAGAAAAATCGACGGAATCATTTTTAATTCTAAGGCTGATTGTCGTACATTAAGGATTATTTCAACTTCAACAATTGAAATGACCCTTCCGGATATTAAACCAATTCTAAGCCAGGTTGTCGAGGGGGATGCACGTGCCTTTCGAAAAATATTCGACATGTTTTCACCAAAGGTTCATGCATTTGCCTTGAAACTGACGCGTTCACATTCCCTTTCCGAAGAGATTGTTCAGGAGGTTTTTGTTAAAATCTGGATTGGCCGCGCTTCACTCGCGGATATTAACTACTTCCCGTCGTATCTGTATACCATAACTCGAAACCACACTTTCAACGTACTTAAAAAGCTCGCGATGGAGCAGCGTGCAATGGTATCGCTTAGCAGGGAGTTGTCCGAAATCGCCGATGATGGCGATGAGACCGCTTATTATCAGGAACAGCGTAATGTATTTGTTCATGCACTGAATCAGCTGCCGCCACAGCAAAGACTGGTTTATAGCCTTTGCCATCAGAAAGGACTGAAATATGAGGAAGTAGCGCGTGAATTAAACATTTCCCGCCTCACGGTCAAAACGCATATGCAAAAGGCGCTCAGGAGCATAAAAACGCATTTGAAAACAGCTATCGGTCTCTTTATTTTTTTCGTGAATTTCTGAAGCCTCTTTCTTGGTCTGGTTTTTTTGGAATTAAAAAACTTTTTTCTTTTCAGATACTCCTTTTTCTTTCCCGGATTGTCTTCCCTACAAAATACGCCACTATGGATAACGCCCGCTTCAGGTTTCTGTTTCAACGATATATTGAACAGAAATGCACGGAAGAAGAAAGGTCGGAATTGTTTTTCTTAATTGAGGCATCGGACAACGATGATACGTTGCGATCGCTGATGGATACCCAGTGGCAATCCACGTCCCAGGCACCGTTGTCGAGAGAAAAAGCCGATGCAATTTTTGATAAGATCGTGTCGACTGCACCTCGTCTGTCAACTTCCCGAGCGGAAAAAAATGAACTTCCCGGTCGATCATCCCCTATATGGCAAATGGCGGCTGCGATCGCGTTGCTTATTGTAAGTGGTCTTTCGACGTTTTACTTTATTCACTACGACGAGCGCCGGACCAATCACGCGTTGCTGGAAAGTGGCCGGATCGAAAAAACCGGCTCCGAGCATATGTTTGTGAAACTTCCCGATGGTAGCACGGTCTTGCTGAATGCCGGAAGTACCCTCGACTATTCCGGCTCGTTCGATGCAACGCGCGAGGTTACCTTAACTGGTGAAGGATACTTTGATATTGTGCACGACCCCCTGCGTCCGTTTATAGTTCATACGGGTAATCTGAAAACAACTGTGCTTGGCACGGCATTCAACATTAAGGCCTACGCTGCGGATAACGATATCACGGTTACGGTAACAAGGGGTAAAGTGAAGGTGAGCGATGAAGACCAGGAAATCGGAATCATCCTTCCCGATGAACAGATTACATTCAACGGTAAGAACAAGAAATCGGAAAAGAAATCAGTTGATAGCCATAAGGCGGTTGCGTGGGCTGAAAATGACATCTTTTTTAATGAACTCACCATGGGCGAAGCGATCCGGCAACTCGAAGACCGATTCAATGTGCGAATCAGTTTTGAGAAGGATGAGTTGAAAGACTGTCGTTTCACGGCAACGTTTATCCAAAACGAGTCGATTGAACAGATCCTTGAAGTTATTTGCGAATTCAATAACGCAACCTATAAGAAAGGGGTTGAAGGGGATATAATAATATCCGGCAACGGATGTTGAAAGCATAAATTAACCTAAACTAAATCTGAGCCATGCAAATCTTGTTGCTGATCACCTGAAAAGACGAAGCTTCCCGCCAAGGGCAGGAAGCTTCTGAGGCCATCGACGACTGCCATCGGCTTTGGCCGTGTTTAAATTTTTCATCACTTAAACATTACAAAAATATGAATTTTTCTGTACCATGTGCAGAAGGGGTGATGCGCTTTGTGTCATTGCAAAACGGGAGCGCACTCATCAGGCACCCATCAATCCGACAGATTATGCGTATAAGCGCCGTTTTATTAGCTCTGTTGTTCACGACTCTCCAGGTTTTACTGGCCACCCCCGCGGACGGCCAGGGCACCAAGGATGTCGAGGTAACGCTGATGCTGAAAGACGAGTCCCTGGCGTCGGCTGTGAAAAAAATTGAAAAAGTGACTCCCTTTCGGTTTGTTTACCGATATCGGGAAATAGCCAGTGTCGATAAAGTGAACCTTCCCGAAGCGACCCGGACCGTTGCTGAAACACTTGCCCTTATTCTGGAAAATACGCCGTTTACATACAGAGAAATAAACCGGAATATACTCATCGTAAGACGTGAGACGGCAACGGACGACATGGACGGAACTCAGAGCCGGAGTCTGGCTTTAGATCACACGGTGACGGGTACCGTAACCGAAGTGGATGCGGGGGCTCTCGCTGGTGTTAGCGTGATCCTGAAAGGAACTTCCATTGGTACAGCTACGGACGCCGATGGGAGATACACGTTAACCCTTCCGGATGGCGACGGGATACTCCAGTTCTCGTACATTGGTTTTGAAACTCGTGAGATACCAGTCAATAATCAGTCAGTTATCGACATTGCCCTCAACGCAGACATTACTTCATTAAATGTTGTTGTGGTGACTGCTCTCGGCATAACACGCGAAGAGAGGTCACTTGGCTACGCGACACAACAGGTGGATGGTGAGAGCCTGACTTTTACAAAGGAACAAAACGTATTGGGATCTCTTGCCGGAAAGATAGCCGGTGTTCAGGTCGTTGGTTCTTCCGGCGCAAGCATGGGCGGAACGCAAAAGATCAAGATCAGGGGTGTAAACTCAATCACGGGCGGTGATCAACCTCTTATTGTGGTGGATGGTACGCCGATTTCGAATGCAAATTACTCAGGTAGTGCCGGAGTCGATTTGGGCAATTTGGGTCAGGATATAAACCCGGAGGACATTGAATCGGTGAACGTATTGAAAGGTCCGGCCGCGTCTGCACTTTATGGAATCCGTGGTCAATACGGCGTTATTATGATCACCACCAAGAAGGGGACAAATTCACATCGTGTAAATGTTGAACTGAATTCAGCCTTCTTCGTCGAAAGGGCGGGTAACTTCATGCCCTATCAAAACATGTATGGCGGTGGTTCCAGCCAGACCTGGCGGACACTGCCCAATGGCGACAAGTATGTCGACATGGCCGTTGATGAAAGTTGGGGACCTCGAATGGATGGAACACTCGTGCGCGATGTGTACAGCTTCTATCCGCAGGATCCTACCTATGGACAGCTTACGCCTTTCGTGCCACAACCCGACAACATCAAAGACTATTTTGAAACCGGATATAATTTCAATAACGGAATCTCCGTTTCCGGTGGCGGCGAAAAGACAAATTTCCGTCTTAGCTTCAATGACACACGAATCGAAGGGGTCGAGCCTAATACGTTCCTGAGGCGAAATAATGTGGGCATAAGCGCAGGTATGGATATCTCCAAAAAGCTGAATGTCTCCACCAACATTAATTACGCTACCAATAACGCCCAACGCCCCGCCCAGGGATCCGAAGATGGCTCGCGTTACATGAATCAGTGGTTTCAACGGAATGCCGATATGAACAGGCTGAAGGATTACCGCTATCCGGACGGGACCTTCGTTCAGTGGAACCTTCGGAGGCCCAGCGCTACTACCGGCGAGGTGACAAACTTTGCCCCCCTCTATTGGGCGAATCCGTACTTCCTTGCATATGAAAATCCATCGACGGATAGCCGCGATCGCATATTTGGTGATATTGGCATGAAATACACCATTCTTCCAGACCTTACGGTAAGTGGGTTTATTCGTTCAGACATGTTCACCCAGAATATCGAGTCGCGAAACGCATTTGGCGGGACCGGTGTGCCTCGGTACTCTACGGGCAAATACCAGAATCGCGAAATGAACTATGAATTTCTCGCCCAGTACGAACGCAACTGGAATAGCTTTTCATTCAATATGCTGTTAGGTGGAAATATCTATGATCGCCGCTATTCCTATTTATCGATGGCAACAGTTGGTGGACTTTCTGCACCGGGGTTTTATAATATTGGGGCGTCTATCGACAGGCCTGCTGTTTCATCGTATCTTTTAAGGAAACAAATACGCAGTGCCTATGCCATGACGTCGATTGGATACCGTGACACCTACTTTATTGATGCGTCTATCCGAAACGATAACTCGTCCGCGTTACCAGAGGCAAATAATTCGTATTGGTATCCTTCGGTTTCGGGAAGTTTTGTGTTTAGTGAACTATTGAACTGGAGGCCACTGTCACTTGGAAAAGCACGGGTGAGCTATGCGCAGGCGGGTTCTGATCTCAGTCCTTACGAGACCACATCCTTTTATAATGTCGGTTCCGTGTACGCCGGCGCAGTTACAGCAAATACCCTCACCGTCCCCGATAACCTGAATAATCCCAATATCAAGCCATCTTTTGCTCATTCGTATGAAGCTGGCATTGACTTGAAGTTTTTCAACGGTCGCCTGGGCGCCGGATTCACTTATTACCGGCTTTTGAATGAGAATCAGATTCTTCAGTTGGATGTATCCGGTACAAGTGGGTACGGCTCAGCAACCATCAATGCGGGTGAGATTGAAAACAAGGGTATTGAGCTGACTCTTTCAGCAATCCCGGTTCAAAGTCAAAACCTCTCGTGGGATGTCATGTTCAACATCAGCCGCAACCGGAATGAGGTAGTAGAGTTATACCCTGGTATTTCGGTATACCAGTACGGAAGCACTACTTATTCTTCTGTAACAAGTTATGCGAATTCGTATGAAGGCAAACCGTTTGGGAGTCTCGTAGGCCAGGCGTACCAACGTGACGAAGCGACTGGAAAAATTCTCCTCGATAACAATAATATGCCGATGTACACAGATGCATCACATGACTTTGGAACGATCCTCCCGGATTATACCGGCGGATTCCAGAATATATTGCGTTTCGGGAAATTTGATTTGTCGGCAATGATTGATTTTCAGATAGGAGGTCAGTTCTTCAGCAGATCAAAAATGCTGGCTGTGAGAACCGGCCTGGACCCTGTTACCGTTGAGACGAATGACAAAGGATTCAATGTTCGCGTGCCGGTTGCCGAAGGAGGTGGCGTAAAGGTGGAAGGAATATCTGCAGCAACGGGTGAACCAGTCACTGCATATGTCAACCCGCAAACATATTATGGCGTTGTAGGACGTCGGGTTTATGAAGAGTGGTTGTTCGATGCCTCGTTCGTCAAGCTTCGCGAAGTACGGCTGGGATACACGTTTGATAAGAGCGACTGGTCGGGGTTACCGTTCACCCGTGTTGGAGTGGCCTTTGTAGCACGCAACCCGGCGATGCTATGGCAGAAAGCGCCGGAAGGCCTCGATCCATCGGAGTTGTCTACAGGATCTCAGGGCATCAGCTGGTTCGAATCAGGTCAGATCAACACGGTTCGGTCATACGGTGTTAACCTAAATGTCACCTTCTAAATGAAAGCCATGAAGAAACTATATATATTATTAGGTTGTGTCTTCCTCGTTGGGGCTTGTAACAACTTCGATGAGGACATCAACAAGAACCCGAATGCACCCAGCGAGGCCTCAGGGCCACAGTTGCTGGCGAATGCCATGTTATCCCTGCCGACATTGAGTTCTTCGCCGCAGGGAGAGTTTATGGCTCAATACCTTGCGGAGACGCAGTATGTGACGGCGTCATTGTATCCGCAGAGCAGTACCAGTTTCTATGGATTGTATCAGGGCCCGCTGATCAACATTGAAACCGTATTGAAAACATCCAATGTGAACAATGAGCTGATCATCGCAAAAATTCTGAAGTCGTATTACTTCTGGCATATTACTGATCGTTGGGGAGACGTCCCGTTTGTCGAAGCTTTAAACGGGGTGGAGAACCTGACGCCGGCATATGATTCCCAACAGGCAATTTACAATTCAATTTTCGGATTGCTCGATGAAGCAGTTGCAACACCGGTAGTCGGGCAAATGTCAAGCGATATCATGTATGGCGGAAACATGGATCAGTGGAAGAAGCTTGCCAATACAATTCGCTTGCTGATGGCGTTGCGTTTATCTAAGGTCGATCCTGCAAAGGGCCAGGCCGAGTTTAACACAGCTCTCGCAGCCGGTGTAATGACATCGAATGGCGACAACTTTGTATTCAAACACCTTGCCGATGCCAACAGCCAAAACTATTGGTACTCACAGGTTGGTGTACTTGGCCGCGAATGGTGGGCACTAACAGAAGGCCTCGTAAATGAGATGAAGCCTGTAGGCGATCCGCGACTGCCAGTCTATGGTAACCGGAGTCGCGAAGGTGATGACTACATCGGTCAGGAATATGGTGACATCGAAGATTTCGATACCGAAAAATATTCTCTGCTTGGTGACCAGATCTGGCAACAGGACGCACCGGTTCAGCTGGTAACCTATGCGCAGGTGCTCTTCGCCAAAGCTGAGGCTGCGAAGCTTGGATGGATTGCCGGTGGCGATGCGGAGGCTCAGGCGAATTACGAAGCTGCAATCGAGCAATCACTGTTGCAGTGGACCGGAACTGACGAAGGCCTTGCTGACTTTCTTGCGGCACCGGGTATTGCCTATGATCCGGCGAACGCTATCAAGCAAATTGCCACGCAACGGTGGGTACACTTGTTCATGCACGGTTACGAAGCCTGGGCCGAATGGCGCAGGACTGGCTTTCCCGACAACCTGGTGCAACCCGGTGGGGCAGCAGTGCCCAGGCGACAGATGTATATCGAATCCGAGCAATTCAACAATACAAAGAATTATACCGATGCCGTTCAACGCCAGTTTGGCGGAGAGGAAAGTCTTTACGGACGTGTGTGGTGGGATTCGAATTGATGTTATGCTTACGCGTTATACAAGAGGGCTTCCAGACGGGGCCCTCTTTTTTTGCTCCCGATCTCCGTGGTTTACCTGGGAATCATCTCCAGATCGTTGGTTATGGAGGAAGCTTTGTGCCCGATGCTCATTCCCGTCTGGCCTGTTGAAAAGCCAATCGGTTGCCAGAATTCGGGGTGGGGCAAGTGAAACCTGAAAAATGTCAGCCTGACGAATGAGGCCTGTCATGCCCGACGAAAGCGAAATGCCGCATTTTTGTACAAATCAGGCCGTTTATTTCCGGAAAGAAGGCATTGGAGCAAACAAAAGCAAGGGTTATGGGAAATTCAGTAATTACCAGCAAGACGTTCGCAATCGGGATACTCCTGATGTCGTCAGTATTTTTGCTTGAACTCGCTACAGGCATCATGGTCGGTACGGTGTCCTATGTCTTGATCACGTTATTCGTGCTTTGGTTTGCCAAGACCGAAAAAATGGTTCTCATACTTGGCATATTTGTATCGCTTCTGATTGTTACGGGATACTTTTTCAGAACAGAAGAAATTCTGACCATCGCGTCAATCCGGCTGAACCGGGTTTTGACGCTAAGTGGTGTTTGGTTAGCCGTTTATTTCGCCATCAGATACCGGACCGTTACCGCCAAGGAACAAAAACTTCGTCTCCAACTGACCGCATTATTCAGAAATTCCACTGAGGGTATCGTCTTTCTTAATCAGTCTGGTGAAATCATATTATCAAATCCCTTCGTGGAACAAATGTTTGGCTATAAGCCGGAAGACCTGGCAGGTAAGCATATAGGTTCGATACTTCCTGAAAACCGGAATTCCGGTTACCTTAACTACCTTACGCGGTTTCTAACTACCCACCACGATGGTAGTAAGAGCGGCGGATTTGATGTTCATGGCGTTACCCGTGACGGAGTGGAATTTCCCCTTGAGATTGCTCTGAGTTCTTTTTCTTCAGACAATGACACGACAGCCATCCTATTTATTCAGGATGTCACGAACAAGAAGGAACGGGAGCGACTTACTGCAGAAAATTTCGAGACCATGAGCCGGTCTAAGAATGAGCTTGAGGAACAAGTCACAATTAGAACGAAAAAACTGAATGAAGCGCTTCTGGATGTAAAGAAGGCGAACCAGGAACTTATGGCCGAAGTTGAGGCGAGGAAAAGGATTGAAAGGAACCTGCGAAAAAGTCAGGAACTCCACGCGGAAATTGCGCGTAATTTCCCTGACGGGATTATTGGCGTGGTAGATAATAAGATGCGCTACATTTTTGCTGAAGGAGAAGAGCTTCCTTCCTTTGGATTCGACGGCGGCAATGCGAATGGTCGTTACATTTTCGAAGGGATGGATGACCGGATTATCAAGGAACGGTCCGACGCATTCCAGCGGGTGTATTCGGGTGAGAAAGTAAAATTTGATATCAACTTCCATGATAAGTCCTACAGTCTGACTGCCGTGCCTCTCCATGGCGACGAACAACAGGTTGATGAGGCGCTGGTGGTGATAAAGGATATTACCAAACGCAAGAAAGTCGAAAACGATCTGATCGTGAACCTGGAACAGGAGCGTACACTGAACATGCTGAAGTCCCGCTTCGTAACGGCGGCCTCACATGAGTTCAGAACTCCTCTAACCACGATCCTTTCATCTGCATCGTTACTGGAAAACTACGAAGGCGATCAACTTGCGGCAAAAAAAGAAGTTCACCTGAAGCGAATAAAGCGCTCCGTTCATGGACTTACTGACCTGCTCAATGACTTTCTGTGCCTCGGAAAAATTGAAGAAGGAAAAATAAATGCGGTAAGCTCAATGTTCAGCATGAAAGACATGCTGGATCAGCTGACATCAGAGTTTGATGCGCTGAAGAAGGAAGGGCAAACTATCGTGTTGGAATACGAACCCGGGGGGTCGCATTTTGTTTCGTCTGATCGGCAGCTTATCAAGAACATTCTGACCAGTCTTCTCTCCAATGCGGTGAAGTATTCGGCGCCGAATTCCACCATCACGCTCACCCTAAGAAAGAACTCATCCGGATTGTTTCTCGAGGTGAAGGATCATGGTATTGGTATTCCGGAACACGAGCAAAGCCACATTTTCGAGCGTTTTTTCCGCGCAAAGAATGCTGTCGATATCGAAGGCACCGGACTCGGTCTGAATATTGTCAGAAACTATGTTGAATTGCTTGACGGCAGTATTGAGTTCCGCAGCACAGAGAATGACGGTACGCGATTCATGGTTCACGTCCCCCTGGCAGCTGTTCCTGAGGTAGTGTGGTGACGAAGAATAACAATGAATAAATCTTGTTTCGCATCGCGGGACTACGCAACATTTCTCTCAATCCATTCTGGAATTATGCGGGATAGTACATATGCGACGTGAGCCTCCAGGGAATTACTTTAATTTTTCACCAAAGAAATCCGTCGTGCGTTTCCATGCGAGTTCAGCTGCCGCTTTATCATAGCGGGGCGTGCTGTCGTTATGAAAGCCGTGATTAGTATTCGGATACATGTGCACGGTATACTGCTTATTGTGCTTTTTAAGAGCGGCCTCGTACGCGGGCCAGCCTTCGTTGACCCTCGCGTCGAGTTCGGCGAAATGCAATTGTAACGGAGCATTTATTTTAGGCACATCCTCTTCCGAAGCCTGCCCACCATAAAACGGCACTGCCGCGGCCAATTCAGGAATACGTACCGCCATCATATTCGCGATCCATCCACCAAAGCAAAATCCAACCACGCCTGCCTTTCCATTGCAATCAGAATGTTCCTTCAGGTGATAAAATGCCGCGATGAAGTCTTCGAGCATCTCATTACGGTCGCGCTTACTTTGCATCTCGCGTCCTTTGTCATCCGTACCGGGATAACCACCAAGTGGCGTCAGCGCATCGGGAGCCAGCGATACAAATCCGGCCAGGGCGGCACGTCTTGCCACATCTTCGATATGCGGATTGAGCCCACGGTTCTCGTGAACGACTACGATACCACCAAGTTTGCCGGATGCATCCGCAGGTTTCGACAGCAGCGCTTTAATGTTTCCACCGCCTTTTGGAGACGGGTAATTGATGTATTCGGATTTTAGTCGGGGATCGGCCGGATGAACCTGTAACGACCCTTTGTAGTCCGGCGCCAGAAAACTCATGAGGGATGCTACTGTTATTCCACCTACGGCATAGATGGAGAGTCGTTCCACGAAAATCCTTCGCTCAATGCGGTTGTGCACGTAGTCGTCATACAGGTCGAATACTCCCTGTGCAACATCCTCTTTTTTAATTTCACTCATGGTTATCGTTACTTAGTTGGTGTCTAATGGCGCGCTGCTCAATTGAGCAATCATTTTCAATATAAGTGATGAATTTGACTTTGCCATATGCGAATTGATCAGTGGTAATTCCGATAGATTTCGGAGTTTTTATGGTCGACTGTTTCAGTAACAAGACCCGGTATGATTTTTTTTATTAAGGTGAACGACATAAAAGGTGTTACGTCAAAGTGTTCCCGGCACCCTGGCGAACATCCTGCTGGTTGTGTCAGGGAGCATGGAAAGATCAAGATTCGGCTTTATGAAAGAACATATGTCCAAAAAACAAAAGAGAGTTGTAGTCGTCACCGGCGCTTCCGCGGGATTAGGGAGGTCAATCGCTCGGGAGTTTGCTGCTACGGGGGCCGACATCGCCTTAATTGCCAGGGGCATCGACGGTCTCGAGGCAGCCAAGCGTGAAGTTGAAGAAGCAGGAGGACGCGCGTTAATTTTTCCTATTGACGTTGCCGATGCCGACGCTGTCGAAAGAGCCGCTGCCGAGACGGAAGAGAAACTCGGCCCCATTGATGTTTGGGTAAATAACGCCATGAATAGCGTATTCTCTCCTGTAAGGGAAATGACAGCAGCCGAATACAAACGTGTTACTGAAGTAACGTATCTCGGTCATGTCTACGGAGCGCTGAGTGCGCTTAAGCGTATGCTTCCGCGTGATCAAGGGTCAATTATTTTTGTCGGTTCAGCACTTGCATACAGGGGCATACCTTTGCAGTCGGCGTACTGCGCGGCAAAGCATGCCATAGAAGGTTTTTTTGACTCGCTGCGGACAGAACTCATGCACGATGACAGTAAGGTGAAGGTGAGCATGGTTCAACTTCCCGCGATGAACACCACTCAGTTCAAGTTTGTTAAAAGCCG
Source organism: Bacteroidota bacterium (assembly GCA_023417785.1). Classification (GTDB taxonomy): domain Bacteria; phylum Bacteroidota; class Bacteroidia; order Cytophagales; family Cyclobacteriaceae; genus Ohtaekwangia. The sequence goes on from JAEZEH010000109.1 coordinate 87,715, forward strand.
TCTACCGAGGAAGCCCCGCCCTATGGGAACGATCTATCAGCCCGAAGTTGCCGCGCAACTCATTGAGTATGCGTCAAGGCACCATCGCCGTGAATATTATGTGGGATGGCCAACATATAAAGCCATTATTGGAAATAAGATCGCGCCTGGTTACGCTGACTGGGTCTTGTCTCGCAATGGATATGACGGTCAGATGACGGAGGAACCGGAGAGTGTGGACCGTAAAAGTAATCTTTGGGAACCGTTACCCGGTGACCATGGAGCCCATGGCCCATTCGTGGAAGATTCGAAATCGTTTAGTCCGGTAACCTGGGCATCGGTGAACAAAGGTGCCATTGCGGCCTCGGTTGCCCTGGTCGCCGGATTCTTTTTACTGACGAAATATAATTCCTGAATTACAACCCAATTACAACAAAACATATATGAGCCTGAAAGATAAAGCCAAGGACGTAGCCGATAATCTCAAGAACGAAGCAGAAGTTATCAAGGGCGACAGGAGCAAAGACAAGGTTTACACCAGTACGAATGAATTCCCCGACGAAGTGCAGGCGAAACGTGAATTTACTTTCGCAAGGGAAAGACTTTTTCAGGTCAATGACTGGAGCGATATTCCAGGTATTGGAAATGCAGATTTTACAATTTATGATCCCGATGGTTCCAAGGTAGATAACCGCATGGTAGCGGTAGGTGATTTCCTGAAGATCGATCTGCCAGGGCCGGTTCCAATGTATTGGGTCGAAGTGATTGATCTTAAAGATGAGGATGACTTCGCCGAGTTTGCCGTCAAACCTGCGTCTGACCCGACTACAACGAAAGATCCGGAAGTTGTTGACCACTTTTTTCAGGAGGGTGCTCGAAGCGTTTTTCGGATTGAGCGCAAAGGAAACCAGTTATCCGGATTTGAAATCGGAATCAACGAAGCTATTAACAACCAAGGTGAACAGGCCGGAGGGAAGGCAGTGATAAATACAGTTGTATCTGAAACAGGTTGGGCTTTCTTTCAGGAAAACCAATGGAAGAATCTGACCGACTACCTTGTGGGAATTGCCAAAAAGTAATTGATCCATCCGTCAATGGCCGGATGCGTTTTACCACGCCTTATCTAATTCAATAATAATGAGTCAAAAGGAAATTCAATCGGCTGTTGAAAAAGCCAGGTTGACAAGCAATTATCGGAGCAGGCAGCTCAGGCATATTGCTTTATTAAGCAGTGTTGGACTTGCAGATTTCATTCCTATCTCATTGTATCAACTTGGCGTAATTCGTCATTTGCCGGATCCGCCGGGAAGTCTCTTCGATTCTGACAAGATAAACAGTTCGAAAGACGCACAGATTGCGGGTATACCGGATGGTGTAGTAAGTCTTGTGGCGTACAGTGCAACTGTGGCACTGGCTGGAGTTGCGTTGGCTAACCGCATCAAACCTGGTTCAGCCCGCCTTCTGCTGTGCGGAATTTTAATTGGTCAGGCAGCAGGGGCCGGCTACTACTTGTTCAATATGGCCGCTGTTCAGCGAAAGGTCTGTCCATACTGTATAACAGGAGCATTGGTAAATTTCCTTGGGCTGATTCCGCT
>JAEZEH010000116.1 GCA_023417785.1 Bacteroidota bacterium
CTGAAGTGATCAAAGCCACGAGTGATTATTCGCGATGGAGTTTCCGCCACAGCTTCATGAAGTCCGGCGACACATTGGCGGCTACCCTGACCGTTGACGGGGCCTGGATCGATACCCGGAAAAGGAAACTCGCAGTGCCGCCCCTATTTCTTTTCGACGCGTTCAGTCGGATTCCCAGGTCAAAGGATTTTGAGGAACATGTTCTGAAAGCGTGAAGCATGTTTTATTAAGTGATTTCGTATCTCCGGAGCCATAGGCTCGTTTCATTTTTTAGGCCCGTGCTTCAGTGCTGGCTTGGACCATTTAATTGAAACGGTTCACTAATACCATGTTCGAGCCTACGGCTCTCGAAATAAATAATAAGCGGTCGTATAGTGGACGGGTTGAAACGATCCCTGGAATATCTGTCGAGCATACAGCTCCGGGAATTGTCCAGCAGACCGTCAATCTGCCCTAGCGTTTATCGTCGTTTTCGAGAACCCACTTTTCGATGACTGCCGGATAGTGTGCATGTTCGAGAGCATGAACTTTCCGCGCAATATCTTCCGCCGTGCATCCCGCGTCTACGTTACATCGGGTTTGAAAAAGAATCCGGCCCTCATCATATTGGTCATTGACCAGGTGGACGGTAATTCCGGTCTCCAGGTCCCCAGCCGACCTCACGGCTTCATGTACTTTCATTCCGTACATCCCCTTTCCTCCATAGGCGGGAAGAAGTGCAGGGTGAATATTGACAATCCGATTCGGGTATGCGTCAATCAGGTAGCCTGGCACCAGCCAGAGAAATCCTGCAAGAACAACATGTGTTACATACGACCTGGCAAGAACGTCCAGAATTCTTGATTGGTCAGCGAGCTCCGCGCGATTAAAGACAACTGCCGGAATATTAAAGCGTTCTGCCCGCGCAAGCACCCCGGCAGTGGGATTGTTACTCAACACGACCTTCACCGCTATGGAAGGATGATCTCTGAAGTAGCGCATTATTTCCTCCGCATTGCTCCCATTGCCGGAAGCAAAAACAGCAAGGCCGAATTTTTTCATGGTTACAAAAATAAGAGGAATTAAACGAATGCCATGCTGATGATGCCGAGTAGCATAATCACTTTGCAGAATGAGCTCAGAAACGTGTATTCCTTTTTCGTATCGGCCCGCACCAGGCGATAGAGCAGGAAGACTAACGGCCCGAAAAGGAACAGCATGTAGTACGAGAATGGTAGCGCTTTGTAAAAATAATTCAGTACAATTACCATCACAATGAACAACGCAAGTATGAGGTAGATGACCATTTTGGTTTTTCTGACACCAATCACAATCGGCAGGGTTTTGCATCCAAAGCTGTTATCACCCTTCAGGTCTTCGGCGTCTTTTACGATTTCGCGTATAAGGGTCATAAAAAAAGCGAAGCTCGAATAAATATAGATTAGCGGATTATCCGCTCTGTACAAAAGATCGATAACGAGAATGCTTAGCCCGGTGAGGGCAGCCACAGTGAAATTCCCCACAAAGGGAAGGCGTTTCAGGTAGTTGGAGTAGAACCACAGAAGGAATACGGAAAGAGCATTCACCATTCCGATTTTCCAATGGAGCAGTACACCCAGCGAAATCCCCATCAAAGAAAGCAGCACATGAAAAAGAATGGCGTACCGGCGAGTAATGGTTTTTCCAATCACTACGCGGTGCGGCTTATTAATATAATCGATCTTTACATCGTAGTAATCGTTGATGATGTATCCCGCTGCCGCAATCATCACAGTCGAGACCGACATTATCAGTAGCCGAAAATCGTCGAGGGTGCTTTTGTCTAGCAGGAAACCGGCGGTGAAGTATTGAGCCAACGCGATAATGAACAGGTTGCCGGCACGTGTGAGCCGGAGTAGCGACGCAATATATCTTGATTTCGCAACGCCCTTTCTTTTCATAATACCCTGACGATCCGGGGGTTTGTGATTGAACCGGTGAAGGTACAGAAGAAAACGTGCTTGTTACCGGAGAGGTTTGCTTTTTCTGACAATCACCGTGGTTATCAACAGCGAAATGGCACCGCCCACGATCATCAGCAATGTCTGCCACCCGTGGAAGATCACCGTAAAGGCGACAGCGTCCGGCATATCGATGGCATACAAAAAGACAAGGCCCTGGGGCACAAGAACGTGGTAGGATCCGGCGCCTCCGGGAAGTGGGGCCGCCATTGCTATCGCCCCTATCGCAAAGAGGCTAAGAACAGCCCCCAGTCCCAGGTTTTCTGTGGCGGGAAACGCCTGCATCACTGTATACGTCATTACAAAATAAAGCAGCCATACCAGGATTGAATACGCGATAAAAGCTACTGGTCTGCGCAGCCGGAACACACTAAGAAGGCCGGATTTGAATCCGATCAGCGTTTTCTGAAGGAATAACCGGGCTTTGCTATTCGGCTTGAGCACGAACACAGGAATGAGGATAAGGGCTCCGATTACCGCCACAACTGCGAGAATAATGATGAGGGATGTTCCCTTGAATTCGAACGTAAGCGGAAGTGTGTCAATAAACTCGAAAAGCTTTCGCGACTCATAGATGAACGAAATAATGATAAGCACGAGAAGGCACACGACATCAATGATGCGTTCGGTGACAACCGTGCCAAACGATATATCTACCGGCGTTTTGTTGAGTTTGTACAGGTTATAACAGCGTGATACTTCGCCGCCCCGTGGTATGACCAGATTAACGAGATATCCGACCATCAGGGAATAAAAACTGTGGCTGGTTTTCACTTCGTTACCGGAGGGTTCGATCAGCATTTTCCAGCGGATGGCGCGGATGAAATGACTCGCAAAAGCCACAACGGCCATCGCTATTAGCCAGCCCTTATCGGCAGTATTCCAGGCAATTCGGATTTTTTCCCAGGCACTGGTAGGATCATCCGGATCAGCCTGATTGAGTCCGCGGAGGGAGAACCAGACCAACAAAATCGTAATCGAGAAAAGAACGACGTACTGGAGAATGACTTTGATCCGTGGCGACACCTGGCTAGCTTCAGATTAATCGCTCAAGGTAATTTATTATCCGGAGTCGGAAAAATAATGGTTGGTTTGAAGCTTTTCGCCTTTTCAAACTTCATTGAGGCGTAAGATATAATAATCACAATATCCCCCACCTGAGCTTTTCGTGCGGCCGGTCCGTTAAGGCAAACCATGCCTGAACCGCGTTCGCCCTTGATTACGTAGGTTTCAAGTCTTTCGCCGTTGTTAATGTTTACAACGGTCACTTTTTCGCCTTCAACAAGATTTGCTGCATCAATAAGGTCTTCGTCGATCGCAATACTCCCCACGTAATGCAATTCCGCCTGGGTGATTTTGACGCGATGAATCTTTGATTTCAGAACTTCAATTCTCATGTCCAAATAAAGGGCGCTAATCTAAAAACATATTATCAATCAACCGCACCTCACCCACAAAACCTGCGATGCACATAATAGGCCGATTTGCAGCCTTAACGTTGTCTATAAGATTTAAGTTTTTACTGTCGGCAATTTCGAAATACTCGAGCGTAATAAAATCCGAGCTTTCTACTCTTCGGCGGACTTCCATCGAGACCTCATCGAAGGCACGCCCTGATTTCAAGGCCATTTTGGCAAATTTCAGAGCAGCCTGAAAAACGGATGCTTTCTCGCGTTGTTCGCCAGTCAGGCGTGCATTCCGCGACGACATGGCCAGGCCATCAGCTTCCCGGAAAGTCGGAATTGACACCAATTCGAGGTTAAACTTCAACTCCTTCACCAACTGGGAGATAATTACAAATTGTTGCCAGTCTTTTTGGCCGAAATAGGCCCGATCTGGCTCGACGATATTGAACAATTTCGAAACAACCAGCGCCACTCCGCTGAAATGTCCCGGACGAAATCTGCCTTCCATCACTTTATCCAGGTGTCCAAAATCGAAACGTACGAGCGCCTCGGACTCATACATATGATCGGCGTCCGGTGAAAAAACGATGTCGCATTCAACTTTTTCCAGCAAAGCTCTGTCCTTATCCAAAGTGCGTGGATATCGTTCAAGGTCGGCTGGATTGTTAAATTGGGTCGGGTTGACGAAGATCGTCGCAACGGTGAGGTGGTTTTCAGCTTTTGAAGCCTGAACCAGAGCAAGATGGCCCTCGTGAAGAGCACCCATTGTAGGCACCAGGCCGATGGATTTTCCGGCTTGTTTTTGGCCCTTGAGAAACGCTTTCAAGGGGGCTATTTCATTGAAAACCTGCATTCTAGGCTGCTCGGTAAAGGGTCGCAAAGATAGATGGAATTCGGAAAATAAGTTGATCCCCGGGGTATTTATTTGTATTTTTGTGGCTCAAATTTCCATTCTACAATAAAAACTATCAATATGTCAAAAATCCGTATTCTTTATGTAGCCAGTGAGATCAATCCCTTTTTGCAAACCTCCGAAGTTGCCGACTTTGTCCGCAAACTTCCGCAGGCAATGCAGGAAAGAGGGATGGAGATCCGGATACTGGTTCCCCGCTTCGGGATAATCAATGAACGCAAGAATCGGCTGCATGAAGTAGTGAGACTTTCCGGAATTAACATTGCGGTAGGTGACGAAGAAAAACCGTTGATCATAAAAGTAGCTTCAATCCCCAATGCAAAACTCCAGGTTTACTTTATCGATAATGAAGATTATTTCCACCGCAAGTCAGTGTTCCACGATAAGGATGACAAATTCTACGAAGACAATGATGAGCGCGCGATCTTCTTCTGTAAAGGTGTAATTGAAACGGTTCGCAAACTTGGATGGGCGCCGGATATCGTGCATTGCAATGACTGGATCACAAGCTTTATTCCGTTGTATCTCAAAACCACCTACAAGAATGATCCGTTATTCAAGAATGCCAAGACGGTTTTCACGATCTACAATAACAGCTTCTCGCATAAGTTCAAGAATGATATCGTAGACAAAGTGAAAATGATGGACATCGAAGACAACATGCTGGGTAATTTGAAGACCGCCGATTTCGAAGGTTTCATTAAACTTGGTGTTGAGTTTTCGGATGCAGTTATCGTTGCCGGTGACAATAAAAAACTCGAAGATCTGTTTAAGAAGATCAAAGAAAAGAAAGTAGAGACCATTGACAACGACGACAACTGTACCGAATCGTATTACAATCTTTATAATGAACTTGTGGGCTAACCGCTTAAGGCAACTGCTTTTCCTGGCAGTTGCCTTAATTTTTTTCTCTTGCGAAGAAGAGATTACCTTCCTGGGCTTTAAAAATCCAAACAGCAAATTTGAAAACTACACAGTAGAGATTCCCCTTGACAGCCGGGTTCTCTGGATGGACTCTGTGCGGACATCAAACTTCTATCTTTCGAATGATGTCAACCGGCTCCTGGTCGGAAGATATGCCGACCCCGAATTAGGAACCGTAACGAGTTCGGCTATCGGACACTTTTTTTGGGCTAACGCTAACAAACTCCCCGAAGGAGCGCAACTTCTGTCAGCAGAACTGCACCTCGCATTCGACCTTTATTTCTACGGTCCTGAAACTGCCGCAGAACAAACCTTTTCAGTTCATGCGATTGAAACCGATCTGACTGGTATTTCCCGGCGTCGGTATGTTAACAAAACGCCTGTGGCCATTTCCGGCGAAACTGCGGGAAGCATAACGCCCGTTATTGATCCGGCGCTCATTCGTGAACACTATAACCCGCCCGCAAGTACGGACCAACCTCAGCCGGATACGCTTAAGATTCCCTTAAGCGAAAGCTTTTACGGGGAGATATGGGAAGCTGCCAAAGCGTGGTCTTACAACGGAGACAGTACACTGTCTTATTACAAGCCGCAAAGCTTCGTTGAGAAATTTAAAGGTTTGGCGATAGTTCCCGGTGAATCGAACACGATGATGGTTGGTTTTTCAGCAGGGTCATTCTCTCAAATCGTATTGCTATACCAGGCCGGAGACACCAAGGGGCGTCTGACGCTGACGTTTAATACGGGACTGACGTACAACAGCATTGTCAGTGACTATGCCGGAACGCCTCTGGAAGGGATGTCCTATAACGTCGACTTTGACCCGGCAAACGATATGCGTTATCTGCAAGCCGGGACGGGTATTGCAACGAAAATCTCCCTCAACAATTTCTTTGCATTCGCTGACACCGTTGGTTCGAATATGGTCATTAACGAGGCGCGGATAGTCGTTGAAGGCGTACCTCAGAATGCTTCGTATCGGCCGCCGTCCAGCTTCATTCTCAGGCCTCTTGAAGCGAATAATCTTGTTACGAAACTCCCTGGCGTTTTCACAGCCGGGTCGGCCGATAGCGAGCTGTATGGTGAATACCGCGGGCTCCTGGCGCTTGATTTTCAGGACCAAAACCGGAATCTCACGGCTTTTTATAACAGCGATTGGGGCATAGCCACGGCTAACGACAACGGTGGCCTCGCAATTTTTTCCTACGATGCCGCCAATAGTCGCTATGACGGATCGACGTCGTTGTTTTTGCAGCAGGTATACAGAAATCGCGACAATCCAAGATGGATGGAGTTTGCTATGGTACCAGCACCAGGTGGTCTCGGACCTGCAGGCCTTAAGTCTGTAGACAGAGCCATCTTCCCGGCAGATCAGATCAAACTAATCGTTAAATACACCAAACCAACAATCGCAGAATAGTATATGTGTGGAATCGTTGCCTACGTGGGTCACCGCCAAGCGAAGGACGTCGTGATTAAGGGATTAAAACGTCTTGAATACCGGGGCTATGACAGCGCCGGAATAGCTCTCCTCAACGGAGGGCTTAATGTTTACAAGAAAAAGGGAAAAGTATCCGAACTCGAGGAATTTCTGAAAGGAAAAGATCTTCACAGTACCATTGGCATAGGCCATACCCGATGGGCGACGCATGGCGAGCCCAATGACTGCAATGCTCACCCGCATTATTCGTCTTCCGGAAATCTCGCGATCATCCATAATGGAATTATCGAAAACTACAGCGCTTTGAAGCAAGACCTCATTAACAAAGGTCACACGTTCGAAAGCGACACCGATACCGAAGTATTTATCCATTTTATCGAGGATATCAAGAGCAACGAAGGATGTTCTCTTGAAGAGGCAGTCAGACTGGCCCTTACAAAGGTAATAGGTGCATATGCCATCGTTATTCTTTCGGCGGAAGATCCTGACCTTCTGGTTGCCGCGCGAAAGGGTAGCCCCCTCGTTGTGGGTGTCGGGAAAAATGAATTCTTCCTCGCATCTGACGCCACCCCGATCGTAGAATACACCAATGAAGTGGTATATCTCAATGACCAGGAAATCGCCGTTATCCGCGACGGGAAACTCAGCGTAACGGACACGGCAAACCTTCCGCTTACCCCTTACATTCAAACCATTGATATGGAGCTTGAAGCCATTGAAAAAGGCGGATTCGAGCACTTCATGTTGAAGGAGATTTTTGAACAACCGAAGTCAATTCGCGACTGTCTCCGTGGAAGACTGGATTCTCAGTCGGGAAGATTAGTTCTCGGCGGATTACGAGAATATGTCAACAAACTGGTTAATGCAGACCGGATCCTGATCGTTGCCTGTGGAACATCATGGCATGCCGGACTGGTGGCTGAATACTTCTTTGAAGAGTTCTGCAGGATCCCGGTTGAGGTTGAGTACGCGTCGGAATTCCGGTACCGGAATCCAGTTATCCGCGAAGGCGATGTGGTAATTGCTATTTCCCAATCCGGAGAAACGGCCGATACCCTTGCAGCCATTGAACAGGCCAAATCCAAAGGGGCAATTATCTTTGGAGTATGTAACGTGGTTGGATCATCCATCCCGCGCGCGACGCATGCCGGGGCATATACCCACGCCGGACCTGAAATTGGTGTTGCGAGTACCAAAGCTTTTACCGCTCAGCTCACGGTTCTGAATATGATCGCTCTGATCGTAGCCAAACAAAAGGGTACGATTACCGAGCAAAAGGCCCACGAACTCATGGTTGAAATGGAAACCATACCCGAGAAAGTAGAGAAAGCCCTCAAGTTGAACGACCACATCGAGGAGATTGCCGCCACGTTCAAAGATGCCAAAAACTTTATTTATCTCGGCCGTGGATACAACTTCCCGGTAGCGCTTGAAGGTGCGCTTAAGCTAAAAGAGATTTCCTACATTCATGCCGAAGGATATCCCGCGGCCGAAATGAAACACGGGCCGATCGCACTCATCGACGAAGAAATGCCGGTGGTGTTTATTGCTACCAAAGACAGTTCCTACGAAAAAGTAGTATCCAATATACAGGAAGTAAAAGCGCGGAAGGGGCGTGTTATATCGGTCGTAACCGAAGGCGATACACTCATCCCGAAGATGTCGGAATTCGTGGTGGAGATTCCCAGTGTGCACGAGGCACTGACGCCGCTGGTATCCGTTGTTCCACTGCAGTTGTTGTCGTATCACATCGCAGTAATGCGAGGATGTAACGTTGATCAACCGCGGAACCTCGCCAAATCGGTGACAGTAGAATAAAGAAATGTACCTGGTGGAACCAGAATCGAAAAGGGGCTTCGGTCCCTTTTTTTTATTACTTTTCGATAATGCAAACCACGCTTAACCTGACGGACTTGTGAATCGGGGCGACGAAGAAAACAGCAACAGGGACCTGCACCTGATCGACGCCTACCGAAAGAAACCTGACGTGGATGTGTTAGCTGAGCTGTATAAGCCCTATATGTCGCTGGTCTATGGGGTTTGTCTGAAATACCTGAAAAATCGGGAGGAAAGCCGGGATGCAGTTATGCAGATTTTTGAAAAGCTGGTAACCACACTTCAGAAGCACGAGGTCAGGCACTTCAAGAGCTGGTTGTATTCGCTTACGCGGAATTTCTGCCTGATGCAGTTACGCGCCGAAAAAGGGCGGTTCTTCGAAGATTTGTCGGCGGCTGTTATGGAAACTGAGAGTTTTCTGCATCCCGAAGACGACCTCGACCAGGAAGGCCGCCTTGAGCGGTTGGAGCAGTGCATTGAGGAACTCAATACTGAACAGAAACGGTGCGTTCAGTTGTTTTACATCCGGCAGAAATGCTACCGCGAAATCGAGGAGGCGACCGGATATGATGCCAGCAAAGTGAAAAGTTATATTCAAAATGGTAAAAGGAACCTGAAGATCTGCATGGAGCGAAATGGGTGACTTACGGGACGATATTGAAAAATATTGCAAGGGAGAACTTTCCCCCGCTGAAATGAATGCGCTTGAACGCAAGGCATTGTCGGATCCGTTTCTGGCCGATGCGCTGGAAGGTGCCGGTTCGATTTCCCCGAAGGAATTCGAAGCGGATATTCAGGCATTACAGGAGTCTTTGCAGCAGCGTCGAAAACCGGTGGCGCCCCTGTGGGTATGGGCTGGCAGGATTGCTGCCGGACTTACAGTTGTGGCCCTGGTTACCTTTACCATCCTTTACCGACCCGTTGAGGATACGCTCGCCGACGCGGATAAGCAGCCTGCGACTTCTGATACTAAATCCGCGACGGATTCCATTGCCGAATCGGGAAACATCGCTTCAGTTGAACCGACTCCGATTCCTGAAGTCACGCGGAGGCGCGCTGCACCGCAGTCGATCGAACCCATCTTGGAATCAGAAATATCGATTCCCGAAAACCTTATTAATGAAGACGAATTCCTTTTGCCGGAGATCGAAAAGAAGGAGAGTCGACCTGCCAAAATTATTCAGGGGTATGTTGTTGATGCCGAAGACGGACGGGCTCTTCCGGGCGTTAACGTTACATTAAAGGGTTCAAACGTGGGGACCATCACCGACGAAGAAGGGAATTATCAGATTGCGATGGACAGCCTCAGTGAAGGCCTGGTCTTCTCCTATATCGGATTTGAAAGCCGGGAAGTGGTTCCCGGAAGTAAGAACGAGGTGAGCGTTGCATTGGAACCTGATATATCTGAGCTAAGCGAAGTGGTTGTAGTGGGCTATGGCACCCGCGAACCGGCTGCCGAACCCACGACCGTCGAGATGGCTGAACCCTCCGGGGGCAAGAAAGCCTTCAAACAGTACCTTGAACAAAACCTTCGTTATCCGGAACAGGCGCTGAATAACAAGGTTGAGGGCAAGGTCACGGTTCAGTTTACCATTCAGTCAAGTGGTGCGGTATCGGATTTCCGGGTTGTAAAAGGGTTAGGCTACGGATGTGAGGAGGAAGTAATCCGACTTATCCAGGAGGGCCCGAAATGGCAGCCCACCAAAAGAAATCACAGGCCTGTAACCGATAAAGTGAAAGTTCGGATGAAGTTTTCACTTCCCAAGAAAAAATAACGCGAATGTGGAACCGCCGGATTGTACTTCTGATATCTCTCCTGATTGTGCTTACTGTTTCAGCGTATATCCTGTTGGTTGTGATTCCCGGGCGTTTCGCCCGGCAGACTTACGAAGGGGCGCAGACACTTGCCCGTGATATACGCGAAGCATTTCAATTCTCACCTGAGATTCGCGTAAGCAATACAGTTATCCTTCAGGAACAACACGACATCCTCGAGCTTGCGCTAACGTCTCAGCAATTCCGGCACGAATATGTTTGGGTTAATACCTGGATGGGAAGTACAAAACGGATTACCATCACCGGCACGTTCGAAGCGAAAGCGGGATTCGATCTGGGACAAAAATTCAGCATTGACTTGCGTGACGATAAAGCTTACGTTACTCTCCCGCGAGCTACCTTACTTTCCATGGCACCGCGACACGACATGGTCTTCCGCGATGAAAACGGAATCTGGAACTGGGTTGATGCCGCGGATAGATCGCGCGCGGTTAATGCCTTTACGCGCGATGCGGAACGCATCACGCGTTCAGCCCGGTGGATCAGTCAGGCTGAGGACGCGCTTGAAAAACGGCTCACCGAAATTCTAAGACAGCACGGAAAAGAACCCGTGTTCGTCTATGAGGAGACGGTAGAAAAGCGTTAAGTCTTTTTTTCCTGGTCCGGACTATACGACTTTCTTCCGAATCAGTTTAGCATAAGTACGGCTTACAGGAAAGCTTTTTCCATTCTGCATTTTCACCACCATACCACCGTTGAAATGTTTCTCGATTTCTTTCAGTCCATTGATGTTGATAATCGTACTGCGGTGTACACGGATGAATGTTTCCGGATTCAGAATTTCTTCAAGTTTCCCGATACCGGATGAACTTACGAACTGATCATTTTTGGTCGTGAGTATAGTATAGTCGCCGGAAGCTTCAAGATATACAATCTCTTCCACGGGGAGGTTGAGAAGTTTCTCGGACTTTTGTACGAAGATGTGTGTGTCGTATGAGGTACGGTTTTCTGTTTTCAGATTGCGCAGCAGCTCACCGACGTTGTTCTGTTCAACCTTCATGCGGTTGATGGCTCTTTCAACACCCAGCTTGAACCGTTCCTGATCCAAAGGTTTCAAAATGTAATCGACCGCGTTCTTTTCGAATGCCTTGATAGCGTACTGATCATACGCGGTACAGAAAATCACATATGGATCGTGGGTAATTTCATCGAGCACATCAAAGCCTGTCATTCCCGGCATTTGTACATCAAGAAAAACAAGATCGGGTTTCACCTTGTCAATGGTTTCAACCGCTTCCTTTCCTTTTGAGCATTCACCGATGACCTGGATGTTGGGCATCTGCTGAAGATACTCCTGAAGCAGGTCGCGTGCTAATTTCTCGTCGTCTACAATAACACAGGTAATGTTCATGGACTGGGTGTTTTGATCAATTTGCAATTTAGGATGTTTTTTTAAACGGCCTGACTTTTCATTTCCTCTAAGTTATGGGGTTCCATTTCTTTTTCATAGGGGATAAAGAAACTAACAGAATAGCCCCATTCGTTTGAACGGATCCGCAAACCGGAGTCCGGACCAAATATGCTCTTAAGACGCTGATCAGTATTTCGAAGTCCGACACCGCTTGAACTTCCGTCCATCACTTTTTGTGCGTTGGAACCTAGGCCGTCGTCTTTCACTTCGAAAAAGATCATATTGTTGAATCGCTTCACAGTAAGAATGATTGTGCCACCGTCATCTTTAGGGGCGATTCCGTATTTCACGGAATTCTCCACCAGGGGCTGAAGAATCATCGGCGGAATCTTGACTTTCAAACACGAGAAATCGACCTGTTTCACAAACTTGAGGCGATCGCCGAAGCGCACCTGCTGAATCCGGATATAGTTGTCAATAAAATCAAGCTCATGGAGTAGTTTCACCATCTGATCGCCATGTGAATCCAACGCATATCGAAATATATCAGAAAGCTGGGTAATCACCTTTCGGGCCTGTTCCTTACTGGATCCAATCAGCATATTAATTGAATTCAGCGTGTTAAACAGGAAGTGCGGGTTGATCTGCGACTTCAGGAGCGATATCTGCATTTCACGATTCTTAAGATGAAGTTCACTCTTTTCTTTTTCCTTGTTTTGAAGGCCCTGGAAGTAGCGGATTACGTAATAAGCCCCGACGGTGATGATATACTGATCGTGAAAATGAAGCCCTTCCCATTTCAGAAGCCCAAAAAGGTGGTTCTTCCAGAGGTCAACGCCGATCCATCCCTCAACATAGTCTTCCAGATAGTACGAAAGTGAACCCATGATGAGGAAGTGTGTCATTGCCCCGATTAGGTGGCCGGCTACCTGAATATAGACACTGAAGCGGAACAGGAAATTCGAATAGAAGAAAATGCCTATTATCAGGATACATAGTGCTTCAAACAGGTACAGGGCATTCCAGAATATATACGTGTGCGGATTTTCCAGCCGCCATTCGATCAACGTCCCGACTGCATAATTTACGGCAAACCAGAGGCAGAGTAACAGGTAAGCTCGCTTATAAATCCGTGGTATTTCTTCCAATGCTCTCAAAAGTTTCGAAAAATGGCAAATACAGGCTCCAAACTCAACGAAAAAGCGTCCAAGAAAATTTTACATCGGTAAACCTTCATATGGGACGATCACGTTGCCTGCCACCGGCACAGGCGCTACTTGGCGTTCTCTGAGGAATATAAGACAAAAGCCCTGGAAATAATTCCGGTATGGGTATTAAAAAAGAAGCCGGCGTATATGCCGGCTTTGGGATTGTTATTTTAACGCTAAAAACGCATCTTTCATTCGTTTCAGGGCCTTTCGGAGGTCTTCCTCGGATGCAGCATACGAAAGCCGGACGCAGCTTTCATCCCCGAACGCGCCGCCGGGCACCAGGGATACGTGCGCCTTTTCAAGCAGATAAAGGCACAGGTCATCCCCCGTGTTAATAGTGCGGTTGCCGTCGGATTTGCCATAATATGAACTGACATCGGGGAAAAAGTAAAACGCACCTTCGGGGTAGTTGGCCTTTATTCCGGGAATGTCTTTCAGTAACTCATAGACAATGTCCCGCCTCTTACGGTATTCCGCAACCATTTCAAGTGTAGGTCCAAGATCACCAGTAATCCCGGCAAGTGCGGCGCGCTGAGCAATCGAACAGTTTGCCGAGGTGATCTGACCTTGTACTTTGTTGCAACCGTCGGCGATCCATTTCGGAGCGCAGATGTAACCGACACGCCATCCCGTCATGGCAAAACCCTTGGCGAACCCGTTTACCGTAATGGTTCGTTCGAACATTCCGGGAAATGAAGCAATGCTTACCTGTTCTCCTGTGAAATTTATGTGCTCGTAGATTTCGTCGGCAACGACCAGAACCTGCGGATGCTTCTGAAGTACGTCAACAATGGATTGGAGCTCTTTCTTAGAGAAGACCGACCCGGTGGGGTTACACGGCGACGAAAATATCAGCGCCTTGGTTTTTGGTGTGATTGCCTTTTCAAGCTGCTCTCCGGTCACCTTGAAATCATTTTCAATTGAACCTTTTACCACCACCGGCGTGGCCTCGGTTAGCCGCACAAGGGCGTCGTAGCTAACCCAATAAGGCGAAAAAACTATCACCTCATCATCCGGATTAAGCAGCGCCAGAAATGTGTTGGCGATAGATTGCTTGGCTCCGTTTGAAACAACAATATTTTCTGCCTTGTACGGCACGTTGTTTTCTTTCTGATATTTTGCGGCAATGGCTTCGCGCAGATCCTGATAGCCGGCTACCGGAGGATATGCAAAATACTTCCCGTCGTCAATGGCTTTCTTCGCCGCTTCGCAGATATGTTTAGGCGTCTTGAAATCGGGTTCGCCCAGGCTGAGACTGATAACGTCGATGCCCTTCATTTTGAATTCACGGGCCTTGGCCGCCATTGCGAGCGTTGCCGACTCGTGAATGGCTTCGATGCGGTTTGAAAGTTTTGTCATGTTGTTATTAAAAAAGCGCCCAAAGAAAAGCATTAATCGCAAAACTTCGAAAGAACCTTCGCAATGTTTGAAGGTTTTTAAAAATTGTGAGGATGGTTGGAAATTTTGAAAGCGGCTTGTGGTAATGGAAGATGTGACTGTTAGTTTGAGTGTGAGAGTGGAGTCAGAAAGGGAGTGAGAGGGAGAGTGGAGAAAGAGTGGAGAAAGAGCCTGTTTTGGGCGAAGATAGGGTCGGGAGAGCAAGAGGGGTCAGCTAAACAGGGTGCGGCCGGTGATACTTCGGCCAAGCGTGATTTCGTCGGCGTATTCGAGGTCGCCGCCTACGGCCACGCCCCGGGCGATGACGCTGACTTTCAAATCCAGGCCCTGGATTCGTTTGTTGATGTAGTAAGCCGTGGTGTCGCCTTCCATGGTCGGGCTCAACGCAAGAATGATTTCGCGGGTCGTTGATGGTTGCCGGGAAAGCCGCGATACAAGCGATTCAATTTTAAGGTCGGCGGGGCCGATGCCATTCATGGGAGAGATTACTCCACCAAGCACATGGTATAGCCCTGTGAACTGAGCCGTATTTTCGATGGCCATCACATCCTTTGATTCCTCCACGACACAAATAATGGAAGGATCACGCCGCGGGCTTGTACATATCGAACAAACCTCGTTATCGGAAATGTTATGGCACGTGGTGCAAAATCGGATATTCGCGCGAAGCTTGCGCAGTGCATCGGCGAGTGTAAAGGCGGCGTCCTCTTTTTCTTTGATGAGATGCAACACCAGCCGCAAGGCCGTTTTTTTTCCGATACCGGGTAACTTGGCTACCTGATTTACAGCGTCTTCAATAAGTTTTGATGGATACTCCACGCGTTCTGATCCTCTCCTAAACGATGCGCGCGTCTATTCCTACCTCGCAGATGGCTTCGCGCATGGGGCGAAGAAA
>JAEZEH010000130.1 GCA_023417785.1 Bacteroidota bacterium
GTGAGCACCTTCTTCGACAACTGGTGCTACAAGCAGTTCCCTACCGAAGAAGAACTGTTCTTCCGCATTCATTGCTTCTTCATCTTCGGGATACTCCAGGAAGTGGCCCGCATGCCGAATCAACGTACGCTTGATACATTGGGCGGTACGTATTCATGAAGAACTCGTGGTTATTGAAATCATCAGGTCTGCGTATGCGCGGGCCATAAGACGATAAGATCCCGCTCGGGATGTATCGGGCAAACTTCGGGCATTCACTCTATTGAGGGTGTCAAAAGTTTCCTTGAATCTTCCCGCCGCAAGTAACGTGAATCCCAGCCTGACATATGCATAATTGATTTTCTGAGGGTCGGTGGTCGAATGGGCTGCTTTAAGAAGTCTGGTGGCATATTTAAATGCTGAATCGTTCACAAACGTCTTGTACTCCTGATACAACTTATTGTAAACATCAAACCTTCGGTCATAAGCGTTGGCCCGGATCAAACCAAGCTTTCCTGTAGCGCTGAAATACGATTGAATTTGGCCTCTACGTAGCGACTCTGGTCATCAATTTCTTTCTTCAGAACATGTATCAGGCTGTCGACACGGTGCTGAGAGTGCGCCGAGATGCCGATTAATAAGAAAAATGTGATAAATAGAAGTCCCCGCATCACGAACTATAGTTGGCTCAAAGATACTCAAATTAGGAGAACTAAGGCCCGCAGTTCGATTTGCTCGGTGGCGACGCCTTTGAATCAGATTTACCTTGCGGCCGGAAAACCCGGACCTGCACGGAAAAAAGAGCGGCCAATTAATTGTATGCTTTTCCGTCTTCATTGGAAAGCGCCTGGAAACGTGCTGAATACAACGGCACCGGTGAGGAAGCCCTATTCATAAAAAAAGCCAGAAAACCGTAAGGTCTTCTGACTCATTATTAAACGTCAACCAAGTCACTAGTTTTCGATTGACTCATCAGACGTTTCTTCTGAATGGGTTTCATCGTCTCTTCTTATCGCATCCGCATCATCAGAAGAATAATCAGTAGATTGATCTTCCGGTGAAATGGCTTCTTCTTCAGGAATGGTGGCATCCGGAGTAGTCGCATCCGGAGTTACAGACTCGTCCTGATTAAACTCATTGCTTTGTTCGAGTGTATCCTGTTCCATTTCCGGACTCTCTACACCTTCCTGATACTGTGTACCAGGTGTTTGTGTTTCCTGGTCTTCGACCTGGGCATTTGCTACTCCTATACTCATTAGAAAAGCGCTACTTGCTATTATGATTAACTTTTTCATGATCTCATGTTGTTAGTGAAACATTCATATTGTTTTATACGGTGATGATGTAACAAAGCCATACCAGAATTCGCCTCTTCCGACTCCGGTAATTCGTCGGCGTTATTTGCACATCAACATGTTTTCTGAACAATGCAAGCGGGAGAACAACACCGATGGCTGTGGAATTAATCAACAGTGGCTTTTCTTTTCCACAAAACTACGATGATTTCGAAGAGGCCGTCGTTTAATTCTATGCGGATGACGTGGTGCCGTCAACATTCGGTAGTTCACCGGTTTCCGAAAGCATTACGGCAATGAACCGGGTGGACGAAAAACGGGACGCTATGATGACCATAACCGACGTGATCGGAACAGACAAAATCATTCCGGTAATACCCCATATGATGCCCCAGAACGTAAGCGCCAGCAATACCCCAAGAGGGCTGAGGTTCAACGTTTTTCCCATAACCTTTGGCTCAATGATATTCCCTACTATAATCTGCACAGTTTGAATGGCCAGAAAAACCCAAATGAACATCGAGAATGATTGAAATTGAAAGACCGCGAAGGCTGCCGGTAACAAGGTTGCAAGAAGCGAACCGATGTATGGAATATAATTCAATAAAAAAATAATGAATGCCCAAAGGATTGGAAAGTCTACCCCAAACAAAAGCAACAGCAGATAACTCAGTATTCCCGTGAGCAAACTCATCGCGGTCTTAACGACCAGGTAAGTGCGGACGGCGCCGTGCACCTGACGAACTATGCTCCGGAACCCCTCGATACGGGCAGGATCCATACTCAGCATTCTTAATTTCCGTGAAAATAGATTGTCTTCAGCAATCAAAAAGAAAACATAGATAATGATTAGGAATATATCGCCGGCGATCCCCGAAATACTATTGATGAAACCTCCGACAATCGGATTGAAGTCAAAATTCTGGATAGCGTTTAACACACGCTGCTGGATGTCTTCGAACCCTTCAATCTGTTGCATGTTACTGGTCATTTCCCGAAAACTGCTAAGATAATCAGGAAGCCGGGCGCGAATTAACTCAAGGTTGTAAGAGATAATTTCAATAACAGCTACCACCAGCATAATGATGATAATGAATGCCAGCGTTGTGAGTAGCCACCGTGGCATGCTTCTGCCCTTGAAAGTTATTCCTCCGCCAGCCTCCCGCAGCTCATAAATGAAATACCACACCATGATGGCGAGTATAAACGGTTGAAGAAAACCGCTGAAGTAAACCAAACAAAACATTACAATGCTGGCAACGATCAACGCTGCAGCAATACGTTCAATATTGGTCCGTTTATAAGGTTGAGGGGCCGCTTCCATACTACCAAGTATAGCGGAAATTTCGCGGATAACGAAACCACCCTTCATCCGCAAAATTAAGGTGCATCAACAACGCGCTGAAAAGACGTTGTTATATGAGGCGGATGAACCGATCATCGAAGTAGCTGCACGGATATTATTCTTCCAGTATTTGATCCCGGTGCAGCGTCAAATTTCAGTACTATCCTTCCATCATTTGTTTGCGACGTTACATTTACTGGTATAGGATAATCAATCGTTATCGCGTCGTCACCCCACTTATCTGCGGGACTTTCTGAACTGATAATTTGGCCGTTGAGAGACACACTGAATCTGCGCTGATTCCCGCCGTCGTGATAAACAACCCGAAGTGTCCGGGCTTCTTTCTTCGGATCAAGAAACTCGTAACTGAACCAACCTTGCGCGCTCCGCCAGGTCTGGCCGGCGGTTAATCCCGAGGCCGTCGACTCTCCCTTGAAACGGTGTTCAACCTCAGACTGTTGTTCGCCCGCCATTACCTCGTCGATGGTTTGTGCCTTCAAGGCCTGAAGCACCAATTCCTTCTCCTTCATCTTCCGGTTCATTTCTTCCAGTCCCTCCGGAGTGGTAACTGGCCAATAGACCATATAACGCTTGTCATGAATCGTATAGAACGGTACGAGTTGCACATTTGCATAACTGGCAGGGTGAATAAGGGATCTTGCCGTGAAGGTAATCGCCGCACCCGGGACAGGCTTTACCTCATTGAGAAAATCCTCGCCCCTTCTCACAATAACGGGTGCCTCATCAACGGGAAAGAATTTACCCTCAGCGACGTGTCCCATGCGACTATCATCGGCAACGACACCAACGATATCGGTTGAATCCGTCGCCGCGGCCAGAACTATGGGACCATAAGCGAAGCTACCCCATGACGAACCGTCAGGAAGCATTTCCATGGAAATCTTCATCGGCATTTCCACCGATACAACATCTCCGCTTTTCCATTTCCGGTCGATGACGACGAAGGTTGAAGGGACCGACTCTTGTTGGATAGCCTTTCCGTTGACCTTGATAACGAACCCGTCCTCCGCCCAACCCGGACGGCGTACATGGAGTTTAAACTTCGTCGGTTTGGCTAGCGTCATCTCCAGTGTCGTTTCACCTTTCTCCGGAAAGAGGGTTTTCTGAGTGACGGTAGTTGCCTTCTCCTTCCACGTCAGGGTAGATGGAATAAAAAGGTTAACCCAAAGATCGTTCTCCGAATGGGAGTAGATAAGTTCTCCATATTTTGCATGATTTTCTATACCCGAACCGACACAGCACCAGAAGCTTTCGTGCAGATTGGAGTACACCCGGTAATGCCTCGGGCGCATCGGCGTAAAATACACAAGGCCGCCATGCTCAGGGTGTTGTGACGAAAGGATGTGATTGAAAAGTGCCTTCTCATAATAATCAAGGTAGGCCGCGTCAGGCGTTGAAAGGAATATCGCTTTGGTAAGCTTCAACATGTTGTGCGTGTTACATGTTTCCGGCCCCTGATTGGAAGAAATCATTGAAGAGAAATCCGATGTCGGATGAAAGTGCTCGCGAACGCTGTTTCCGCCAATCGAAACACTTCGGTTTTCAACCACCGCGTGCCAGAAATAATCAGCAGCACCATTCCAGGATTCATCGTTGGCTAGGTCGCCGATTTTTTTAAAGCCAATCACTTTGGGAATTTGCGTATTCGCATGAAGGCCGGTCAGACTATCCTGCTTTTTAAGTAGCGGAGATAAGATTTTCTGATGGGACAGCCTCCTGGCCAAAATGAGGTACTCTTTCTTTCCGGAAAGTTCCGCGGCAAGCGCAAATACTTCGTTCATTCCGCCGTGTTCACTTCGCAGCATGTCCTGAATTTGCTCATCGGTAAGTCCGGAGACGACGCCGGAAAACCAGTCGCACAACTTAAAAAAAGCATCACCTGCTTTTTGATTTCCGGCAATAACGCGTGCGTCATAAAGCCCCGCGAATAGTTTATGAATATTGTAGAGAGGAACCCATTTGCCATTCAGGGAGAAATTATCGGCCCGGATATTTCCAGCACTGATCTGCTGCCACATGCTGTATCCACCGGGAATTCCGCCAACATATCCCGAAGGATTGGCAGATTGGCAACGCACAATTTCATTCACTACTTTATCGAGCCGCGTTTTGATTTCGGCATCATTGGTAGCGGCATACATCAATGCCAATGCGGATAGATAATGACCGCCGGTATGTCCGTCGAGACCCGTATTTTCCCAATTCCCGTAGCCTTCTACTTTCGTGGGAATTCCAGCTTCACGATAAAATGGATACAAAAGCCTGTCCTCATCAAGTTCCAGAAGGTACCGTTTGTCAACTTCCTGTGCGTGGTGCAAAATCCCTTTTTCCAGCCGCACCGCGGTTAGCGGAAACGGGCTTACCTGTGCGGCAACCGTGGCTGCCACCATTAGCGCGATTATTAACGATCCGAATATACGACCAATCCTTGTTGCCTTCATTTCACAAAATTATAAAAAAAGTATGGGCTCACCACACTAAGTGGCGGCCCATTACCTTACTACCAAACCAAGTCGACGAAAAACATTTCTAATAGCCATCGTTCTGCACGAGGTTGCTGTTTTTATTTAATTCCGCCTGAGGGATCGGATATAGCTCGTGGAAGTCGCCATTCGGGGAATGTGACAGCCACGATTTCGCAGAGAACACTTCGAACCTGATCATATCTTGTCGTCTTCTTCCTTCCTGATTGAACTCCCAGCCTAGTTCATCCAAAAACCTTCCATACATTATGTCGTCGCCGCCTTCATTTGTTGTCTGAAGATGGTTGCGCAATCCATAGCTATAAACACTTCCTTCGACGAGTTGTGCGCCGGTCACCTGCGCTTTCGCGGGATTCACTTTGAAAGCGCGCGTGCGAACCGCGGTTACAATTTCCGCAGCACCGTCGGCGTCTCCAAGTCGAAGCAAACATTCCGCCTTCATCATTAGCACGTCGGCATACCTGAATACAGGAAAGTCGTTGTTGAGAATGTTAGACGACCCGGGCTCGATTTCGAACTTACCGAAACGGTACCCATGAACTTCTTCCGACTGATCCACACCTGGAAGCTCATTGATGAAATTCAATGGCTTGCCAGAGAAAGCCCCCATGGTGGCGAGAATCATCTCGCCACTCGGGGAGTATTGCTGTCCATAAATAAAGTTCGCGATCAGTCGACTGTCTTCCGGATCGAATGTATCAATAAACTGAGGGATCGCGCACATGCCGCCCCAGGGACTGAACAAGAGATTGTACTTCGTCTGCATGGCAGGCTGAAGCGTCTGCATATGGATATCGAATGTATTCCAGTTTTTGGTGTAATTGTCGTCAATCGCCAGGCCGAAGATGATTTCCTTGGAATTTTGATTTTCGGTCACAAAAACATTCTTCTGGTCGGGTTCTAAAATATATCCGGCACCGGAGTTAATAACCGCGTTACATGCTTCAAGGCATTTTTGCCATTGTGGTGTTCCGGTATATACCTCAGCGTTTAAATAAACTTTTGCAAGTAACGTATATGCCGCCCACTTATTGAATCGGCCATATGTTGCCGCATTGTTTCCTTCATCAAGCGCGTCGATACTTTCGGTAATTTCACTCACCACGAAATCGTATACTTCCTGACGAGTACTTTGTTCTGGAAGAAATCCCTCAGGTACATCGAAATCAGTCACGATAGGAACGTTACCAAAGATGTCAAGGAGCAAGTAATAATAAGAGGCACGCAGCGTCTTAAGTTCAGCCAGCGTTTGAGCTTTTGTTTCCTCAGGCAGTATAATAAATTCAGACTCGATCTGAAAAATCACCTTATTACAATTCGTAATACCGGCGTAAGTCCTATTCCATGCCTGGAATACATTATCATCTTCCGGAGTCCATGAGTGTTGATGAAGTCGTCGGTATATCCCGCCATCAACCCAACCGTTGGGTCTTGCAGGAATAACCACCTGGTCTGCAGAAACCTCCTGGGTTCTCCAAATGCCGTTCCAATCAAGCATAGTCTCACGCCAGGCGATATAGCCTGAGCTGACGATCGCGGCAATATCAGAATCGGTTGGAGAAAAATCGCGCGCGACGAGGGTATTATAATTGGTATCCTCCAGTTCGGTACATGATCCGAGGACAAAGACCATGGCGATTATATAATAGAATAACTTTTTCATATCGAAATATTTTTTGGTCTTCAGAAGGTTATAAAGAATCCGAGTGTATATGTGCGGGCCGTCGGATACTTGTCGCGATAGTCGTTCCCCGGGGCCAGGCCCAGGCGATCAACTTCAGGATCAATTCCCTTGTACTTCGTAATGGTGGCTGTGTTCAGCGTCGAAATATATATCCTCGCCGATTTGATGACATCAGAATTTATCCCGGGAATGTTGTACCCCAATGTGATGTTGTCAATCTTCCAGAAGTCGCCATCCTCAATGTAGTAACTGTTGAATTCAAGTTCCGAATCAAGAACCGACTTACCAAACACTTGCTCTTCGGAAGAACTCAACCGGTTGTACTCGCGGATTGTTGGATTCTCCAGATACATCCTTTCAAAATTGAGGATCTGATAGTCGAAGGCGCCCCGCATGGTCACAGACATGTCAAAATTCTTGTAACGGATGGCGTTATTCCAACCCACGTAATAACGGGGCAAGCCATTCCCCAATACGCGCTTGTTCTCGAAACTTTTCGTGAACTCTGCTGCGGGTACGTGGTTTCCGTCCGCATCCTGGTAAATCCATTTTCCATCCTCGCCGACGTCAACGACATTGAAACCATGAAAGTCTCCAATCTTTTCACCTACGCGTACCAGGTGCGTATGCGTTTGAATCGGTTCCCCGGTCTGTCCCGCAGTGAAATAATCGTTAGTGGTTGTATAGAGGTCATTGGAAAGGCTTATCAACTTATTGTTGTTCGTGGAGAAATTAAGACTGGTTGTCCACTCGAAATCATTCTTCCGTACCGGAACGATGTTCAATGAAATCTCAAGACCTCTGTTCTCCATTTGCCCAACGTTGGCCCTGGTACTGGTATAAAGGTTCGGAGGACTCGGAACGGGATAGTCATAGAGGAGATCTTTAATGTTTCTGATATAGTAGTCGATACTTCCGACTATCCTGTCGTCGAAAAGGCCAAAATCAAGCCCGAGGTTTGTTTCGTGTTTCTCTTCCCACTTGAGGTAAGGGTTTTCATTTTGAGATGGCACCAGCGTGCGAATCCACTTTCCTTCATAATAGAAGAAGTCTCCATACCCAAGGAGGGCAACAGCGCCAAATCCGTTGCTATTCGGAGTACCCGTCACACCATAACCGGCGCGAATTTTCAGGTCACTAAATATTGAAGTTCCCTCCATAAAACTCTCGTTGGATATACGCCACCCTGCTGACACAGCTGGAAACGTCCCCCAGGGATCCTCGGTGCCGTACAATTGACTCGCTGCTTCATGCCGCAAGCTGGCCATGAGCAAATACCTATCCTTGAAATTATACGTCGCGCGCCCAAAGAAGCTAATAAGATTTGTTTTTGAAGAAAACCCATCAATTATAGCTTCGCCTTCCGCAAGTGCATTTCCGAGTTCAATGTTGTGATACGAAAACACATCAGTCGGATAGTCCCAATTCTGCATCCAGTAATCGCGATAGAAGTTGCTCTGGTAGCTGTATCCGCCGAGCACGGTGAAGCTATGATCATTCGCCCTCTTTGAGTATTGCGCGGTTAATTCCATCAGTTGATCTTCGCTTTCCCGGGTGCCATTGGATACATAGCCATTTCTTCCGTCGCGTTTGGTTGAAATGTGTTTTTTGGTTTCAGCATACCCACGCGTCTGATTGTATCGATTAAGTGAAAACAACGACGTCAGCCTCAACGCCTCGATCGGTTCGTAGGTAACCGTGGCATTTATTCGTGAGTTCTGTGACCTGTTCCGGCCATCGGATTCAGCCAGTCTGGCTACCGGATTTTCATAGTTAAAGCCGTCATACTCCTGCCATTCTCCTTCGGCGTCGCGTACGGGGGCCGTTGGATTTCTAATCAGTGCCTGCCGATAGGTATATCCATTAAAGCTGGTACCATCTCCCGAAGTGTTATGCCGATTCGTTTGATTGAGGTATCCGAAGTTAAACAACACCTTGTCATTGAACATGGAATGATTCAGGTCGAATCTTCCTGTAAATGTTTTGTTGTCAGATTTAGCGAAAATGCCTTCAAGCGCCCGATAGTTGAATGTGGCGAGGTAATTCGTTTTTGCGTTGCCGCCTCTGAATGCGATGTTGTGGATATGCGTGAACGGCGTTTGCTGAATTTCCTTTAACCAGTCTGTCGACGTACCCAAATCATCTGTGGCGGCCCGAGTGCCGGAAGCAATTTGGCGTCTATAATCGTCGGCCGTAAGTACATCAAGCTTTCTGGCGATGGTTTGTGTGCTGAAGTTTGACGAGTATTCGACACGGTTGATATCGCGACCGTCGGCACGTTTTGTTGTAATGATGATTACTCCGTTCGTTCCACGCGTTCCGTAAATCGCTGCAGCTGATCCGTCTTTCAATACGTCGATTGATTCAATATCCTCAGGCGCCACGGTTTTCAGATCTCCGGGAACACCGTCAATGAGAATAAGTGGGTTTACATTCGTACCCAGGATGGTACTTTGTCCACGAAGAAGAATCTGGGTTCCCCCGGTCGGGTCGCCGCTGGGCGTGGAGACTGTCAATCCGGCTACCTTGCCCTGAAGCAATTGTCCGGCATCGACTACATTGCCTTTCACGAATTCCCCGGATTTTACGCTCGACACCGAACTCGTCAGGTCTTGTTTACTCTGTGTACCATAACCAATAACGACGACTTCCTCAAGTGACTTCACATCCGGATCGAGTGTAACGTTGATCACACTCTGGTTTTCAATGGGAATTTCGCGGGTTGAATAACCTATGAAGGTGAATACAAGTATCTCGCTTCCCTCCGCAACTTCAATGCGGTAGTCGCCATCAACGTTCGTTGTGGTTCCTGTGGTTGTCCCTTTAACCAAAATGTTAACGCCAGGGAGAGGGCTGCCATTTTCGCCCACAACACGACCTGAAACAGTGAATATATCGATCAACGGATTCGCTTGTTCCCCAATGCCCGGCGTATGCAGTGAATCTGCTTTTCTGAGGATGATATAACTTCCATTGAGTATGAAGCTGACATCAAACGGTGTGAGCATTTCTTCCAGTATTTCCCGTAATGTGCGGTTTTCAAACGCCACAGTCACTTTCGTTGCAATGGGTATAGCCTGAGGGTTATATGTGAAGCGGATATCTACCGACTTCTCAATTTCACGTAATACTTGCCTTATCTGTTTGTTGTTAACCGTGACGGTAATTTTCTGATCAAGGACATTTTGTCCAAATGTTCCCGTGGGACTGGCAAGGACTGCCGTTGAAACCATGATCATCAGGAGCAGATTCATGAATGAAAATTTCATAATAGCCCAGGTTAGTCGGCTAATTATTGGCCGTTTTTTCATAGATTTAGAAGGTTTTGGTCGTTAATACTCGGTCAAAATCAATTCTGCCAGGCACAGATTCGCAGTCGTGGCCAGGCAGTCCGATCGGTGGTGCTACAGCATCGCCGATCTCTTTTTTAATGGTAATGCTGCCTCATAGTTTATTTTTAGGTTTTTAAAGAAGTTTAGCAACCAGAACCACTGATCACAATCTTTGCGTCAATCACTTCATATTTTCCTCCAATGGTCTGGCAAATGATCTGAAGCTTTTCAAACAGTGGTTCAGACCCCAGCGGCGCAGTCAGATAACAATCTTTCATACTGTCGGCATCGAAAATAATCTCGATACCATAGGCTTGTTCAAGTCTCTGAAAAACATCCTTCACCGGTGTATTCTCAAACGTGAAATCATTCATGCTGAATTGAGGACGAACAATAATCGGCTCGGGGATGAGCTTCTTGTTAAAGGACTGTTCCTCTCGTTCATAAGCCACTTCCTGATTAGGCAGCAGGATGACGCCTTCCGTCTTCGAAGTTTCCTTATCTCCAGTGGCTGAATAAACCGATACTTTCCCTGTCTTTACACTAACAACGACTCGCTTCTCGTTTTTGGGCGCGTGTACCCGAAAGCTCGTACCAAGTACTTCAGTGATCACCTCATTTGAACGCACTATAAAGGGCTGGTCCGGGTTTTTTCGAATGTCAAAAAATGCACTTCCTGATAAATAGACTTCGCGCGTGGAGTGCCCTGCGTAATTCAGTTTGTACTTGATCCTGCTTTGATGGTCTAGTTCCACGACACTGCTGTCGCCGAGTATAAACCGGATTGGCTTACCGGTTTCGTTGATCTGCTCAACGAATCCGTTGAAAGCTGTTGTATATGCGTCTTCCATGGTGTTCTCCTCTCTCACGTACGGCGTGAACAGGAAAACCATCACAGCTATTGTCGCGGCAACACCAAGAGGAATAAATTTCGACAGACGTGCTTTCGACTGACCCTTTTTCTTTGCCGGTGTGTGGTCAACGCTTTGTTGAATCCGATCCCAAATGGATTCAACTTGTGCAAGATTACTTCTTCGGGATTCGGCGGTTCCTATATTAAGAACGAGCGCTCTTGCCTGATCGACCTTATACTCCAGCTCCGGATGAGTAAGAACAAAGACGCTCCAGAAATTGTCAGCCTCCGGGTCGCGATCCAGCACCCACCGGATGAAGTATTCATCTGAAGCAAAATCTTCAACAGTAAATTTCGTGTAATCCATCGAATGTGATATCCCTTTATACTCTAATGCAGGGAACCACAGATTTTAATCCACGATAACTAAAAAAAATTTATGAAGACCAGAAAAGACGAGACGGCGACGCGCAGGTTTTCCCTTAATTTTTTTAGCGCCGTGTAAATAAATTTGCAAGCCGATTGGTAATTAACTCCCATAATCTCGGCTACCTCCTCATTAGAAAAGTTATTGTAATACCTCAGATTGATCGCTTCCTGCTGGCGTTGCGGCAATGAGTTAAGGAGCTGGTTAAGATTGGCAAGTTGCTCCGATTGAAGCTCAATCATCGCAATCAAGCTTTCATGGGACGGCGTGGGCGTCGAATTATTGCCGTCCTCAATGTAGTCGAATGCGAGGAGATCATTTTTCCGGAGGTTCCGTTGGATTTTATAACGAAGTGCTTTGAATAGATAGAATCGGATAGACGTCGTGTCTGCGAGGCGGGCGCGGTTCTGCCACAATTCCACAAAGAGATCGTGCAGGCTGTCTTCGATTAATCCTCTGTCGGATGTCACTCGGTATCCATAAGTCAGGAGGTGGCCAGCATGCATGCGGTAGATCCGTTCGAACGAAGTCTTATCGCCTTTCTTAAAAGCGACCCAGTCCTGGTCAGCGATTCTGTTTTCGGTTCTTCCTGCCATTTTCAGCGTACTCGTGAAAACCAAACTAGCGGAATTTTGAAAGATTTCAAACGATTGCTGAATAAAAATGTATTTTAGACACTTTTTTATGATTAGCGTCAAGCGAAACGAGAGGATACTCCTCCCACTTTAGTATCTCGTGGTCTACAATAGGTCGGCAAAGGCGGTCAGATCACGTGGAGTTTCCCGCGCACCTGTCGCTGACTAAGCCGGCCCAGGGGACGACTTCACTTAAGGGATTTTATAACCCTGAATTTAGGTTTATTGGAATCTTTTCCTTTTTGCCTCACGTAACAAAAGGAAGCCGCCCTCCTTTCTCATACCTTACCTTCTAAAGCATTTACCCGATATAAACCAGTCGTTCAGAAATTGCTTTCCTGACGGCCTCAGACTTTGAATTCACATTTAATTTCCTGTAGATATTCTTGATGTGCGTTTTCGACGTCTCGTTTGAAATGTAAAGTTCGTTCGCAATCATTGAATATGTCTTTCCCTCCGTTATTAATTTCAGCACGATCGATTCCTGCCTGGTGAGCGGCGTACTCTTTGCTAATTGCAGATTACTCACGAGCCTTCTGGCCACCATGTCATCTAAGGGAGAACCGCCTTGTGCAACTGCTTCCAAAGCACTTAACAACCTGTGATGTGCATGTTTTTTCAACAGATAACCAATAGCTCCATGAGCAATCACCTCAAGAATGAGATCGTCGTAATCGGTGGTCACCAGAACATCGGTTAGGTGCAGTCTCTCAAGAAGGAGCCTGACATATTCAATCGGATCAATAGACGGAAAATAAATATCGGTTACAACAATATCTGGCTTGTCTTTCAATATCTGCTTTGTCGCAACCTGCGGATCCGCATATGACCCGGCCAGAATGAACCGGTTGCTGAACTGAATTACGGATGAAATTAAAAATCTGAAGCTTTCATCCATGTCAATAACCACTACTCTTTTCATTAACATATATAAAAATTAACGTGCAAAATCCTTAACCTTGCGGGAATATCATTGCATAAACCCGACATTGAGGTGATATACGTAACGACTGAAGAATTGATGATCAATATTGAATGTATCCGTCGTCCCGTAAAAAGTTGCCCGCCCCTTGAAATCGATGCATACTCAACGTGACTATCACAACCAACTGACTGCTAATAACTACTTCATTCTTTCGTGAAAGATTCATTAACGTAGCCAAAAAAGTGGCGTGTCGGAATGATACAAAGTGTACGTAAAATGGTTGGTAAATTATCCTTCCGGTAAACCTGGATACAAATCATGCGCTATCGGGAATACGTAAAAATCAGACGTTGAAATCAGTCATTAGGCAACAACAATCGCAGCGCGGTTTGCAATTCATCACCAGACGAAGTAATGTGATCAGGTTGAACTCCTTTTTGTTCCCAATTTGATGTGGTGCCAGGAATCACCGGCGCATTCGTCGAAATAGATACAATCAAGTCATCATTAACGGGATAGAATGTATTCATATGAGCGGCACCAGCCGTCACCTGACCAACTATTCCTCCCCTCCCGTGATGTTGTATCACAAACGCAAAGGCCTCTGCGGCTGAGGCGGTTCCTTTATTCACTAAAACATAAAGTGGATTCTGATATGGGGGTTCAACCAACCAGGGCACGGTTGTCAAAACAAATCCCTCACCTGTACTACTCCTGAATTCGAGTAGTGGAGTATACTTGGGGAGAAAATACGTTTCCCACACACTCCCAACCGCGCTCCCTCCTCCGCCATTATCGCGAAGGTCAATAATCAGCGCCTCTGTTCTTCGCACAAATTGCATTGCAGCAAACAACACATGAAGACTCTTTTCTGAAAGGTTAATTTCGATGACCCGAATGTAACCGATATTCCCTTCAAGAATTTTTACTTCGCTAAAACCAAAATTTCTTTCCTCGGCATCCTTATCATAATAAAACGGATGTGCCCCATTATTCTGATCCGGATCTTTCTTATGAAGCGTCTTTTTCGCAAGTATTGGATCATATTTGACGTACATATGACCGTCCTTGCTATCATACACAAGTAGTTTAGTACAGATAGAGTCAAACGCTTTCCAGTCAGCTACATTTTTGAACGCCCCTTTTTTTTGATGGCTCAAAAGTGACGTCGAAATGTGTTTTCCTTTTTCTTTGAAGACGTAATTATCTTCGATGAGCGACGCTATCCGCGTTACTGCATGCTGAATCTCGGATGCCGTGCAGCTTTGGCTTTGGCCTGAATTGGTACTAATAGCCAGCACGAAGAGAAGTAATGAGCAACCTTTCATAAATGGGATTTGATTATTCCCAAAATTCAGGAAAGTGACCAAATCAGAATTGTACAAAATTAGCCTATACATTCCGCCACTGCTTTGGATTAAGGCCGGTTACAGATTTGAAGGCCCTGATGAAATGGCTCTGGTCAAAAAAACCACACGCCAGACCGATCCGGGTCAAGTGTTCTCCTGACTCGCGTATTTTCTTCATAGCGTTGGCGACCTTAAGTTTCCTTGCGTATTCCCCCACAGTGCACCGATAGCATTTAGGAAACCACTTGGAAACCGTTACCGGATGAAGTCCGGAGGCCTTCGACAATTCATCCAGCGAAACCAGTTCGGACCAGCGATCATGCAACACCTCACGAACGATTTTCATCTGGTCACTGCACGACGATTTGGTTCTGGAATTATCAACATAACACGATAACAGTATATCATTAATTATGCCGTCTGTGTGCAGCTCATTGATCTGGCATTCCCGATAGATCTTCAGCACCGCAAAGCTGAGATCATGATCGTCTTCGGTGAGAGTGAACCCATCGACCTTTGTAAGGAACGTCTCCGTGAATGATAAATTAAAATTCCTCGACGGAAATTTGGTATTCCGGTTTCTGTGGACAATTCCGGCTGGGTATCGGATTAGTGTCCCCGGTTTAGCTATTATTTCTTTCCCTTCACGTTCCTCCCGGTTACCACCATCGATGATCAGCGACAAGTGCTCATGTTCATGGTAGTGCCATTCCTCAGTAACGGGGCCGGAATACACCGTTTCACTGAGTATAGCCTCCCTCATAACAAAATCCCGCCTGTTGTGACCGAGATAACGAAAATGTTCAAGCCTTATCATGCTACAGTGTATCCTACCTTTTTACTGAACGCCACCCATTGACGGAATGTTACAATCCTGCTTAGTCACGACGAATACTTTCGGAAAAAATAAGTAAAATGACCTGTCTCTGCCACATAAATTGTGGGTCACTTCTAATTCGTCTATCACAACCAGCATTCCTCCTCAGCCGGGTGGACAATGAGTTACGACACCGATAAAAGCCCGGTCGGACGATAATCACTTCCAACTATGAACGCCGGATTCGTGTCTAAACGAAAAATCAGGAGAGAAATGAAGAGTTTTCCCTCGATGGGCCCACCATCGAATCCTTATAAGCATCCGGATGAAATCGACCTTCTTGACTTGATCGTTTCAGTCACTATAATAGTCGAGAAGCATCTTAAAATGATCCTAACCACTGTCGGATTGGGAATTGCGTGTTCATTAGGGTTGTATATGGCGCAAACCGATGAATATGAAACGGTTCTTTTTACCAAGATCCCATCAATTCCATCCCATGAAGTGGAACATCTTTTTCATTCTGTAAATCAGCTTCTTCAGTCTGGCAACATTGCCGGACTTGAACACGAATATGGTTTCCACCCCCGAACAACGAATCTGCTAAAGGAAATCCGGCTGGTGGTTCTCGATCAGACACATAACTATCGAATCGAAACAATTGGTTACTCAAAGGACAATGGGGCGGAACTTGCAAGTCAGCTTTCGGGACTGTTAAGCGGCAGAAACAATATCGCAGCCAGGGAAGAAAAGGCATTACTGAAAAAACGAATTACCGTTCTTTCTGAAGAAATTAAGAAACTTGAACAGCTTGCTCATCACGAAGGTAGCAATGCCGATTTCGCTGGCGCGGTTGATCCGAATAATCCGGGTAGTTATTTAAAATTGAAGCTTGAAATGGTCAAAGAAAGGCTTGATCTGGAATTGAAGTATCAGCAACTGAGTAATGATGTGCATGTCCATTGTTCCCAGCAATCCGGTACGCTGCAAACTAACGCAATAACGATGTACTTGCTCATTGGGCTCGCTTGTTCCCTATTCACCGGTTTCCTGGTGGTGGCTCTTAAAGAAATAAAAGTCGTCGTCAGAAAGCGAAGGTCCATGAATACAAGATCGCAACACTCCGAAATTCACAAAATGTTTAACTACAACTAGGTGGCATCTCATGGCTAAAGCTCCCTTCTAATGCCTCATGAATCAACTGCAATGGTCTTCGCCAACCCTGCCTGGGTCAGGCAGGTCTTTGCCTAAGAATAATATATAGAATATTCCTTTTTGCAGGATTTCTTTGGCAATTCATCCCTCGTCTCCAGGCAATGTTGGCGCTATGTACACTTTGATCTGGTTCGGCATCAGTTGCTCCAGCCGCCGCCCAG
>JAEZEH010000158.1 GCA_023417785.1 Bacteroidota bacterium
TTGAGTTTCGAAACATCGTTAAAGTCACGCGTCACCCAACCGGAACCAGTGCCGTCGTTGCTTCGCATCGTTACCGTGAAGTTAACTTCCGTGCTTTCGTTGTAGGCGAATAAACCCTTGCTGTTCATGGTCGCACCGAAACTGTGTTCATCGTCGAGGAACCCTGCCGCAGTGACGTCCTTCGCGGCTGCTGCGTCTATGCTTGATGCCGCTGCCTGCGCGCGGTACTCCGGAGTGATTTTCGCCGTTGACTCGACGAACGTTTTAGATTCACCATATTTTTGCTGGGTCATGGGTTCCATAAACTCTGCGTTTGCGGGAGCCAGGGTGGCCAGCTCTTCAGACCTTCGGACTGCCTTCTCGAGTGATTGGTCGTCAAACTCGTTTATCGTAGCAACGCCGGATTTTTTACCATAATAGCTTTGTACCGCAAGCGTAGTATTGTTGTTTTCGCCAGCCGTTGAAACCGTGTTTCGCGCATAACGAATGTTTCCTTCCCTGGATCCATTGAGTACGGCCTGGCATCCGTCGGCTTTAGAAAAAGCTATTACTTTTTCCAGGATTTGTTTAGCGTCTTCTTTCGAAAATATGGCCATTGTCAAAAAGGTTTCGTTGTTAGATAGTTCTGCTTGTATTGATTACGTTAATTCCATTGAACCTCGTGGTGGATGAACCATGGGAGACAGCACTCGACTGACTCGGCTGGCCTTTGCCGTCGAAGAAGGATCCGTTCAGCCGATAGTCTCGCTCATCACATACCTGCGTGCAGGAGTTCCAGAATTCCTGCGTGTTTGACTGGTATGCCACGTCTTTCAGCATTCCGGCGATTTTTCCATTTTTGATCTCGAAAAAAAGCACACCACCAAACTGGAAATTATACCGCTGCTGATCAATGGAGTACGACCCGTCTTTGACGATATAAATGCCTTTTTCTACGTTACTGATCATCTGTTCAGGTGTAACGGGTTCTTTGCCCGGTGCAAGTGATACGTTTGGCATTCGCTGAAACTGGACATTGCTCCAGTTGTCAGCATAGCCGCAGCCATGGGATTCTTTTTCTCCCAATATGTGAGCCTGGTCGCGGATAGCCTGGTAGTTAACCAATATGCCTTCCTTAACAAGGTCCCATTGCTTTGTCTTCACGCCTTCGTCATCGAATCCCACAGCGCCGAGTGATCCAGGCTGGAGTTTGTCGGCGAAGAGGTTCACCTGCTTACTACCATAATTGAATTTACCACTTTTCCATTTGTCAAGTGTAGCGAAGCTTGTTCCCGCATAGTTGGCTTCGAAGCCAAGAACCCGGTCAAGCTCTAACGGGTGGCCTACTGACTCGTGGATGGTTAACCAGAGGTGAGACGGTTCAAGTACCAGATCGTACTTCCCCGGCTCGACGGATTTCGCCGCAAGAATCTCTTTTCCCTGCTCAGCCGCCATCATGGCGTCTTCGACGATGTCATAGGATTTGTTGTAAAGAATTACTCCTGCAGGGCCGGTTATCTTGTCCTCGGCTTTTCCGTCGAGGTATTCGTATCCCATTCCTACGGGTGCACTGAAAGCCGCCCTTTGGCGAAATTGACCCGACTTCGGATCAACGGTGGTGACATTGAAATTAGGCCAGGTTCGATGGATATCCTGATCGATGTATGAACCATCGGTGGAGGCGAAATACTTCTGCTCATTTACCAGGAACAACACATTGTTGATAAAATTAGCCCCCTTCGAAATAGCAGCACTGTTAGCTTTGAGCAACAGATCAACTTTGTCCTTTATCGGTATTTCGAAAGCATTCTTAACAATCGGTGTGCGATAACTCTGCTCGCCGTAACCCTGCACAGGCACCAATTGGACCGGTTCTTTTTGAATCCGGGAGTTTGCACCCGCGATGGCAACGGCCTGCTCAGCAGCCTTTACTATTCCGTCGGCGGTGACGTCGTTGGTGGAAGCAAACCCCCATGTTCCGTTCGCGAGCACCCGTATTCCACATCCGTAGCTTTCCGTGTTGACGACGTTTTGGACCTTGTCTTCACGGGTTATAATAAACTGATTCAAATACCTGCCGATCCTTACGTCGGCGTACGTCGCACCCCGGCTTTTCGCAGCATTTAGTCCCGCGTCCGCAAGTTGCTTCTTTTGCGAACGATCCAGCAGCGGATCAAGCATTCGCGCCGGATCAATGGCCGTTGCAAACGGAGACAATGGCAGAAGCACTGCCCCGGCCCCCAGCCCCGCGACCTGTAAAAAATCTCTTCTTTTCATTTAAGCGTCATTTAAATGGTTCTACCCGTATTGATAACGTTGACTCCGTTGAACCGCGATGTAGAGCTGCCGTGAGAAACCGCGCTTACCTGAGAAGGCTGACCCTTTCCGTCGAAGAACGATCCGAATAACCGGTAGTCACTTTCGTCACAAATCTTTGTACAACTGTTCCAGAATTCCTGCGTGTTGGATTGATACGCCACATCGTTGAGCATCCCGGCAATTTTGCCGTTCTTGATTTCGAAGAACACAGTTCCGCCAAACTGAAAGTTATAGCGTTGCTGATCGATACTATACGAGCCTCGTCCGGCGATATAGATTCCTTTCTCTACATCGCTGACCATCTGATCCATAGTATACGGGTCCATGCCGGGTTTCAGTGACACGTTCGGCATTCGCTGAAACTGGACATCACTCCAGGTTTGCGCATAACAACAGCCATGGCTCTCTTCCTGATCAATGATATGCACCTGGTCGCGTATAGCCTGGTAGTTAACAAGCACGCCGTCCTTGATGAGATCCCACTCTTTGCAGGGTACACCTTCATCATCATATCCGACAGCTCCCAGGGAGTGACGCTGTGTTTTGTCGGCCACGATGGTTACAATCTTGCTTCCGTAATTGAAGTCTCGTGGTTTCCATTTGTCGAGTGTCGCGAAACTGGTGCCGGCATAATTGGCTTCGTAGCCGAGTACGCGGTCAAGCTCCAACGGATGGCCTACTGATTCATGAATGGTGAGGCCCAGGTGATTCGGCTCAAGTACCAGATCGTATTTTCCAGGCTCAACCGATTTTGCCGACAGCATTTCCCGCGCTTGCTTTGCGGCAATGGCGGCGTCTTCAACAATGTCATAGCTGTTTTTGTAGAATACGGTGCCTTCAGGTCCGGCAAGCTTGTCGACTTTGTTGCCATCGAGATACTCATATCCCATACCCATTGGAGCACTTAACGCCTGGCGGGTTTTAAATTTTCCAGTTGATTTATCGATAGCCGTTACGGTAAAGGTCGGCCAGATGCGGTGAACATCCTGATCTATATAGGATCCGTCGGTTGAAGCGAAGTACTTCTGCTCGTTGACCATAAACAAGTTCGAGTTGGCAAACGACGCGCCCGCATCCATGGCAGCCTTATTGGCATTCAGTAACAGTTCAACTTTTTCGGAGACAGGAATAGTAAACGCGTTTTTTTGGATCGACGTCTTCCAGGAAACCTCGCCCTGGGATTTTACCGGAGCAAGCCGGACAGGTTCCTTTTGGTAACGGGAGTTCGCTTTTGCTATCGCAACAGCATTCAGGGTGGCCTTCTTAATGCCGTCGGAAGTGACGTCATTCGTCGCAGCGAACCCCCAGGTGCCGTTGGCAATTACGCGAATGCCGGCCCCGAATGATTCGGTGTTTACAATATTCTGAACTTTGTCCTCCCGGGTGGTGAGGAATTGATTGAGGTAGCGGCCAATCCGGATGTCGGCATATGATGCGCCGGAACCTTTTGCTGTATTTAAGGCAACATCAGCCAGTTGTTTCTTTTGACCGGAAGGCAACGCTGGCTCCAGCAGGGCTTCGAGGGGTACCGGATTTCCGATTGTTTGGAATGGTAACAGTACACCCCCAAGACCAAGTCCTGCCAATTGGACAAAATCTCGTCTCTTCATAGGTTCTTTTAGGTTAATAAGCTTCCCCGCCGGAAGGGGATAGGGAAAGATAAAATAATGGCGGCTAACGAACGTGTTTTTTGTTGTTCGTTGCCATTAGTTTATATGAATGGTCTTTTACGCGTCCTGGGGAGCGCGAGGGAGCACTGGTCAGGTAAGACTAAAGTAAATCAGGTTCGGATCTTGAATGATAAACCAGGCGGTTTACGCGACCTTAAGCTTGCTGTATTGGGATTTGTTAAACTTCTCTTCTGCGTATGCTTTGTTGATCACCAGGCGATCGCTCGATTTTTCGGACGGAAGCTCAAACATGGCGTCGTTGATAATGGCCTCGCATATACTTCGAAGGCCCCGGGCGCCCAACTTGTATTCCATAGCCTTTTCAACAATGAATTCGATAGCGCCGTCTTTGAATTCGAGTTCAATATTCTCCATTTCAAAGAGCTTCTTGTACTGCTTGACAAGAGCATTTTTGGGCTCGGTAAGAATCCGCCGCAGCGTTTCAGAATCCAGGGGATTAAGGAATGACACCACAGGCAATCGCCCGATCAGTTCGGGGATCAATCCAAAGCTTTTCAGATCCTGGCTGGTGATGAATTGGAGGAGATTATCCTTGTCAAGGGCTCCAACCTGGTTTTCAGTGCCGCTCACGAAGCCGAGAGGCCGCGTGTTAAGGCGATTGGCAATGAAGCGGGAGATTCCTTCAAAAGCTCCGCCGCATATGAATAAGATGTTTTCGGTATTGACCGTGATCATTTTCTGGTCGGGGTGCTTCCTGCCACCCTGCGGTGGGACGTTGACCGCCGTGCCTTCCAGCAATTTAAGTAGCGCCTGCTGAACACCTTCGCCGCTTACATCGCGGGTGATTGAAGGATTGTCGCTTTTGCGTGCAATCTTGTCGATCTCGTCAATATAAACGATACCTCGCTCCGCCGCCTCGATGTTGTAATCCGCAGCCTGAAGCAGACGCGTCAAAATACTTTCAACGTCTTCTCCTACATAACCGGCTTCCGTAAGGACAGTCGCATCGGCAATACAGAAAGGCACCTGCAGAATTTTGGCGAGTGTCCGGGCCAGATAGGTTTTCCCTGTTCCGGTTTCGCCCACCATAATGATGTTGGATTTTTCGATGGTTACGTCGTTGTCGAGTTTGCGTTGCATCAACCGCTTGTAGTGATTGTAAACCGCAACCGACATGACCTTTTTAGCCTCGTCCTGTCCAATAACGTACTCGTCGAGAAATTTCTTTATCTCGCGGGGTTTGATCAGTTTAAAATTGGGGGCGAAACCAGCGTCGTTCTTACTTTTCTTTTCTTCACTAAGAATCTGGTTTGCCTGGGTCACGCATTTATCGCAAATGTGCGCATGAATACCCGAGATCATCAGGTCTACATCTTTTTTGCTGCGGCCGCAAAATGAACAGGTAACTTCAGCCATAATCAACTCATTAATATCTGATGATCGCAATAAGTTCCCAAGTTAAGGAATAATCGCCACATCGGGCAGGCGTCGCCACTTAAATCACCTATACAACCTTACATGTTGTACGGTTCGCCGGAATAAAAAACGATCAGGAACCCCGCTTTTCAGGTAATTTCCCGATCGTCTTTTCAAGTATAATTTTCTAAAAATCTAAACTTTCTTGCGTTCCAGCACCTCGTCTATCAGCCCATACTCTTTAGCTTCAATGGCCCGCATCCAGTAATCCCGGTCAGAATCCTTTTCAATCTTTTCGTATTTCTGATTACTGTGTTTCGCCAGAATTGTGTAAAGGTCTTTTTTCACTTCCAGGGTTTGGCGTAACGATATTTCCATATCTGATGCCTGGCCCTGCATGCCGCTCATGGGCTGGTGTATCATCACCCGGGCGTGGGGCAGCGCTGACCTTTTTTTGGTGGCACCAGAGGAAAGAAGCACAGCTGCCATCGAAGCGGCGAGGCCGGTACAAATAGTAGCCACATCCGGATTGACATATTGCATCGTATCATAGATACCCAGGCCCGCGTAAACAGATCCACCGGGGCTGTTGATGTACATGATAATATCCTTTTTCGGGTCGGATGACTCGAGGAAAAGCAGCTGAGCCTGAATAAGATTGGCGATCTGATCATCAACGCCCATGCCCAGGAATATAATGCGGTCAGAAATCAATCGGGTAAATACGTCAATTGCACGGAAGTTCCCGGGACGCTCTTCAATCACGTATTGCGTCATGTTATGGATCTGCTGTGCATAGCCGTCAATGGTATTTCCGCTCATGCCAAGATGGTGAACGGCGTACTTTCTGAATTCGTTATTATTATTCATGTTGCTAATAAGTATTTGTCTTTTACTTCCAGGTCAGCAAGACGTTCGCATAACCCGGTATAATCTTAGTTACGAAGCCTGAGAAATCCAACCCCTCAGCATTTATTAAGCCCCCGGAACAAAAAATGGTTTCATCTCAAGCGATAAAACCATTGTCGTTGACCACGAGCATTTATTGTTTCTTAGTGGGTATGCTCTGAGGTAATTTTTTTGAATTCATCGACCGACACCGGCTTCTCCTCAACCGTAATCTGGTCTTTTATGAAGTTCAGAATCTTCTCAGTTCTCAGTTGGTTATACAGCTTCATAAAATTCTGGCCGTTCTCATGCTGCAGGTAATTGTCAGTGATACCATCGAGCCTGTCGGCAATCTGTTCTGCAAAAGCCTGTCCTCCAAATTGACTGATTATTAACTGCTTAGCCTTACCACGAACTTCTTCAGCTTCCACCGTTAATTTGTGGTCATCGGCAATCCGGTTCTTGACAAGATCCCATTTCAGGCTCCGTTTATACGCTTCAAATTCGTCCTGCAAAACAGAATCAGTTACTTTTCCTTCACTGGTTGCTTTCAGCCAGTTCTTAAGAAAATCGACCGGCAGGTCGATAGTGGTATTGGCCAGAAAATAATCCTCGATGTTGTGCTCAAGAAAATGCTGACTTTCCCGTTGATAGTTTTCCGAAATGGTCTCCCTTACTTTAGCCTTGAATTCTTCTTCGGTTGTAACCGTGTCTTTGCCGAATACGCGGTCAAACAATTCCTGATTCAATTCGGCAGGTTCTGTCCGCGTTACGTTAGAAACTTGGAACTGGAAAATTCCGTTAGTTGCCCCGGCCTCAGCTTCCGATTCGCCCAGGAATTCGGATAGTACGTTCTTGTCTGTAAACGCCTTATCCAATTCAAACTCTACAATGTCTTCTTTTTTGACGCCGACAAATTTCTGCTGAACAGATTTGTCAACCTTAGAGGTGTCTATCACCGCGTAATCTTTTTTGAAAACCGGCTCGCCATCTTTCATTTCAGCGGAGCGCAAATCACCAAAAAGGTTATCACCTGCTTCGGATGCTTCCGGATAATTCACCTTGCCGAAGCGCTTCTTAACGTCATCTATGGTTTCATTGATTACTTTATCGTCCACCTGAATTGGGTAGGCCGTCACCTTTACATCCTTGGATAAGCTGTATTGAAAGTCGCCAACCATTCCGACTTGATATTCGAATTCGAAATCTTTTTGTGAATCCCAGTCAATGGTACGGGCCAGTTCCTGATTAGGCAGTGGCTCCCCGAGAATTTTCAGGTTGTTTTCTTTGATGTAGTCCGATAGCTTGTGCGACAAAACCTGATTGATCTCGTCGACAAGAATGGATTTACCAAACATTTTTTTGATAACACCCGCCGGTACTTTTCCCTGCCGAAAACCTTTGATGTTGGCTTTCCGCGAATAGTCCTTTACTTTTTCTTCGACGTGGGGTTGATAATCACCTTCGGTTAATTTAATTTTAATTACACCTTCGGTGTTGTTCAGTTTGTTCAGTGTTATTTCCAAAACTTCTAACGTTTGATATTTTCCAGATAAACCAAGAACCCTCGATACCGTATTTTTGGTTACTGTATCAAGGGTTCGTTGTCGTCCGGATGGAGGGACTCGAACCCCCACGCCTTGCGGCACCAGATCCTAAGTCTGGCGCGGCTACCAATTACGCCACATCCGGTATTGGGTCGGTGTGCCGCCGAATCGGCCGAAAACGGCGAAAACGGCTACCACATCCGCAAAAGGAGCGCAAATTTATGTATATTATTCGCAATTGAAATAACAAATCAGATTAAATTGAACCTTGCCCTGAAGATTTTTTGAGAGGATAGGATTTAACGATAAAGGCATTTTTAACAATGGTAATAGATACCGAGCAGGAGAAAAGAGAAATTATTAACCGTTACCGGCGATTGTTAAGAAAGGCGAAACCGATACTCAAAGACGGTGATGCCAAATTGATAAAAAAAGCATTTACTATAAGCCTGTCCGCCCACAGAGACATGCGACGGAAATCGGGAGAACCCTATATTTTTCATCCCCTCGCCGTGGCGGAAATATGCGTCGAAGAAATCGGCCTCGGAACAACTTCGATAGTTGCCGCCCTGATGCATGATGTCGTGGAAGATACCGACATGGAACTGTCGGACATTGAGCGCACTTTCGGCAAGAAGATTTCAAAAATCATTGATGGCCTTACGAAAATAAGAGGCGTATTCGAATACGGAAGTTCCCAGCAGGCGGAGAACTTCAGGAAGATGCTCTTCACCTTGTCGGAAGACGTAAGGGTGATTCTGATCAAACTCGCTGACCGGCTGCACAACATGCGCACGCTGGACAGCATGCCGCGTAATAAGCAGCTGAAGATAGCTAACGAAACAATTTATCTGTATGCTCCTTTAGCTCACCGTCTCGGGCTGAATGCCATCAAAACCGAACTCGAAGATCTCTATCTACGCTTCACCGATAAATCGGTATACGATTCCATTGTGCGGAAGATCGACGCCACCAGGGCGGCCCGGGCCAAGTTCATCAAAACGTTTATGGTGCCCATCAATGAGGAACTGGATAAAATGCGGATTCGCTATGAAATAAAAGGGCGCCCCAAAAGCATTTACTCCATATGGAATAAAATGCGAAAACAGAATATTCCTTTCGAAGAAGTGTTTGACCTTTTCGCAATCCGGATTATTCTGGATACTCCCTATGAACAGGAGAAGGCACTTTGCTGGCAGGTATATTCCATCGTGACGGATTTTTATACCCCGAACCCGGATCGCTTGCGCGATTGGATTAGTACACCCAAGGCGAATGGCTACGAATCACTGCATACCACTGTGATGGCCAAGAATGGTCAATGGGTTGAAGTACAAATAAGAAGTAAACGGATGGACGAAATCGCCGAGAAAGGGTACGCGGCGCATTGGAAATACAAAGACAGCAGTTCTACAGCTGAGTCGAATCTGGAAAAGTGGCTTGCAAGGGTGCGCGATCTGCTCGAACAAAATAACCACAGTGCGCTGGATTTTGTTGACGATTTCAGAGGAAATCTTTTTAGTGAGGAGGTATTTGTGTTTACACCTAAAGGTGAATTGAAAACGCTGCCATACGGCGCAACAGCTCTTGATTTCGCGTTTGAAATTCATACGCAAGTCGGCTCACGGTGTATCGGCGCCAAGGTCAATAACAAACTCGTTCCCATCAATTATGTATTGAAGAATGGCGACCAGATCGAAATCCTCACTTCAACGAAGCAAAAGCCGCACGAAGATTGGCTGCGTTTCGTCGTCAGTTCGAAGGCGAAGTCCCGCATTAAGGACGTATTAAAAGAAGACAAGAAGAAATCCGCGGAAGAAGGCAAGGAAATCATTATGCGAAAGCTCCGGCAGCTCAAAGAAAATGTAACTCAGCCGCTGATGGAGCAGATGCGCGATTATTTCAAAGCACAAACGCATTTCGAACTATATTATAGAGTAGGAAGCGGGTTTATCTCAACCGCTGATATAAAGCGTTTTGTCGAAA
The DNA here is from genome assembly GCA_023417785.1 of Bacteroidota bacterium. Taxonomy (GTDB): domain Bacteria; phylum Bacteroidota; class Bacteroidia; order Cytophagales; family Cyclobacteriaceae; genus Ohtaekwangia. Next base: position 9,767 of record JAEZEH010000158.1, read on the forward strand.
ATAAACCCACGTCTCCGCTAAAATTCCGCCCGCATCAAACGGTCTCCGATGCCAATGCCATTGAACAGGAAATTACCAAAGTAAAAGGTCGCTACGACGACATCCTGCTGATTGGGGAAGATATGGATGTGGTGGATTACAAACTCGCAAAGTGTTGTACACCCATCCCGGGCGACGATGTTTTTGGTTTTGTCACGGTTAATGAAGGTATTAAGATCCATCGAACCAACTGCCCCAATGCTCCCGAACTTCTTTCCCACCACGGAAACAGGGTTGTAAAGGCTAAATGGACCTCGCAACATGAAGTTGCTTTCCTCACCGGATTGAAAATACGCGGCACTGACCGGGTAGGATTAATCAACGATGTCTCGCGGATCATTTCCGACGAATTGAAGGTTAACATGAGTTCCATGTCCATCCATACGGATTCCGGGATTTTTGAAGGCGAAATTATGCTTTACGTCAACGACACCCGTCACCTGGAGCAGCTCATGGAAAAACTCCGCAACGTGGAAGGCGTAATCAAGACAAGCCGTTTTGATTCGAAGGAATAAGGGCTCTCCAGCCTGAAAGTCGAAAACCAGGCGATTTTAGTAATTCTCCCGATTAAGCTGCAATTCTTTAATTTCTGGTATATCTTTGACACCGCAAAAAATGGCATTGAACAACGTATTATACGACGAGGTTAAAAAGATTTTTACGGCATACCTTGAAAACAAGGAACTCCGTAAGACGCCGGAACGGTATGCGATTTTGGAGGAAATCTATTCAAGGGACGGCCATTTCGATGTGGAAAGCCTCTACATCAGTATGAAAAACAAGAATTATCGTGTCAGCCGCGCTACGGTTTACAACACGCTCGATCTGTTGGTGGAGTGTGACCTCGTTAGCAAACATCAGTTTGGAAAGAATCTCGCGCAGTACGAAAAATCCTACGGCTACAAGCAGCACGATCACTTGATTTGTACCGACTGCCATAAAGTGATTGAGTTTTGTGATCCGAGAATACAGAATATTCAGAACACCGTTGAAGAAATACTGCACTTCAATGTATTACATCATTCATTAATTCTGTATGCATCGTGTGCAAAATTGAATTGTGAAAACAAGCCTGTTCCTGTCAACTAGTTTCCTATGAATTACACGCACGAAATCAAGAACAACAAGCTGATACTACGTCTTTCCGGCGACCTCATCGGACAAGAGAGCGGGAGCCCAGTCATTGACGTGGTCAACAGCGCGATTCAGGATAAGGTAATGGATTGCATAGTGGATATATCCAATGTCAGGTACATCAACAGTAGTGGCATCGGCACATTGATTACAATCCTGACCAAATTCCGGAACAAAGGTGGCGAAGTATATCTTATGAAACCTTCTGAATCGGTTCAGAAGCTGCTGGTGATCACCAAGTTGAACGCCATATTTCAGATCGTTCAGTCGGAGGGTGATATTGTCAAATAAAGAAACAGAATAAGCAAAATGTCCAAGGTTGATGTGTTACTAGGCCTTCAATGGGGTGATGAGGGCAAGGGGAAAATTGTTGACGTGCTGGCCCCGAAGTACGATGTAATTGCGCGGTTCCAGGGCGGGCCGAACGCCGGTCACACCCTCGAATTCGATGGCATCAAACATGTTTTACATCAGATTCCCTCGGGAATTTTTCGTGAAACGACCCGCAACGTGATCGGCAATGGTGTGGTTCTTGACCCCGTCGTATTCAAGAATGAAATTGAGAAACTCAATAAGTTCAACCTTGATATCAGAAAGAATCTATTCATTTCGAAAAAGGCGACGCTGATTTTACCAACACACCGACTGTTGGACGTCGTTTATGAAAAAGCAAAAGGCGACGACAAAATTGGTTCGACGCTTAAAGGCATAGGCCCTACCTACCAGGACAAGATCGGGCGTCAGGGATTGCGGGTTGGCGATGTTATCTCATCAGATTTTGCAGCAAAATTCAAGAAACTCACAGATATCCATTTCAAAATTCTTCGCGAATATGAAATAGATTATAACTGGAAGGAACTCGAAGAAGCCTTCATGGATGCAGTAACGTTCCTGAAAGGCTTTACACTTATCGAAAGCGAGTATTTTCTAAATCAGGAACTTAAGCACGGTTCGTCTATTCTGGCCGAAGGTGCGCAGGGAGCGTTGCTTGATATTGATTTTGGAAGCTACCCCTTTGTAACCAGTTCTAATACAGTAACTGCCGGAGCTTGCACCGGCCTGGGTATTGCGCCGCGTCATATCGGCGAAGTCTACGGCATCTTCAAGGCGTACAGCACGCGCGTTGGCAGTGGTCCTTTCCCAACTGAGCTGATGGACGAAGAAGGAGATTTATTGAGGAAGGAGGGAAATGAATTCGGTTCGACAACTGGGCGCCCGCGGCGGTGCGGGTGGTTGGATATTCCTTCGCTGAAATATTCTATTATGATTAATGGAGTAACGCAGCTTTTGATGATGAAGGCCGATGTGCTAAGCGTGTTCTCAACTATAAAAATCTGCACGAAATACCGGCTGGCTGACGGTACGGTTACCGACATCGTGCCCTACGAGATGGTAAACGAAAAAATCACTCCCATTTATACCGAAATGAAGGGTTGGAAAAGCGAATTGAAAGGCCTTTCGGAGGAAAACCTTCCGGCGGCATTACATGATTATATTCGTTTTGTCGAAGGTGAGCTCCAGGTGCCCATCACCATAGTTTCCACGGGGCCCGACAGAACCCAGACGATCCGAAGGGATTTGTCGGTGGTTTAAGGATTTCAGTCTCTGAAAAAGGCTTCTGAAAGGGAGCCTTTTTCGATTCTGGTGTGCTGCATGAAGCGGATTGACTTTCATGCAACCGGTCGTCAAAAGACATATTTTCTGTATGCAACTCTTTGTCGTGGATCCTGTATGCATGCTGTACGGATCTTTCACGGTGCTTTCGGGGATGGATTTGTGTATGCAACAAATGTTAGGGGAAAGCGGAAACTTTCGGGGGAGTAGGCGAACTTCCGTAGATCGGGTTGAGTTATTAGACAGCCTGGCAAACAAAGCTTCAGGGCATTGTTGGAAGAAAGGATTACCACGTGGTGGCTATTGATTTTCGGATTGGGTAAAGCGGAATAAAATCCGGGAAACGTTGAGGAAACGAAATAAATGGCTGTCATCGGGAGGGTTGACAGAATGTGGAAAAAATAGTCAGGAAATAGTTTGCGGGGTGGTTAGGGAGTGGTACTTTTGGA
>JAEZEH010000008.1 GCA_023417785.1 Bacteroidota bacterium
ATTCCGGAAGTTTTGTTCGCTGGCAAGCAAAGCCTGCTCTGTTTTTTTGATCTCAGTCAGATCCATGGCCGAGCCAAACCATAGTGATATAGATCCGCTTGCATCCTCGACGGGTTCGATGCGGTATACCATATGCCGGTACTGGCCGTCGAAGCGGCGCCACCTCACTTCGTCTTCAACGGGAATAATTCTGTCAAAGGCTTTTGTCCATTTTTCCAGTGTCATCAAACGGTCTTCAGGATGAAACGCCTTCATGAAACCTTCATTTATCGTAGCCGGACGACCTACTCCGGTAAATTCCTTCCACTTGTCAGACACGTAGTTTACAACTCCGTCTTTCGATACTGTGAACGTGTAGCATGGCACCAGATTCGCAAGGAGTTTCCAACGCCCTTCACTTTCCTGGAGCGCTTTTTTCGCTTCGGTTTCGCTCGTAATGTCTTGCAATGTTCCATTGAAACGGTACGCAACCTTATCTTCATTGAAATAAGTTTTTCCCTTTGCCCGTACGATTCTTTGTGCGCTGGTAAGCGGATTTATGATGGTATATTCCTGGTCATAATTACCTCCCGAGGAATAACTAAGGGCCGTCGAGGCAGCTTTTTCCACGCGGTCGCGATCAACCGGGGCAATGCAACGGAAAACATGTTTTGATGTAAGGTCCTGTTCTGTGCCAATACCGAACCATTCCTTCAACCGTGCGTTGGCGTTGATTTTTTCTGAAGATGGGTTGTAGTCCCACGTTCCTAATTCGGTAGCCTCTACCGCGAAATGCAGTTGATCTTTCGTTTCTTTAATCTGCCGTATTGTCTCCAGGTTACTCGTCGTTTCCGTGCAAGTCACAAAAATGCCTCCCGGTTTTTTGCTTTCGTCCAGAACGGGACTATAACTGAAGGTCCAGTAGGTGTCCTCCATTTGTCCGTTTCTATAAAAGGGTATGTGCAGATTTTCGTGATATACCGGTTTACCATCTTTCAAAACCTGATTGAACATGGGGCTTATAATATGCCATATTTCAGACCACATTTCAGACGCCTTTCGACCGAGTGCCGACGGGTGCTTTCCCTGGTTTCCGAGACTCGGCCGAAAGGCATCATTGTAAAAACTGATCATGTCGGGGCCCCAGAAGAGCAGCATAGGGAACGATGAATGAAGCAAGATGCTGAGTGTGGTATGCAGACTCTGCGGCCAGATGTCGGGTGAGCCAAGTGATGTGTCTGCCCACGGATGCGCCCGTATCCGATCACACATCTCTCCTTCCCCTGGAATCAGGTCATTGAGGGAGACGATTGGTTTCTCAGAATACATGTACTTCAGAGGAGGGATTTAGGGTTGACAAGTCAAAGTAAGGGGATAATCCCTTTTTCGGAAGTAACGAGTACGGAAATTTGGTGGCACAAAATTTTACTACCGCGTTTTTTTTCCAAGTGTCCTTTCCCTGAGAGTTTGTTCTACAGATCAGGTTGGAAGTAACCACGATTGACTTGGAATCAACTAATTCAGCGTTGCTGGTTTGCCTGTGTATCAGCGTGGCCACGAACGGTGACGCGATGAGCTACTTGCGCATCGGAAATAGTACCCGGGAATTTGATCTTTGTCGCAGTTCCTGATTTTGAGTATGACTTTATGTCAAATACATTCGAAATATTTTTACTTCAGTGTGATTGAGATTATTTTGTGGTGAAATTGTGAAATAAAGCGCATTAGATAGTAGGGGAACGCTGCAGTTTAACCCGTCTAAGTAATGCGACCCTTAAAGCCTAAAGAGCCCTCAAGCTATAACCAAATCCCTATGAAAGTATTATTTCGGACATTCTGCACAATTCTGGTTCTCATCACATCACTTTCATTTGAAAGCGCCGATCGTGCATCGAAAGAATATCCTTTTCGTGATCCGTCGCTTCCTGTCGAGGAACGTGTGGATGACCTGGTATCCCGACTTACGTTGGAGGAAAAGGTCGCGCAAATGCTTAACGCGGCACCGGCCATCGAACGTCTGGGGATTCCGGCATATGACTGGTGGAATGAGGTACTGCACGGTGTGGCCCGAACGCCGTATCGCGTTACTGTATATCCTCAGGCTATCGGAATGGCTGCAACTTTTGATACCGCGTCGCTGTCACAAATGGGGCACTTCTCGGCTCTTGAAGGGCGCGCGGTTTACAACAAGGCCGTGAAGGAAGGGAAGGCAGGGCAACGGTACCTCGGGCTGACGTATTGGACACCCAACATCAATATCTTCCGGGATCCGCGCTGGGGCCGCGGCCAGGAGACGTATGGTGAGGATCCGTATCTCACGGCAAAATTGGGCCACGCATTTGTTAATGGCCTGCAGGGTAATGATCCGAAGTACCTTAAAGCCGCGGCGTGTGCCAAGCATTACGCTGTGCACAGCGGGCCAGAACCGTCACGCCACGTGTTTAACGCCGACGTATCACCTTACGATTTGTGGGATACTTACCTGCCTGCGTTTGAAGAGCTCGTTGTCGATGCGAACGTGGTCGGCGTGATGTGCGCGTACAATGCATTCCGTGATCAGCCTTGCTGTGCGAGCGATCTCCTCATGAACGACATCCTCAGAAATCAATGGCAGTTCACCGGCTATGTTACTTCGGATTGCTGGGCGATCGATGATTTCTTCAAAAACCATAAGACCCACCCTGATGCCGCATCGGCGTCTGCCGATGCCGTTATGCATGGAACAGACCTTGATTGCGGCACGGATGCTTACATGGGCCTGATCAAAGCCGTTAAGGATGGTATTATCTCCGAGCGCCAGATCGATGTTTCCGTGAAGCGGTTGTTTACGATCCGTTTCCGTCTCGGATTATTCGATCCGGTGGAAATGGTGAAATTCGCACAAACTCCCGAGAGTGTTCTTGAAAGCGAACCCCACCGTGACCATTCGCTGAAGATGGCCAGGCAGTCCATCGTGCTGTTGAAGAATGAACGCAATACGCTTCCGCTGAAAAAGAACCTTAAAAAAATTGCCGTTATCGGACCGAATGCCGACAATGACATCGCGGTTCTCGGAAACTACAATGGTATTCCGTCGGAGATCGTCACTGCGCTCGAAGGAATAAAGGCCAAGGTAGGAGATGGGGTTGAAGTCGTTTACGAAAAGGCTTCGACCTTTACAAAGGATACGCTACTCGTTTACACCAACGTTTCGCAGCAGTATAATTTTGAGGGTCAACCCGGATTTAAAGCTGAATATTTTGATAACACTGAGCTGAAAGGGTCTCCGGTAATCGGTCACACAGGCCCGGGTCTGGAATTAAACTGGCAGGAAGGTGAGGCCGTGATAGGAAACATCAGAGCCAGGGACTTTTCGGCGCGGTTCACAACTGACTATAAAGCTTCCGAAACCGGTGATGTTGTCTTCGAAGTGGAAGGCGATGATGGGTACCGCTTTTTTGTTGATGGAAAAGAACAACTCGAAGCCTGGACGCGAAACCGATGGGGAGCTAAAAATATCAGGATTAAGACTGAAAAGGGCCGCACATACCGGTTGGTGGTCGAATATAATCAACAACAGGGTAAGGGATCGATCGCGTTGCGTGTCGGCAATTTTCAACGCACCGATTTCAAGGCTCTGGCCCGCCGCGTCAGAGATGCGGACGCTATCGTTTATGTTGGCGGAATTTCACCGCAGCTCGAAGGTGAAGAAATGAAGGTAAACGAACCCGGGTTTGACGGCGGGGATCGCACCACGATCCTGCTACCCGCCGTGCAGACGGAAACGTTGAAAGCATTGAAGAGTACACGTAAACCGGTGGTATTTGTGATGATGACAGGCAGTGCAATAGCCATGCCGTGGGAGGCCGAAAATATTCCGGCGATTATCAATGCCTGGTACGGCGGACAATCCGCGGGCGCCGCTATTGCGGATGTTTTGTTTGGCGATTACAATCCGGCAGGCAGGCTTCCGGTAACATTTTACAAAAACGACAGTGATCTGCCCGACTTCAACGACTATTCAATGGAGAACAGAACGTACCGTTATTTCAAAGGTGCTCCGCAATGGGGCTTCGGCTATGGACTGAGTTATACAACGTTCCAATATGATCAGCTTGAAATCCCGGAAAGTGTAAACGTTCACAGTCCGGCGGAAGTCCGCGTTCGCGTTACCAACACCGGCAAGCGCGATGGTGAAGAAGTCGTGCAATTGTATGTTTCGCGCTCGGTGGATGGCCAGCGTACACCGCTTCGTGCAATGAAGGGATTCAACCGTATCATGTTGCGCGGGGGCGAGAGCAAGACGATCACGTTCACGCTTACGCCGGAAGATCTTGGAATCATTGATCAGGAAGGTTATCAGCGGTTCGTTGCGGGTGAGGTCAATGTCTTCGTCGGTGGGGGCCAGCCCGATCAGCAATCCGTCGCCGCGAAGAAGGCTGTTCAGGGTGTGTTGCGATTGAGCGAGTAGGGGCCCCGTTGGGGTGGACTTATTCTTTGACCGGCCGTAAGGCATTCCGCAAGGTGCAATCAAATTGGCTGGGTCTCTAAGGACTGTTATCCTTCGGCCTCCGGGTGGTCACACCCGGGAGGCCTTCAGCTTTAACCACGCCTACCGCACAGGTGACTAACAAAGCCAACTGGGTTCCTGAGCATTGTTATCCTTCAGCCTCCGGGTGATCACACCCGGGAGGCCTTCAGGCTTTACCACTTCCGCACGGGCGAATAAACAAAGCCAACTGGGTTCCTGAGCTCGTCGACCGCCCCTAAGAACCTTGGTACGTCGTGCGTTTCAAGTCGTAACTTAGGCAACCTTACGTAGCTATGGGCGAAGGACTTCATTGAGGCGAGGAGAGGAACGTTGGTCTATCGAGTAATCTGGTTCGGGGAACGTGAATCCTGTCCATCCAACTATTCAAGGTCTACTTCGCATCCACGGAGGTCCATACCTTATTAGAGAACCCACAAAGGGCTTTAAGCCCATACAGTATCTGTATTCAGGCAGGGGCATCATGCATTGAAACACACTAACCTCCGAACTTTAGTCGGAAGAATTAAGAATCGTCGAGTCAATTCAGAAGGGTTTGTGTACCATCACTTTCCTATTCCTTCTTGTCGACACTCAACAGAAAAAAAATCCTTGTCAAGTTTTCGGTAGTCGGTTGGCGATTTAGGTTGTTTCATTGTGGAAAAATCAGCAACGATGAAAAAAGTAATACTATTATTGATTTTTGTTTACTCACAGGACCTAATGGCCCAAAGGGTTGGCGTGGAGGGGTTTATACGCCTCCCGCAAGTCGTCAATATTAATTTTACGCAAAAATCTACCCTATATACCCCGGTTATTTCAACCGGACTAACCTTGCGTTATCGCGCTGGCTTTGCCGATGTGGGTGTATTTATGGATAAGAGTGATTTTCACGGCTACTATACCTACTTTGGTTCTTCTGTGTATGCAAAACCATTGGATGATAAGTGGAAACTGGTGACGCATTGGTTTGGAGAGATTACATTTCTTCCGGCCCAATCAGAAACAAGACAATCGTTGACCTATACAGCAGGAATAAGCCCTGTATTGGTATATCCACTATCCTGGAGCACATTTGCCATTGCGTTAACAATGGGGGCTGCATTTTATAACGATAGTGTCAGTTTAAATGCCCGACTTATCTTAAATTGGTCTATACCTGTTTCAAAATAGTTTTGTGCCATGACTCGTACCTTCACCTTTGAAGAAAAATATAAAGCGATGATAAATAAAGACTCTTCTTTCGAAGGCGTTTTTATTACCGCCGTTAAGACTACCGGAATATTTTGCAGGCCAGTATGTACGGCCAGAAAACCCAAGCCGGAAAATGTGACGTTTTATGATACAGTACAAGAAGCGATACTCAATGGGTTTCGCCCTTGTCATGTTTGTAAGCCTCTTGAGCAAGAGAGCGAAACACCAGACTTTGTCCGACAACTAATTGAAGAGCTTTCCGCAGACCCGTATGTACGAATCAAAGATTTTGATTTGAAACAGCGAGGTATAGAACCGAGTCAGTTACGGAGATGGTTCAAGAAGAATCACAACATGAGTTTTCATGCTTATCAGCGGATGTTACGAATCAATTCAGCATTTCAGAAAATTACAACCGGTGAACCTGTGACGGCTACTGCATTTGATAGTGGATATAATTCCTTAAGTGGATTCAACGATGGCTATCGGTCCATTGTCGGAAGTGCACCGACACAATCAAAAGGAAAGCTCGTAATTCACATCATACGCATGACAACACCTCTTGGGCCAATGTTCGCTTGCGCCACCACGGAAGGCATTTGTTTGCTGGAATTCACCAACCGTAAAATGCTGGAAACAGAGTTCAAGGATTTATGTACGAGACTCAACGCTGTAATTCTTCCGGGAGCCAATAAATATTTAACGCAAGTGGAGACCGAAATCAAAGAATACTTCGATGGAAATAGAAAAGATTTTACGGTTCCGTTACATACACCTGGCACAGCATTTCAGCAGGAAGTTTGGAAATCACTTCGACAAATCCCATACGGACAAACCCGCTCTTACAAACAGCAGGCGATGCACATGAATAATGCAAAAGCAGTTCGCGCTATCGCTTCTGCAAACG
>JAEZEH010000069.1 GCA_023417785.1 Bacteroidota bacterium
GCCGTAGCCGGGCAAAAGCATATAACTTTGATCGTGACCTTCTACGGTCGAAGGAAAAGACTGTAGTCTGCCTGACACACCATCAAGTTCATTAGTTCGGTATGACATCGCTTTTGCCAGCTGGTCATCCCCAAAAACGCCCAAATCCACGTAATGCTTGCTGACGTCGTCTATGTAGTCGGTAAACAGATATCGGAATCCGAATTCAACCGAGAAATCCGTTAACTGGTTTATTCTGAAACGTGCTCCAACCCCGATTGGTATAGCGACCTGAATTAATTTGTATGGTTTAGCCCCGTAATTCGCATCGGTTTCCCGAAGTTCCGATCGTTGGCCTTCCGTTCCCAGTTTTTGTAGATCAACCCACTGGCCGGCCTCTGGCAGAGGGGTCGTACCATCAACCTGGTACATCGGTGCCCTTGCCTGAGGGTTATGATGGAAAACGGAGACGCCCGCAAAAGCATACGGCGTCCATTTAACCCGGCTGATATAAGTGGCCACATTTTCCCAAAGATCAAAAGATGCGACTACAGAAAGCTCCTTTATCCGGTTGCGAAACGAAAGGTTTCGGTTATAACGATATACATCATTCTCGTCATCGTGGTTGGCAGATTTTACATCAGAACCTAAAACTGTTCCATACGTGAAACCGCCGGTAAGGCTGTATCTGGGTCCGAAACGATGAGACATCACTACACCAATCGCCGGGCGTGTCAGGCCGAGGTTTGTACTGATGAATGAAGATCGTGGCGCCAGGTCGCCGTAATAGTTAAATGCATTCAACGTAACGCCCACGCTGTTGTAAACATTCTGCTTGGGAAAACCACGCTTCCGTCCTTTGTAAGTGGACATTCGTTTATTGTTCTTCTTGATTGCTTTTCGGTTTAATTGGGCTTCAGCATCATCAATACCCAGCAACAGGAAAAAACACAGGCATAGGCTCCCAAAAAAAATGGATCGGGCTCTCATGGTTAGATAAGGGGCTAGTAATCAGAATCTATCAAAAATACTAATTAATTACGGATGTCCAGTCCCCAGTTGAGTTTTTGGCGTAACGTCTTGAAGTAATGTTGACCTGTCATTTGGATAAGATTGACTCCGAAATCTGCTTTTTTGATCAACAAATGAACATTGGCGTCGACGGAAGCGATTCGTGAGTCAAGTGAAACGAGGAACTTTTTACTACGGCCCTCAATCCGGAAATTGATTTCGGAAGTATCTGGCACAACGATAGGTCTGACGGTCAGGTTGTGCGGGCTCACCGGCGTGATTACGAAATTCCCGGAACGCGGAAAAATTAAAGGCCCGCCGCAACTGAGTGAGTACCCGGTGGAACCGGTAGGGGTTGCAACGATAATTCCATCGGCCCAGTACGAATTCAGGAACTCACCATTAATGTAAGTATGGATCGTAATCATCGATGATGTGTCCTTTTTTACAACGGTAAAATCATTCAGGCCAAAGGTGAGTGAATTAAAGATCTCGGCATTGGTTTCCAGTCGCAGCACCGCGCGCTTGTCCAGTGTAAACTGGTTCCGGAAAACATCATCTATGGCATTTTCCGCTTCCTCAAGACTGATCGTGGCAAGAAATCCCAGGCGGCCTGTATTTATGCCCAAAACCGGTATTTCGAGATTGCCGACCTGTGTAACCGCCTCCAGCAAAGTGCCGTCGCCTCCGAGACTAAAGAAATAATCGATACCTTTTAAGGACGTTCCGGGCTCATAGACGTCAAACGAGAAGGCGCGAAAGGCGCTGGCCTTCAGATACTGGTTGAACTTGTATGAAACAAGGATTTCCGTCTTTTCCGCCGCAAGGCGTTCAAAAATGCGGACAATCTGAGGTGCCGACTGGCGACTGAATTCTTTTCCATGTACAGCTACGCGCATACAGTCTCAGGTTTCGAATGCCAGTTGGGACGGTTGGTGAAGAGGGGTAAAGATAGAAAGCCGAACCCCAACAACAAATGTGAAACAGGATTTTTAAATGTCAAGGTACCGGAGTAACATATCGATCCGGTCCCTCTCGCCAGGCACGGGTTTCGTCTCCTGGTATCGGCCGATCACTTTGTAATTGAACCGCTCCAACGTGGCCACCACGCGGGAAAGATCAACCTGATTGATTTTTAAAGTCACACGGAGTTTTAAAGGATCCAACGGATCTTCCTTGACGATACTGCTAAGAATTTTGGCGTGGTTCTCCTCGATCAGACGACTTATTTCCGACAGGGAGTAGTCCGCGTGGTTCATGGCGAGCACGAGAATTCCACCGGGAAGCTGGACCGCTGCGGTCTGTGCAAATGACGTCAGCGTGTCTTGCACGGTGATCACGCCAGCATAGTTCTGGTCTTCATTCAGCACGGCTACCAGCTGAAGTTTGTTTTCAGCAGCAACTTTCAGAATGTCATAAAAATGGGTGTCGAGATGAACATAACAATTCAGGCCAACGAGGTTGAAGTCCTTAACCGTTTTGTCTATCTCATTTGTTTCGAGAATTATGGCTTCGCTGATGAAACCCAGGAGCTTGTTGTCTTCAACGACAGGCATATACGTGCAGCGGAATTCCTCCATCCACACGATCGCCTTGTGTGCATCATCCGTTCCCTTGAGAGGAGGAATCATGTGGTTTATCAGGTCTTCTGCAATCACTTAATATATAGTTTAAGTAGACAAGAAATCTTCCACGAGCTCATTGAATTTTTCCGGATGTTCCATCATAGGTGCATGACAACACTTGTCGATAAACTTCAACTCCGAAGTACGTATCAGTCGGTTGAATTCATATGCGACAACCGGTGGCGTAATTGTATCATTCAAACCCCATACCAATAACGTCGGGATAGAGATATTCGGTATTTCGTCAGCCATGTTGTTTCGTTGTGCGGATTTCGCAATAGCGACGATACGCATGCATTTGGGAATGCTGTTGGTGATTTCGAACACCTCATCAACTAGTGCTTTGCTGGCCACAGCAGGGTCGTAAAAGGTATAGGCTACCCTTTCCTTGATATATTGGTAGTTTCCCCGTTTGGGATAAGATCCGCCCATTGAATCTTCGAAAAGCCCCGAACTTCCGGTGAGAATGAGTTTTTTTACCTTGGTGCTGTTTCGTAAGGTATAGAGCAGTGCGATGTGTCCGCCAAGACTGTTGCCCATAATAATCAAGTCGTCCAGATTCCTCGATCGGACGAATTCTTCAAGAAACGTCCTCAGTCCCTCAAGACCGGCCTCTCTTACTGGCATTTCATAAATAGGCAAAATGGGAATGATAACGCGGAACTTTTTTGAAAAACGGCTTACCACACCCTCCCAGTTACTCAGCGCACCGAACAGGCCGTGTAACAGAAGCAGTACAGGCCCTTCTCCTTCATCGACAAACTTAAACCCGTTTTCTTCTTTAACCAGAATGGTCATTTTTCAATCGTTAATCAGTGATAAGTATCCAGATTTTTTTCCGGAAAAGAAAATGCATCCGGCCACAAAAAAAAATGATTAAGTACTGTTTAGCGGACAATATCTGAAAAAAATGGGATCAAATTCCCGATGGCTCGGAAGGTATCGGGAGCAAAATCAGCAACCAGGGGGAATACCCAGGAGTCGCCGACCCAATCCTCGGGAAAATGTAATTTCATTGAATCGAGAATCCATAAAACCAGACTCGCCATAAAAGTTGTTCGTAGCAACCCGCAAAATGCACCTGCATAAGGATCCGCCAGGCCGAGCAAGGCATTTGGGTATCGGGTTAAAATGAACTTGGCCACAAGGTTTACACAAAACACTACGAGGAAGAAAACAGCCCCGAAGGCAATGTAGGGGAGCGCAAATTCATCGATGAAGAATTCTTCCTCGAGATAAACCATCGCAGACCCCATCAGCTTGAAACCGATGAGAACTCCGAGAAACACCGCTATTATCGAAAAAATCTCTACACGAAAGCCATCCCGAAAACCACTATAGGCTCCGACAAGAATAATAATCGCGAGTGTGATATCGAGTTTGCTCAAGAGGCAAGTATTTTTTTAACCACCTCGGAAATTGCCTTTCCTTCGGCCTGGCCCGCCAGACGTTTTGTGGCGACACCCATTACTTTCCCCATGTCCTGCGGACCGGAGGCACCAGTCTCCTCTTTGATTTTCAGTATTTCTTTTTCGAGTTCTTCAGGAGTTAGCTGCTTTGGAAGGTATCGATTGATAATGTCGAGTTGAAAGAGTTCCCTGTCGGCGAGATCTTTACGACTCTGTTGCCCAAAGATTTCAGCGGATTCCCGCCGCTGTTTCGCGGCCTTTACCAGCAACTTGTTTTCGACATCGGCGGAAACGTCGCCAGACGTGCCTTTTTCGGTTTCAGCCAGTAGAATCAGCGACTTAATGCTTCGCAGTGCCTCAAGTTCCTCTTTGTTCCTGGCAAGCATCGCCTTTTTAATATCGCTATCAATTTGTTGCTTCAGGCTCATTTTCTACGCTATTATGTTAAATTTCGACGGAAAACTGGATCTGGACAACGAAACTAAAGAATTATCAGTTGTGACCCGTCTAAGCGTCAATATTAATAAAATTGCGACACTCCGGAATGCCCGCGGAGGAAATAATCCCGATGTGATCCGCGTTGCGCAGGATTGTGAACGTTTCGGAGCCGAAGGCATCACCGTGCACCCCAGACCGGATGAACGTCACATCCGGTATACTGATGTTATTGCACTTAAGAAAGTCGTTACTACTGAGTTTAATATTGAAGGATATCCGGACGAACGTTATGTCGGCGTTATTGAAGCCGTTCAGCCTGAACAAGCTACACTGGTACCCGATCCACCAACGGCGATTACATCCAATGCAGGGTGGGACACGCTCTCAAATGAATCATTCCTGAAAGAGATTATCAGTGAACTGAAGAAAAACGCGAAACGCATTTCAGTATTTGTTGATCCCGATCCTAAGATGGTTGAAGGGGCTGCCCGCGTTGGTGCCGACCGAATTGAACTTTATACCGAACCTTTCGCCAGGAATTTTCTGAGCGACAAACTCAATGCAATTAATACCTATGTCGAGAGCGCACGCATTGCACGGGATCTCGGTCTTGGTGTCAACGCCGGTCACGACCTTGATCTGAATAACCTGGCCTATCTGAAAAAGAATATTCCTTTTCTCGATGAAGTATCAATAGGCCATGCGTTGATTTGCGACGCACTTTACTTCGGACTTGAAAACACAATACAGCTGTACCTGCGTCAGCTAAAGAATTCATAACTTCGATTCCAGGAATCCCAACCGCACATATGAAGATAAAAAAGATGTTTTCCGATCAAGACCTGCAACGCATCAATGCAGCGGTCAAAGAAGCGGAAGAAAAAATCTCCGGAGAAGTAGTACCTGTTATCGTTGAACGAAGCGGAACATATACGATTGCGAGTTACAAGGCGGGGATAATTTCGGCGGCACTCGCCTTTGTTTTTATGATCATTCTCGACAGGTACATCATCACCAACGATGGTCACACCATTTATTACGATCCATTCTTCATCTTCATCATCGTGGCAGCAACAGGCTTGCTTGGAGGGCTGCTTACGCATTTTATAGAGCCCCTGAAGCGATTGTTTATCTCGCAACAGTACCTGGATCTTATGACGCGCCAGGTAGCGGAGACGGCTTTCCTCGAAGAAGAAGTTTTCAACACGCGCCAACGTACCGGAATTATGATCTTCGTTTCTTTTTTTGAACATGAGGTAGTGGTTATGGCGGACAAAGGAATCAACGAGGTCGTCGATCAAAAGGAATGGGATAACCTGGTGGCGCTGCTGATTACTGGCATCAAGGAAGGTAACGTAGTTGAAGGACTGGAACGCGCAATAAAACGTTGTGGAGAAATTCTTCTCGAGAAAGGCTTTCACAAAACCGATGACGATATAAATGAGCTCGGCGATGATTTACGTTTTAACGGATGATAATGGGAAGGGCTGACGTCGCGAGGCTTGTAAGCGTACGATTCCGGCGGCCGAATTCGCTGCCGTACATTCTGTTCTTCTGCCTGATTTGCGGACTTGCCACGGCACAGCGAAAGATTGCGCCTCAGGCAGGAAAAATGGTGCACGACGAGGCCGGCATCCTGCAGCCAAATACTGTCCGGGCCCTTGAAAACTTCATAGCGCAACAAACCGATACCACATCAAACCAGATCGGCGTGTATATCATACCCAGCCTCGAGGGCGAAATACTGGAAGACTACGCAGTTCGCGTTTTTAAGGACTGGGGGTTGGGTCAGAAGGGCAGGGATAATGGTGTCCTTCTATTGATCGCGGTAAACGACAGGCAGGTTAAGATTGAAGTAGGATATGGACTTGAAGGGGCACTGACGGATCTCACCGCAAGCCGGATTATACGAAATGAGATCGCGCCGCGTTTTCGGCAAAACCAATATGACGACGGCGTCACGGCTGCAGTCCTTGCCATTAATCAGGCGATCAAGGGTGAGTACACAAACGATGGTGCCACAGATACACGTCCACAGGGGAAAGGCAAATCCCCGCTATTTACCCTCCTGATGATTGTGCTGATAATCATATTCCTTTCACGGCGGGGAGGCGGTGGTGGAGGACGTGGTGGCGGGTATCGGCGCGGCGCGTGGTTCGGACCGATGATCGGAGGCGGCGGATTCGGTTCGGGAGGCGGCTCCTGGGGCGGCGGCGGAAACTTCGGTGGTGGCGGTTTTTCGGGCGGTGGAGGAGCCAGCGGGTCATGGTAAAGCACAACGCACAAATGAGAGTACTGTTTTTCGTTTTCCTGCTTTGCGGTTTTCACGCAGTGTTTCCGCAGCGCGCGATACCAGAGCTTTGGGGTCATCGCATACACGACGAAGCGCACGTACTCCAGCAGCAAACAATAGATAGCCTTGAACATATGCTTGCACGGCACGAGGACTCGACGGGCAATCAAATAGCAGTACTGGTCATTCCTTCTCTTGACGGAGATATCCTCGAAGAATATGCTCTTCGCGTTGCTAACGACGCATGGAAACTGGGCGCCGCGAACAACGACAACGGTGTTCTTTTGCTGGTCGTGATCAACGATCGGAAGATCCGCATTGAGGTCGGTGAAGGCCTCGAAGGCCCGTTGCCTGATGCAATTGCGAACCGGATCATTCGCAACGAAATGGCGCCTTTCTTCCGGGAACAAAATTATGATGGTGGGATCATGGCAGGCGTTCACGCCATAGTAAAAGCTGTTCAAAACGAATATACGGTCTCCATCGACGAGGGATTGGACGAACTCCCATGGCAGGTAAGGCTCCTGATGGGTGCGTTTGTGTTTACAGTGCTTGGAATATTCACTTTCGTTGGCCTGTTCATACGGGGTTGTGCCGGCTGGGTGCTGTACGTGTTTCTGATCCCCTTCTATGCGACTTTTCCAATGGTAGTTTTAGGGGTGACCGGCGGACTGATATTGTTAGGTATTTACGCCATAGCTTTTCCCGTCCTTAAGTTGATTCTCGGACGTACGCCCCTGGGCAAACGGATGGCGACATCGATGACCGGAACAAATAGTGGCGGATGGACCTCTCGCTCGGGTGGTTTCGGAGGGTTCTCGGGTGGCGGTGGCCGTTCATCCAGTCGTGGGTTTTCCGGCGGTGGCGGAAGCTTTGGCGGCGGCGGAAGCAGTGGCAGTTGGTAATTCCTGAAATTTCGAATTAGTTGTTCCATCCCGTTGGCACTTTTGAATTACAACTTATCTTTGGCCTTCTTTTATCAGCATCAAATCGATTCAGCCTGCGCATGAACAAAGGCACAAACCACTAAATCAGCATGAAACGGGATAAAGTCATTTTCGACCTCATTGAGAAAGAAAAACAACGCCAGCAACACGGCATCGAATTAATTGCCTCCGAAAATTTTACATCTCTGCAGGTAATGAAGGCGATGGGATCCGTGCTGACAAACAAGTACGCCGAAGGGCTTCCTGGCAAGCGTTATTACGGTGGGTGTGAGGTGGTAGACGAAATTGAGCAACTTGCCATTGATCGGGCAAAGGAACTTTTTGGCGCCGAATGGGCCAATGTTCAGCCCCATTCGGGAGCGCAGGCCAATGCAGCGGTAATGCTGGCCTGTTTGAAACCCGG
>JAEZEH010000103.1 GCA_023417785.1 Bacteroidota bacterium
TATAAACGACACGAGAAATTCTATTACTATTTTCTGGATCCATCCACGGAGTGCGACAGTTCGGGTGACAGGCAACGGCGTTTGATCGTTCGGTTCAATGCCGTTGGTCTTTCCAAAGAAATAGCCATAGAATAGCATGTTTTCGACGAGACTTACACTGTAAGTGGTCCACTTCCGCATACAGGGATGTATCTCATCACATTTCAATCATGCTAAGCAAAAAAAAATCCTTTCTTCTTTCAAAACGGAGACTTTTGTTGTTCTTCGGTCTTTTCATCCTAGGCCTGCTCGGTTTTGCGCCGCCGAAAATTCACGATCCGTTCAGCGCGCAGAAAAAGTTTTGTACGCTTGATAACGGCATGCGACTCGCTTACGTCGAGTTTGGTAATCCGAAAGGACGACCCGTTATTCTTCTGCACGGGTATACCGATACAGGTCGCTCATTTGAACGTGTCGCGGAACACCTCCTCGACCGTGATCGGAAATTACGGATCATCATTCCCGACCTTCGTGGACATGGAGCCTCGTCGATGCCGACGGACTCAATATGTTCCATCTCGCCAAAAGACTGTTTTCAGATCACCGATTTCGGTGGTGACGTTGTTCGTTTGATGGCACACCTGCGCGTTGATAAAGCGCACATCGCGGGCCATAGTATGGGAAGCATGGTCGCGCAGCACCTCGCCATATTTCATCCCGAAAAAGTAGAAGGGATAACCCTGATTGCGACCGTCGCTGTAGGCGGATCTAGTCCGGTGCTCCAGGAATTCATACTCGGCGAATTGATTGACAAAAAGTTCAGACTGGCAGCAGAATCATTTGGGCTTGCCTGGCCACGGGATGCATACCGCATTGCCCCCGAAGCCCTGGGTGAGCATGTGGCAGATTACCTTATCAGCAATTGGGTAACCGAGTCGGTGGCGGATTCATCGCTTCTCAAGGCAATAGGAAAGGAAACTGTTCGGGTCAACCTTGGCACCTGGGTCGGTACGGCACTGGGGATTCAGGAGTTTGACTACCGGAAGGAATTGGAGAAGCTCCAGGTGCCAACGTTAATTCTGAGCGCAGTGCAGGACCCGGTTCCGCATCAGGTACCCGATGAAACAGATCTTTTTCCTGCACTGGACGCGGCGTGCCGGAGCAAGAATACGGTGATCTATCACAAGCTGTATGGCCGAGATGGAAACGCCCATAGCGAGCGCCTCGACCTCGGCCATAATTTTCTCTGGGCGGTGCCTGAGTACGTTGCTGCAGACATTTTGAGCTTCATGAACAGCAATGCACCTCAGCAGAATCATACATACCTGAACGAGGACGGTGCAGTCGTCACGGAATCCTCAACGCGTAACATTCTCAAATGGCCCCGCGTGCGTCCCTGAAGAAAGACTATAAAAACCAGGTCCTGCATATCGCGTATGCCAGACCTGGTTTGTTACTATTTGAGATCAAGAAAGATGCCCACCGAAAACAATGATCCGAGGTAATCACCTCCCTGAAACTGCGGGCCTTGCTGGTTGATGAGGTTGCGCCCGTTCACATAAACGCTCAGGAACCGTGTAAGGGAATAACTGATTCGTGCATTGGCCAAAAGGGTTGAACCCCCTTCGACACTAACACCCCCCTCTCTATACCAGGTTTGGTTACTCATAATGTATCCGTTCACGTTGACATTCAGTTTATCGTTCGGCTTATAGTTCAGATAGATTCCCCCATATGCAGTCGGAGTATACTTATGGCGACTGTCAGTGTAGGCTACCGGGGGGAATCCTAAACCGGGTTGGGTAGAACTCGTCCGGGGATCGAAATATGAATCAGGAAGGTCACTCGTCTGGGTGGTTTGAAGCGTTACGAATGGCTTGATCTGCCATTGCGGGTTGGGAACGAAGTTGACCCCGACGGTTGTGCCAAATTGCGAGGCAGTGGTCGGTACGTTGTCGAACTCAATCAGCATAGCCGATCCCGGCGAAGGTGGGTACTGTGTAAACCCGCGGATTATGGTAGTGGTAAGATTGCTTATTTCCTGGTGGAAAACATCAATGTCCAGATGGAAATTGGGTGATAGTCGCCCCCGGTAACCTACCTCGATCATATTTACCGTAAGCAAGTCAAGCGATTCATTTCCTCGTTGTATCTGATCCACGAACAACGGACCTCCAACGTGGAACTCATTTCGTGCAATAAGATTGAGTTTGTTATAGCCAATGAAGGCTCCACTGTTCGATCGGGTGATGGCCAGACGGATCAGGTGATGGTCGCTGAACTTATATGTCGATGCCAGTTCATAAGCAAGATAAAGATCTTCCGGCGACGAAAATCTGTCTGCGCGTACCGCGGCAAGAACCCGCCAGTTGTCGGTGACGTTGATGTCGGAACGGATGAATCCCGAAATGGTAGATATCGCCTGTTGAGTTCCGTTGAGGAAAGCCTCGCCGGTTTCGCCAACATAATTCTCGTCATTGAAAACTGCATTTTGAAAGTTTACCCCGGGAACAAGACCAAACCAGTCTCTGATTTTGATGTTGTATTCGGCGTTGATATCGGTGACATTATAATCATAGGTTGAAGGCGCACCAGCTAACTGAATGTTGTCTTTACCAATTACATGAGACGTTCTGATGTTCATGCCGCCGATTCTGCCTGCGGCATTGGCGTAAAACGACTTTGACGTTGTTGTATTCAGTGTTGTTCCATGGCTACCGAGCATGTTCCGCAGGGTTGTGTTATCCTGGAACCCCAGGGATATATCGAATTCGGTTTGTTCTGCGGGCTTATAATTAAGGAAAGCATTGACACCCGTCTTTGTCATTGCCTGACGCGGATTGGGAAAAGCATTTTCAAAATTCATGATGAATGATGATCCATCGGCATACGAACCGGTGGCATTGTTGTAGAATGATTCATTGAAGCGACTTCGGTTCTGGTGATTGAACGACACTGCCGCGCTGAGCTTACTAGAAAGCTGTTTCCCGATGTATGCATTGGCAACCATTGTGTGAGGAGCTCCGGCTTCCACATTCGCCGAGACAACTGCCTTTTCGGACTCGACCCGCCGTGTAATGATATTAACCACACCGGTCACGGCATTCGGGCCGAAGAGTGGTGCCGATGGTCCGCGAACTATTTCGATTCGCTCGACGTCAAGCAGGTCCACGGGCAGGGCTTCCCAGAATGTTCCACCAAGATTATGGTTGAACGCGGGCCGGCTGTCAATCATCACCAGTGTATAAAGATTGTTCTTCGTGAACGCCTGACTGTTTCTGAGAACGTTATCCAATCCGCGAATGTGAATATCGTACACCCCGTTGGATTGTTCGCGAACGATAAGTCCGGGTACCAGTCGAAGGGCTTCCATGATAGAAGTGGCTCCTGACTTTTCAATTTCGCTGCGCGTCAACGTATAACTCGACAACGGTGCATCAAAAAGTGTTTCCTGTTTTTTACTTGCTGAATGAATCGGAATATTCATTAGCTCCTCAAGAGAGAGTTCATACATGTCTGTAGAGGCTCTATCATCCTGTGGGAAGGCGTTAAACGATGCCAATACACTGAGAACGCCAATCAGATAGCTTTTCATAAAGCGCGTGGTATAAAGTAAGTGTTTACGATACGCGGCTGACCGCGGAAGGAACCATCATGGCGGGTCAGCAAGGCATCGATGAATTAACTTCCAAAGGTGTAGCAGGAATAGTAAGCGGATGCTGTGTAAAGGTTGTATATCCTACGTACTAAAGCTGCCTGTCATTTGAGGTGAAATTATTCCGTTCGACTGGAAGGATATTCGTTTTGTACCTGACTTCGCGGAATAGAAGTGTATATTTCAGTATATTTGTAGAATTTTATTCCGGACATGCGGGTTTGCGAGAAGGGGAACGCATGAGTTTAATTTGATCCGAAGGGATTAATTATACCGGATTTTTCCGGTATTAGACAAGGACCCTACACCAGACAAGTGGACTCGGGCGCCATAGGGCGTTCCCGCATTATCCCGGGTTCATGACAATGTGAACGGGTGTACCATCGGCATAGTTTTTTTGCCGTAACCAGTTTAACCCCAGGGTGACCAGGTAGTATTCGTATACCGCATTCGTTGCAGGCTTCGTGCCTGAAAGCAGAGATATTTACCGGCTGAGATCTTCAGTATTTTTGATAACGAAAACCGAGTGCTATGCAATTCCATAAAAACGAACTTTTTCTTTTGTACAATCCGGCAACCAGCAAGGGCAAGCAGACCAAAGCGCTGGCGAAGTCGATCTGTAATCACATCAATGAAGTGAACGTGCTTTACGAGCGCGTAGGTCCGACATACTGGAAGGAAGTTGTCAACATGCTTGGGTTGACGCCAAAAGAATTACTTGATCGCTCACATCCAGATTATCAGCGCATGGTGGCCGGCAGAAACATTACGATGACGGGCTGGCTTGACGTTTTAATACATTATCCGCACCTACTGGCCGCGCCAGTGGCTATTTACAATGGGAAAGCAGTGCTGTGTCATACACCAACCGATCTTTTTAAGGTTGGAAAACC
Organism: Bacteroidota bacterium; assembly: GCA_023417785.1. Lineage (GTDB taxonomy): Bacteria > Bacteroidota > Bacteroidia > Cytophagales > Cyclobacteriaceae > Ohtaekwangia. The sequence continues at coordinate 4,528 of JAEZEH010000103.1, forward strand.
GGCTGAGCGAAACGCCGTGAAGATGCTGCCTCATTTGCGTCCGCATTAACCGTTCCCTCCTGTTTCATTAGTGATTGCCGCGCCGGTTATGGTCGTGCTGTTTCAACACGTCCATAGCCGGGAAAATCTTATATATTTGGAGCCGTTAAACCTAAACGACAATGAATAAAATTGCTGTGATCGGTTCAGGCACCATGGGCAACGGCATCGCGCACGTATTCGCGCAATTCGGCCATCAGGTTGCCCTGATCGATGTTTCCGAAGACGCGCTTAAGAAAGCGCTGGCGACCATTGAAAAGAATTTGAATCGCCAGCTGGACAAAGGCACGATAACCGAAGAAGTGAAGCGTCAGACCATGGAAAACATTACCATCCATACAAAGATGGACGAGCCTGTTGCCGGTGTTTCGCTTGTTGTCGAAGCCGCGACCGAAAATGTCGACTTGAAGCTTGCCATATTCAGGGAGCTTAGTACTAAAGCCCACGCCGATGCGATCCTTGCATCCAACACATCATCCATATCCATTACACGTATTGCATCGGTTACAAACCGCGCTGACAAAGTAATCGGAATGCATTTTATGAATCCGGTTCCAGTTATGAGACTGGTGGAGGTAATCCGGGGATACAGCACGAGTGATGAAGTAACAGCGCGTGTGATGGAACTGTCGCGGATTCTGGGAAAGGTTCCGGTAGAAGTTAATGATTACCCCGGGTTCGTTGCAAACCGTATACTGATGCCGATGATTAATGAGGCGATTTATTCCCTGTATGAAGGCGTTGCCGGTGTGAATGAAATCGATACGGTGATGAAGCTGGGCATGGCCCACCCGATGGGACCGCTTCAACTGGCTGATTTTATCGGACTTGACGTATGCCTCAGTATTCTTCGCGTACTTCACGAGGGATTTGGCAACCCTAAATACGCACCGTGTCCGTTACTCGTAAACATGGTACAAGCAGGACACAAGGGTGCCAAGTCAGGTAGCGGATTCTATCAGTATACCTCTGGCAGTAAGGAACTCGTTGTCGCACCGCGGTTCCGGTAGGAACTATATTACGTGGTCTGCGTATCGACTCAACTACTGCTTCGTTCTGAGAAGGTCGCGAATTTCCGTAAGCAAGACGATATCGGCAGGTGGTGGCGGCGGCGCGGCTGGCGCAGCTTCTTTTTGACGGCGCATTTTGTTGATGCCCTTTATAAACAGGAATAATGCGATGGCTGTCAGAAGGAATATGAATATAGCCTGAAGGAATTTTCCATAGGCGATAACGGCTTCTCCAACGGTATAGCTATACTCGGAGAAATCATGTCCGCCGGTTAGAATGCCGATCACGGGCATGAAAACATCAGCAACAAGTGAAGCAATGATGGCATTAAAAGCAGCACCGATTACCACACCCACGGCCAGATCGATTACGTTGCCGCGAAAGGCAAACTCCTTGAATTCCTTGAACATATTCTTATTTAATTTATACCACGAACTTAATGTAAGTTTAGCTTTAGAATCAAATAAATTCGCATAAAAATAGTTAGCTATATTCAAGCCTAGTTAGACCCCAATGACAAAAAGACAAGCGAAACCTGCGCCAGGCCGGAAAAGTAAGGGTACGTCCGCGACACGGGCGCCAAAAAAGCCGGTAAAAAAACGCAGGTCAGATAAAAGCTCCACTAAAGCAGTCGCACACGTTGCAAAGCCCGAAGAACTTCCATTCCAACTTCCGGGGATCGGTCTTTTTCACTACGCTGTTTCTTCCCACAAAATAAAATGGTCCGGAAATGCGCATCGGCTACTCCACCTTCGCGACGCGAGCGGGCTTCCACACACTCGGGAGGAGTTGTTCGACCTGGTATATTCCGATGATCGCAAGATGTTCGCACAAGGCTTTGAGAAGGCAATCCACGACAAAACTGAGTGGGTCTATGAGATGCGGGTGCGTATACCCGGGGGCAGTTTTCTGTGGTTACAGTTCACCTTAGGTCCCCTCTTGGAAGGCGCAAAAGTCCGGAAGTACATAGGCAGCTTTCAGGATATCACGACACGCAAGATCGCCGAATACGAACTTATTGACTGGAAAACCCGAAATGAACTGGTATCCGAATCGGCAGGTCTTCTGATCTATGATTACGACGTTTCAACGGGTGAGGTCATCTGGAGCGGTAATACGAAACAGGTAATTGGCTTTGACAATCATGAGCTCGATCAGATCGATAAATGGAAATCATTAATACATCCCGATGACCGTGAAGAGGCGTTGCGTCTCCTGGAAATCTCGAGACAGGAGATGGCTCCGTATGATGTGTATTACCGGTTCAAAGTAAAAAACAAAGATCACAGCTACATGCACGATCGTGGGCTTTTTGTCGCCAACGACAAGAAAGAACCGGTACGCATGCTCGGAATTATGAGCGATGTGTCGGAACGTGTGAAGGCTGTGCGCACTATTGAGCAAAGTGAAAAAAGCTACCGCGAGCTGTTCAACTGTGTGGGCGAAGCAATTTACATTCAAAACCCCGACGGAACATTTCTGGACGTCAACCGTGAGGCGTGCGCAATGTATGGCTATACGAAAGAAGAAATGGTCGGGAAGAGTCCAGCGTTTCTTTCGGCGCCGGGCCGCAATGACTTCGAGAAGCTCGGTAAGCAGATTGTCCACGCCCTGGAGGGCAAGCCCCAGAAATTTGTATGGTGGGGCAAGAAGAAAGATGGTGAGATTTTCTTGAAAGAAGTCAGACTTACCCGAGCCACGTACTACGGCGCCGAAACTGTGATTGCCACCGCATGGGATATTACTGAAAAGGTAGCTGCGGAGAAATCGCTTCAGGAAAGTGAAAAGCGATTCCGGCGAATGGTGGAGGACCTGAACGTGGGTGTAGTATTGCAGGGCCCCCGTGGTGAAGTTCAGATCGCCAATAAGACCTCGTTCCTGTTACTTGGGATTGGAGAAGAACATTTTGGAAACAAAACTGTGAAACTGTCCGGACTGCATTTTATCACAGAAGACGGAACCTGGATTGTCGATAATGACCTCCCCTGGACTGTGGCGGCCCGCAAGAAAATTCCGGTGAGAGGAATGGTGCTGGGTATCCGCCCCGATCCCGAAGCAGCGATCAACTGGCTGCTCGTCAACGCAGAACCTACCTTACTCGAACAGGAGAAACTGCTTCATGTTTTAATTACGTTTACCGACATTGCCGACCGCAAGCGCACTGAAGAAAGTCTCCGCGAAAGCGAACTCCGGTTTCGAACGCTGCAGGAAGCTTCGTTTGGGGGTATCGGACTTCATAGCAAGGGTACAATCATGGACTGCAACCAGGGTCTTTGTGATATCACCGGATTCAGTCATGAAGAACTGATTGGCAGCAACGGATTGGAATTGATCGCGCCGGAATACCGCGATTATGTATTAGGCAAGATCACGACCAAGGACGAAGCGCCATACGATGTAGAAGGTCTACGGAAAGATGGAAGCCGGTATTTTCTTGAAATCAAAGGCAAGAATATCCCCTTCGGTGATGGCTTAATCCGTGTTACGGAATTTCGTGATATTTCTGAGCGTAAACTGGCCGAGGCAAAAATTATTGAGCAGAACGCCCGTCTTCGTTCGATGACGGAGGATCTCAAGCTTCGAAATGAACAACTTCGCGAGTTCACGCAGATTGTTTCACACAACCTTCGCGCACCCGTCGGTAATATTTTGTCGCTGTTGAGCTTTATAGACAACGCCGAAAGTCAGGAGGAACAGGATGAATACATCGGCCTGTTAAAGGAAGCAGGTACTACTACACTGACCACGCTCCAGGAACTGAACGAAGTGTTGCAGATAAAGCAGGATAAAAAGATCGAAAGACAGCGACTGCATTTCGGGGATGTCTTTAACCACGTTCGACACATGCTGAATGCGAAGATTGCCGAAGTGAAGGCGAAGATAACCACCGATTTTTCAGACGCTCCGGAAATCGAGTATCCTAATATCTATCTCGAAAGCATTCTCCTTAATCTGCTGAGCAACGCCCTGAAGTACACGTTTCCGGGCAGGACTCCCGCCATACGGATAGTGACTACGAAAGGACCCGATAACACTGTGCAGCTTTCGATCAGTGACAACGGTGCAGGGATCAATCTCTCCAGATACGGTGAACATATGTTCAAACTTCGGAAGACTTTCCACAAGCATCCCGAGAGCCGGGGCATCGGCCTGTTCATGATCAAGAGTCAGATTGAAGCCATGGGTGGTGATATATCTCTTACCAGTGTTGAACACGAGGGTTCAACTTTTTTGATTACCTTTAATCAGGATAATCAGGAATAATGAGTCACAAACCTCCGATAGTGGCCCTTGTGGATGACGACAAGATCTTTCAATTCACGGCATCCAAAACCATTCGTGGCCTGCAGCTGACGGATCACATCCTGCAGTTTGAGAATGGTGAAGATGCGCTTAAGTTTCTGGTCGAGAATGCCGACAAATCAGATGAACTTCCGGACTACATTTTTCTGGACATCAACATGCCATTTGTTGACGGATGGATGTTTCTTCAGGATTACTCGAGTTTGAAAGAAAACCTTTCGAAAGAAATATCGATCTTCATGGTGAGCTCATCGATCGATCCGCGTGATATTCACCGCGCGCGGGCAATTCCCGACGTTCGCGAATACGTTATCAAACCGGTATCAAAGGAGAAGTTCAAAGAATTGCTTGATCGGGCCGCGGCCTGAGTTACTTCGCAATATTAAGCGGGTTTTTCAATCCCTTGTATCCGGTGAGTTCCACACCGGCTGATCCTATAAACATCTTGGCATCGATCTTCAACGGAATGCGGTTTTTGTCGTCGGAGAAATATGCCGTGATAGAGTTCTCACCATCGAATACTTTGTTCTTGGGCATTATGGGGGCAAATACCAACGCGCGGACCTTGCCGACTTTAAGTTTAATTGTGTCCTTCCCGCGATAAACAATATTCATCTTATAAAACTCATCCTCAAAAAAGCCGGCAACACTTACCGTGTCGTTAACCTTGAGATCGGAGAAATCCATAATCCGCAGGTATAAAAATCCGGCGATCATATCGCGAACGTTGGGTGGTGCATCATAATACTTCGGCTCACGCATCTTGCCGTCGCGGCCCATCGTTTTGACTTCGATTTTCTGGTTCTTCTGATCGAAGTTTGTCCATTCGTCCTTGCGGTACCTGCCTTCCCTGATTTTCCGATAAAATTGGTGAGGTACCAGTGCGGCGGTGTCGATATATGCGCTGAATCGGTCATCCACGTCGGCGACCCAGTCTACCATTCCGACCGTTCTTCCGGTAACGTCTACCTTGAAACAATACCGGTCGTTTACTTTGTGGTAATCAGGATGAATGCGTGCACTGCCCTTGCCGACGGTGAAGAAACCGTACGTCATTTTGAAATCGATAATCTCGCCGCGCTTAAAACTCTCGTTCCGAACAAACGGCAATTTTTCAGTAGAAGGCCCTTGTAAGAACCCACTCAATACCAGAAAAAGGAAAATGCCGGAAAAAAGTCTCTTCATACAGCGTGATAAAGTTACAAATTCTGCGATTCTTCGATGATAACGTAGCAGAATTTCAAAGGGTATGCCAGCATTTAAATTACATGACCCGTTGTAGGAAATCCGCCAAATAAGCCGATTTCTGTCGGGGGCTCGGGCGATTATACCACTGCTTCTCTAAACGGCCACGCTATTGTCCCGCAAAGCATCGTTCAAAGAGGTCTTTTTGTCGGTGCTTTCCTTTCGCTTTCCGATGATCAGCGCACATGGTACGTGGTATTCGCCGGCGGTAAATTTCTTGGCATAAGAGCCGGGTATAACAACTGAGCGTTCCGGGACATACCCCTTATACTCCACCGCTTCCGAACCGGTTACATCAATGATCTTTGAACTTCCCGTCAGAACAACATTTGCCCCCAACACTGCCTCCCGACCGACGCGAATTCCTTCAACTACGATGCAGCGTGATCCGATAAAGGCATTATCCTCAATGATAACGGGCGCGGCCTGAACTGGTTCCAATACTCCGCCGATTCCCACACCCCCGCTCAGATGCACGTTTTTGCCGATCTGGGCGCAGCTTCCTACCGTAGCCCATGTATCCACCATCGTGCCCTCATCGACGTATGCGCCAATGTTCACATAAGAAGGCATCATGATCACGCCTTTGCTCAAGTATGAACCATATCTTGCGATAGCATGCGGCACAACCCTGACACCCAATGTTTTATAGTCCTTCTTAAGGGCAATCTTGTCGTGAAATTCAAAAGGTCCCACTTCAATGGTCTGCATCTGCTGGATCGGAAAGTACAGGATAACCGCCTTCTTAACCCATTCATTCACCTGCCAGCCGCCGTCTTTGGGTTCCGCCACGCGGAGCTCGCCTTTGTCAAGTTTTTCAATCACGCCCCGGATGGTCTCCTGTGCGGATGACTGTTGCAGCAGGGAGCGGTCGTCCCAGATTTTTTCGATTTCCTGTCTTAGATCCATTTCCAAAGAGATAAGGTTATGTTGTTTAGGGTTGATTTCCGACGGTTCAACTTACGCAGGATTACGTTAATTTCACGTTTCGCGCAGCGAAGCTAACCGGCCTCTTAAATCGGCATGCAAGAAATAAAAAAAAGGAGAATAGTCATTGCCTCGGTCCTTAAACCTGTCAACGACACCCGCATGTTTGAAAAGCTGGGGCTCACCCTATCAAAAGTGGCTGACGTCCATATCGCGGGTTATCCTGCCACGGCGGCTTCTGCGGGGTCGGTGGTGTTTCACGCAAGCAGGCCGTTTTCAAGACTTAGTCTGCAACGGTTACTACAACCCTGGCGCGTGTATTGGCTCCTTACCAGGCTGCAGCCAGGTGATGTGATTGCATCCTCGCATGAGATTTTGTTTCCAGCTGTTCTATACAAGCTTATTTATCAGTGTGATGTGTACTATGATCTTCAGGAAAACTATAAGCGTAATATCATGTACACCGAAGCTTTTTCCCGGGTGCTGCGACCGCTGCTGGCATTCTACGTGCGACTAAAGGAGCGGTGCCTACATGGTTTTATTAGCAAATACCTTGTGGCGGAAAAGAGCTACCTCGATGAGATGCCTTTCATTCGTTCAAAAAGTATCGTTCTTGAAAACAGGTTCGCTAATCCTCCAGGCGGAACGGCTTCTTCCCGTTTGGCAAAAAACAGTCGAAAGACCCTGATTTTCTCCGGGACGCTAAGCCGGTCTACGGGCATATTTGGTGCAATTGCACTCACCAAAGAATTATGGGCTCTTGACTCCGCGATTCGTCTCACCATTTCCGGATTCTGTCCGCGGGCAGTTGAATACCGTGAGTTGTTGAAAGAAATAGAGGGGTGTCACTATATAACCCTCCATGGTGGCAACGTACTGCTGCCCCACGCTGAAATAGTCCGCCACATACGCGAAAGCGACTTCGGCGTGATTGCCTATAAGATCACACCTGCGACTGAGAACCGAATCCCGACCAAGCTGTTTGAATATCTGGCCAATGGCCTTTCCATAATTACCACCGCGCACCCGCCCTGGCTCAGCTTTACACGTCAATACGAGGAGCCAATAATTTTTGACCCAGCCCTACCGGATGCCATTTCGGTGCTGGCAAAAATAAGCACCCATTCCGAAACTCAGGTCGTAAACCGGTCCGGCCTGCTTTGGGCCGAACTGGAACCCGATCTTCTCGATCTGTTCTCCCCGCCGAACGGGTAGGTTAATTAAAAAATATTTTTAGACTACTCTAAACTTTTAGTTTAGTAAGGCGTACATTTGCATAATGTTAAGCTTTACGGAGGAAAACTATCTCAAAGCCATTTATCGGCTTTCCGACGGCGGAAACCGGGCAGTGCTCACCAACGCACTCGCCGAAACGATGAATACGCGCGCCGCTTCGGTAACGGATATGGTAAAGAAACTCTCTAATAAGAATCTGATCTCGTATGAAAAGTACTATGGGGTAAAGATCACCCGTCAGGGCAAGATCGCGGCCCTTATGGTAGTGAGAAAGCATCGTCTTTGGGAAACCTTTCTCGTGGAGAAACTCAACTTCAACTGGGACGAGGTGCATGAGGTCGCGGAACAACTGGAACACATACAGTCACGGTTGCTGATCGAGAAACTCGATGATTTCCTTGGGCATCCATCAGTAGACCCTCATGGGCACCCGATCCCGGACAAGCATGGTAAGATCCTCGAGGTGAAAAACGTTCCGCTTTCCCGACTACAGGTAAATCGTAAAACGTATGTCCGTTCCGTTACCAATGGATCACCATCGTTCCTGCAATACCTCAGCAAGATCGGAATCTACATCGGTGCAAGTGTTACCATCCTCGAAAAGGTGGAATTCGATGGATCACTTGAAGTGCTTATAGATGGAAAGAGTCGCGTATTTGTTTCACGGGATGCCGGTGATAACCTAATGGTAGATGAATAACAAACGCGCACATAGCAAACCTTCCGGTTCGTCAACGGCAACGATCTTTATCCTGATCAGTGTACTCTTATGGGGTTGTGAGCCCGAGTTGTACAAAAATGAAGGACGGCTCCTGGTTGTTACAACCACCGGACTGATAGCCGATGCGGTGAAGAACGTTGCGGGAGAAACCGTTGACATAATCGCCCTGATGGGGCCCGGAGTGGATCCGCACCTTTACAAGGCCACCCATGGTGACGTTCGCAAAATTGCGGAGGCCGACATACTTCTCTTTAATGGCCTGCACCTAGAAGGCAAGATGATCACCGTGTTTGAAAAAACACGTTCCGCAAAAACAGTCGTTGCCGTGACCAGGGATATCCCGCATGGCATGTTGATCGCCCTGGATGAGTCGGGAAGGTCTTTTGATCCGCACATCTGGTTCGACATCTCCCTTTGGAAACACGCCGTGGAAACCATAAAGGTCACGCTTCAGGAAAAGGACCCACAGCATGCTGAAACTTTTGAACGCAACGCAGCAAAATATCTGCTTACCCTGGACTCAATACACCAATGGGTGCAACAGTCCATCAAACAGATACCTGGAGACCAGCGTGTACTGATCACCGCGCATGACGCATTCGGCTATTTCGGACAGGCCTATGAAATTGACGTCAGGGGCCTTCAGGGCATCTCGACACTTTCCGAATTCGGGCTGCGCGACGTAACGACTCTTGTGGATTTCATCATTGAGCGAAAGATCAAGGCCATCTTCTTGGAAACTTCAGTATCGGAGAAATCCATCCAGGCTATCGTCCACGGTTGTAATAAAAAAGGCTGGCCTGTCAGGATCGGTGGCAGCCTGTATTCGGATGCACTCGGCGACGAACGAACCGGCGCCCATACCTATACCGGAATGGTACGGGCCAACGTGAACACCATTGTAAACTCACTTAAATAAATGAACCAACTAAGAATATGGGGATGCATCGTCGGGGTACTCGCCTCGCTCAACGCTTTCCCGCAGGATCAGCTGGTCATTAGCGGGATTGTCAGGGATTACGAATCCAGACAGGTGCTGCCGTACTGCAACATTGCCGTGCCTCACGAGAACTCAGGCACTACATCGGATGTACATGGCCGGTTTACGTTAACACTTAAAGACGCGCAAACCCGGGTTTTAGTGATCTCATACGTCGGATATGTTAGCGATACCGTTGAGATCAAGCCCGAAAAAACACAGTACACCTTCGTCCTCCGTCCGGATGCACAGGCACTGCAGGAAGTCGTTGTTGTCTCGGGAACCATGAAGGAGGTTGACCGGATGAACTCCCCTATCCCGGTGGAAATCTATTCGCCTGCACTTTTTCAAAAAAATCCCACACCCAGCATTTTCGAGGCGCTGGGCATGGTAAACGGTGTTCAACCCCAGCTCAACTGCAACGTCTGCAATACGGGTGACATTCACATCAACGGCATGGAAGGCCCCTACACAATGCTGTTGATTGATGGCATGCCTATCGTAAGCAGTCTGGCCACGGTCTACGGACTATCCGGCATCCCCAACAGCATGGTAAAACGAATCGAAGTCGTGAAGGGCCCGGCGTCAACACTCTATGGGTCTGAAGCCGTAGGCGGCCTGATCAACATCATCACCAAAGATCCGGCGACCTCCCCTGCCCTGCGTACCGATGTTTCAGCAACCACCGTTGGCGAATACAACATCGACATCGCGGCCACTTTCCGCAGTTCCCTTGCCGACGGATTGCTGGGAATCAACTATTTCAATTACCAGAACGGCATCGATATCAACGACGACAACTTTACCGACGTCACGCAGCAGAATCGTTTTTCCGTTTTTAACAAGTGGGATATACACCGTCGTTCAAAAAAAGCGGCATCGGTCGCGTTGCGTTACGTGTACGAAGACCGGTGGGGCGGTGAGCTCCAATGGAACAAGGCTCACCGCGGGAGTGACAAGGTTTATGGCGAGTCTATTTACACCAACCGGTTCGAGCTCATCGGAAATTATGAACTCCCCGTGCCGGAGCAGTCACTTTCGCTGGATTATTCCTACAACTACCATATCCAGGATTCGTATTACGGCGTCGTCTCGTATCAGGCAAATCAACATGTATTTTTCACGCAACTGCGGTGGAACAAAACTTACGGCAGACATGATCTCCTGGCAGGGATACCGTTGCGATTTATTCACTACGACGACAATACGCCGGCGACATTCAGCGAAGGCCGCAATCACGCCGCCGTTACACGACTACCAGGACTGTTCCTGCAGGATGAGTTCCGCGTTAGCGATGCACTCTCGCTGTTGGGGGGAATGCGTTATGACCATCACAACGAACATGGAAGTATTTTCTCGCCCCGCATCAGCATGAAGCTGTCGCCAATGCGGAATCATACTTTACGCCTCAGCTCAGGCAACGGTTTCCGTGTGGTAAACCTCTTCACCGAAGATCACGCTGCCCTTACAGGATCGCGCGACGTGGTGATCCGCGAAGCACTCAAGCCAGAACAATCGTGGAACGTAAACCTTAACTACTCGGCGATGCTGGCAGGAAAGCAGGGTTTTACAAATCTTGACGTAAGCTTTTTCTATACCTACTTCACTAATAAGATCGTCGGGGATTTTATGTCCGAGCCTGATAAGATCATTTACGAAAACCTGCGTGGGCATGCGATTTCAAAGGGAATAACCGTGAATGCCGACGTGACGCTCCTGCGCAGCCTGAAACTAATTGCCGGGGCGACCTTTATGGATGTATACCAGGTTGAAGAAAACACCAGTGGTGGCAAAACACGTGTTGAACAGTTATTTGCACCGCGCATATCAGGAACGTGGGCGCTGAGCTATTCATTTCTTAATCATGGCGTGACCCTCGATCTGACGGGCCGTACCAACGGCCCTATGGATTTGCCGGTACAGCGCCAGTTTGGTGATACCAGACCTGACATGTCACCGTGGTTCTCTCTGGTGAATTTCCAGATCACAAAAATTTTCAACAACGGAATGGAACTTTATGGCGGTTTGAAGAACCTCCTGAATTTTATTCCCGAGGATCCGCTGCTGAATTCCCGAAACCCGTTCAGCGATGGATTCGATACTACCTACAACTACGCACCCGTACAAGGCATCAAAGGGTTTGCCGGATTGCGCTACACTTTACAATAAAGAAACATGAACACGGAAATACCGATAAATCCAGCACTTGAAATCCACGACTTAACCGTTGCGTTTGAACGGAAGCCGGTACTTTGGAACATCGATATGACATTACCCCAGGGAAAACTCGTTGGTATCGTCGGACCGAATGGCGCGGGGAAGTCTACATTGATAAAAGCCGTCATGGGACTTCTGCCGCTAAGCAGCGGGTACATTAAAATATTCGATCAGCCGATTGATGATGTTCGCGAAAGGATAAGTTATGTGCCGCAGCGTGAAAGCGTCGACTGGGATTTTCCCGCGTCAGTGCTCGACGTGGTGCTCATGGGCCGGTATGGTAAACTGGGTTTATTCCGGAGACCTCGAAAAGCCGACATCGACGTGGCCATGGATTGCCTGCGTAAGGTGGGAATGGAGGGTTACATCAAAAGGCAAATATCCCAGCTTTCGGGAGGTCAACAACAACGAACCTTCCTGGCTCGCGCCCTCGCGCAGCAGGCCGACATCTACTTTCTGGATGAGCCTTTTGCCGGCGTAGACGCTGCCACCGAAAATGCGATCATCAACCTGCTGCGGCAGATGACAGAGGCCGGCAAAACAGTGGTGGTTGTTCATCATGATTTGCAGTCGGTAACAGACTACTTCGACTGGGTGATCATGTTAAATACGCGCCTTGTGGCGTATGGCCCAACCGATACGACATTCACGCAGAACAATCTCCAGGAATCATACGGTGGTAAACTCACCCTCCTTGCCGATGTTGCCGATCTGTTCCGGCGGGAAGGGTTTCCTAATCGCGAGGAAGGATCTAAAAAGCCAGGCCTATGAAATCCCTGCTGGAATTTCTTGCGTTCGAAGATCCGAATATCCGCGTAGTGGTTCTCGGTTCGATCCTGCTCACCGCAAGCTCCGCGCTGGTCGGGTCGTTCACGTTCCTGAACAAGAAGTCACTGATAGGCGATGCGATTTCTCACGCGGTTCTCCCCGGAGTATGCCTGGCATTCATCCTTTCGGGAACCAAGAATCCATTCTATCTGATTATCGGGGCGTTTATCACGGGCTGGCTATCGCTGGTATCGGTGAACTTCATTACAAGTCGTTCGCGTATCAAGGAAGACACTGCAATCGGTCTTATACTTTCCGTCTTTTTTGGTGTGGGCATCTTCCTGCTGACGATTATTCAGAAGTCCGGGAACGCGGCGCAAAGCGGGCTCGATCACTTTCTTTTCGGACAAGCCGCGGCTATGGTTGGCGAAGATGTAATGGTATTCGGGGCGGTAGCTGTTGTTCTTTTGATTGCTGTTTTTCTGCTGTTCAAAGAATTCACCCTGCTGGCATTCGACAAAGGGTTCGCCATCGCCATTGGTCTGCCGGTGAAAGCCATCGAAATGGTGATGACTTCCCTGATTGTTCTGGCCGTAGTAATTGGCATCCAGGCCGTCGGTGTTGTCCTTATGGCTGCAATTCTGATTACTCCGGCGGCAGCGGCGCGATTCTGGACCAACGACATCCGGTCGATGATCCTTCTGGCCAGTGCCTTTGGCGCCGTCAGTGGTATCGCCGGCGCGTATATATCCTTCGTTGCGCCGGCCATGCCGACAGGCCCCTGGATTGTGATCACCATTTCAACGATAGCTTTTCTCTCGTTTTTCGCTGCGCCGAAAAGAGGCATCTTCAGCAGACTATGGAAACAAGCTTCCATCCGCCGAACCATCAACGACGAAAATATTCTGAAGACGTTTTATCAGCTGGGGGAAGATAAATCTGATTTTATGACCCAGCGACAACCGGGCGAAATTATCCAGAGGCGGGCGATGAGTGAAAAGAATCTTCGAAAGATACTGGACCGTCTTCATCGACAAGGATATTTAAAACGGACCGACACATTCTGGGAGTTGACTGAGGAAGGACGTGTAAAGGCGCAGCGGGTAGTACGCATCCACAGATTGTGGGAACTGTATCTCACAACAAAACTGCACATAGCCCCTGACCACGTCCACGACGACGCGGATACCATTGAACACTTACTCACACCGGAACTGGAAGCCGAGCTTGAACGGGTGTTGAACTACCCGAGGGTGGATCCGCATAAGTCGGAAATACCTTACGGATAGGTAGTACAGAGTAAAGAGTACATAGTACAGAGTAAAGTAGTGAGTACATAGTACATAGTAGATAGTAGTGAGGGGAAACTGACAACGTTACCCGGCATCTGGTACTAAGAAAACAGTGAACATTATTTAAAATCCATGCTTATCAACGACCTGTACATCATCCTCACCGCCATCCTCGTTTCGTCGAGTTGCGCGTTGCTGGGGTGTTATCTTATCCTTAGAAAGATGGCCATGGTGGGCGATGCGATTTCGCATGCCGTGCTTCCCGGGATTGTCATTGCGTTCCTTATTTCGGGCGGCCGCGATTCAACAACGATGCTTATCGGCGCAGGAATGATTGGTATACTGACCACGTTCCTCATTGAGTTTCTGCATACCAAAGCGGGACTTCAAACCGATGCGAGTATTGGTGTCACGTTCACCTGGCTATTTGCTGTGGGTGTGGTGATGATCACACTGTTCGCGGGAAGGATTGACCTGGATCAGGATTGCGTTTTGTATGGCGAGATCGCCTATGTTCCGCTGGATATCATAATTACCGACGGCGGGACAAACCTCGGGCCTCGTGCAATTTATATCCTCGGCGTGGTCTTCGTGATTGTGGTGCTGTTCATCGTCCTTGGTTATAAGGAACTGTTCCTGACAACCTTTGATCCGGCATTTGCCCAGGCAATAGGCATCAGCACCGTGTTGTGGCATTACCTCCTGATGGGTGCGGTATCCGCTACAACGGTGGCGTCATTCGAATCTGTTGGCGCCATTCTGGTCGTCGCATTACTGATTGGGCCCGCTGCCGCGGCTTATCTCCTGACCGACAACTTCCGCACTATGCTTTTGCTTTCCGTTCTTATCGGCGCTGTCGCATCGGTCAGTGGATTCTTCCTGGCCGTGTGGCTCGACGGTTCGATTGCCGGAGCCATAGCAATAATGGTCGGACTGGTGTTCCTTCTGGCGCTGCTGTTTTCACGACGACACGGTATCCTTTTCCGAAAAAAACCTTTGCCAATCTTGCGCCCGGGGTAAACGCCCCGTAACCGTTAACTTGCATTTGGTAACTGGTACCGGCCCTCCGGCAACGGCTAACAGATATCTTTTTCAAAAAGAATCCCGGACAAAAGCCCGGGATTGTCCATCGAAAGAGTCCAGAATTCTACTGCGCGAACGACGCACGCGGTCCGCCCGAAGCAAAGATCGCCAGAGACCTGGCTTTTTGTCCGTGAGTGAACATGTACATACAGGCATCATCGGTGTAATCCATGTAGTTCATGGTCATCTCTATCGGACTGCCCGAACATGTGCTGCGGTGCGACGCAGCGGGGCATCCGAAGTTATACGTATTGTGTTGTGGCGTGTCGCCCACAAAATCATTTCCGCAGGTGGCATCACCCCAGATATGGCGAAGATTCATCCAATGCCCCACTTCGTGCGTGGTAGTTCGGCCCTTGTTGAATGGCGCCGATAGCACGCCGGTCCTGCCAAAGAAATTGTATCCGCACACTACCCCATCGGTTGCGGCGCTTCCACCGGGAAACTGAGCGTATCCAAGGATGGTGTTCCGGCCCGATTTTATGGAATTCACAACCCAGATATTCAAGTGTGTTGCAGGACTGGTAGGGTTAATTCCGCCTCTGGACGAACGCTTCATGTCATCGTTCGTGCTCCAGCTTCGCTTGTTCGAATACTTCCGATTGATTGCCACCAATTCGAATTGTATTCCGTAGTCCGCAACAGCACCGGTGAAAATTGAGGGTGTCGATGAGAGATCGGAGTTTGCTGCATTGAAGTCTTCGTTCAAAACATCAATCTGCGACTGAATTTGCGTCGCGGAGATGTTCTCCTGTGATGTGCGGTAAATAACATTGACGACAACCGGAATAACGAGTTGTCCCATTTCATTTATTCTGCCGCTTTCAATAAAGGCCCGGGTGTGCTCTTCAATATTTTCAAGGCGGTCGCGAAGTTTGGGATCGGCGGCAAGCTGCGCATCAAGCACATCCTGCGCAGCGCACATTCGATGCTCGACGTCTGCGATCGCTTCATCCTCGATCACAACTTTGTCGGTACAGGCTCCGGCAAAAAAAAGTCCGGCCACCAGGTAGGTCACTAGCTTCTTCATATGTTCAGGGTTTAGGTTATACCCTAAGATATGTACAAGTTTTCCTAACTAACAAAAGTGCTGACTTATTTCTGTTACCCTGAAAACTAAGGTTACTGACAGCGCATTTACAGATTATTTGCAAAAACAAAATTCAAAAGGATTTGTTACCGCTGTAAACTTTTTGATCAATGCCAGGCGTGCGTATAGCTTCCGCGTTATAGACAGCCGGTTGGCGTGACGGACAGTGATAATAATAATAAAGGTAATACTAATCAGGCAGGCAGGCCCGGGATTTTACAGACCGTACGAAGAATGTGAGAAGGAAACGTGATTGTGAAGAGTAACCGAATAGTATTTCTCGACATCCTCAGGGGATTCGCATTGTTTGGCATTTTGTATGCGCATTTTGTAATCTGGTTTACGGGTTCCGCCCTTCCGGCTTCGGTATATCAGGAGTACCCGGACACACCCAGCATGGTTGCGATGGCGATATTCGGTACACTCGTGCTGGGCAAGTTCTTTTCAATATTCTCATTTCTCTTTGGAGCCGGATTTTATTTCCAAAAGGAAACGACATCCGCTGTCGGGGTTGGTGGCTTGTCGCCACTGACCGCACGGTTTATAACGCTTATTGTTCTGGGTTTCATTCACCATCTTTTCTGGCGCGGTGACATTCTTATGATTTACGGGGTGCTGGGATTTGGCCTTCTTGTCATGAGTAATCTCTCCTCCAGAGCAATTTTATTCTGGTCAGTATTCTTCCTGCTAAACGTGCCCGGATATGCCGTCAGCCTGACGACCAACACCGTTTCACTCCCCATGGCGGAAGATGCAGACCGGCATCTCTGGCTGATGAAACAAGGTTCGCTTTCCGATTTTCTACATGACAATCTGTTGATTTTTGACAACAAGCTTGCCTTTCAACTGGAGAGCGGCAGACT
>JAEZEH010000106.1 GCA_023417785.1 Bacteroidota bacterium
ATTTTTTCAGAGTTTTGATGGTTGGATATATACATACTTAAAGAATCATTGAATGAAAAATTTGAACATAAGAGGCGAAGTGCTCATTAACCCGGCAAGCGGCGACGTGAAGGTGTTCCGGAAAGACGGCCGGCTTGCCTTCCCTGTTCAAGTTGTAGAAGTCGGAACGCAGCGTCGGCAAAATGTGAACAGCTATAGCGAACTTGTGAATCTGATAAAAAAAATCCGCCGGAATTTGTTGAACCAGCGCGACAACAAGAGCCAGGTGATTCTTAAAAAAATAAACATCCATTTGCGATCGTTGCACGAACCTGCCTGAAGTACCCATCCAATCACTAAGAAAATTAATGGACATTGAAAAAGTAATCCACGTTTTGCTGATCGAAGACGATCCTCTGGATCAGATTCAGGTTCGTCGGGCTCTTGACAAAAAAGGACTTTTATATAAAATGGATCTTGCTGAAAACGGGAAAGAGGCAATCGATCTCCTTCGGGAACGATCTTCATCGGAAGACGCGTCGCGACCGGACATAATTCTGCTGGACATCAACATGCCGAAGATGAACGGAATTGAATTCCTGCGTGAATTCAGGAAGAACGATGCGTGGTCGGACGTTAAGGTTTTTGTACTCACCAACCAGGATCAGGACAAAACGGTCCCGGCAGATTCAGGAATTTCCGGTTACATTGTAAAGCCTTTAACATTCAACAGCCCCTCCCTCGACACCATCACGCTTATGATCGACATGATGAACCTCAAAGGGTAGCACATTGAATTTTTGTCTTCGAAAGAAACTTGCTGTAAATTGACTCACGCAGAAACATCCGTCGAAATGAAAGTTCTTGTCGTTGAGGACGAACAACAGGTTTCCAACTTTATCAAACAGGGTCTCGAAGAACAATCCTTTGAGGTCGACGTTGCCTATGACGGCCATATCGCCGAAAGGTTAATTCTCAGCCGGGACTACCATGTCATTCTATTGGACATCATTATTCCTGGCATCAATGGATTCGATTTGTGCCGGATAATCAAGAAAAACAAACCCGAAATTCCGGTGTTGATGCTCACCACCCTCGGCATGACGGAAGACAAAGTTGCCGGCTTTGACGCCGGCGCCGACGACTATCTGCTTAAGCCTTTCGAGTTCGTTGAATTGATCGCGCGCCTCAAGGCGCTTTCGCGTCGAAACCGAAGCGAGACGATTGATCATGGATCCCTCCTGCGCTATGAAGATTTGCAACTCGATCTCGAAAAGAAAGTGGCCATACGTTCAGGCAAGGCGATAAAGCTATCTGCAAAAGAATTCGCGCTGCTTGCATATTTCCTGCGGAACAAGGGCAAAGTTATCCCACGCGCAGAACTGGCTGAAAAGATCTGGGACCTGAAATTTGAAACAGGCACAAATGTGGTCGAGGTGTATATCAACATGCTGCGAAACAAGATCGACCGCGATTATGAACCCAAGTTGCTCCACACGCGGATCGGACTAGGATATGTGTTAACTCACGAACAATGAAGATCAGAACCAAGCTTTCCCTGATCTTTTTCCTTTTTGTTATTATCATTGTTTCAGTCATTTCGGCGTCTATCTATTTCTTCTCCGCGGAACATCGCAAGGACGATTTCTATCGCCGGTTACGCAACAGGGCCACCAACACAGCGGTATTGCTGGTCCAGTACAAGGAAATTGACGTGGACCTTCTTATGAAAATGGAGCGGGAAAATCCGGCGAATCTTCCTATGCAATTCGTATCGATATTCGATTCGAACAAACAACCTTTATATACTTCTGACAGCGCAATTCTTCCACGAAACCTGGACGTGCTCGTCGCGCAGATGCAGGAGAAAGAAGAAGTCCGGCTGTCGGAAAATGGAAACGAGATCCTTGGATTTATATTTAATCATCGTGAGCATCGCTTTGTAGTCGTAGCGGGAGCCCGCGATGTCTACGGGCTCGACGCGCTTGAAAATCTGCGCAGTGTAATCATCGTAACCTTTGCCATAAGTCTCATCATTGTTTCGGTGTTCGCATGGATTTATGCTGGTCGCGTACTTCGGCCCATCTCACGTATAGTTGAGGAAGTTGATAGCATCACTGCGGCAAGTCTGGATCAGCGTTTGGATGAAGGTAACAAGAAAGACGAATTGAGTAAACTGGCTCAGACCTTTAATCGCATGCTGTCGCGTCTGGAGACCGCCTTTCTTGCACAAAAGAACTTTATCGCGAACGCATCCCATGAATTAAAGACCCCTTTCACAGTAATGGCTGGCGAAATACAGGTAACACTGCTCCACCCTCGGGACAATGCGTACTATATTAAGATTCTGAAGTCGGTCCTTCAGGGCGTTAACCGCTTCAACAAGCTGTCGACGCAGCTTCTGCTTCTGGCCCAGACAAGTGCCTCGCATCCGCAGAAGCGATTCAACCTGTTGCGTTTCGATGACATCATGTGGGAGGCGAAACATGAATTGGAAACCCTCCATCCCGACTACCGGATTGAAGTTGCTTTCGATGATCTCGATGTAAATCACGATGCGCTCCTCATTCACGGAGACGAACAACTCCTGAAGGTACTATTGATAAACCTGATGGATAACGGTTGTAAATATTCCGGCGATCTGCGTGTTCAGGTTACGCTCACGACTAGTCCGGGAAAACACATCAAGGTTGAATTTTCTAACTCGGGTGAAGGAATCGCACCTGAAGAGATTCGCCATATATTTGATCCGTTCTACCGTGCGCGAAGTACGCGGAATGTTAAAGGTTTTGGTATAGGACTATCGTTGGCCAGTAAAATCGTGGCTCTTCATGACGGCACGCTGGATGTAGAATCCGTACCTCATACAGTTACCCGTTTTGTCATTCACTTACCCGTAGGAGCATCGTTGTAGGTATTAATGCGTTTTTAATTTCCTTTTAATGACAACTTGAGCTCTTTTGGTTTTGATATTCGTTTAATTGGAAGTAACAAACTACAAAAGGGAATTAAACACGCTCGAGACCATAATTGGATTCAAACCTTGATGAAGTCTGACCGAAAGCACCCATCAATACGGACTTATATGTTGTCTGCTGTGTGTTTACGTTTTATTAATTTCTTTTGGATTCAGAACTCAATCCCCGGCATGGGGATTGAGTCATTTTTATCAGGACCCAATCTTCAAAATCATGGATGATAACACAAGCAATATATGCCTCCTGGTAACCAATGATCCACTCGATCAGGCCATCTTTGCCAGGGCGCTGCGCGACGTTTCACCCAATACGGTATGCTGTATAGCCTCTAACGGAATCGAAGCAATGGAAATAATGACAGAGGAACAGGTTATCCCAGACTTTATTTTCGTTGAATTGAACATGCCCCACATGGACGGCATCGAATTTCTCAAACAGATAAAATCCCGTCGGCCACTGGGGCAAATACCGGTTATCGTGCATTCGGACGTTCCGCAGCCTGATAAACTTCCATCAATCAAAGAAGCCGGCGCTTCTGCCATTTACTTCAAAGAGTATGAGTACGGAGGTGTCTGCAATATCCTCTATCTTTATTTCCTTTCACAGTTATCGCCACTTCACCTCAACTAATACAATAAACGCAGGCAAAGGAGCTTGCGGGTAGCTATTCCGTTTTGCAGTTCGGCATTAATTTTTACCTGATTCATCGCGCAGGGCAGTAATGCAATTGTCCTAAATACGGTTGATATGAAAACATTTACAAACCTTTCGGCAGTACTGTTGTACTTGCTCCTGGCCGGAGTTCTTTTTTCCTGCTCAAATACGATGACTTATGAAGAGGCTATGGAGGCAAATCGTAATCGTATTGAGGAACCCGAACGCCTGGGCGATGCCCAGTTCCTTGTTGAAATCAAGAGCCATAACATGTTCCAGCTTGAATTGCTTAATCTGGCAAATGAATCGGGCTACTCTTCGGAAATGGTGAATCTGGGCAAAGACAATATAGGGCCTTTCCAGACTCTCGATACGGATCTGACTGATGTGGCGAAGAAAGAGAAGTTTCGGCTGCCTACCGAACTCAGCGAAAGTCATGCTTCGCGTCTCGCGGCGGTGAAGGGCGCATCGCGTCAGGAGATCGACCAGATGATCATTGCCGAGTTGGCTAGATCAAACTCGGAGGTGTTACAGAAATTTACCTCGCATGCAACGGAAGGATACGATCCCGACGTTCGGGCCTTTGCCGCACGTAAGATCGGGGCACTCCGGGCCCACCATGATGCTATCCGAAAAGTCGAGGAAGGACTGTTGACCACCGTCAAAGAGGAATAGCCTGCTCGTCCAAAGTCGGACACCATTGTTCGGAATACTACACCAAAGGACGCGGAAACCCTGTTTTAATGACATTTCAGGCGGAATCTCACAATGGCACCTCCATTGCATCGGTCAGGCGCTATGCTGATAAACTACTGGAAAATTGCCTGGCGCTCTATCTCCCGATTCAAGGGGTACACCGCCATTAACCTTACAGGACTTTCATTAGGCCTTACGGCGGGGATTCTGATCCTGCTGTATGTAACCGACGAAATCTCTTTTGACCGTTTCCATGAGCAGCGCGACCGCATCTACCGGGTAGAAACGGGATTCCTCACACCAGAAACAGGCAAATCCGAGGGAAATATGGACGCCAACGGCTGGCCTGTAGGCGCCACCTTGCGTAAGGATTTAACGGAAGTTGAAGCAGTCCTCTATACTAAAAATGCGTCATTTCTTACAATAAATCATGAAGGCAAACGCATCCAGGAGAATAGTCATTTTGCATCGCCCGAGTTCTTCGAGATCTTTTCGTATCCGCTGTTAAAAGGAAGTGCAAAAACCGCATTGAAAGAGCCTTTTACTGTGGTAATCAATGAAAGGCTTGCCGAAAAATATTTCCGGGGACAGGACCCGCTGAACGCAACGCTGGTGATTGCTGACACGCTTTCATTCATCGTTACCGGAGTGATGAGAAACATTCCGTCGAACTCCCACATTCAGACGGATATGCTTCTCTCCTTTGCCACGTATACCACCCTGGACAAAAGCTTCAGTTACGACGATGGCTGGGGTAACATTAACGCACGCAACTACGTGCTATTACGAGAGGGCGCTGATCATGAACATGTGCGTGCAAAAGCAAAAAACCTTTATCTCGAACACGCCGGCGAAATGCTGAAATCATGGGGGGTATCTGCCCACGTTAACCTGCAACCACTAAATACACTTTATCTCACTGCCAGAACGAACGGCATGGGTCCGCTGGGAAGCGTAGAACGGTTATACCTGCTTTCGGGAATCGCAGCTTTCGTTATAATTCTGGCGTGTATCAACTTCATAAATCTAACCACAGCACGTTCTGTATATCGGGCGCGCGAAGTCGGCCTACGCAAGGTCGCGGGATCTACGCGTCAGGGTCTTATCAAACAGTTTCTGTCGGAATCATTCGTCCTTACGTTGCTCGCATTCCTGATAGCGACAGCTCTTGTAGGCATATCGCTGCCGTTGTTCAATACCCTGCTTGGAAAGCAGTACACGCTTACTGCGATTACAACGCTACCGGTATTGGGCGGAACCCTTTTGCTCATTCTGGCAATCACGCTCCTCTCCGGTTATTATCCTGCGTTGGTAATGTCGGGAATGCGACCTGCCGACGTACTTAAAGGCAAGCTGCAGCACTCTACCAAAGGTGTGAACCTCCGGCGCAGTCTCGTGGTCTTTCAATTCATGATTTCCTTTGGACTGGTTATGGGAATGCTGTTGATCCTGAAACAGCTGAATTTTATGCAAAAACAGGAGCTGGGGTTCGCTAAAGATGAAATCGTGGTCATCAACGCAAGCCGCGCGCAATCTGCCAATCCGGAAGCGTACCAAACATTCAAAGATCAACTGAAGTCTCTGGCTATCGTGGATGATGTTTCTTTTACGAACTCGGTACCTGGTCGCCCTGGATGGATGGGCCAGGTCGCATACCCCGAAGGTAAATCCGGAGACGCGGCTGTGAGTGTCGAGTACATGGCAGTTGACGAGGATTACATCCCCACACTAAACCTGCAGGTTATTGCCGGAACGTCTTTTGATGCCAGGTTTCCGGCTCATTATGCTGAAGGGCTTATCCTGAATGAAACCGCGGTAGCCATGTTTGGATGGGGTACCCCGACGGAAGCCATTGGCAGAAAGATAACCTCACCCTCGGGCTACCCGGCAGGAGAAGTGATTGGTGTGGTTCGCGACTATCATCAATTCGGACTTAAACACAAAATCGGATCGATGGTCATGGATTACAACCCCGGAGCCAGCCATCTCTATGCCATTCGCTATAAGGCTGCCGATACAGAGGAACTTGTTAGCCGTATGGAAGACCTGTGGAGTAAGCATTTCCCCGGTAATGACTTTAACTACTTCTTTCTCAACGACGACTTTGAAAGGCAGTACCAGGCGGAGCAACGTCTTGTTAGTGTGTTTGTGGTCTTTGCGGTCGTCACGATTGTGATTGCCCTTATCGGCCTGCTCGGACTGGTATCTTTCATGGTCGCCGCGAGGACGAAAGAGATTGGCGTTCGGAAAGTCCTTGGTGGAGACGTGCTGGGTATTGCCGGGCTGCTATCGAAAGAATTTATAATTCTGGTGGCGGTGGCAAACCTCGTAGCCGTTCCATTGGTCTGGTATTTCGCCAGCTCATGGCTCGAAAGCTTTGCATGGAGGATCACCATCGATCCGCTTTTGTTTGTGGTTACCTTCCTGATGGCGATTCTGATTACAACAATAACGGTAAGCTTTCAAACCATACGCGCCGCAATGGCCGACCCTATCCAGTCACTGCGCTACGAATAGCAAATGCCGGCAACGTTTTCGGTATTGATCTGCAATCCGCGTCAGCTACTCTGACCGGTAAGCGAATATTGTTCTTCGTATTAGCCGACTTGCTTCCGGAAGCCGGCAATGAAATCATCTATGACCTAATATTGAACGGCCTGATCAAATAGTATCCGAATATCCTTTGTTGAGGTCAGCGATCCGCGCGGAAATGACAAGGCAAATCATTTGAAATTTTTCTCTTGGCATTTGTCCAGCGCAAACGAAGCAACTACGTGAATTAAGGGCAGCTGACAATCCTCATCCTGATTCCATTCAAAAGTCATCCATTCCCTCTCAATACCGTTATTTATTCGCCCCTGGATAAACCGGTGAGATGTATCAGAGTCCGTCAGAAATAAGCAACGACTTCGCGAAAAGCGCCCTGCAAAAAGCAACGATGTCACCCGTTAAGCAGTTTACCTACGGGGTTCTGGGCGGTGCGATGATTTCCGTCGGCGGCCTTCTGGCCATTATTGTTGCCGGGGGTATGCCGGAAATCGCTGCCAGCAACCCTGGGGTTACCCGCTTTTTTTTCGGCGCGGTTTTCCCGGTAGGACTGATCATGATCGTGGTAGGTGGAGGCCAGCTTTTCACCAGCGACTGTGCCGTGTTACCATACGGTGTACTATCCGGCAAAGTCACGTTGAAAGGTCTACTCCGGGTGTGGGGAATCATCTACCTCGCCAACTTTATCGGTGCCTTGCTTGTTGCCTACTTTTTCGCCTATCAAGCCGGCGGAGTCACCTCCGAGCCGTATGCGTCCTTCCTGAAAAACCTGGCGATAGCCAAAACCCACTCACCGTTTTTGAAAGTATTCATCAAAGGGATAGGCGCAAACTGGTTAGTCTGCCTCGCCATGTGGATGAGCTATGCAGCTAAGGATGTCACCGGAAAGGTCCTCGCGCTGTGGATCCCCGTAATGTGCTTTGTAGTTCTTGGCTTCGAACACAGCATAGCCAACATGTTCTTCATTCCCGCCGCAATGTTTTCGGGGGCTGAAATAACCCCAGGCGAATTTATCATAAATAACCTGATACCTGCCACCCTTGGAAACATCTTTGGCGGGGCAATTATGGTAGCCGCCGCCTATTGGTATCTTTTCGGAAATCGCAAAGAAGACCTGTCTGCAAATGGTGCGCGTGGCAAGCATGTGAGTTTTAAAGACTTTGAAAAACGATTAAACTAACTCAAATTTTTTTATATGACTGCAGTATCGAAAGAAGTGTTGTATCAACGAGGTGTATGGGATCAGAAGATTGATGTTCGTGATTTTGTACTCAGCAACGTAACTTCTTATTATGGTGATGCCTCTTTTTTGCAAGGTCCTACCAAACGTACACAGGCCCTCTGGCAACTCTGCCTCGAGGCCATGAGAGAAGAGCGCGAACGCGGCGGATGCCGGGCGATTGACACCGAGAACATCTCAACAATTACCAGCCACCCCGCGGGTTACATCAGTCGGGAACTGGAAGTGATCGTAGGCCTCCAAACCGATGTGTTGCTAAAGCGTGCGATGAAACCCTTCGGTGGCATCCGCGTCGTGGAAGGCGCCGTAGCGGAAAAAGGTCAGACGGTATCACAAAACGTAAAACAGGTTTTTGAATACGTAAAGGATCACAACTCGGCAGTTTTTTCCGCCTATGACAATGAAATCAAAACCTTCCGTTCGAAAGGGATTCTCACGGGGTTGCCTGATAACTATGCCCGCGGGCGGATCATCGGTGATTACCGCAGGCTGGCCTTATATGGAGCAGACGTACTTGTCCTGGCTAAGGAACGGGACAAACAATCCGTTGACGGAGAACTGACTGAGAGTAAGATCCGGCTTCGCGAGGAAATCGCGGATCAGATAGTCGCTTTGAAAGATGTTAAAAAGCTCGGTGCCATTTACGGTCTGGATCTTGGCCGCCCCGCATGCACAGCTCAGGAAGCAGTACAATGGGTTTACATGGCCTACCTCGCTGCCGTGAAGGAGCAGGATGGCGCGGCAATGTCACTCGGAAACGTATCGTCATTCCTCGACATTTATATTGAGAAAGACATCAGCACTGGTATGCTGACGGAGATTGAGGCACAGGAACTGATTGACCAATTTGTTATGAAGCTTCGTATGGTCCGTCATCTTCGCCCCGGTGCTTATGATGAGATCTTCGGAGGCGACCCAACCTGGGTAACGGAGGCGATAGGCGGCATGTATGAGGACGGACGGACTAAAGTGACGAAGACGTCTTTCCGTTTCCTGCAGACACTTTATAACCTCGGTCCTTCGCCCGAACCGAACCTTACCGTGTTATGGTCTAATGATCTGCCGGAAGGATTCAAGGAATTCTGCGCGAAAGTATCGATTGACACGTCCTCCATCCAGTACGAGAACGACGATTTGATGAGACAAAACAGAGGTTCTGACGACTACGGTATAGCGTGCTGTGTATCGTACCAGGAAATCGGAAAACGGATTCAGTTTTTTGGTGCCCGGACCAATCTTCCTAAGACATTACTCCTTGCCCTTAATGGCGGTCGCGAAGAAGAGGAAGGCGCTCTGGTTCTCAATGCAATTCAGCCCGTCGCCGACGGGCCGCTGAACTACGATGAAGTAATGGATCGCTTCAAGCTGGCCATGAAAGAAGTGGCACGAGTGTATGCGAAGACCATGAACATCATTCATTACATGCACGACAGGTACTATTACGAAAAGGCCCAGATGGCGTTTATCGATTCGAATCCGGCGATTGATATCGCGTATGGCGCGGCCGGTATATCGATCATTGCCGACTCGCTTTCTGCGATTCGCTACGCGAAAGTCACACCGGTAAGAAACAAAGCCGGCCTGACCATCGACTTTACGACAGAGGGTGAGTACCCGCTTTATGGAAATGATGATGACCGTGTCGACTCGATCGCCCAGGAGGTGACCAAATTCTTTTTCGACGAGCTTAACGCCCATCGTTGCTACAAAAACGCGGTACCGACACTTTCACTGCTGACCATCACCTCCAATGTGATGTACGGCAAAAAAACCGGCGCAACTCCCGATGGCAGAAAAGCAGGCGAAGCATTTGCTCCAGGAGCTAATCCCATGCACGGACGGGATACCCACGGTGCAATCGCATCGCTTAATACTGTAGCCAAATTTGATTACGCGTATGCACAGGACGGTATTTCGAACACCTTCTCGATCGTACCCAAATCACTTGGGAACGACCTGGAGCGGCAGGTGGAGAATCTGGTTGCCTTACTCGATGGATACTTCAGCAAAATGGCACAGCACCTGAATGTGAACGTTCTGAACAGGGAAACCCTGATGGATGCATATAATCATCCTGAGAAGTATCCCCAGTTAACCATTCGTGTATCCGGCTACGCAGTTAATTTCATTCGATTATCGAGAGCGCATCAACTGGAAGTAATTGCCCGCACATTCCACGAAAGGATGTGAGCATATCAAACAAAAAATAAATGGAACAGGGAGCAAAGGAGACAGGCGGGATTTCGTATAGTGTATTTGGTGTTACTAATTCAGTTTTTCCGGTTTCCCCCTCCTTGTTCTTTACACAAAATAAAACGACAACCGATTGTTATTACCCCTCATGATAATAAACGGAGCACTTGAACAGCAGAATGTAAGTCATCTCAACGACGCAGGTGATTTCCTGCGAATACATTCAATAGAAACATTCGGTACCCACGACGGTCCGGGTATACGCATGGTGGTCTTTCTTCAGGGATGCCAGTTTCGTTGTCTTTACTGCGCCAATCCCGATACACTCGACGTCAGAGGCGGTAAGCTTGTTGACATCGAAGAAATCGTAAAGCGCGCCGTCAGCCAGAAGCCATACTTCGGCAAAAAGGGCGGTGTAACGGTATCTGGTGGTGAACCGCTGTTGCAGCGGACAAAACTCAGTGTTCTGTTCAAACGTCTTCATGAGGAAGGGATTCATACCGCGCTGGATTCAAACGGAAAGTTATTGAACGAGCAAGTCGAACGCGCGCTCGACGAAACAGACCTGCTTCTGCTTGATGTGAAGCACTTTGATAATTATTGGCACCACAGGCTCACCGGGCTATCGAATGAAGGTGTATTGCGTGTCGCTGCTTATCGCGAAGCTTCCGGAAAACCCATGTGGTTGAGATATGTTCTGGTGCCCGGATACTCCGACCAGGAAGAATACCTCCACCAGTTGGGCCAACATTTCAGTGGTTATAAAAACATTGAACGGGTTGAAGTACTGCCGTATCACAAACTCGGGGTAAACAAATGGGAAGCACTCGGGATGGAGTACAAATTGAAAGATGTAGAACCGCCGACCGAGGCATGTCTTGAGAAGACAGCATCTATTCTACGAAGTTATTTTGGCCGCGTTTCCGTAAACTAGCTGAAACGAATGCGGACTGACCAGAATACCGTCTGGTTTCACCCTATTTTATAATTCAAAAGCTGCATTAATCAAACCCTGAACAACAATTGAATTACCTGCTACCGGGGGCAAATTTCGTGAAAGGAATTTGACGTAATGCTGGCATGTAGACGAATGCATCCCTACCTTCACGGTATAACTTAATTGTCGCAAGATGCTAACGACACTTGTTCACGTTCAAGTCAAGCCCGGGTTTATCCGCCAGTTCATTGACGCCACCAGGGAAAATCACGGGCAGTCAATAAAAGAACCCGGCAATCTGCGCTTTGATATTCTTCAAAATGCTAATGACGAAACAAGGTTTGTGCTGTACGAAGCGTATCTGACGCCGGAGGCAGTAGCTGCTCATAAGGAAACCCCGCACTATCGCAAGTGGCGCGACACCGTCGAACCCTGGATGGCTGCGCCGCGCGAAGGTGTAAAGCACAACATGTTGTTCCCTGAATCGCACTAGCCGTGGCCGAGAGTTTTCAGCTCGCACGTACGCCGCATCTCCATTTCGGCGCAGGCAAAATTGAGCTTCTGCCTTCGTTGTTGAAACGCTATGGTTCAAACGTGCTATTAATCACGGGTAAAAAGTCATTCACATCATCACCTCATGGCAACACCGTTCTGGGCCAGCTCAACAAGAACGGCTTTGTAGTCGAAACGTATTCCATCAGCGGCGAGCCTTCTCCTGCTGTGGTTGACAACGCAGTCACATCATTTTCGGAGTGGAGCCCACAGGTTGTTCTTGCCATCGGCGGAGGAAGTGTACTCGATGCGGGTAAAGCCATCTCCGCTATGCTGCCTTTGAAAGACGGGGTAAAAAATTATCTTGAAGGTGTTGGCAATAAATCACATTCTGGTAAGAAGATCCCTTTCGTTGCGGCACCGACTACCGCGGGAACCGGAAGCGAGGCAACAAAGAACGCCGTGCTGGCCGAGACAGGGCAAAATGGATTCAAGAAATCGTTGCGGCACGACAACTTCGTTCCTGACGTGGCTATTGTCGATCCGGCGCTCTCACTGAGTTGTCCTCCGAACGTTTCCGCTGCAAGTGGTATGGATGCGTTCACACAATTGCTTGAATCCTTCTTGTCGACGTCGGCTAACGCGATCACCGATTCGCTGGCGTTGGCGGGGCTCCAGCGCATCGCGCGATCACTTTTTAATGCATTTTCGGATGGAACCAATTTGTCGGCACGAACCGACATGGCGATGGCGTCATATCTGTCGGGAATCACGCTGGCAAACGCGGGGCTTGGAGCTGTTCATGGCCTTGCGGGGACTATTGGCGGAATGTATGACATCCCCCACGGCGTCATCTGCAGCTCACTGATGTTATCAGCAAACGAGGTCACACTCCGAAAACTTCGAAAACACGGTGACCCAACGGGTGCGCTGGTGAAATATGCCAGGGTCGGTACAATCTTTTCCACTCAGACGGGAAGGTCCAATGATTACTATGCCGATTTTCTGGTGAATCAAATCCGGGAATTGAAAAATGCCATGCAGATACCGACACTCTCCGCGTGTGGGCTTTCCATGCAAAGGCTCAACGAGATCGCAAACAATTCCGATAGCAAGAATAATCCAGTCGTTCTCGAAAGAGATGAACTTGAAGAAGTTCTTTCTTTGACGATGTAGACGACGTGATCTGCATAGCTTCTTCTTGCGCTTTTTATTTTGGTGACGTTCCCCTTCGAAATTTATTCAACGCCTATCCCTAACGTTACAACAGACCTTGTTCATTCTCAGGCTCTGCTATTGATTTCATTCGCGTTTTCTGCCGCCCGATTATCTTTAAATTATTGCTTACTTTTTCGAAGCAGCACGACGTTACTTCATCATTTCTTCATGATCCACTTTTAGATTTACAACAAACCATAACGATTACGTGTTGTAGATATGGTCGAAGCAAGCAACTTTAAATACCCGGCCTCTCGCTCTGCTTCAACTAGCCCTAATGATCAACATTAGAATTGGTTTTAATCTGAGGCCCGGGCTTAGTGGGGTTTTTATAGAAGGGTGCAGAAATGCGCCCTTCTATTTTTTTAACTCTGTGCTAAAATGAACACTTTCTTACCCATATATCCTCTGTTAAAGTGCTATTCGCTACTTTCGTAGTATGAATACCCGACTTTTTCTGGCCCTTTTTTTTACTTGTTGTTCCCAGATTCTCTTTGCACAAACAGAAAAAGACGAAACAAAGCCTGAAGGCTCTAAACAGGAGAAGCAGGATGCAGAACAACCGAAAAAGGAGGCTCAACCTAAACAAGAAAGGGTTGACCCACCTAAAAAGGAAGCTAACCCAAACAAAGATGTAAAGGCTGTTCCCGTCACCAAAGAGCGAAAAAATAAACCAGCAAAAGTTAGTGGTCCCCGTCCCCAGGGTGCGCGACCAGCTAAAAAAGGCAAACCTTCAGGCAGGCCAGTCAAACCGGGTAATGGGCGGAAGTAACTTTTTCTGTAAGTAATATGGGTACATCATCGCGGAGGGCATTACCAGCTATGCTTTCCATTATCAGTATCTTTTTTTCCCCAACGGGTAGTTGCCTATCCGTTGCATCAGGCGTGGACAACGTTCTGTGTGGCGACACTGTTCGCAGTACCGCTGTGAGCGATACGACCGCCAGTAACAAAAAGCATTACCTCTCTTCCAGTCTTTCTTACGGAAACAATTCATCGTTTCTTGGGAGGTTTCAATCGCGACCCATGCCTTACCTGGGCTCGGACATAACGGCTATGCACAAAAGCGGATTATGGCTTTCGGTAATGGCTTATGACATTCTCTCAACCCCAGCATTTATGGACGAGATTGACCTCATGGCTGGATGGAGTTTTGATATTGGAAAAAAATGGGACGGATCTCTCTATTATGGTCGATACTTTTATAATGAAAACACTGAACTTCTCAAATCCTATGTCGCGAACTCCGCGTCGGTAGCCGCGGGATTCGACTGGTCTATACTTTACACCAAATTGAGTTCTGCGTACATTTTCGGAAATGAAATCCGGGATGTGTTTTTGATTCTTGATAACTCACACTACTTCGAATTCCCAAATACCCTCGGCGGTACTATTTCTATTGATCCACAGGTCACCCTTATCGCAGGCACACAGTCCTTTTATGAGCAGTTTGTGATTGAGGAAGAAATCCCAGGTAACGCTGGCAAAGGTAAAGGTAAGGGCAAAGGTAAAGGCAAGGGTAAAGGTAAAGAACAGAACCAGGGCGACGGGCAGGGTAAAGAACCTACGGATGACTGGGACACAGAGGTTACCATTATTGAAAATGAAAAACGCTCTTTCAATCTGATGAGTTACGAAGTTTCTTTACCAGTGATGTATACACGTGGTCACTGGTCATTCGAAACCGGCGGAAGGTACTCTATTCCCGTAAATACCATGGAAGGGTATCTCACGCAACCTCAGTTTTTCTTTACATCTACCTTGTATTACACCATAAGCAGCAAAAAGTAAATACTATGAATGTTTTGATTGTTGAGGATGAAAAAAGTCTGGCGGATGAGATCGAATCCTATCTCACCAAGGAAAACTTTTTGTGTGACAAGGCCTACACCGGCAGGGACGCATCTGAAAAACTCGCAGTCGGCCTTTTTGATTTTGTGCTACTGGATCTTGGCCTCCCGGACTATGATGGCATCGACCTGCTGATGGAAGCACGAAAAGCAAACGAAGACGCGGCGTTTATTATCATAACAGCCAGAAATTCCGTAGATGACAAGGTAAAGGGTCTCGACCTCGGTGCCGATGACTATCTTGCCAAACCTTTTTCGTTATTGGAGATGCATGCGCGAATTCAGGCCATCAGCCGGAGAAAGTATAGCATCAAGAATAATTTCGTACACATGGGTGGTTTTGTACTTGACCTCGGCGGAAGAAAGCTTTCTCACGGGGAAAATGACCTTGTGCTGACGAAAAAGGAATTCGACCTGCTACAATATTTTGCCTTACACAAGAACAAAGTACTCACACGCATGCAACTGATCGAACATATCTGGGGAAATATCCTTGAAGACGTTACCGATTCAAATTACATCGACGTTCATATCAAGAACATCAGAAAAAAGCTTCAACAATACGAGGATCCCACGTGGCTGGAAACAGTCCGTGGTGTCGGATACCGGGTGAACCTTTAAGATGAAGCTACGGGCAAAATTCGCGCTCTACAACACGCTTTCGAAACTGGCCATCATCCTGGTCTTCGTGCTCGTTTTGCCTTTATTGATAAAAAATATTGCTATCGTCAACACCGACGCGCAACTAAACCAGAAAAAGGAACAGGTTATTGCTATCATTGACGAAGTTGGGATAACCGCGTTTATTGAAGAAGGGTCTGAAAGTACTTACGGAAGCTACAACTTACTGAAGGAGGAATTCATATCGCTGGAGCAGAACGACTCGTTACCACCCGTTAACACCATCGAAAACAGCGCACGCCTCGTCGAGGAGGAGATCGTTGACTATAGAGTTTTGACACATTCCTTTGTGCTCGATAATAAACAATACATCCTTGAGGTAGGACGGAGCCTTAGTACAATTCATGAGATTGAACGCACCTTACAAAAATTCGGTCTTGTCACCCTTTTGGTCATCGCCCTTCTTACAACGGTCAGCGACATCGCTTTTACAAAAATTCTACTCGCTCCGCTGAAAAAAATCGTCGCCAAACTCCGCGACACACGCGACCCCACTTCATTCCGGTTTCAGCAGGTTGAGACGTCGACTACTGATTTCAGGTATCTTGATGAAAGTATCCATGATATGATGACACGCCTCGAGGCAGTGTTTACCAAAGAACGGGAGTTTATTTCTAATGTATCTCATCAGCTCCTCACTCCAATTTCGATTCTGCAAAGCAAGCTTGAGAATCTCCTCACAGACCACACTCTCACCGAAGAGGCTGAGATGAAGTTGATTGAATCGCAAAAATCATTGAGCCGGTTGAAAGGTATCGTTCAAAGCCTGTTGCTGATTTCAAAAATCGAAAACAAGCAGTATCTGAGGCAGGACAGTGTCTCTATTCAGAACCTTATTGATGAAGTGCACCACGAAATTGAAGACAGACTGGACGCAAAAGGTATCAGTCTTGGCAAGGAGGGATTAGAGAATTTCACGATTGATCAGTGCAACAAGGCGCTCCTTCACACAATGATCTTCAACATTATCAATAACAGCATCCGATACAATAAAGACGGCGGCCACATCGAAGTTATCGGGTTTTCCAATGGTGGCGCATACCAGGTTGACATCTGCGACAACGGTGTTGGCATCGCATCTGAGGACCTGCCGGTGCTGTTTAGCCGATTCAAACGCTTTCAGCAATCGGACAGCGACGGCTACGGACTCGGACTTCCAATTGTAAAAACCATAGCCGATTTTCACCAGATTGCAATAGACGTAACGTCCACCCGGGGTACCGGCACAAAATTCTCACTGATATTCAATAATTGATTTGATTCCGCAGGGCTCATTTGATGGCAGACTTCGGGATGAAGCTGACGATCTCGTTGGCAATGACTCAACACAGAAATTCAGACAACGAACCGGTAGATCAGGTAAGGTTGTTGCAAGAGCTGGCATCTTGCCGGTTCGTTGTTAAGTATATTTGTTTCTATTCGACACCATAACGCAGCAACCCTTTGACGATGCTTTGCGCCAGGGTTTGTTGCTGTGCAGGATCAGAAAGACGCGTCAGGTCCTGTTTGTTCGAAAGAAAACCAACTTCGATAATGACGGCGGCAACAGGATTATTCTTCAACACATACGGATCTCCCCTTTCCATATCTGCTGCGAGATCAGAAACTTCCTTCATGCCGTTGATGAGACAAGTTGCAAGGTGCTGATTCGCTTCACCCGGTTTGGTACTACTGACCATGATACGCGCACCGCCTTTATCCGGATCACCCGGATTATTATCGGCATGGATAGAGATGAACGCATCAGCCCGCGTTGTTTTTGCAATGGCAATTCTCTGGGCGAGCGTTAATCCTACATCACTCTCGCGCGTGAGGGTAACCTGTATCCCGGCGGCACGCGCAGCCTTCTCAATTTCGGTGGCAACAGAAAGTGTTATTTCCTTTTCATACGTACCATCTGCCGCGGTGGCGCCGTGGTCTTCTCCGCCATGTGCGGGATCAATAACTACCTTCAAAGTACGTTTTACACCAACGTCGACCGTCTTGTCTGTGCTACCGTCCTTGCGAAAGGAGAATGCAGCGAGTAAGACAACGATTACAGGAACTGTGAGCAGGTAAATAGTCGAAAAAATGCGCGGAGTTTGATTTTTTGTCATCATGTTAATTCGTTGTTTAAGGCTATTTGAAAAAAATGGACT
The DNA here is from genome assembly GCA_023417785.1 of Bacteroidota bacterium. Classification (GTDB taxonomy): domain Bacteria; phylum Bacteroidota; class Bacteroidia; order Cytophagales; family Cyclobacteriaceae; genus Ohtaekwangia. Next base: position 17,604 of record JAEZEH010000106.1, read on the forward strand.
GATCAAGCCACTCTGATGTATACGAACCTGTTGCAAAAGGCAGGACAGATATGCAGGCAGATTTCCGCATGCCGCTACCGCGTGCGCGTCGGCATGGTACTCATGGACGGATTTGAGGGAGCTGCGAAAAAAGTATATTGCCGGGTTGAACCACATGACGAGCACAGCAATCTCCACCAGCAACAGGTCTACCCAATGCGCTTGTTTGATGTGACACTTCTCATGTTCAAGAACCATAGGGTCATTCATTTGTGAAGGAAGGTATATGATGTTTCCGAAAGAGAACGGAAACAGGAAGTTGGTCCGCACAATGCGATAACCATCGGGGGTTCGCTCCAGCTCACGCCGACTTATTCTTAATAAAGACCATATTGACCGCACCCGTCGCAAAGTCAAAAAGACCAAAACGACAATGTACGCACCGCAGGCAATTGCGTTCCATCCCGGCAATGCCGAGAATGCCCTCGCAGAGCGCGTATCCGTTGCGTCGTAATGGCTGATATTCACAGCATCTCTTACGGGTTGGAGAATTGAATAGGAATCGTGACTTGCCACTTCGGGTATCGAAAACTTCAATGCAGGAATAATGAACGAAAGGATCAGCGCCGTCACCAGGTACAGCCTGTTCGCGTGGAAAAGAGTACTTCGGCTGAAGACAAGCATGTAAAACAGATACATGATGCTCAGACAGAGGCTGCTTTGCAGGAGATAAGCTATCATTGGTTATACTATTTCTTTTTTGATTTCAGTTTCCTGATCCGTTCATCCACCATTTTCCTGATCTCTTCCAGTTCCGTCAGGTTGAGGTCGGCGTTGGCGAAGTAGGACACCATATTTGATGGCGAGCCCTTCAGGTAATTAGAAATGATCGGCCTGACTTTTCTCCTGAAATAATCGCTTTTTGATACGGCCGGGAAATATTCATTGATCTTTCCGTAGGTTTTGTAGCTAATGAAACTTTTTTTCACAAGTACCCTGACCACTGTGGAAACGGTAGTGTATGCTGGTCGCGGCTCCGGGAATCGCTCCACAATATCTTTTAGAAACCCTTTCTCTAGTTCCCAAAGGTATTGCATCACTTGTTCTTCGGCCCGGGTAAGTTCCTTCAATTCCATAAACGAATATATGACTATATATATAGTCATACAACTATTTTTATAATTATTAGAAATAAAATTGATGTTACCTCACAAAACCGTGAGATCAAATGGGAAATGGGAATACTTACCATTCCTGTGGACCGAGTGTGAATTTCTTACTGCCTAGTGCATCTCCATTCCCTACTCAGCCCGTAGTGTAGTAACCGGGTTTGCTGATGCGGCACGCAACACGTGAAAACCGACGGTTATGAACGTAATAAAGAGTGCAAGCAACGCCGAAAGTAAAAATGTAAGCCATTCGCCCTGAAGTTCGATACGGTAAGCGAAATTCTGCAACCAGTTGTCGGTGAAGTACCAGGCCAATGGAAATGCGATTACCATTCCAATTATCACAAGAATGAAAAACTCTTTCGAGACGAGTACTATCAGGCTCCAGACGCTTGCCCCGATCACCTTACGCACCCCGATCTCCTTGGTTCTTTGTTCTGTCGTGAAAGCAGCGAGGCCGAGCAAACCAAGACAAGCGATAATGATGGTAAGGCCTGAGAAAGCCGTGAAGATCTGACTTCGTTTTTCATCGGCCTGATACTGTGAATTGAAATCCTGGTCGAGGAAGTTATATTCAAAAGGATGGTTAGGAAACACATCTTTCCATGCAGTTTCAATCGAAGCCAGTGATTGTCGAACGTCACCCTCCAGGGTTCGGACAAATACAAAATTAAGATTGTCGTCCAGCAAGATCATAAGCGGTTCGATCACGTCGTAAAGGGAGTTTTGATGGTAGTCTTTCACCACGCCGACCACATGTTTTTCAATATCCGGAGTTTCATCGTTTCCATCGGAAAAGACGAACTTTTTGCCAATCGGATTTTCCCATGCCATGCGTTTCACCATTGCTTCGTTCACGAGTACCGCATACGTTGTATCGGAGATCACATCTCTTGAAAAGTCGCGCCCGTTTACAATGGTCATCCCAAGCGTTTTTACGAAATCGAAATCCGCTGCGTAGAGGTCGACTCCACGGTCCGAGAATTTGCCGTCGTTGTCTTCCACCTTCAGGAGCAACTTACCAATTCCCTGGCCTGGAGACGAATTTGCCATACCGACTGCCGAGACTGCCGGAGTTTGTTTAAGCCTTTCCATGAGAACGGCGCTCTTCCCGCGAAGTTCAGGCCCACCGAGACTGAGTCGCACCACGCGTTGTTTGTCGAAGCCAAGATCTTTGGACCGGAGGAACTGAAGCTGGTCGTAGACGATGAACGTGGAGATGAGCATGAAGATGGAGATCGCAAACTGTTTCACTACTAGTATTTTCCGAAAGACGACGCTCCCACCTTTGGCCGATAACTTCCCCTTCAACACTTGCACGGGGTTAAACCCAGACAGATAAAAGGCGGGATAGCTTCCACCGACGATACCGATGAAAAGGACGATAGCCAAAAGGCTCAGTAGCACCTCCGGCTGAGTCAAATAGCTCAACGGGAGTTCCTTGTTCGCAAGACTGTTGAAGACGGGAAGCAAGGCATAGATGAGAATCAGGCTTGCTATCAGACTGATGAGCGCAATCACCACTGATTCCGTAATAAACTGGAGGACAAGTTGCCTCCGCTGCGACCCCATCACCTTTCTGATACCAACCTCCTTCGAACGGTTCGCCGATCGCGCCGTGGCCAGGTTCATATAATTTATCGATGCTATGATCAGCATAAAAAAGGCCACCGAGCCAAAAATATACAGAGATGCAATGTCGCCCCCTTCTTCCGCCTCGTCCTGGATCTTTGAATATAGATGGATGTCTGTAATGCGCTGGATCTCGTATTTGATGGTAATACCGAATTGTTCGAAAATAGGATTGACTCGTTCTATGACAATCTTCTCCAGGCTTGTGTACATCTTTGAGAGATCATAATTTTCGGGAAGTTGCAGGTATGTAAAAACACCAAAGTTACCCCAGCTGCCTTGAAAGCCGGGGCGAGTGTTGCGTGAGATCAGCGCGTCGAACCTGAAGTGGGAATTATGAGGCACATCCTTTATGACTCCCGTGATTTTGAATTCCTCCGATTGAAGGTTTTGCAGCGATTGATTCAGCGCTGCCGCCGGGGTTCCAAAATATTTAATGGCGACTTCTTCCGTAATCACCATGGAGAATGGGTTATCCAAAGCGGTTGATTCATCTCCCTGAAGAAATTCATAGGAGAACATATCAAATACGGTAGAGTCAGCCAGATAGAAATCTTCCTCAAAAAATTGCATTTCACCGTTCTTGTACAAGGTTCTTCCCGTTCCGAAGAACCGCACTGCATTTATAACTTCGGGATAGTTATCCTGAAGTTCTTCGGCAAGCGGAATCTGCGCCACGGCCCATGTAAACTGATTATCCGGTTCCTTAATGTTGGAGACTACCCGATAGATATTGTCGGCATTCTTGTGGTACTTGTCATAGCTAAGTTCATCGAGGATGTACATCAGCAGAAGCACACTGCAGGTGATGCCGATGGTGAGCCCCAGGATATTGATGGCACTGTATGTTTTTTCTTTGCGGATGTTCCGAAGGGCTACAGTCAGGAGGTTCTTAAGCATTGGAGGAGGTTTTGAAGGGCTGCGGTCGCATGCCTTCACCGGCAAAAAGAAGACCATGTTCAGGAGGTGGTCTGGTGACCGAAAAAGAACACCTTAATATTTCGGCGTGTTCACAACCGGAAAAATCAGTTCAATTCCGGACAGCAGAATAGATTTTCGATGACGTAAACAGTCATTTACCCGAAATAAACGGATTGTGTCAACCTCGTAAAATGGATAAGTTCGTGGAATCAAGTCGGCTTTTCCGAAACGTATCATGAAAGCAGAAGAATATGACCAAACATTCTATGTTGGCCTTTGCATGGCAGGAGCCGTATCCGCCGGTGCCTATACGGCCGGAGTGATGGATTTCCTGATAGAAGCATTGGATGAATGGGAACGACGAAAAGGAGAGGATGGAATACCTGCACACAAGGTGGTTGTGCCTGTGATCGGGGGAGCAAGCGCAGGTGGAATGACCGCGATTATCACGGCAAGTGCGACTAATAACCGGATCCAACATCTCTCAAAGGTCGATCAACAGGATCTGCTGGGCAATCATCCCGAGAACAAGTTCTACCACTCGTGGGTTGACCTGACCGCAGCAGACGTATTCCGTGACATGTTGAATCCGGAAGACATTCGCAAAGGAAACATCACGTCGTTGCTGAATTCCCGGTTCATTGAAGAGATTGCCAATCGCGCCATGCGGATCGATAAAAACGACCGGTACCCTCGGCCTTACCTTGATGAACAGATGAAGATCTTTGTTACATTAAGTAATCTCAAGGGCTTCTGGTATGACTTGTTCTTCAGAAGCACCGATTCGCGGCACAGCTCGTACTTCATCCACAGACACAATGACTACGCAAGGTTCAAAATGAACAGTACCATTTACACGGCGGATGGATGGATACCATTGGATTTTTATTCCGGGCTGTCTGTGGATGTGGCGCGCGATGCTGCCATGGCGACGGGCGCATTCCCGGTAGGCTTACAAGCCAGGAAGATCACACGCACGGCGCAGCATGTGAATGACATTGGCTGGCTGAGTGATACCTTCGGAAAAAATCCGCTTCCTGAAGGCCAGTATGACTCCCTCAACGTCGATGGCGGTATGATCAACAATGAACCTTTTGAAAACGTACGGAATGTGTTGAAGGAAATAACAGGTCAGGAAGATCCCAAGGCGTTTAACAGCTTCAATCATTTCAACAGTACTATTCTGATGGTCGATCCGTTTCCCGGCGTTGAACCCGACTACGACCCGAAGAATACGCTGCTCGAAGTAGCCGGAAGTACACTCACGGCGCTGATCAACCAGGCCCGCGTTAAACCCGATGCTATCCTTCAGGCACTTGACGATGATTGTGCCGGACAATTCTTAATTGCGCCTACCCGTACCGTACCTCAGCTCAACGGTGGTCAGCCTGTTAAGGAAACCGGATCCCGGGCGATCGCGTGCGGCGCCTTCGGTGGCTTCAGTGGTTTTTTCAACAAGGAATTCAGGATTCATGATTATTTTCTTGGCCGGGCCAACTGTGAAAAGTTTCTGCGAGACCACTTTACGGTTCCAGCGTCATCCGACAATCTGATCACAAGAGGCTACGCAACCCTTTCGGCCGGGCAACGGGAACACTACTTTGCGATGGGAGATGCTGCCGAACCTAAACTCCCGATTATTCCTGTATTGAGGGATCGGGCTTCAAAATATTTACCTGAATTTTCCTCCGGTACAGACTGGCCGGTGATCAGCAATAAGGCACTCGAACAGTTCAGATCTCCCATGAAAAGCCGTGTCGAGGCTTTGATCATGAACCTTGCCGATTACAATGCATTCACCTGGCTTGCCCTTGCTGCGGGAAGTCGCATTATTCTGAGGAGAAAGATCACATCGGCGGTGATGGATGCAATGAAGCGTTCGCTTGTTGACCATCAGTTGATGGAAACACGAAACCGGTAACCGGCCTTCGGCCACGCAAAACAGATCCTGGCATCTGTTTTTTGATTTTCAAGGCTTACCATTTAGTGTAGTGGGCGCATCAATTTGTGCAACGATACAAATTGCTTTAGGATGCCTCACTTAGTTAATCATTCATCCATCTCAACTAAAGTTATGAAGCGAATCGCGAAATCGTTTCTCCTGATATTCTTATCAACCCTGATAGTTTCCTGTGGACCAAAAAAGACTTCAGAGGCTGACTTGTCGAAACGGGACACTGTTTCTACGGCATATCAGCAAGAACTCACTCTTCCGGCTCCGCACGAAACCGAGAGCACTGTTAAGTACAGTACGGTGATTGGATGGCCGGAGAACAAAACGCCGGTGGCTCCTGAAGGATTTTCGGTAAGGAAGTTTGCGAGCGGTACCAAGAGCCCACGAAATATCTACGTCGCAGATAACGGCGACATATTTGTTGCGTATGCCAACACAGAGAGCAAGGGCGTAAAGAAGAAAATTACCGATGAAGTGACGGGCCGCGACGAATCACAGCACACGCAGAACAGTTTAAATGAAATACACCTTTTCCGTGATAACGATGGGGATGGCAACCCTGAGATTCAATCGACTTTCCTTACGGATCTGAATCAGCCATTCGGGATGCTGGTAATGAACGGATTCTTCTATGTTGCAAACACTGATGGACTATGGCGCTATCCGTTTACGCTGGGAGATACTACCATAAAATCGGAAGGCAAAAAAATACTTGATTTGCCCGCCGGAGGATATAATAATCACTGGACGAGAAATCTTCTGGCGTCACGGGACGGATCGAAGATCTATATAGCCATTGGTTCAGCCAGTGATCATGGCGAACACGGCATGGCTGAAGAAAAGGAACGTGCGAACATCCTGGAAATTAATCCCGACGGTTCTGGCAAACGGATTTTCGCGGCGGGTCTTCGCAATCCGGTAGGAATCGCTTTGCACCCTCAAACGAATGCACTCTGGACAGTGGTGAATGAGCGCGATGAACTTGGTGATGATCTCGTCCCTGACTATCTCGTGGAGGTCGAAGATGAAGCATTCTACGGCTGGCCCTATGCTTATTTTGGCACTAATCCTGATCCGCGGATAAAGGAAGAAGATCAGAAACCAGAGCTGGTCCAAGCTACACGTATTCCGGACCTTGCGTTGGAGGCCCATAGTTCTTCCATGGGATTAGTATTTACAGACGCCAATATCCTGGGGCAAAACTTTGGGGAAGGTGCGCTAATTACTCAACATGGCTCATGGAACCGGTCATCCTTTGCAGGATTCCGCGTATTATTTGTGCCGTTCCGCAACGGGAAGTTAGCCGGTCCGCCACGGGATTTTGTCACAGGCTTTATCGCAAACGAAGATGAAAGCGAAGTATATGGAAGGCCTGTCGCCGTCGCAATCACGAAAACCGGGGATCTGTTGATGACCGATGATGCGAGTGACACCATCTGGTTTATCACGCGCGGGTAAACTGTCGGAGCAGGCATACCTTTTTTACAACAAGAAGAGTATAACACAATAGCTAACAATTAAAAAATAGACAATATGACAAGGGGAAATACAATATTATTGGCTGCTGTCGGAGGCGCTGCACTTGCAGCCGTTCTGGCCAATTACCTTATGACTGAAAAAGGCAGGGAGTTACTCCATTCTGCGTCCGGTACGCTTAAGGATCTTTCAGGAAAAGCAAGTGAGTATGCCAAGAATAACCTTTCTGAGGTGCTTGAGGAAACAAAGAGCAGCGTTGGCCAGGTAGTTAAAGAAAAAATCGCACAGCAACTTTCCAAATAAGGAAGTTGACGTGCGATATGCGGAGGCCGGTACACACCGGCCTTTTTTTTTGGAGTTCGCCACCAGATTATCGGATTTGACATCATTGAACAATTATTTTTAACTTGGGCAGGCATCAGTTTAGTAACTGCTGGAGGCTGGAAAGTATGAAATTAAAATTGCTCGGTGTATTAATACTGTTGGCAAGTATTACTGCATTTTTTGTTTTCAAAATTTGGGAAGCCCCCATAGTTGGCCAATTGGCTATTCTATTTCCTTCGCATCACAAACACCCGCCCGGATATTACGACGACGTAATTCGTCTCATAGCGTCAGAAGGGCTTATAATGTCAATATTTCTGGCACTCTTTCTTTTTGCCGTCTCGTCAGCCTGGATAGATAAAAGAGTTGCAGAACTTGATCGCCTGCTGACCAGAAACTCAAAAAAGACCGTAGCGGTGGTGCTAGTCACGTTTGCCATAGCGGCCGCGCTGGTTGCTGTTATCGGGTTGCGAACGTTTCCAAACTCCGCCGATGAATATGCATACTTATTCCAGGCTGAAGACCTGGCGAAAGGAAAACTGTGGAGCGAAGTCCATCCGCTGGCGGAATTTTTTGATTTCCATCATATCACCCAAAAGGACGGAAAATGGATGAGCCGGTTTCCGCCGGGATGGCCCGTCTTACTTGCAACTGCCTATGTTGCTGGCATTCCTCCGTTCTTTATTAATATCATTTTTGCAATCCTTGCCCTTTGGTTTCTTTATAAACTTCTGGTAAAATTCTACGATGATCGGGTCGCAACCTGGTCCGTAATCGCCGTGGCGGCAACTGGGTATTACTTGTTTAACGCTGCTTCTTACTTCTCACACACATCCTCTTTCCTGCATGTAGTCTGCGCCATGTATTTCACATTCAGGTATTTTGATAAACGTCAGGCTGGATTCGCTATTCTTGCGGGCATATTTGTGGGAATGCTCGCGCTTACACGTCCTTATACTGCCGTACTTATATATGCGCCATTTTATTTATACATAGTTGTCAGATATAAATGGGATTCACTAAAGCCTGTCCTGCTGATCACTGCCGGGGCAATGCCGATTATGATTTTTCTCTTCTGGTATAATTACAGAACAACGGGTAGTGCGCTTTTACCGGTAACCGTTTGGGCGTACGATGATGAGGCGCTGGGATTTGTGAAGGGACACACTCCCATGGCAGGACTGAAGCACGTCTTCAAACGTTTGGTGATGTTTCTTTACTGGGCATCGCCACATTTGCTCATCCTGTATGCTGTTTTTCTACTGTCCCGACTTCGGGATCTTCGAAACATCTTTAGTCACCCGGAGGATTATTTTTTTATTATCCTTGTATTCGGCTACTTCTTTTACTATGAATACGGCGGAAATCAATATGGGCCACGATTCTATTTCGAAGGATTTCCGTTCATGGTCAGTTTTATCATCATCAAAGTGCTGCGTCAGAATGTAATGTGGGGCCGGGCACTTTTGTTCACGGGTATTTTATACGCTCTTGTAAAAATACCTTTTATCACTGCCCGCGAACACAAGGTTGTGGATGAGCGGATGGATCTATATGACAAGGTTGCCGAAGCCAATCTTAGTAACGCCGTGGTATTCATTGGTTCACCTACCGGGGTAATCCGTCCGATGTATGAGGCCAATCTGAACCGAAATGATAGGGAATTTAAAAGTGATGTGTTATACGCGCTTGACCTTGGTCAACACAATGAAGCGTTAATGCAATATTACCCCGACAGGAAGTTCTATTTGTATACAAGGGAAGAGACTGAGACAGAGGGGATCTTAATTCAGTACACCGCTGACTCCGTGCTTCTTTCACGGCAAACGAAGGTAAACGCACCATTGGAAGAGTAAAAAACCCTGACTCCTCCCGGAATCAGGGTTCACCTTTTTAACCTTATGAAAAACTAATTTTATTCGTCGCAGGTTCCGATGATGATAGGCGCATTTTCGGTGCCGATCATATTTACAAACTCGATTTCACCAAGCTTGCGTCGCGCATCCACACAGATTACACTACCGGGCTTCAGGCCAAGCTCAGAACCATCAACCGTTCGTACGTTATCAGGCACCTTGTATGTACAGCTGGCGCAATCGACATCCGCCGACACTTCGGTATATATTCCGCTAACCGTCAGACTCGCTACGTCAGCCTCTTCCACGAAGGCCGTCAAAGGCGATGCTTCCGCCTCAGTCGGCTTTTCCACCAGTGTTTCTTCTGAACAGCTGACCATTACCATAATGGCAAGCGCGGCGATTATTCCCTTCTTCATAGATGCTGCAATCATTTTGATATTTTTCATTTGATGTTGATTAATTTGTGGATTAATTTTTTACCACGACACGAACGTAGTCAGAATCTGTATTGCCTTTGTCGTCAGTGACCGTAAGACGAAACGTATACGTTCCGACCCTGAGGCTGCTAACCTTCAATTTGCTGGTAGAATTCCCGCTCAGCGCGGCCGATGGGCCCTGGATCTTGGTCCATCTGTATTTTGCGATAGTCCCATCAGAGTCGCTTCCTGAGCCAAATATAGTTGTTGTCGACGTTGACGAAAGATATTTTGTTTGATCCGAATTTGCATTGGCTGTCGGTATGTTGTTTCCGGCGTTCTTTTTATTGGTTTGCTTCATCATCCATTCGTAGAGATTTGGATTGTGAAGGCTATGATCGGTGCGGTATGCATAATCCCATGCGTTGTGCTTTACACCTTTGTAGATTGTCACCTTGGCCAGGGGATTTGGCTTATAGGAATTGATTGCATTCACCATGTTAACCGTTCTCGACATAGGGACTGTCGTATCTACGTCACCGTGCGAAGCCCAAACAGGCAGATGCTCCTTTCCGATATTAACGGCTTTAGAAGTGCTGTTGTATCCGCCACACACAGGTGCTACACCAGCGAAGAGCTTTGGATAATCCTGCGCCATAGTCCATGCGCCACCGCCGCCAAGACTTAAACCCGTGATGATGATACGCTTTTCGTCAATACGTAAATAAGTCTTCACGTGATTAATTACCTCCATAACATACGATGTCGGCCAGTTCCCATGATTATTCTTCAGCTGAGGAGAGATCAGAATGAATTGGAACTTCGTCCCAGCCTTGGCATGCTTCGGGGGGCCGAGTTTTGCAACCTTGGAAATGTGATCGTCAAGAACATTTTTATCAGTAGTATTGGGACCGCGTTCGCCTATTCCATGCAAAAAGATAACAACAGGATATTTATTGGAATTGCTGTTATAGTCGGATGGAACATACTCATAATAAGCAATAGTAGAAGGTGATGTCGTTTTGAATGTAAGTTGTGCCCTCGCGTGCGCCGCCACAAAGACGAAGGCCATAGTAACCAGAATGTAAAACAAAGTTTTTTTCATGATCGTAATCTGTGTTGTTATGGCATTGCTGTAGCGCCGCCAGATTATTAGAGATTATTTCAGATTGATTTGCGCTCAAGTCGGATCAGCGTGTCAGATCAATCACGTCGCAAAGGTGGCGTGACTGAATCAAAAACAACGTATAGGATATTGGTTGCAACGCTCTTTGGTAATAAAGAAACACTTTCCCCTTAGTTAGAATACCTGCACGTCTCTTTGCACAATGTGTTAGATAAGTTCCTCCGGAGAATCTGAAATTCGAATCGCGCCGACGAATTGAATGTGTCGACGAGGAGTTGCAGATGAGAGCCACGAAAAATTTTCGTAAACCCGCATGCTTTTAGGACCCACTGGAATAAACTTCGTAGAAGCGACTATTCGGAGTTGACAAAAATCAATTGATTTGGTAGCATGTCTTATGTAAGGTTTAACTTAAAGGTTAAACATTTAACATGTTTTTTATCTCGTTTTAATATTCCAATCCTTTTATTCAATCGACAGTATGGGCAAAAACTCCGTCAGATAGTCGGCGCGTTACTCGAGCCAGATCATTTCGATAGCGAACGCCAAATTACTTTCTAACTCTTCATTTGATAGTCCGGGGCCAACAGAAATTTGAAATGTCTCAATATCACTCCAGTCAAACTTCAGTTTATTCGAAAAATAATAGGGCAAAAAAGAGGGATACGGCCGGGGTAGTATTACCATCTTTACGGGACGAAGTGTGTTTCTGTCTATTGTCACCACATCCCCATCCGCACGCAAGTCGACAAGTCCTCCCGCCGTCGCTCCCGAACGCGTAATAAATGCGAGCTGGACCTTCAACGATTTCCCGTTGAGAGATCGTCCCTTCAAATGGACGGTTGAAAAACTATCCAGTGGCTCTGGTCTTGAGCCGATCTTTTGATGGAAGTTAAATCGCATTGAGTAGTCATATATGGCTTCTGCGTCCTTATCCTCCGGGTCAGGCACAAACAACTTGTCGATTCGGGTAATCAGTTCGGCGCGTGCCGGCTCGCCCGTTGGAATGATTTCAGCGCCCGGTCTCCAAACGCGACTGACCTGGCTTCCGTCTTCGTAAGCATTGAATATAAACAACTTCTTACCCTTGGGTGATACTGAAACCTGGTAGCCATTGCGATTTGACGGGTCGACTGCATCGGTTTTCGGAAACAGTTCTCGCGTCTCACCGCTGGCGACTTCAATATAATAATAGAAATAGCCCTGCCGGATCAATTCCGCCGGGACCTCTGCCTCGAACGTATAGCCACTCCGGTGTTTCATCGATAACCGCGTAGCCCGCCACCCGGCTCCTGCGAGAACTGTTACAGAGTCGGGCATTTCCCGTGTCACTACCGTCGCCACTATTTTGTACGGAGCATCAGCGACAATGCCCATTTCCGGTGTATGGAGTACAATAGTCTTATCGACGGTTTGGGCAGTTGCCGTAAATTCATTCAGTCGTATATTCTTAAATTTGCGGGAAGATTCGGGTACGTCTGACAAGCCGTTTCTTGTCAGCAGCCACGTCCCCGGAGTAACATTAACGGTACCGGCGTTTGCCGTTTCCGTTTTGCCCTGTTCATTGATCTGGCGAATGTTGAAGTCACTCCCAAGCCCGGGTAATGAAACAGTCATCGGCCACTCGCGCCAATTGATTACCGCCACCGTCTTATTTAGGGCGTTGCGACCAAATGGATTGTCAATCCATATAGCATCGGGCAATACCTCGAGACGCCATACACCGTCGGACACCCTGTCTAGGAAATACGCACCCGTTCCTTCGTATCTAACGACAGAAGAATTGCCTACACCAGCAACTTCCTCAAGAGCCGTTGGTTTTACCGGGGATGATGATGTATTGTTGGTATAGATAAACTTCGTCCCGGAGTTCATCTCGGCAAGGTCATTTTGGTAATCGACCCGGAACGCACCGAATGTCGAATTATCGGGATATCTGCCGTAATCCTTATACATCGGAACATGATGAAAAACCTCCGAGGCGATTTTGAGACTGAGGGCTTTGCCAGGAGTATAAACAAGATTCATGTAATGCGTATTATACTCCGTGTTAGCGTAAGCCATGTAAGTGGGATCATAGGAAAAATGCGTAGCCCACTGGATACCAGCTTCACGGAAGCTTCTGGCCATTGCGGGATAAATGTATGAGCGTCCAACATCTGCGGCATCGAATTCATAAACGATCTTTGCCGCTTTTTTAAATTTTGGATTATTAGCAAACGGAATAATATACTGATCTACGTTCGGAAGAAAATTTCCCCGAAGCTCATGTGCTGCACCAAGTCCCGTTGGATACCACTGAAAAGTTCCGCCCTGTATCCGGGCGTCAAAGTATGCTTTCTGAAGGTGTATACTATGGCTTACATTATAAAATATTGGTTTCTTCGAGCCGGTCTTGCGCATTGCAGTCACCATCCGGTTGATGAAGCGTGTAACTTCATCGGCTGAACCTTTGTGATGGGGCTCATTGCTGATCTCAAATGCCACTATGTCCGGATCATCTTTGTACGCGATCTTCGTGTACTGATTGACATGATTCAGAAACTGATACAGATACCGTTCCTGCGCACGGATAGCCTCTTCGTTGGTTAAACAATCTTCCTTTCCGTATTTGGCGGCAAATCCCGGCGTTTTTTCATCGGGTTCTGGCCATCCGTTTCCCCAATAGGCGATGGGTGTGATCAGCAATTTTATCCCGCGTTCCTTCATTCGCATCAGCGAATAGTCGAACAGACGCAGATGTTCGTTCTCAAGCAGGTTTCCAACCGAATCGCTGATCTCGGTATCCCACACGTGAACCCTGAATGCATCAAATCCCAGGCGTGCGAAATGATACACGTCGTTATCAATAGCCTTTTCGTGGTCTACATTCAGCTTCTTCGCTGATCTGTATGCATGGGCGAACGGAACCGTGTAGTTCACGCCGAATCCGTGTACTTCTTCATTTGTTCCGCCCCAGCGCATAACGCCATTTCGGTCAACGTAAACATCCTTTCGCTGCTGCGCCTTCGCAGAAGTAAACAATAATACTGTAAACAGGCAAATGGATATCTTTATTGCTAAAATTCCTGGAATGGCAAGTCTCATGTTAATCAGTTTTCTTTTGAATAAAGCTCGATGAAGGAACGGCATCGATGGTAACGATTGCCGGTTTCAGGTTGCCGGATTTAGCTTCTATGCGAATCGTCCCTGCATCTCCCGACGACTGGATAATTAGTTGACATTTTCCATTGAACAAGGAACGCGTGGCGGTGTTTTCGTTATACGCGTCTCGTTCATGGCTACTCGGGTCGCCATTCCCAACGCCAATGATTTTCGCCGGACCGGTGAGGGTGAATGAAATCACGTTCGATGCGTCCGGCACGGGTCTTCTTTTGGCGTCGTACACAACGACGTTAATAACAGAGGCGTCAGATCCATCAGAGCTAATTTGCTTTCGGTCTGCTATCAAAGTAATCGCCCCTGGCGTTCCTGTTGTTTCCTGCCGCGCTGTAATCTTTCGACCGTTCCGATAACCAACTGCCATGAGCACGCCAGGTTTGTATACGACTTGCCATTTCAAATGACTGTTTCGCTGCATCGTCTTTCTGCCAAGGCTCTTTCCATTGAGGTACAGTTCAACTTCATCAGCATTTGAGTTCACCCAGACCTCAACCGGTTTCCGCTCTTTTCCTGGCCAGTTCCAGTGTGGGGAGATGTGCAAAACATCCTTGTCACTCCACCATGACTGATAGTAATAGTAAATATTCTTGGGGAAGCCACACATATCCATCACCCCAAAGTGTGAACTGATATTCGGCCATTTAAATGGAGTCGGTTCACCCCGGTAGTCGAAACCTGTCCAGATGAAACCACCCATTACCCAGGGGTTTTCTGCCGCAATGGGCCACCATGCTTCGGCTGTTGAGGCCCACCACGGCGCGTGAATATCCTGATCCGTAAGATACCCACGAACCGAATCCACTTCGTATATCCCCCTGGTTGTAACAGTGCTGCCCATTTCCGTTCCGACAATGGGTTGCTGAGGGTGGTCTTTATGATATGGCACAATAAACTTCTCCCTATAGTTGAATCCCCGCACCGGTATCACTTCATTAATGCCGGCGAATTCATTTCCGAGGTCGGCTGCATAGGTCGCGGTTCGTGTCGGATCCAGTTCGCGCAATGCGGTAAGCATCGTTAGCGCTATCCGTTTTCCAATACTATTCTTTTGAACATAACCTTCTTCGTTGCCAATCGACCACATGTAAACTGAGGGATGATTCCTATCGCGTCTGACGAGCCTTCTAAGTTGATCCAGATGCTCATCGGAACTGTTAAGTAATCGTGTTTCATCCATCACCAGCATTCCGAGGCTGTCGCAAGCGTCCAGTAACTCTGGCGTGGGAGGATTGTGACTAGCACGGTAAGCGTTGACACCCATTTCCTTCAGGAGCCGGATGCGATAATACTGAAGATAGTCTGGCAAAGCGCTCCCGACACCGGCGTGATCCTGATGGCAGTTAACCCCTTTGATCTTTATTGGCTCACCGTTCAGGAGGAGAGCGTTATCGTTTCCAATTTCTATTGAACGCACGCCAAATCTGATTACCCGGTGATCGGTCACGCGTCCTTGTACCTTAACTGTTGTATGAATGCGATATAGGTACGGGTTTTCAACGGACCATAGTGTGGGGGTTGCCATCGCGAGCCGTGACCTGACAAGCTTCGTTTCTCCGGCCAATAGCGTAAGCGTGTCTGAAACATTGTTTCCGATCTGATTTCCGGTGCGGTCGGTTATTCTTGTTGTTAAGTCTACGCTGACATTGTCATAGCTGTCGTTTCGAACCTCTGTTTCAGCAAAAACTTGCGCAGCTTTACCATCACCCGTTGTATATACAAACGTGCGATCAGCCGGAATATGCACGTTATCAAAAATATTCAGCCAGACATGGCGGTAGATGCCGGCACCTTCGTAGAACCAACCTTCGTACTGAGTGGCATCAACGCGCACGACGATGACATTCTCATTCTGGTAATTAATAACGTCCGTAATGTCAAAGGTTTCACCTATATATCCGCTTTCATTTCTACCGATGAAGAATCCGTTAACCCAAACACGGCTATCACGAAATACTCCATCGAACTGAAGACTGAAACGTCTACCACTGTCGGATGGCGATACCGCAAATTTTTTCCGATACCATCCTATGCTGGTCTCGGGAAAAAGCCCTCCAACAGGTTTGTATCCATGCGCCATTACATCGAAATTTTCAGACTCCACAAATGGGAGCTCTACGGCCCAGTCATGAGGCAGGTCCAACTCGCGCCAGGTTGAATCACCGAACTTCGGATCGATAGCCGTCATTTCCGCCTTCCCGGTTTTAGAAAAAATATTTGCGATGGAAAAGTTGAAATCCTTTCGCGCATCGGCAGCGTGCCCGAAATGAAACCGCCAGCCCTTGTCAATATTGATATGTTGCCTTTCACTTTGGGCGCTCGCAATTTCGCAAAGCAGAACGAGAGCAACGACTGTAAATAAACCCCTTTTCAAAAACTTCATCAGTATGCAAATTTCATATAGTCCATCCCTTTATGCCGGTTCCCTTCGAAGTCAAAGAGAGTTACGTTCTCCCAGGACGACCCCGTTCCCCAGAGGTCTTTCATATTGCTGGTAATCCACGCGGGTTCCCAATAGATTACGCCGATGCCACCGCCGTCAATCACCTCCTGGTTCAGCTTCACCATGAAGTCGTGCTGACCTTGCTGCGTAAAAGGAAATCCGCTTAGTGGTTGATCGTCTCCAAAGACATTGTTATAGCTGTCCGCGCTTTCCATTGTCCATGGATAGGCCGTTTCCAGAATCATTACGTCCTTCTGGAAGCGCCTCTTAAACGAGGAGACGCGGTTGGAAATGTTCTCCAGTGTCACCGTTGTGTGCCACAGCGGATAGTATGAGATTCCGATAATATCAAAGTCGTGGACAGCCCCCTTTGAGATAACATTATCGAACCACCATTCAATGTTCTTTGGATCCGCCACATGGAGAATAATTTTTGTTTCATCGACTGTTACTTCGCGCACGGCCCGGATCGCTGCATTCAACACCACCCCAAGGTTCGCCCAATTTCCATCGCACACATTCATCGCCGGAAATGAGGTGGATACGTCCGAATACAACATACCACAATTCGTTTCGTTACCGAGCTGAACCATAGTTGGCAAAAGACCATTGGCCTTTAAATGGGTCAACGTCTTTTTAGTGTATTCGTATACCGAGTCGGCGAGAATATCAAGTGCACTGATATCCCTCCACGCCGCAGGCACCGGCTGCGCACCAGGATCTGCCCAACGGTCTGCATAGTGAAAGTCAAGGAGCACATCCATTCCAGATGCCTTTGCCCTCGTAATTGATTTTGTAACATCAGCCACATCGTTGTACATCTGTACCCCGTCGGGCT
Source organism: Bacteroidota bacterium (assembly GCA_023417785.1). Taxonomy (GTDB): domain Bacteria; phylum Bacteroidota; class Bacteroidia; order Cytophagales; family Cyclobacteriaceae; genus Ohtaekwangia. The sequence continues at coordinate 34,900 of JAEZEH010000106.1, forward strand.
CGTACACTTCCTTTGTCCATACCGGATTATGCCAGAGTCGGAAACGCGCCAGATTGGCTCCGGCGTCGGCGAATATGGAATAAGGATCCTGCACAACACCATTGTCTCTGAACTCTCCCCCGTAATCGAGGATCTGATTTACATACGAAAGGTCGACACCGAAGTAATAGTCATTATCGTCCACGGGAAGTTCAGGTTCTGCAGCCTGAGGGTCATCCGATGAACAACCGTTGAAAAAGAGGTTGATCAAAAAAAGGAAACTAATGTACACGCGCTTCAAATCTTTAAATTTAAAGGGAGAGGCTGCTCCAACGAGCAACCTCTGACCCATACCCAAACTAAATTACTGC
>JAEZEH010000159.1 GCA_023417785.1 Bacteroidota bacterium
GGGGTACCAGGATTCGAACCTGGGACCCTCCCGCCCGGGGGCGGGATGCGCTAGCGATGTTCGTCAAGAAATCTTTTGATCCCTCGCTTTTTGATTTTCCTTTCCAGTTGCACGGCTAAACTTCGCGTGATGGCAGGGTTTCAACGTACACCAGTTCCCACGGAACTCCTTTTCGCGTATACTTGCTTTGGCCGGTGTTGTGACGATGAATTCGATCAGTCAGATCATTTGTGCTACCAGCGTAATACGAGTTAAGCCTGGCACTATACAGAATGTACACATAGAACATTTGAGTACAACGGAAAACGCCCCGCCAAAACGGCGAGGCATTCTCTTAAGTCGGGGTGCCAGGATTCGAACCTGGGACCCTCCCGCCCGGGGGCGGGAGGCGCTAGCGATGTTCGTCAAGAAATCTTTTGATCCCTCGCTTTTTGATTTTCCTTTCCAGGGGGCGGGATGCGCTTCGCCAAATGGTAAGTCGAAAAATAAAAAAGCCCCACCGGAAGGTGAGGCTTTTACCTATGTCGGGGTACCAGGATTCGAACCTGGGACCCCCTGGTCCCAAACCAGGTGCGCTACCGGACTGCGCTACACCCCGAACTATTCTTTACCGTGATCCGCCCGGGACTCGAACACGGAACCTACTGCTTAGAAGGCAGTTGCTCTATCCAATTGAGCTAGCGGACCATTCTCTTTCTTTTCCTTTCAATCGGACCCTTCCCGCCTAAGCAAGATGCTCTATCCGGTTGAGCTATCGGAACAACCGTTTCAGCGGAGAGGGGGGGATTCGAACCCCCGGTACCGGTTGCCCAGTACCGCAGTTTAGCAAACTGCTGGTTTAAGCCACTCACCCACCTCTCCAGTAGTTTTCCTCACATGTAAATAACGATCCGGACAACAATCGGCGTTCACTTAAAATGAAAAAGCCTGATTTCAGCCCGAATCCTGACCCTTTTCAAAAAGGAAGTGCAAATATAAGAGACCGGCGTAAACTATTGCAAAGTGTCCGTCATTTTGTTCACTTTTTCGAAGGAGGGAATTATGGTTTAGATTTCTTTCTTTTCTATTTTGCGCCCGGTTTTCGGGATGTAGCACAGCCCGGTAGTGCGCTACGTTCGGGACGTAGAGGTCGCTGGTTCGAATCCAGTCATCCCGACTTCGCTCGCCGTTAACGGTTTTCGAACGGCGAGCTTCATCAGATTAGATTTTCCAAATAATAGTTCCGCACTTCTGAGACAACGTTCTCTGCTTTATTCCGCTCACCCGGTCTTCACTTCACCCACCACAACCTTAAAATTGAACATCGGATTCTTCAGCGTCCCGTAAAGCCGGAGCCAGATGGGAAGCAATTGCTCCGTTCCCCGCGCACTGGTGATGTCGCCGAGATCAATGATGTTCTGCGATTTCCAGCCAAACGTTTCGAGGAGATTTTTAACCGTGGCCTTCGCCCCCGAATCATTGCCGCTAATGAATACCGTGTGGTCTTCCGACAATAACGCCGGGTTCACCATAAGATAACAGTTCATCGTGTTGAGGGTCTTTACTACTTTAACTTCCGGAAATGTGCGCTGGATCAATTCGCCAAGTGAATCCGTGTTCCCCGGAGAAAGCGTGGGCGGCATGCCCTTCGAAAAGTCAAGTGGGTTGGCAATGTCGATCAGAATTTTTCCATCCAGGTTTTTTGAACCGGCGTCTTCCAGCGCTGCGATCGATGACTGCCCGTTCGTACAATTGATGATCACTTCACTCACTGAAGCGGCTTCCGAATATGTGCCGACATTGATACGACTCTTTTGTTGCTCATACCATTCTTTGAAAGGGGGATTGCCATAACCATCTTTCGCCGTCCGCGACAGCGTCTCGTCCGGACTTCGCGTCCCGACCACTACCGAATGACCAAGGTCCGCCAATCGGCGGGCAATCACTTGTCCTACGACACCTGTTCCAAATACTGCTGCTTTCATAATGCTTGTTTAATTTTGTTACTTACTATAGTTTTGATAGTACGTAAAACTAGAACGGGTGGTCAGTGTTTACAAGGGCTGTCATCGCTGACATCCACTATCATTTTTGACGGAATTGCCTAAATCAGAAAAGGATGAATCTTTTCGCTGAAAATATTTTTGCATGATCATCGATAAAAAAGAAAAGGTGTTCATCCTTCACGGGAAGGAATACCACTGTGCAATGGATATCACGATGGACTACATCGGCGGTAAATGGAAGACTGTCGTGTTATGGTATCTTCGGAAAGACAAGAAGCGGTTCAGTGAACTTCGAAAGCTTATTCCCAATATAACCGAGAAGATGTTAAGCCTTCAACTCAAGGATCTTGAAAACGACAGGATCGTAAAACGCAAGGTCTATCCGCAGGTTCCCCCGCGGGTTGAGTATTACCTTACCGATTTTGGAAAAACGCTTATCCCTATGCTCGAAGAAATCGCAAAATGGGGAAGAAGGCTCGCCGAATCAAAAGCCACACTGGTTGATGCAGATCGACCCAAGTCAAAAAAGAAATCTTAGGACAGCAGAAACAGAATGAGGTGAGCCGGGTAAAAAGGCTTTCAGCGTTTATCCACCAACGCAACTATAGTGTTTCCGATTTGAGGTACAATCTTGTCGTCTGCCGTAACCGGAATGAGCCGGTTTCCTTTATTGATGATAACGAACAACAACGTGAAATCCTCACCATATTCGTCCTTGAAATCGTCAAAGGTGAACTCGGCCCTTAAGGTTGTGGATTTTACCACCGCGCCATTCATCACCTTGTTAGTAATAAAATTGTAGTTTACACCTTTGCCGAACAAAAACCGACCACGAAGGTGCATCGGTGAGAATTCCAGTTCATCTTTATTCGTGTTGGGAACCAGCTGATAGAGATTGATCTTTTCAAACTCTTCTGAAAACTGAAGAACACTAAGGGAATTGACCTCGTCGTTTGACGTGAGTGCAAGCATTTTCCCTATTCCTTCCAGGTTCAGCTGCTCATACGTCCGGTCGGAAATTATACTCTCGTTGATAGCGTTCAAACCCCGCATACGGGCCTTCGAGATATTCTGTCGGTTCGTGTCCACAACAACTACGTTGAAGCCTTTTTCCTGCAGGGCCGCGGCAATATCCAACGCCCAATCCTGACCTCCTGCAATGAGTACGCCCTGGGGGTCAGCCTGCGAGATTTTCAGGCGTCGCGCTACAACAGGGGAAGTAAAGCCATAAAGAATTACGGTACCGATGATTACGAAGAATGTTGCCGGAACGAGTAATTCAATCTGGGGTAGATTGGTTTCGAGAAGGCGCAACGCAAAAACAGATGAAACCGCTGCGGCCACGATTCCACGGGGCGCCACCCAGGATACAAAAAGCTTCTCGCGCAGGTTCAGCCCTGAACGGTATGTAGACGCAAAAACGCCGACAGGCCTGCCAACAAGTACGACGACAACCAAAAACAACAGCCCCGAAAGTGTAATCAATGGTTCAATGTTCGCGAACTCAAGTCGTGCCGACAGCAGAATGAAAAGAACCGGAATAATGAACAGCGTCAGGTTCTCCTTGAACTCACGTATTCGTTTTGTCGGCGCGAAAGTCTGGTTCGACAGAACTATTCCCATGATGGTGGCTGAAAGAAGTCCCGATTCTGCCTGGAAGTAATTGGAAATCAGAAATCCTATCACCACAAAAGCCAGCGACGCCGTTCCCTGCAAATAATCGGGAATCCAGAACTTCTTGATTAAAAAGGCGAGCAAAAAGGCAAGTGAGCCCCCAACCACAAGTCCTGAAAGAATCGTTCGCAGCACACTGAGCAAAACCGTCTGCAGGGCTTGCTGCATCTCACCAATGAGGATAACCTCAAATACCAGGATTGCGAGCAACGCGCCTATCGGGTCGATCAGAATTCCTTCCCATTTCAATATGTTGCTCACGTTTTTCTGAGGCTTGATATTGCGCAGCAGGGGTCCGATGACGGTAGGGCCGGTCACTGACAGCACTGCGCCCAGTAAGACACTTACCGGCATGTTGAGGTTCAACAGGAAATAGGCGCCCGCAGCCGTGATGACCCAGGTGATGACCACACCCACCGAAATAAGCAGGGTAACGACGCGTCCGATTTTCTTAAACTCACTGATTTTCAGGGTAAGACCGCCCTCAAAGAGAATGATCGCTACCGAGATGGAAACAAACGGAATCAGCACGTCGCCCAGTAATTCGTTAGGATCCAGGTAGCCGAGCACCGGACCGGCAATAATACCGGATAGGAGCAGGAACAGGATTGACGGAATTTTGAGCCTCCATGCCAGCCATTGTGCTCCAAATCCGAGCAAAATGATCAGGCCGATGCCCATCAGGATGTGTTCGTGCATAGTTTGCTTTCGGCGTCAAAATACACAGACTTTTTTAAACGAGAGCAATTTCTGCATGATCACCAGTTCAAGGAAATCTTCAGGGAAAAGCCTTCCGACTAAATTGCCGCCTCGTGTAATTTTGTGCTTTATTTGATTATGATCGAAATCCGAAACGCATCCGCAGCCGATATACCCACCATTCAGGAACTCGCGGAGAAAACCTGGTGGGTGGGATACGCGCCGATTCTTAAAGAAGAGCAGATCAGTTATATGTTGAAAACGATCTATTCTGCCGACGCCATGCGAAAAAGTATGCGCGAGGGTAGTCAGGAGTATTTGATGCTTTTCGAAGACAATGTCCCTAAAGGATTTGCGTCGTACGGCGCATGGGCCGACGATAAGAACAGCTGGAAAATCCACAAGTTGTATATCCTTCCGGAGTGTCAGGGCCGGGGGATGGGCAGGAAATTAATTGACGAGGTGCGCGCGCGGGCAGTGAGCGCCAGCATTGCTGCAATTGTGTTGAACGTTAACCGGAATAATCCGGCTTTCCATTTCTATCTTCGGTATGGGTTTACCGTCCTCCGCGAAGAAGACATTCCGATAGGAGAATTCTGGATGAATGATTACGTTATGCGAATTGACGTGTAAGCCACTTCAACCGGTGGCCGGTAGTGGAAATTTTTAGCTGCGGAGGATATTGTAAACCGACTATTTTTTTCCAGATTTCGATTTAATCATGCTTCCGGCACTGATTTTTACCCACTCTCATTGCTGCCTTTAATTTGAGTTCGGCTTTTGTACAGTGAGATTGAAAGCTATTAAAACTGCTGCTCACTGTTGACGGTTACGTTATGAAAGACTTCGTAGAGAGAGCGAATGAAGTCGCCCCGGCGAACGCTCCAAATTTGAAAATCCTCATTGACCACCAGACCTGGTCTGTAGCCGGGCCCTGGCACTTTGATGAAGAAAATGCAGCGAACGTTGTTAAAGTAGATTTCAGTCGGCTGACATTAAATTTCAACCATCGCCTTCAGATAGGATCGCATCTTTACCTGGTACATCCGGAAGATCACCCTTACATAACAAACCTGCTCACGAACTTGTCGAAATCCAAATCGGTCGATTTCCACTTTCGCGTGATCGCGGGTAATGGAGAGGTGAAGCTGATTCATGGTTTCGGAAATGCCGTGGATGAAAATGATCTGACGCAGGCAGGTACCCCGCTCCGCGAAAGTGTAAAACAACTGCAGCTTAAACAGGAACTCCTGCAGAAATGCCTTGACGGTATGCCGCATCTCGTATGGCTGAGTGATGCCGAAGGAAACTTCCTGCTATTCAATGACCGGTGGCAAACCTATACCGGCGTTAGCCTTGAAGGTAGTGCTTGTTATCAGTACATTAAATGCGGATTGATTCATCCCAGCCAGGCGCGCGAGGTTACATCAAAATGGAATTACTCCCGTAAATACGGGGTCCCGTATCAAAACGAAACGCTGTTGCGGGACGTCAATGGCGACTATAAGTGGCATCTCGATTACATCCTGCCGCTGAAAAATGACAACGATGAAATCGAATACTGGGTGGGTACCCTCATCAATGTCCACGAAGAATTTCTGGCGGAAAAGAAAATCCATGAGAACAATCATTTACTTGAAGCGATTTTCAACTCATCATTAAACGGGATACAAGTGCTGGAAAGCATCCGCGACGAGAACTCAAACAAGATTATCGACTTCGAGTGGAAGTACTACAACAACATAGCAAAAAACATCTTCGCTGTTGGTGAGCTCGCGAATCGTAGTTTGTTAAAAGTTTACCCTGCTGCTGAGGCGACGCGTATGTTGGAAAGATTCAAGGAAGTGACGTTGAAAGGGGAACCGATTCAGTTTGAACAATATTTCTCGCTGGGGGAAGTGAACAAGTGGTTTGAAATATCGGCGTTAAAACTCGAGGATGGGGTAGTAGCCACGTTTCACGATGTAACGGCGCGTAAACAGGCTGAGCTTGACGCCCGCGACAGCAAACACTTCATTCAGCAAATTGCAAACTCAACACCGGACATAATTTTCGTTATCGATCTGGACGAGGAAAAGATCGTATATGTAAATGGCAAGGTCAGGGAATATCTCGGGTTGACGCCTGAGGCATTGTATTCCGGAGGACCGGCAGTGTTTCAGAAGGTCGTTCACCCTGATGACGACGAGCCTCGTCTCGAACAGCTCGACGTCCTTAACGCCCTTCAGGAAAACGAAACGCGGGAGACGCAGGTTCGGCTGAAGAGTGCGTCGGGAGCGTGGCGCTGGTTCAAGGTTCGCGATACTGTTTTTAAAAGACATAGCGATGGGTCGGTGTGGCAAACCATTGGACTGGTACAGGATATTGACGACCTCAAAACCGCGCACGACAGAATCAATCTCCAGCACTTCATTGACCGTCAGGCGCAGAAGATTGCCCAGATCGGCAACTGGCAATGGAACCTCGTTACCGGCGACGTGGTGTGGGGTGAAAACCTTTATGAACTTTTCGGCCTCGATCCGGCAACGACCAAACCATCGATGAAATCCTTTATCGAAACCTTACATCCTGATGATCGTGATTCTTTCCGCACCGAGATTCAGCGACTAAGAACGACCGATCCCGGCCCCATTGGATTATTGAATTTCCGGATTCAGAAATCCGACGGAAGTGTACGGGACTTGCGTGCAGCCAGTGAGTTGATCATCATCAATGGCGAAATGCACTTTATAGGAACCGTACGCGATGTAACCCAGGACATGATCAACGAAAGGGAGATACGCGAAAGAATCAGCTTCATTGAAACACTACTGGAGTCCAGCACCTACCGCATAGCGGTGGTCGACCAGAATATGCGCTACCTGATCTGGAACAAGCAATGCGAAGATGCGTACGATTTGCCCAAATCCGAGGTGCTGGGAAAGTCAGTCCGGGAAGTGTATCCCCAAATTGATGAAAATCCGGTTTGGCTTGACTGCCTTGGGCGCGCACTGAAGGGTGAGTACATCCATCTTCCCGAGGAAAAATCGCTAAGCCGGGATGATTACTATGAAGGCTTTTACGTCCCCCTTAAAAACGACTCCGGCGAGATCTATGCAGTGCTTACCATCCTTCATGATATAACTCACAAAGTACGCTCAAAGAAGCAACTCGAAATGCTGAACGAATCGCTTCGGCAAAAGAACTTCGAGCTGCGTATGATGAATGAACAGCTGTCGACATTCGCGTTCGTCGCCAGTCACGATCTGCGCGAACCGCTGCGGAAAATTCAGGTTTTTTCCAATAGTATCCTTGAAAGCGAACAGGAAAAATTCTCATCCCGCGGACGTGAATACTTCGAACGCATTCTGTCGTCAATCAATCGAATGAATTCGATGATCGACGGTATTCTGAGCTTTTCGCGGATTCATGCGAACGCAAAAAGTTTTGAACGCGTCGACCTCAACGAGGTCCTGAAAATCGTTCTCGGAGATATTCAGGAAACCATCCAGGAAAAACAGGCCGATATCACGTTCAGCTCCTTACCTCAATATTTTGGCAACGGTTCCCAGCTTCAGCAACTTTTTCAGAACCTGATTTCCAATGCCATAAAGTTTCAACAGCCGGGTCGCACTCCGGTGGTTAACATAGAAGGTAAGATCGTCTCCGGTCACCAAATTGATCATCCGGGCGTAAATAACGAAGATGATTATCTGCAGATTCGTATATCTGATAACGGAATCGGCTTTGAAGAACAGTATTACACGAAAATATTTCAGATGTTTCAACGTCTCCATGGCGTCTCACAATACTCTGGCACGGGCATGGGACTCGCAATCTGCAAAAAGGTCGTCGAAAATCACGACGGCTTCATTACGGTCGAGAGCACACCCGGGACCGGCTCGGTTTTCACATGCTACCTCTGCATAATGGGCTGAAGCGGGATTTTGGATCAAGTTTCTTATCTCGGATATCTGATTCCCGTTTCTTGTCCCTGAAACTTCTAGTAGTACGCCGGCTTCTTCCTCCGTCTCATCAGCCCTCCCGTTGTAGCTGCCAGCCCGCCGACCATACCGCCGATGAAAAGCGTTGCCACAATCAGAACCCACGTCTCCTTTACGGGAAGAATAGCCGCTACCTGACTGACAAAATCGTTCGCAGCTACTGAAGT
>JAEZEH010000079.1 GCA_023417785.1 Bacteroidota bacterium
ACCGTAAGTTTTGAATCTTTTCGGGCAGCAAACCGAAATCCCGTTGATACGCTCCGGAACTAGAAACGACCCTGGTAAGGGCTGGGCAATTGGTTAAAAAGGTTAATTTAGGGCACCTTTAGCCGGGTGATCTTTTTTTGTTATGGTAAATAATATCAGTGAGGCAGTTACTTCCGACCGTGTTCGGTATCTGGAGATTATCGCCGTCGTAGCTACGGCCATCGGGAAAGTGATATTTATGGATCTCCTTCAATGGCGATTTCCCTTTATCGTTACCGTGATGCTGGGCTGGATCGTTTATATTTTCATCCGCAGCCGGAAATCAGGAACACTTGCTCACTGGGGTTTCAGGATGAACAACTTTGGAAAGGCTGTCAGGGTCCTGCTTCCTTTTGCTGTCGCGGCGATCGTTTCGTTCTTCGTTATAGGGCATCTTCAAGGGACCATCAATCTTAGCTGGCATATCTTTCCTGTACTTATATTGTATCCGTTGTGGGGTACGATCCAACAGTTTCTTGTCATTGCACTGGTCGCCGGAAATCTTCGTGATATGAACAAAAACCAGCTTCCGCCATTGTTGATAATTTTACTGACGGCAATTCTGTTTGGGGCCGTTCACTATCCATTCTATTGGCTGATGGCCGGCACGTTTGCATTGGCGCTCTTATACGGTTGGGTTTTTCTCAGGGTCAGGAATGTTTTTGCTTTGGGCCTGTTTCACGGCTGGCTTGGTGGATTGTTTTTTTATACGGTGGTAGACAGAGATCCGTTTGTCGAAGTCTTCGGTACAATAGGTGGTACGTGAAACAAGGTTATAAAAATAAACATTGAACGTAATGGCAAATATGAAAGCCGTTGTTATATCTCAGCCCGGAAAAAGTGACGTTCTGCAACTTGTGGACAGGCCAATGCCTTCCTGCGGCGATGACGAAGTGCTAATCCGGGTTATCGCTGCGGGTGTTAACAGGCCGGATATAGCACAGCGTAAGGGACACTACCCGCCACCAAAAGGAGCTTCACCTGATATTCCCGGATTAGAGGTCGCCGGTGAAGTGGCAGCAGTTGGAAAATCCGTTACCGGCTTTAGAAAAGGAGACAATGTTTGTGCGTTGATAGCCGGTGGGGGATATGCAGAATATTGTGCAGTACCTGAAGGCCAATGCCTCCCTGTGCCTAAAGGCCTTTCGTTTGTTGAAGCCGCTTCCCTGCCGGAGACTTTTTTCACCGTGTGGAGCAACGTCTTTGACCGTGGCCGGTTTAAACGGGGGGAAAGTTTTCTCGTTCATGGAGGAACCAGTGGAATCGGTGTTGCCGCCATTCAAATGGTAAAAGCTTTTGGCGGAACTGTCTATGCAACCGCAGGATCACCGGAAAAATGCCGGTTCTGTGAGTCACTTGGCGCGGTGCGTGGGATCAATTACAAGGAGGAAATTTTCAAAGAGGTCGTGCATGAAGCGACGGATAGGCGTGGGGTGGACGTTATCCTCGACATGATCGGGGGCCCGTATACTCAACCTAACCTCGAGTTGCTTGCCGAAGACGGAAGACTTGTTCTCATTAATTTTATGAAGGGTGATGAAACGACTATAAAGCTTTCGCAAGTTATGCGGAAAAGACTAGTCATAACGGGTTCTACGCTGCGCGCGCGTGAAGCCGCCTTCAAAGCGGCCATTGCCGCCAAACTAAACTCCGAAGTATGGCCGCTGATAGAAGCAGGAACGATCAAACCAATAGTACATAAAACCTTCCCGCTGTCCGAAGCTGCAGCTGCACATGACCTCATGGAGAGCAGTGCTCATATTGGCAAGATTGTTTTAGTTGTATCAGAAAATTAGATTTACTCATGGCGAAGATTGTAATAACAGATGGTTATACGTTAAATCCGGGAGATCTGTCGTGGGATGCGCTTCAACAATTTGGTGAAATAGACAATCATGACCGGACACCTAAACAGGGCGTTGCGGAACGATGTAAAGACGCAACGATTATTGTAACCAATAAAACGCCCGTTTCAGGCGATGTGATCCGCCAGTTGAAGCAACTGAAAGGCATCGCTGTGACTGCCACAGGATACAATATCGTTGATACGGTAGCTGCGAGGGAGGCAGGTATCGCTGTTTCCAATGTGCCGGGTTATGGAACGGATTCGGTGGCGCAACACACCTTCGCGTTTATCCTTGAGCTTGCGAATGGTGTGGGTGTGAACGCACAAAGTGTTGCAGAGGGCGAGTGGGCACGGAGCGAAGACTTTTGTTACACCAGGACTCCGCTTTTTGAAATTGCGCAGAAAACTCTCGGTATTATCGGGTATGGAACTATCGGCAGGAGAGTGGCAGAAATTGCCCGCGTTTTTGGAATGAAGGTTTTGTATAACAGTCCGTCATTGATCGGAAAGGATCCTGATGCCGATACCGTAGAAACTATCTTTCGCGAAAGCAATTTTGTTTCATTACACTGTCCACTTACCAGTGAGAACCAGGGATTTGTTGACCGAACTCTGCTTTCGCAAATGAAGCCAGGTGCTTTTCTGATTAATACCGCACGTGGCCAGTTGATCAATGAAGCTGACTTACGGGATGGCTTACTCCAGCGCACACTAGCTGGTGCAGCGCTCGATGTCTTGTCTTCAGAACCACCACCGGCTGATCATCCGCTTATCGGACTGCCGAACTGTATTATCACACCACATAATGCATGGTGCAGTTTCGAAGCCCGGCAACGAATTATGCAAATCACGGTTGATAACGTGCGGGCTATGCTGGAAGGGAAGCCGTTAAACGTAGTGAATTGATCGATTGACCTAGGTCACCTTGTTAACGATGGATCGGAAAATATCTTCTTTTTCCATGTACCTGTCGAGCAAGGTGAATTGATTCCCCGCACGAACAAAGTTATGGTCATCATACCGCGCGCCGTAGTAGGCGTCGTTGTTCAGATAATCTGTTAGAAAGCGGATAGCCTGCATATATATCAGAAACGCTCCTGAATAGAAAATAAACTCCTTTTCTCCGGCTGTCAATACATTGTGCGTTTGGTCAAGAAATCCGGAAACAATAGCTTCAAAGAAATCCGGGCGCACATCGATTTGTGTGAAATCATTTTCTTCTTCGGATGCCGGTGACAGATACGTTCGCATCATGTCACCGAGATCGCTGATAAAGTATCCTGCCATCACCGTGTCAAGGTCTATCACCGTGATTCCTCTGCCCTCGGGGTTAAACAAGACATTACTGATTTTGGTATCGTGATGTGTGACGCGTTTGTTTATGAGTTTACCTTTTTGAATTCGGAGGAACTCATCGGTTATACCCGTGTGGTGCTGTGCAGACTGGATAAGTTCGCGCGAGCGTATTATTCTGGCGATATTTCCATGAACCAACGCTTCTCTGAGCTGAAGCTCGCGGAACCCGAGATCATGGAATTGGGGAATAGTCGCGTTTAATGTTTCCGAATCAAATCCTGCAAAGACTTTTGAAAAGCGGCCAAACTGCAATGCAGCTTCATAAGCAAGGTCAGCACCTGAAACCACATCATAAGTGTTTGATTTGTCAACGAACCGAAAAAGCCGGTAATAAAGCCCGTCCTGAATACACATCCGTTCACCGGTTACAGTGGGCAGGGGTGCCACAAAGAGATGTGTGGGATCACTCTTCTTAAGGTAAGCTTCAAGCAATCGCAGGTTTTCGGCGATCTTTTGAGGTTCCCGAAACACTTGCTTGTTGATATTCTGAAGCACGTAGATGTCGCTGCCGGCAGACAGTTTCCAGGTTTTATGAATCAACCCGTTTCCTATCGGGAACAGCGCTGATTCTGCCTTGAGGTCATACGCGGCAAGTATTTTGTTTAAGTGGGGTATCACGTCGCTAATTCTCCCGAATGTAAGGATTTCACTTTCTATGCCCAAGACGGGTAATCCAATCGGCACCATCTTTTAGCCGTTGCAGTAAAAGAGCCGTGAGAACAAACTACAATGTCATATGAAAGATGCTAAGATTAAGAACCACGCCCTGGTAACCGGTGCAACTAGCGGATTCGGTTATGAGTTTTGTAAACTTTTGGCCAGCGATGGATATAACCTCGTGATGGTGGCCCGGTCTGAAGAGCAACTTCTTGCAGTCAGCAATGAGTTTCTTGGTCAGTATCCGATAAAAATAACCACCCTTGCGATCGACTTGTTCAAACCGGAAGCTGCCGGGGAGGTATTCAAGGCAGTCAGGGATCAGAATATCATCGTCGATATTCTTGTAAACAATGCCGGCCAGGG
>JAEZEH010000091.1 GCA_023417785.1 Bacteroidota bacterium
GGTACATCTTCATTCGTCGTAACGACATCATCCTGGACCTGTGCTTTTACAATCACAGGCAAAGAAACCATCAGAAAAAGAAGGATCGGATAAAGGGTTCGCATAACTGAGCAGACCGGCAAAATTAACAGAATTCATCTATATACGACCCACATTTTAATTGTAACTCGTAGTTTAGACCCTTAATTCCGCCAAAAACGAATGCAAACGTTTTTTATCACGCTGTTTTGGACCAGTGTCGCAATCGTAGGATACACGTATTTGGGGTATGGACTGGCGATCTGGTTGTTGTCCAAAATCCGAAAAAAAAATTCCCTCGTTTTTCAGCCGGATGACCAACTGCCCGAGGTAACGCTGGTCGTTGCAGCGTATAATGAAGAGAGTTTCATCCGCGAGAAAATCCAGAATTCCCTGGAACTGGATTATCCGCCATCAAGACTTCATTTTCTCTTCGTGACCGATGGCTCCACTGACCGAACCCCCGAAATTGTAAAGGAATACCCTTCGGTCGCCCTCTTTCACGAACCCGAAAGAAAAGGCAAAATTCACGCGGTGAACCGCATCATGCAAAACGTCGCTTCACCAATTACAGTTTTCTGCGACGCAAATACATACCTCAACAAAGACGCTATCCGCAATCTGGTTCGGCATTATGTCGATCCGAAAGTTGGTGGAGTAGCCGGTGAGAAACGTATCTTCAAAAAAGAAAACGATAATGCCTCCGGCGCCGGTGAAGGCCTGTACTGGAAATACGAATCATTTTTAAAACAAAAGGATTCGGAAGTGTACTCAGTCGTGGGGGCCGCCGGCGAGTTATTCTCGATCCGGACAGAGCTTTATGAGCCGCCTCCTGCGGATATGATTATTGAAGATTTCTATTTATCGCTGCGGGTGGCGGCAAAGGGCTATCGATTTGCCTATGAACCCAATGCATATGCAACGGAGACGGCGTCGGCATCGGTCGAGGAAGAATGGAAACGAAAAGTGCGAATCTCCGCCGGCGGATTTCAGGCCATGGGGCGGCTCAAATATCTCCTGGACCCTTTTCGCTATGGCATACTTTCCTTTCAGTATTTTTCACACCGGGTCCTGCGCTGGACGTTAGCACCGCTTAGCCTGTTGTTCATACTGGTCTCAAATATCTATTTGGCTTTTTCAGGAATTATCATATATCAGACATTGTTAGTACTTCAAATGCTTTTTTATGCCGTGGCTATCGCTGGCCACATCTTAAGAAACCGGTCTGTTGGAATCAAGGGCTTTTTTGTTCCCTACTACTTTTCGGTAATGAACGCCGCCGTATACGCGGGTTTTGTTAGATTTATACAAAACAAGCAAAGTGTGGTGTGGGATAAGGCCAAAAGGGCCAGGCTTGAATGAAGTAGGACGCGGAAGTGTTGATAAATTCGCTATCTCCCCTAATTTTGCACGCTTAATATTTTGCTATGGGTCGCATTTTCGAAAAAAGGAAACACAAAATGTTCGCGCGCTTTGACCGGATGGCCAAAGCCTTCACACGAATCGGAAAAGAAATTTCAATTGCTGTAAGGCAGGCGGGCCCGCATCCTGAAAACAATCCCAAACTTCGTCTTGCGATTCAGAATGCCAAAGGGGTGAATATGCCTAAAGACCGTGTGGACGCTGCCATACGACGGGCTTCCTCCAAAGAAGAAAAAGATTATCAGGAAGTAACATACGAAGGCTACGGACCCCATGGTGTGCCCATGATCGTGGAGTGCGCAACGGATAACCCCACCCGAACAGTAGCCAATATTCGTGTTCATTTTTCGAAAAATGGTGGAAGCATGGGGAACTCCGGTTCCGTCGCGTTCCTTTTCGAACGCCGCGGTGTTTTCAAGTTTGATCCGGGTGTCTTGAACCTTGATGAAATCGAACTCGATCTTATTGATGCCGGCGCCGAAGACATCGACCGTAGCGAAGAGGAAATTGTACTGCACACCAAGTTTACGGAGTTTGGGACGATGCAGAAATTTCTCGAATTGAAAAATCTGGAAGCGAAGAGTTCGGAAATCCATTACGTTCCTACCACAACGAAGGAACTACCCGACGAACATCAGGATGAAATATTCAAATTGATTGAAGTACTGGAAGGTGACGACGACGTTCAGAACGTGTACCACAACCTGGCCTAATTTGCCTGCAGCTTTTTAATTTTTTCGTCGTTTCGTACGGTCATCCGATCCTCGATAATGCGGTTATTGTATTGCTGCACAACCGCTTTGATCACGCGTTCCATCGCAGCTACCGTGTCGGGCAACTCCCCGATCAGATTTTTCTCATGGAGTGTATCGCTCTTGAACCTGAATAGACCCGTACTCCTTATTCCATCGAATCGCAGCATGAAATCGCCGAGAAATAACTGATAGTTGTTATCCTTGAAGTTGAATGCCATGCCTCCTCCTTCAGACAACAGATTCTGGCCAAAAGCCACAAATGGTTCATCGTAGTGCAAATAGGCCAATACCGACGGCATGATGTCGGCCTGCTGCGCTATCTTATCCACCTTCCCATCGAAATCTCCCTGCGGGCTGAAGAATATAATCGGCACGCTGTAAAATCCTGAGGCCGTACGGCTTTCCGGAAACTCGATTTCCGAGGAAGTATGATCTGCAGTAATGACAAATACAGTGTTTTCGTACCACGGCATTCGGGAAACACGATCAAAGAATTTTTTCAGACTATAGTCTGTGTATTCAATGCATTTATGAATAACAAGAGGCCCGCCCTTGAAATCATCCTCATACTCCAAAGGAATCTTGAATGGGTGGTGAGAGGACACCGAAAAAAAACTGGAGAAAAAAGGTTGCCGGAACGTATTTAGTTTCGTGGCATAAAAGTCGAGGAACTTTTCGTCCCAGATTCCCCAGAGACCGTCGAAATCACTATCGTTGTCGTACTCATCCATGCCATAATACTCGTGAACGCCGGCGATGTTCATAAACGCCTGAAAGCCCATCGAACCGTTCGGCGCTCCATGAAAAAAAGAAGTATGGTAGCCCTTGCGTTTCAGCAATGAAGCCAGGCTATTTATAGTATTATCCGAGTAAGGCGAAAGGAAATAGGGTGTCCCCATACTCGGAATACTGGCTACGACAGAAGGCAGGCCGTCGATGGATTTCCGGCCGTTGGCAAAAGAGTACTCGAACGTAAGGCCAGATCCAATCAGCGAATCAAGGAAGGGTGTGTAACCTTTATATTCGCCATTATATTTGTCGCGATTCAACGCACCAACAAATTCACGGGAAAAACTCTCCAGAATAATGACGACCACATTCTTTGCCTGAAACGGCGTAGTGTCTGATGGCACGTGTACCGGCGTGTAAATTCGTTCAACTTCCTCAGGAGAAAAATAGTCTTTCTTGCGGACTTGTGTTTTTCCAACGGTACGTATAACTGCAAACGGCGTATTCAAGACGATACTAATGTGTTTAGGGTCGCTCACATATTCACCGGCATTGCTGAGTGTTATGGGTCTGGTACTGTGCCTGAATCCCCCTCTCACTCCGCCCATTATAAGGTAAGCGATCAATGGAATAGCAATCAATCCACCGATGTAGAAGATCTTTTTATTCCTCACCTGCGGCCCCTCGTACCGCAGCAGGTTGAAGAGATACACCATCACGATCATCAACCCGATCCAGAAAAGGACAGCATACCAGTAGTCGATAAAGAATTTCATCCACAGTCCACCCATGTTGGTTTCATTTTGAAATTGCGCAAACACCTCAGCAGTGGTTCGCCGCAACGTGAACCTGTAGTAGACAAAGTCTGAAACGTTCGCGGCCAGTGCGAATCCGTTCGTAATGAAAAAAAGGTACTTGAGAGCGGTCCGATAGGATTGTCCAAATCGAGCCCTTAACGGAAGAATCATCAGCAGGATATATAAGCTGTTGACATAAAGCACGCTGGAAAGGTCGAAAACCAGCCCTCCACTTAAAAGTCTCAGCATTTCCCTTGCAGTAATGCCGGAAAAGAAATCCTTGTTAAAAAAATAGAAGCCGAGCCGACACATGGAGAACAGAGCCATCATGAGCAAAAGCCTCAGCATCAACACCACGTAAATGTTTGATCGCCATTCCATTCCCTCATGAAACCTGTAATGAATCTTGCTCATCTTGTTTTTCCGGTGCGAAATAAGACAAAAATTCAAAGTTTCTAAGTGCTTTTGGGCGCCTGTTACAGCGGCTGGCGGCAGTAAATGCAGCGACTTGGGCACATTTTGGTTAATTTGAAGGACTTTTTTTCCTTAAATCATATGTTAAGGTCGCTTTTTTGTCTGGTTCTGATTTCAGTATGGGGGTTAAGCTATGCCCAGCAACACTCTGTGGGGTTTGGCGTCCATTCCGGATTTACGATACCCGTGACCCTCGACAAGGGTATGGATCGCGATCCGCGTTACGATCCGCGCTACTCCTTGAAAGCTGCTCCGATTGGTGTAACCATCATGAAGGATTACGAAAGATTTGGCTTCGTGCTTAGTCCCGGTCTGGTTACGATAGGCCAGGACTACGATGTGGTCAGCACGGAAGGCGGGCATTATGGCCGCAGGAATATCAACATGAAATATTTCATGCTTCCGGCAGCGTTCAAATTACATCTCATTGATCTCGATTTCTTCAGGGTTAGTGCGCTGGCATCGGTAAGTGGAGCCTGGCTTTTTGACGCCGACGACCGGATCTCCCACACTGACACGAAGTTAAACTTCCCGATGGAGACGTATCCTTCGCTCCCGGAGGGTTATGTGGTGGAGTATGACGGCGTCCTTGTTCCGGTTATCCGTAATCAGATAAACGCCCAAAAAGAAAACTTCAACAGCGTTCAGGTCTTTGCGGGTGTCGGACTGCGTTTTGATTGGGACGTAAACAATCATTGGCGCGTCTCATTTGATACACGTGTACATTATGGCTTCCTGGATTCCCGAACCAGGACGTACCTGCAGGAAATAGAAAGCTTTGAACGGATTTACGATCAAAGCGGCAATCGGAATGAGATTTTCGCGCACGTAAGCTTTGGTATTGCGCGCTATATCGATTTCGATAAGAACGACCGCGACCGTGAAAAAAATCTTAAGGGATCAAAGAAAAAGTATTCACCGCAAACGCCATCGCGAAAGAGAGTCAAACCCCGCGGTTAAAACAATGTTCCTGTCTAATCAATGATGTTTGAATAGCAGCAGGATTGTTACATATCCCCCTTGCCGCCCTTGTCTTTGGTTCGTCGAGTACCGCCATACAGTTCGTATTCCAGTAAACGACAATCGATTTTCGCGTTGAAAAATTCGATTCGGCGATTAGCCTTCAGTCCGATCTTTTTCGCCAGTTCCAGATTCCCGGTAAAAATATATCCGGCATATCCCTGACAACGTTTTTTCATAAAATCACCGATACGTTCATACGTGGTCTCAAGAGCCTGGAGTTCGCCGAGACGTTCGCCGTATTCGGGGTTAAAAAAAACCACGCCCGGCGAATCAGGAACCATTGTTTGTTCAAAGTCTCCGGTGCCAAAATCAATCAGGTGTTCGACCCCCGCTATCCCGGCGTTAACTTTTGAAATTTCGACGGCATCCGGATTGATGTCTGTTGCAATTATTTTTAGTCCGGGCACATCCGTAATCTGCTCACGGACTCTTCGTAGTTCACGTTTATATAGCTGATCATCATAGCCCTTGACGTGCATAAAGGCAAAGTTCTCGCGGAACAGTCCGGGAACCCGGTTGGTGGCCAGAAGCGCCGCCTCGATCGCCAGGGTTGATGATCCACACATCGGGTTTACAAAGGCTGACTTACGATCCCAACGCGTGGCCATGATTGTAGCCGCTGCCAGGGCCTCGAGCATGGGCGCCTTGCCGGGGATCTTGCGGTAGCCGTGTTTGGCGAGCGTTTCTCCGGACGTATCGATGAATATTTCCGCATCCGAGTCCTTCCAGTAAAGGTGAACCACCGCGCCATCCATCGCCGGGCCTGTGTCCGGACGCCTTCCCGTTACTTCACGCATCCGATCCACGATCGCGTCTTTCACTTTGACGTTGGCGAACATCGTGTTCTTGATGGTGGGATGCATTACGTTGTTTGTAATCGACAGATAACCATCATCGGCAACATACTCCTCCCACGGCAGGGCGCGCAAGGTGGAATACAGCTCATCCGGATTATCAACCTTGAATGCATGAATCGAATAGTGAACCTGGCTGGCGCATCGGAGGCTTAGATTCAGGCGGACACAATCTTCCATGGTGCCGTGGAGTTCGAGGCCGGTGCTGAACGTTCGAACCGGGCTGAAACCAAGATCCTGCACCTCTCGTTCGAGATACGGAGCGAGTCTTTTATTGCAGGTTACAATAATCCGGCTGGGGGTAGTGAATGGATTCATCGGCAGCGAAACTAATTAATCTGACCAGGATTCAGGCAGTCCCGTGTAACGGATTTCCTTGATATCGAAAGATCGCGGACCTGAAGCTGTTTCGATTAAAAGTCGTCCGATCTCGTCAATGCCACGGATAGTTCCCTCGAACTCATGGTTGCCCGAAGTAAACCGATGCTGCTGATCTTTCAGGTATAACGAATCAAGGTACTGGTCGCGAAGCTGTTTCAGTTTGCCTTCCCGTAGTTGCAGATAGCGCTGCTCAATACAGGATAGCAACCTGGTTAGCAGAGAGGACAGATCGTAGTTCTGGCCTGTGACAAGGGCAAGCGAGGTGGCTGTGGGAATGGAAAAAAACAACTGGTTCACATTGAGACCTATGCCAATCACGGAACCGGATAATTTCTGGCCAAGTATTTGATTCTCAATGAGCACGCCGCAGATCTTCAGGTCATCCATCAGAATATCATTCGGCCACTTGATTTGAACTTTTATACCGGTTTCTGCGGTTAACAAGTCGCGAATGCCCAGCGAAACGATGATGGTCAGATAGAACTGTTGAACAGCCGGGAGGAACGTTGGCTTTAATAAAAAGGAAAACGTGAGGTTTTTGCCCGCCTGAGCCTCCCAGGAATTGCCGCGTTGACCGCGTCCCGCTGTCTGATGTGCGGTAATAACCAGGGAACCCTCCCCAAGATCCTTCTGCTGACAAAGGAGCAGTAAATGATCGTTTGTTGAATGGCATTCCGGCATAAAAATCAGATTCTTACCAAGGAAAACCGTTGTGGCAGGGATTTTATACAAGGTATTTTGCTTAGTTTTGAGGTTTATATAAAAAAACGAAGATAGTTAATGGCAAAAAAACGGCAGGGTGCCACTTCAGAAAAGTTAAGTGATGTAATTGTAAAAGGCATGCAGGAGAAAAAGGCAACGGATATCGTTGTCATGGATCTGAGAAAAGTAAAAAATGCCGTCGCCGATTTCTTCGTTTTGTGTTCCGGTAACTCAGACAAACAGCTTGATGCCATTGCTGATTCCATCGATGCCGAAGTTTACAAGGAATTAAACGAAAATCCCTGGCATATTGAGGGTAAAAGCAATAAAGAATGGATGCTTCTCGACTATATCGATGTAGTGGCCCACGTGTTTAGAAAAGATCGTAGAGAATTTTATGCATTGGAAAAGCTTTGGGGTGACGCTGACATCGTCGAAATCGACAGCCAGAACTAAAAACGTCTCCGGACGTTATTGAATTAAGATTTTGAGTAAACGACTTTATTATTGACTTTAGATAGAAATGGCGGACAAGAAAGAGAACAATAAACCAATACTTCCAACTAAGCCTCCCAGAGGAAATTATCAGATCTGGGTTATTCTGGCTACGGTGGCAGTAATTTTTGGTGTAATGTATTTTACATCATCCTCGCAGCTGAAGGAGAAGGATCAGGATGAGTTAATTCAAATGGTAAGAGACGGAGATGTTAAGAGAGTTGTTCTTGTTCCAAACCGAAAATATGTGGAGGTAACCTTAACTGCCGAGGCGGTAAAAAAGCCCAAGTACGAGACTGAAATGAACCAATCTTTCGGAGTTCAGAGTACGGGCCCGCATTTTATTGTGCCGGTAGTTGACCCTGGTATTTTCAATCAGGAATTCCGTCAGTTTCGCGATTCACTGCCCGTTGACGCAAATCGCCCGGAATACAAACACGACGAACGCGAAGATTATTTTGGGGTATTCTTACAATGGGGATTCCTCTTCCTGTTGCTTTTTGGATTCTGGATGCTTATGCGTCGTATGACCGGTGGCGGTGGCCCCGGTGGACAGATCTTCAACATTGGTAAATCCAAAGCAGCCCTTTTCGATGCTGAAAACAAGGTTAAGATCACGTTCGCGGATGTGGCCGGCCTTGATGAAGCCAAGGAAGAGGTGAAAGAAATTGTCGATTTCCTGAAAAATCCTTCAAAATTCACCAAACTAGGTGGTAAGATTCCCAAAGGTGCGCTTCTCGTGGGCCCTCCGGGTACTGGTAAGACGCTTTTGGCAAAAGCCGTGGCCGGTGAGGCTGCCGTACCGTTCTTTTCGCTTTCCGGATCGGATTTCGTTGAAATGTTTGTCGGAGTGGGCGCGGCCCGTGTCCGCGATTTGTTCAAACAGGCCAAGGAAAAAGCGCCGTGTATTGTATTTATCGATGAAATAGACGCGATCGGTCGTTCCCGCGGACGGGGCCAAATGCCTGGCGCAAACGACGAACGCGAAAATACCCTTAACTCACTTCTGGTGGAGATGGACGGGTTTGCCACTGATTCAGGAGTTATTATCCTGGCAGCGACCAACCGCCCGGATGTACTCGATTCGGCGCTGCTTCGCCCGGGTCGTTTCGACCGGCAAATCAGTATCGACAAGCCGGATATTGTGGGACGTGAGGCGATTTTCAAAGTTCACCTGAAGCCTATCAAGCTCGACCAGACAGTCGATGCAAAGAAACTATCAGCACAAACGCCGGGTTTTGCCGGGGCTGAAATTGCGAACGTGTGTAACGAAGCCGCTCTTATCGCGGCGCGGCGTGACAAGAAAGCCGTCGATATGCAGGATTTCCAGGATGCCATTGACCGTGTGATCGGGGGGCTGGAAAAGAAAACGAAGATCATTTCGCCGGAAGAAAAACGGATTGTAGCCTATCACGAAGCCGGTCACGCGGTTGCAGGATGGTTTCTGGAACATGCCGATCCTCTGGTGAAAGTAAGTATCGTCCCTCGCGGTGTTGCCGCCCTGGGTTACGCACAGTACCTGCCAAAGGAACAATTCCTCTATCAGACCGAACAGATGCTGGACGAGATGTGTATGGCGTTTGGAGGAAGAGCTGCTGAAGATATCGTCTTCAACAAGATTTCAACCGGTGCGTTGAGCGACCTCGAAAGGATTACCAAAATGGCGTACAGCATGGTAACCATTTACGGTATGAACGAGCAAATCGGAAACATTTCCTTCTACGATTCCAAGGCTTCCGATTATAATTTTCAGAAGCCGTATTCGGAAGCGACCTCCGAACGAATTGATAAAGAAGTTAAGCGGATTATTGACGAATCCTATGCAAGAACGAAAGCTTTGCTGAGTCAGCATCGCCAGCACCTTGAAGTGATTGCTAAGGAACTCCTCGAAAAAGAGATTCTTTTCCAGTCAGATCTTGAGAGATTAATCGGGAAACGTCCGTTCGAGAAACCGACAACGTATCAGCAGTTCACAAACGGCAACGGCAAGTACGAGAAGAAACAACAGGAGAGCGAACAACCCGGTGTTGATCCTACACCCACACTGGAGGGCGATCGTCCTAGTGCACTGGGAACACCCTAAGCCGCCTTCGTACAACAAATCTGAAGAATTAGATTAATTTTGAACTCAGGAGTTAAGACTCCTGAGTTTTTTTTTAGATATCGCATCAGATGCTTCCATCAATCGCCCTTCCCCCCGGGAAAAAAATATTCTTTGCATCGGATTTTCATCTTGGCGTACCCGACCATAAATCC
Organism: Bacteroidota bacterium; assembly: GCA_023417785.1. GTDB lineage: Bacteria > Bacteroidota > Bacteroidia > Cytophagales > Cyclobacteriaceae > Ohtaekwangia. The sequence continues at coordinate 9,907 of JAEZEH010000091.1, forward strand.
AGCGTTGAACGCGAACGAAAGATTATCAGGTGGCTCGAAAGTATTGAAGCGGAGGCCCACACTATATTTCTCCTGGGCGACATTTTTGATTTCTGGTTCGAATACCGCCATACAGTTCCAAAAGGACATGTGCGTCTGCTCGGAAAGCTCGCGCAGCTTCGTGATACGGGTGTCTCCGTCATATTCTTCACGGGAAATCACGACATGTGGATGTTCGATTACTTCGAAAAGGAACTGGACATACCAGTGTACCGCGAGCCTCAGGTGCTCCTGTGCGGTAATCACAGGTTCATGATCGGACACGGCGACGGGCTGGGCCCCGGGGATAAACAATATAAGTTACTCAAACGGGTTTTCAGTAGTCGTGTTTGCCAATGGCTTTTCGGATGGCTTCATCCCAATATTGGCATCGGCATTGCTAACAGATGGTCGAGAAACAGCCGGATCAGTAACAATAAGAAGGGTGAGAAGTTCCGCGGCGAAGACAGGGAATTTCTATTGATATTCTGTCGCGAAATAGAAAAAAAGCAACACCACGACTATTACATTTTTGGACACCGGCACTTGCCTCTCAACATCAGGATCAATGACACGAGCAGGTACGTAAACTTGGGTGAATGGGTGAACTTTACGACATATGCTTCTTATGATGGAGAGTCGCTGCAACTGAAAGAATTTGACAAAAACGCAAATGCAGGTTAATATACGATTATCGATTCTTTTGATGATAGCAGCCCTGATCGCACCGGTGTTGGCTAATGCACAGTTTGAAAAGATCACAACGCTGTCGCATCCCGAGGTTTTACTAGCCGCCGTTGACCGGCCCGGTGATCTTTACATCATTTCACGCGACAGCGCGATCACCCGTTATGATTTGAATGGAAAACTCCAGCAAAGAGGAACCATGCCATTTTCGCCGGAGATTTTTGATCCTCATGACGGTTCCCGGCTTTTCGCCTTCGACATCGATACACAGCACTACCTTTATTTTACACCTTCTTTCACTTTTCAGGAGCGACCCACCCGACCCGATTCAGTTTTTGCGATCGATCCGGTATTTGCCTGTGCTTCCGGCGACCGGGACCTGATCATTCTGGATTCAACGGACAGAAGTTTGAAAAAAATAGACCTCAAAAGACAGCGATTACTATTTGAGAGTATTCTGCCCGACAGCACGGTTAACTTCAGCACCCTAAAGAGCATTCGCGAATACCAGAACTTCATATTCATGCTGGATTCCGAAAAAGGCATTCTTATCTTCAACATGCTGGGGCGACTTTTGAAAACCATTCCCGCTGAAGGCATCGCGTATTTCAATTTCATCGGCGAAGAATTGTACTACCCTCAGGGCGAATCACTTCGTTTCTTCAATCTTTTTTCCGCGGAGACGAGAGCTATCGAACTCCCCCATCGCGCCCGTTTCGCCCTGCTAACTGATGAACGTCTGTATCTGGTGAATGAAACAACGACTGACGTCTTTTCCCTGAAACCTTGATCATCAGCACAAGGAAAAGTGTTCAATTTTGAACATCTTTGTACGATTCGGTCACAGACCGGATACCGAAACACCTGAATTCCAGGTTTTTCCCTATTGGCATAAATTTTCCTTATCATCCTGCACTCTTAAACCTGATCCTGATTGTGAATACTGAAGGTGGAAAAATTTTGATGATCGACGATGACGAAGACGTACTTCTCGCGGCGAAGATGCTACTCAAGAAACAAAGTCATCACATCATCATAGAAAAGAATCCTAAAAAGATCCCGTTCCTTCTTAACAACGACACCTATGATGTAATTCTGCTGGATATGAATTTCAGCAAGGATATCACCAGTGGTAAAGAAGGCTTTTACTGGCTCGAACAAATCCTGACGCATGACCCCGCCTCAGTAGTAATTATGATAACGGCATTCGGCGATGTAGAGATGGCCGTGCGCGCCCTGAAGGCGGGTGCCACGGACTTCATTCTTAAGCCCTGGCAAAATGAAAAACTTATCGCCACTATATCCACAGCCATAAAACTGAAGCAATCCTACAATCAGGTGGATAAACTGAAGTACGCCAAGGAGATGCTTGAAGAGCAGATCAACAAACCCTTTGCGGATATCATCGGAAACAGTCCGGCAATCCGTGACGTTTTCGGTCTGATAGACAAAGTCGCCAGGACCGACGCGAATGTTTTGATTCTTGGAGAAAACGGAACGGGAAAGGAACTGATCGCACGCGCGATTCACCAGCGATCACTTCGAAACAACAGTAGCTTTGTTTCGGTGGATATGGGTGCGATAACGGAGACCCTATTCGAAAGTGAATTATTCGGGCACAAGAAGGGGGCCTTCACTGATGCGCGGGAAGACCGCCCCGGAAGATTTGAACTTGCCAATGGAGGCACCCTGTTTCTTGACGAAATCGGTAACCTCAGTCTTAGTCTGCAAAGCAAATTGTTGAGCGCACTTCAGTCGAGGCAGGTAACACGGGTGGGATCGAATCAATCGCAATCTGTGGACATCCGCCTGATCTGTGCGACCAATATGCCACTGCCTAAAATGGTTCAGGAAGGAACGTTCCGACAGGATTTGCTATATCGAATCAATACAGTTGAGATACAAGTTCCGCCTTTGTGCGACAGGGTTGAAGATATTCCGCTTTTGGCTCAGCATTATTTGAGCTACTATGCGAAAAAATATCACAAGCATGTTAGATCCATTGCCGGTGATGCGATGGATAAACTAAAGCGGTATGCGTGGCCGGGAAATATCCGGGAATTACAGCATTCTATAGAACGTGCTGTGATAATGACTGATTCCGAATCCCTGCAGGAAAGCGATTTCCTCCTGAGTCGGACGTTGACCTCTTCGACTTCTAACCATACGTTGAATCTGGATGAAGTTGAAAAGTCGGCGATTGTAAAAGCACTACAGATGCACAATGGAAATATATCCAAAGCGGCTGATGAGTTGGGGCTCACGCGTGCCTCGTTGTATCGCCGAATGGAAAAGTATGGTATCTGAGACAGTTTAAACTAGCTTTCCCTGGTGAAGGATAGTTTAGCAGGTCAGGCCGCCTTTTGAACAAACGCTAATCAGATTATAACTTTCTGCATGGAATTTAACTGGCGGTCACCGGTTTTGCCTCGCATAGCGATGCTCTCAGTCACAACAATCCTTTTTGCATTTTTTATAGCAAAAGGAAATGTATTCTATGCATTGATATTTCTGGCGATAAGTGTTTTTCAGGTAAAACTTCTTATCGACTACCTCGACCGATCACATCAAAGCATTGCAGCATTTCTTGATTCCATCCAGTTTGATGACTTCTCCTACTCATTTAAAACGCAGAGTGACGATCCTATCGTTATGCGTCTTCACAAAGAGCTAAACGAAGCACTTTCAAAGTTAAGGAGTGCCCGTTCAGTGAAAGACTCGGAATTCCTGTTTTACCGAAACATCGTAATGCATGTGGGTATCGGGTTGATCGTATTCCGTGAGAATGGAAAGATTGAAATATATAACAGCGCCGCGCGAAAGCTGTTGAAGGTGAGCCGGCCCGAATTTCTGAAAGACCTCAGCGAGGTCAGCGAACAACTCGTACTCGTTTTTGAAAAACTGCGAACTGGTGGCAGGGAATTACTTCGGTTGCAAATCGGCGATGAGTTTGTGCAGTTATCTATCTACGCCATTGAACTTACATTGAGAGGAGAAAATGTAAAGCTGGTATCCCTGCAAAACATTCAGAACGAACTCGATGAGAAGGAAATGGAAGCCTGGCAAAACCTGGTGCGTGTACTGACTCATGAAATCATGAATTCCGTCACCCCGATATCATCGCTGGCGGGAATTGTCGAAGAAGAGATCAAGCCACATACGGCACAGGAGAACGGGGTAGCCCTTACGCGAGATCAGCTCAGCGATATCCACCTTTCCCTTCAGACGATAAGCAAACGAAGCGAAGGCCTTATTCAGTTCGTTAAGGAGTTTCGGAGTTTGACCAGCGTGCCGAAGCCGAAGCCCGTCAGCTTTGAGGTGCGCGAGCTCCTTGATGAATTGATTATGCTTCACCGAAAAGAAATTTCTGAAAAGAACATCGAAATAAAAGTTTCGGTCTATCCCGAGGACCTCACGCTGGCAGCAGATAAGAACATGATCGAGCAGGTACTTATCAATCTGCTAAAGAATGCGATCCAGGCGTTCGATGACCAGGAAGCAAAGCGCATCGAGCTACGGGCATATCTTAATGAAAAATCCCGCACAATAATCTCCATAACAGACAACGGTTCAGGGATCGATCCGGAGGCCCTCGAGAAAATCTTCATTCCGTTCTTTACCACAAAAAAGAATGGTTCAGGGATCGGCCTCAGCCTTTCGCGCCAGATTATGCGACAGCATCACGGTTCCCTTACTGTGAAATCAAACGTTGGCAAGGGAACCGAGTTCTCGATGCGGTTTTAACCGGCTACCAGATTTGTAGAGGCCGACCTCATTTAATACATTTACGCAGAATTTTCTATCACTATGCAAGACGTTCCCCAGAAAGTGACCAAAATACTGACTGATAAGCTTGGTATTGCCGAAACTGAGATCACCCCCGACGCAAATTTCGTAAAGGACCTGGGGATTGACTCGCTCGACTATGCTGAAATCGTCATGGAGTTTGAACAGAGTTTCGATATACGGATACCCGATGATGATGCCGAAAAGCTTCAGACCTTCGGACAGGCTGTGAAGTATATCGAAGACAAGGTAAAAAAATAGTTGCCCCGTAATCATCGAAGACTACCTGCGCTTCCTTTGCGGGGATGTAATGAAAACGGCAAGCGTTCGTCTTGAGCGACGAAAGCCAAGGTTGGTTAAGTCTGATAAGTCTGGAGAATCCGTAACGTCTGGCCGTGGTCCGCGAACAAAAGAAAGTACTCTTTATCGTTAACAAGTTTGCCGGTGGCGGTTATAAGCCCGAACTCGAGAGCGAAATCGTTAAACTCTGTAAGACCCATCACGCCGATCCGGAGATTTTATACACCATGGGTCCGGGTCATGCCACCGAACTTGCGTCAGGTGCGGCGCTTGCGGGATACGACAGGGTTGCCGCTGTGGGTGGCGATGGTACAATTAACGAAGTTGGTCGTGGACTGATTCATACCGGCATCCCTATGGGCATAATCCCGCGGGGCTCCGGAAACGGTCTTGCGAGGCACCTATGCATTCCGTTGTCAATCCATGGATCCATCGCTGCCTTTCTTACGGGAAACGTCACTATAATGGACGTCTTCACCCTGAACAACAAACTTTCATTAAACGTGTCCGGCGTTGGCTTTGACGGACACATTGCGAACCTGTTTGGAGGAAAAACCCGGCGCGGATTGTCGGGTTACGCCAGGCTGACTATCGAAGAATTTTTTCGGTTTCCTGAATTCGACGCAAGACTCACCGTCGACGGAGAAGTATTATCCCGCAAAGCGTTTGTTTTCGCCATAGCCAATTCATCGCAATACGGTAACAATGCCTGTATTGCGCCAAAAGCCTCGGTGTCGGATGGACTGCTTCACCTTAACATACTTAAGAAAGTGCCACCCTACCGGTTCGATTTCGTATGGGCTTTTTTCTCAAAGACCATCGATCAATCAAGTTATTCCGAAATCCGCGAAGTCAGGGAACTGAAAATCGAAACGCAGATCCCCGTCCCCTATCATGTCGATGGTGAACCCTGCGGCACTGATACCCTGTTCACTATTTCCATTATGCCTTCCATCCTTCACATAGTGGTACCGGCCACCTTGTAGTCTTCGCGTTAACGTAAATACCCCGGCTTTCGTGAAGGTTGCCCGCGTTTAAAGCAGGAACTTAAATACCAAATTTAACTCAATAGCTTATGAAAAGCATCTTACCCTTCATGGCGTTTGTGTTGGTCTGCGGATCAATCCTCGCACAAAGCATTACCCTTCCCCCGAGTGGCGACAATCAGAAATCAAGTGTTACACAATGGATCGGACTGGCGTCGGTGACCATCACATACAACAGTCCGAATGTAGCAGGTCCAAATGGTGAAGACCGGAAGGGACACATCTGGGGCGAGCTCGTTCCTTATGGCTTCACAGATCCCGGTTATGGAACATCGACCAGCGCACCATGGCGTGTGGGAGCCAATGAAAACACCACGATATCTTTTTCCCATGACATGCGCATCAACGGACAGGACATTCCTGCAGGAACGTATGGACTATTTCTCGATGTGCAGAAAGAAGGTCCATGGACATGGATTCTTTCAAAGGATGCAGGGAACTGGGGCCATTATCATTACGATTCGTTGCAAGACGCGCTTCGGGTAACCGCAGATCCGACGGATGCACCATACACCGAATGGCTCACCTTCAACTTTGATGAGCGACTGCGGACCTCAGCGGTGGCATACATGCAATGGGAAAACAAACGAGCTGATATCAAAATTGAGTTTCCAGGTTTTTATGACGCGTATGTCAACCAGATTCGCAGTGAACTTCAGGGTCACCGGATGGGATTCTCCAATCAAAGCTGGATCGACGCGGCCATGTTCTGTGCTGCGAATAAGGTCAATCTGGACGAAGCCCTTGAGTGGGCTGATTATGCTATTACTGGTCGGTATGTAGGAGTTGAAGATTTCAATTCACTTCAAACGAAGGCCGCAGTGTTTTCAGCCATGGGCAGGGAAACCGACGCAGAAGTAATTATGGCCAGGGCAATCACTTTACCATCGGCGACAGTTCACGCCATTCATCAATATGCAAGATCCTTGCTTGCATCCGGCAAAGCTGAAAAAGCCATGGAGGTTTTCAAACTGAACCAAAAGAGAAATTCGGGAGAGAAGTTTACGACGAATGTAGGCTTAGCCAGGGGGTACACAGCTCTCGGCGACAAGAAGAACGCCATTAAACACTGGGAGCTGGCGTTAAAGAACATTCCGGAAAACCAAAAGGCCAATTTAGCTTTTTATGAAGGAGAATTGAAAAAGCTCAAGGGGTAGTATTGAATACAGATTATTTTGGAATAAGCAAAACAAAAAAGCCACGGGATTCCGTGGCTTTTTTGTACAAGTGCGATGGTTCTAAAATTCGTCTTCCAGAAATCCGGTACGTCCATGACCGGCTACGATGTACTTTTGTCCCGGGGCCCAGTCGAACTCGGCTTCAAAATAAATACTATCAACAGTAACCCCCGTTGCCGAGGAACCCTGGTTGATGAAGATCCGACCGTTTTCAATGAAGACATGTCCGCCGGTGTACCGTTCACTAACGGAAGACCCAGCATTGCCGAAAGTTAAATCTGAGGGATTTGCTGCAACCTTCGCCTTGAGTTCAAGCATATCGCCGAAGTCGTCAACGAACAGAGAATCTGCGGTGCTGGATGCCGTATTAGATGTCAGAAACTGGAAATACCCAAGGTGATGAACATCCTCATAGCCACCATTGCCATCGTCAACAAGGAGTTGTACCCACCATTCATTAGACATCTCCATCAGCGCGTTCTGGCCGGGCTCAATCTCGTTTTCGCATGCGCTGAAAACAAAAGGCGTGGCAATAAAAAGTAGTATATAAACAAATCGTTTCATGTTCAAGTAATTTAGTCTTTAACCCAGGTTTTTAACTGATAGCTTGGAACACCATCGTCGTCGAGGATAATGCCGAAAGCCATATCCGCCGCAACTGGAGAGGCCTGTACTGTCCCGTCAGGAAAATGAACGTCCCCCCCGGCAGGTACACCAAACGTTATCTTTCCGTTCATCGGAATTCCGAAGGGTGAATTCGGCATGCTTTCCAAAGTGGCAGTCCCGTCAGCGTTAATTAAGAATCTTACGGCGATGTCCAATGAGGGATGTGCATAAGAATCACTGGAAGCGAACACACCATCGGCGAGCTTTGTTACAGTAAGCTTCTGACCAAGAGATTGGCCGCTGAACGCATTCGTATTTGACGTATAGTTGCCTTCGAGCGCCAGTGATGGCACGTCGGGTTCAACAACCACTACTGTACGCGTTGCAGACCCGGGAAATCCGTCCTTATTTACTGCACTGTAAACAATCGCATTGAAACCAGGAGTCGATGTGTCGACGGAACCAGTTGTTGTGAACGATATCTCACTACCCTCTTCGGTAACACGAACGCCGGGTTCAGCATATTCGGCACCTAAAGGGTGCAGAACAATATCACCAGCTTCAAGTTCAAAGTCCGGAAAATAAGTTATGCGGGAAAGGCCTTCCGACTCCAGATCGTTGTTACATCCGGCAACAACGAGCAGTATTGTAATTATTAAAAGGTACTTCTTCATGATTTCTTAGTTTACGTCCCACCACACTGGTGTCAAAATTCCATTTGAAGGTTGTTGCGGAGCATTCGGATTATTAAGTACTTCATCTTCCGGAATCATCAATCTTCGTGGATAGTTACCCACCGCGGTTACTGCATCCACTGGAAATGAAAAAATCGGCGCTCCCGGTGCGAAAGGATCATATCCATCGGCGCCAGGGTATGAGGCACTGAACGTCGGGTAGCCAGTCCGTAGCATATCAAACCAGGATTCAAGCGCGTTAGCTCCGACTTGCGAAATCCATTTTTGTTCGATGATTGCTTCGACGTTTTGTTCGACGGTGCCGTCAGGGTACTCATATGCACCACCAACGCCGATGAACGAACTCCCGTTCAACCCATAACGCGAGAAAGCTGCAAGTACCCCCTGGTCGTACATTTCTTTGGCGTCCTCATTGCTGAACCCACGCGCCGCGGCTTCGGATCTTAAGAAATAAGCTTCCGCCAGGGAAATAAAATAAACAGGGTCGGCAGGCATGACTCTTGCGCGCGAAATCGTCTTTGAATCAATTTCGGTGGATGGAACACTACTTGTTCCCTGGCGAATACCGGTTACCGGGCCACCCGTTTGAGGGGCCTCAAACAACACGTCTATCCTCGGATCACTCAATGCGTCCAGATAGTTCACCAGTGTCAGACTCGCTTTCAAATTATCAGTGGTATTTAGATTACGGCGGTCGGCCTCGTAAAGCGGGTTACCACGATCGGGCTGATCATAGTATGAGTTAATACTTGCCGATGTCTCTAAAAAATCAGCTCCCGAGTTCACAAGTTCAGTGATCATTGATTGGGCCTTCGCGGGATCCGCCGCTGAGTACCGGATCATCATCTTAAGTTTGAGCGTATTGGCGAACCGGATCCAACTGTCAATATTACCCCCGAAGAGAAGATCGCTTTCACCGGGAGACCGGTTCGTACTTACTGCAAAATCTTTCGATAATGCATAATCGATCCTTGCAAGTAAAGTATCATAAACTACCTGTCCTGTCTGCCATGACGGTGTGAAATTTGCCTCATTACCCTTCAATGCATCTGTTATGGGAGCACCATCATACAAGTCGGCGATGATCTGGTAAGAGTAGGCTTCCATCACTTGAGCAATCAGGTAAAGGGACCAGTTTTCATCAATTTTAGAGCGGTCCTTCACAAACTTCAAGTCATTAAGGGCACCGGAGAACAACTCAACAAAATCATTTTCCAGGAAGTTGAGATTTTGAACGTCATAATTATCCATCGCGATGTATTGAGACGATGAATTGTTCTGAGCATAGTGCTGACTCCAAATGGATCCCGTGATGCGGTAGTAGTTGCCCACCCGGGCCGCGATCGATTGTTGCGCGGCTGGTAGTACTAATCGGGGATCAGCATCGGCAGGATTGTTTGGATCAGTGTTAACATCAAGATAATCTGAACATCCGGCGAGGAAGCCCAGAATTATCAGTGCTATATATTTAAGTTTTTTCATAGGATTTTCCGTTTTTATTAAATACCCAGCTTAAGACTGAAGCCAATGCTTCTGCCGGAAGGTCCCGCGGCGAACTCACCAAACTCACCCTGAAGGTCGTTCCCAAATTGTGTGGCCTCGGGATCGACAACGTTGTTCTCGGTAGGCGTCCACAGCCAAAGGTTTCTTCCCAGCACGCTGGCACTTATGTTTGTGAATGGGGTTCTTCGAACGATGGCAGACGGTACATCGTATGTTAGCACAATTTCTCTAACCTTGAAGTAACTCCGATCAAGGATGTGTCTCCTTTCCATCGTGGGATTGTAACTATCGTTCCAGTAATTGGCAATGTCATTCATGTCCACAGGAATATCGTTCTCACGATAACCATCCCCGTCTGCAATCACAGAATTCGGCACGACGAATGGGCGACGATCATTGTAAAGCTCGAGCGGGTCATTGCCAACAAACATGGTGAGGCGTTTTGTATAACTCCAGAATTTACCTCCCTGGCGATAGTCAAGAGTCCCGCTCAGTGTGAAGCTTTTGTACGACAGGCTCGTATTAAGTCCCGCCACAAAGTCCGGGTTGATATTTCCAACCAGCGTCTTATTGGTAGAACCGATCGGAAGACCATTGGCATTGACGATAACTCTGCCCTGAGGATCATACTGGAAATCGTATGCATATAAATCGCCAATTGGCCTGCCCTCCTGCAATTTGAAGTCGACACCGTAATTGCTGAACAATACTACACCTTCAAGCTGCTCCGGGAGGTCGATGATTTTGTTTTGATTCTTCGTGTAGTTTATGCCGATGTCCCAGCGAAAATTTTGTCTTTGAATCGGTGTCAAGTTAACCAGCAACTCAATACCTCTATTCTGTACAAGTCCTACGTTTGCCGTTTGTGTGGTGTACCCACTGGTGGATGCAACCGGTACGTTGAGTATCTGGCCATCTGTACGTTTATCATAGAACGACACATTCAAACCAATCCGGTTATCAAACAAGCGGAACTCGCCACCGAATTCAAGTTCCGTAGATATTTCGGGCTGCAGGTTCTGATTTCCGATTCTGTTTCCGACTTCGAATGCATTCACACCATTGAAAGGAAATTTCAGCGTACCGAAGTAATTGTAAATCGTACTTTGCCCAAGGGTGGAGTTGACCAGGTACGGGTTCGCATCGTTACCTGTTTGTCCCCAGCTTGCTCTCAGTTTTCCAAAACTTATCGTCCTGCTTTCGATTCCAAGCGCCTCCGTGAAGACAAAGCTGGCATTTAAAGCCGGATAGATGAAACTCTTGTTCTGAGCAGGCAATGTTGAGGACCAGTCATTTCGAACCGCGGCGGTCAGAAACAAATAGTCTTTATAGCCCAATTCAGCCTGAGCATATACACCAATCAGTCTTCTCAGGGAAGTCGCCTGGCCGATAATGGGAGTGGACGATGAATTTGAAATGTCGTAGAATCCCGGGATATCCAGACCCGATACCTGTGTCGTGAGATTTCTGAAGTAGCGTTCATTAACATTCAAACCCGCGAGTGTACCCAGCGTTAACGACTCCGTAAGAGAAACAAATGAGTTCAACAACAACGAGTGGTCATACTCAGTGGCGGTTAGATTTCCTTCGTCAACGGTTCCAATAGTAGGGCTTACACTTTGGTTCGGACTTCCGGGAGAAGGCTGCGTTACGGCAGTCCACTGCCTGACTACAGAGTTGGCAACATCAGCTCCCAGGCGGTACGACAGGTTGAGCCAGTCTGTAAACTGATAGCCAAAACTTAACTTACCGTAAATGCGATTTTCAACAAAGTTGTTACCATTTTCATTGATCGAGAAATAGGGGTTTTGGGCATACCTTGTATGGAAGTTATCAATGTTGTTAAACTTGTAGTTGTAGTCCTTAAAATCGACAATACTCATGTCGCGGGGTACCTGGATAATTTCCTGGAACATCGTTGGTGCACTTCCCCCCTGCCCGGAAGCCACAGCATCTACTTCCTTGCGGACGAAATTCAGTGAGATATCGGAAGTGAGCCTCTTGCCTTTCAATGTGCCCCTAAGGGTCACGTTGTGTCTTTTCATCTGATCGGCATCGCCGGGAACAAAACCATCGGCATTGATATTTCCGTAATTAAAATAATACGTCGCTGCTTCCTTTCCGCCTGATATAGTGAGTGAATGGTTAAGATTATAACCTGTTTCATAGAAATCCCGCAGGTTGTCAGGCTGGGCATTGAAAGGCTTTATTTGCTGTGAATTGTCAACCACATTTCCCCACAGGCGATCGCGGCCATCGAATCGCGGACCCCAAGATCCGTTCTCGTCCAATAGGTGATAACTGCTCCACCC
>JAEZEH010000124.1 GCA_023417785.1 Bacteroidota bacterium
ACGCTCCATGCACATACCTGGGGACCAACCCATAATTTTATCTTGCAGGTTTGGAATAACAAGAATGGCGCCGTGCTGAGGGCAACGGAAATTATTGATCCACTAAGTGAGGCAACCCCCGAACAGGTGGCTCACGCCAAATTCATGCGCGCATTCAATATGTGGGTAGTTATGGATTGTTTCGGCCAGGTGCCGTTCCGGAACCCAACTGATGGGCCGGAGGTATTCCCGGATGTAATGACCCGGTCGGAAGCTTATGATTTTATTGTTCAGGATTTAAATGATGCGATTGACGGGCTACCCAATAGCAATCCAACTGCATCAAACAAAACCCGCGCTGTAAAAGCCACAGCACGGTTGCTCCTCGCGCGTGTTAAGCTTAACGCCCAGGTTTACAATGGTTCTTATGCGGACGGCGAACTCGACGAGGTCATTGAACTGGTTAACGCGATCGAAGCGGAAGGTTACGGGTTGGTAGATGGAGATTATTTTGACGTGTTTGTCGGCCCGAATTTCCCGAATACGGATGTAATATGGGCGGTAAGTGCCGATGTAGGTAGCAAAATCTGGAATAGCCTCCATTACAATCAGGGTGAATTTATAGCCGTCGGTGACGCCGCTACCAACTCAGGGGGGGGATGGAATGGTTTCACTACGCTGGCCGAGTTTTACGACAAATTCGAAGGTCCATCGGAGACGAATTCCCTTGGTTCTGGTCAGGAGGAACGTCGTGGTTTCACCCAGACACTAGCTTCCACTAACGCCCAAAACGAAGGGTTTGGCTACGGCTTTCAGTTTGGCCAGATGTACGGATGGAGAGATGGAAACTCCGTAGAACTAACGACCAGGACGGGCGGCCCACTCATTTTCACCAAGGAGCTTCCTGGATTGGTGGGTAATAATGAAGTCACCGGTATTCGTCTGTTAAAATATTCACCTGCAAACGGGTCGTTTACTTCCGGAACCGTCGTATTTCGCTATGCTGATGCGCACCTGATGAGAGCCGAAGCAATGTTTCGAAATGGAGACGCCGCAGGCGCGCTCGCTGAAGTTAACGCGTTAAGGGCAACCCGTGAAAACACACCTCCATTGCCAGCGCTAACAGAACAGGATCTCCTCGATGAAAGAGGAAGGGAGTTGTATCTCGAGTTTATCCGCAGAACAGACATGATTCGCTTTGGGAAATTCAGCGATGCGTGGGAATTCAAGGAAGCAGGTGACGGGCATACTGATTTGTTCCCGATTCCCGCGAGTGCATTACTCTCAAATCCGGGATTAGTTCAAAATCCGGGCTACTAGAATTAATAAAGATCTCACAAGGGAAGAGGACGTTGTTCCTCTTCCCTTTTTCTTAAGTATGACCCTCATTCGGGAGACACCTCGTTCTCATTAGCAAATTGCACAATCTGTTTACAACCCAGTTCCAGGCCAAATCACATCAACACATTTGAGGCTGTAAAGACTCTTTGAGAGTCGAAATCAATGGTGGGAACACAAGATAATGTTTACCTTGCAGCAGCGAACTTCCAGTCCCGAAATCATGGCATCGCCTGCCTTATTCTGCGCTGGTTGAACATTTGATAAAAGGGAAAGAGTGATGAAAACAGGTCGGTTGCTAATTTTATTTTTCTTGAGTGTGTGTTTCTCGTGCGGTAATGAAAAATCAAACGTGCCTTCCCGAAATGATAAAACCCTTTTTACAAAACTTTCATCAGAAGTAACGGGAATCGACTTTGTGAATGAAGTTGAAGACCAGAAGAACTTCAATATCTTTAAATACCGTAATTTCTATAATGGAGGCGGTGTCGCGATCGGTGATATAAACAACGATGGATTGCCGGACATCTACTTCACGGCAAACATGAAAAAGAATCGTCTTTTCTTAAACAAAGGCAATTTTTCATTTGTAGACATAACCGACTCCGCGGGGGTAGCCGGAAATAAACCCTGGTCAACGGGTGTGGTAATGGTCGATATCAACGGTGACGGCTATCTGGATATCTACGTGAGCAATGCCGGAAATATGGAAGGGAATAATCACGATAATGATTTATACATCAATAATGGTGATTTGACGTTTACGGAACGCGCTGCGGAATTCAACCTTGCAAAGAGCGGTTTTTCAACCCACGCGTCATTCTTTGATTACGATAAAGACGGCGATCTCGACGTTTATTTGCTGAACAATAGCAATATTCCGGTAAGTAGTCTTGGTTATGCTGCCGACCGCGACAAAAGAGCCAATGAATGGGAAAATGTTCCTGAAATATTCCGTGGCGTAGGCGATGTGCTGATGCGAAACGACAACGGAAAGTTTGTCGATGTAAGCGAGGAAGCCGGGATCTACGGAAGCCTGATCGGATTTGGCCTGGGCGTCCTGGTTTCTGATATCAACGGAGATACGTATCCTGATATTTACGTGTCGAATGATTTTTACGAACGCGATTACCTGTACATCAATAAACAGGATGGAACTTTTTCGGAAGAGATTAAGGATTGGACGTCGCACTTATGTCTTTCGGCCATGGGTGTTGATATCGCAGATATCAACAATGACGGTCTAAACGATATCTTCATTACGGATATGATGCCCGATGGCGAGCAACGAACGAAAAGCGTTATGGAGTTTGAGAGCTATGACGTATTTAAACTCAAGCAGGGTCGTGATTTTTATCAGCAGTATATCCAAAATACACTCCAGCTGAATAATGGCAATAACTCTTTTTCAGAAATTGCCTATTTCAGCGGAGTCGCCAGAACGGACTGGAGCTGGGCAGGCTTGATTTTCGATATGGACAATGACGGTTTCAAAGACATCTACGTAACAAACGGAATCATCCACGATCTCACCGATATTGATTTTGTCGGATTCTTTGCTAATGAAATTATACAGAATGTTGTTCTGACTGGGGGAAAAAATGATGTCAAATCGATCATTGAGAAAATGCCCGTAACTCCGCTTCCCAATTATGCCTTTCGGAATAACAAGGATCTCACTTTTAAGAATGTGAGTTTCGATTGGGGGTTGAACACGCCAAGCTTTTCCAATGGATGCGCGTATGGCGACCTTGATGGAGACGGAGACCTTGATCTGGTGGTGAACAATGTAAACATGGAGTCATTTATTTTCAGAAATGAAAGCGAGAAGATGACAGCTAACCATTTCCTTCAGCTTCAACTCAAGGGTACGAAAGGCAATGTGTTCGCCATTGGTGCATCTGTCAGGGCATATGCTGGAAGCGAGGTCATTGTTCAGGAATTGATGCCGTCACGTGGCTTTCAATCGTCGATGGATTATCTGATGACGATAGGACTGGGATCGCATTCTCAGGTGGATTCTCTTGCAGTGGTCTGGCCGGACAATAAGTTGACCGTTTTGAAAAACGTAAAAGCAAACCAGAAGCTTTTATTGAATCAGAGCGAAGCCACGGAAACGTACAAGCCCTCGGAGACGAAGGCTGGAGCTACGCTTCTCACTGAACTCAATCAGAAAGCATTTGAAGCCCATATTGAGGACCCATTCAACGATTTCGATCAGGAACGGATGGTGACGCAGCAGTTGTCGAGAGAAGGCCCCGCACTTGCTGTTGGCGATGTGAACAATGATGGCAACAATGATATTTTTATTGGCGGGGCGAAAGGGCAGCCGGCCAGAATATACGTGCACTCGGGGAAAGGCCGGTTCACTGTGATCGAAAGCGAATGTTTCACGGCGGATGCAGCTTTTGAAGACACTGCTGCATCTCTGTTCGACGCTGACAATGATGGAGATATCGACCTCATTGTTGGTTCAGGCGGAAACGTTGCTGCTGAGAAGGGAAATTACGTGACGCGCCTTTACCTCAATGACGGAAAAGGAAATTTCATAAAATCGGAAAGCCGCGTACCATCGAATAAAACAAATATCGCGGTGATACGTCCCCACGACTTCGATGGTGATGGCGACATTGACCTTTTTATTGGCAGCCGAAGTGTCCCGGGCGTGCTTGGCGTTGATCCTTCGCATCAGTTACTTGTTAACGATGGGAAAGGCAATTTTACAGACGCGACAGAACGTTTCGCCTATGACCTGAAGGATGCTGGAATGGTTACCGACGCGAAGTGGGTTGATATAGATGGAGATGGGAAGCTTGACCTCCTGACCGTGGCAGAGTGGGGGACACCAATGGTGATGAAAAATTCCGGGCGAAGGCTCAATCGCTTAAACACTACTCTCGATTCGTTAGGAGGGTGGTGGAAGGCTGTTCAGACAGCAGATCTGGACAACGATGGCGACATGGATATCATTCTGGGAAACAATGGCACCAATATTCCATATCCGGCCACAGTGGAAAATCCCGTGAAATTGTGGGTCAACGATTTTGATGAAAATGGTGACATCGAGCAGATTATCACAACGCGTCAGGGCGGGGGCGATTATCCAATCCATATGAAGAAAGAACTGACAACTCAGCTGCCCGAACTGAAAAAGAAGAATCTGAAAGCAGCTGAATATGCTAAAAAAACTATCGAGGAGCTTTTCCCCAACGACGCGGTGAAGAATTCGATTGAAAAGCCCGTTATTTTTTCGGAGTCGCTGATTGCCGTAAATGAGGGCGAAGGACAGTTTTCAATAGTTCGGTTACCCGCCCGTGTTCAATGGTCAAGTGTGAATAAAATCACCTGTACGGACATTAATAATGACGGAGCAATGGACTTGATCATGGGTGGAAATAACTTTGAGTTAAAGCCTCAGTTCTCACGACAGGATGCAAGTTTCGGCCATGTCCTCCTCGGGGATGGGAAGATGAATTTTGATTGGAAAGATTTCAACACCAGTGGATTTTTTATCCGTGAGGAGATTCGCGGGCTGGAGGTCTTTTCGGATAAAATGGGAAACCGGTTCGTAATCGCCGCGATAAACAACGGACGTCCAAGAATATACAAGGTAAACTAGCAGGCAAGATGGACAGACGAAGTGTGAGCAAATGGATCTACGCGTCGATCGTTCTTGCAATGATTCAGGGATGCAACAAACGTGAAAAGCTCTTCGAAAAAATCGACATCGTTCAAGCAGGTATAGAATTCGAAAACAAATTAAGCCCTACAGAAGATTTCAATATCATCGATTATTTATACTTCTACAACGGCGGTGGTGTAGCGGTGGGAGATATCAATGGAGACGATCTTCCTGATATTTTTTTCTCGGGAAATCAAGTCAGGAACAAGTTGTACCTGAATCGGGGAAATTTGAAGTTTGAAGATATTACTGATAAAGCCGGAGTTGGCGGGAACAGTTCCTGGAATACCGGAGCGGTGATGGCTGACGTCAACGGCGATGGTCTTCTTGATATATATGTATGTGCAGTTGTTGGGTTGAAGAATCTTCGGGGGCTAAACGAGCTGTATATCAATAACGGCGATAACACCTTTACCGAAAGAGCAGCTGAGTTCGGATTGGATTTCGATTCCTACAGTTCATCCGCCGTATTTCTCGATTATGATCTCGATGGCGATTTGGATATGTATCTGCTCAACCACGCGGTCCACACACAGGGCTCCTTCGCCCGCGCAAGTGCCCGAAACATCAGAACCTATGAGACCGGCGATAAACTCATGAGAAACGACGGCGGCAAGTTTGTGGACGTGAGTGAACAGGCAGGAATCTACGGGGGGATAACAGGCTATGGCCTGGGGGTGGCGGTTTCCGATTTCAATCTTGACGGTTTTCCCGACATTTTCGTCGGCAATGACTTTCACGAAGATGACTACTTTTATATTAATAACGGAGATGGAACCTTTCGCGAGTCAGCGAAGGATGTTTTTACGATTACCAGCAAATTCTCTATGGGAAATGATGTCGCCGACATCAATCATGATGGTCTTCCCGATTTAATCACCCTTGATATGCTGGCGGCCGACGAAAAAGTAGTCAAACGTTCTGAAAGTGATGACAACATCAGTATCATGAGATTGCGCACCCAGGAGTATGGTTATGGATATCAGTTTCAACGAAACATGCTGCAAGTAAATCAGGGTGATGGAACGTTTGCTGAAACAGCCCTGATAAGTAACGTGGCGGCTACTGACTGGAGCTGGAGTGCCTTGTTCGCCGACTTCAATCACGACGGTCACCAGGATTTGTTTATTTCAAATGGGATACCGGCAAGGCCAAACGATCTTGACTACATTAAGTACGTATCAAATGAAAAGATTGTAAATACGATCGGCAATACAAAATTAGTGGATCAGAAGGCGCTTTCTCTCATGCCATCGGGAAAGACTCAAAACTACGTGTTCCAGGGATCAGGTGATTTGGCATTTGTAGACAAATCGCTGGAATGGTTACCTGAGGAATTAACTTGTTCAACCGCCGCAGCCATAGCTGATCTCGACAACGACGGTGACCTGGACATCATTGTCAATAACGTCGATGATCGCCCCGGCATCTACATAAACCAGACTAATGGGGCTGCGAATTATCTTAAGGTGCGACTGGATTATTCCAAAGGGAACAAATATGGCATCGGCACTCGCCTGTATTGCTATCAGGATGGGTTGATGAGTATGCGTGAAATGTATACGGCAAGGGGATTTCAGGCATCCTCTGAGCCCCTGGTTCATTTTGGCCTCGGCTCAAAAGCAACCATTGACTCATTGGAAATAGTCTGGCCCGATGGTAAAACCCGCGTTCTGAAACAGATTGATGCAAATAAGACAATTGTAATCTCACCAGAATCAGGACACGAATCAGTGTCTCCGGCAAAGTCTGAGCCTGCAAGCTTCTTGTTTGAATCGATTGATCAATCCGAACTCGGTATAACCTTTCGGCATGTTGAAGATTCCTATACGGACTTCGATCGTTTGAAGTTATTACCATATCAGCAGTCTGATCGTGGTCCTGCTTCTGCTATTGGCGATATCAACAACGACGGGCGTATCGACATCTATTTTGGTGGGTCAAAACATATTCCCGGGCAGTTTTACATCCAGGGCGAAGATCGCTTTGTGAAAACCTCAATTCCAGACATACTAAAAGATTCCATCAAGGAAGACACCGAGGCAGTAATTGAAGATTTTAATAATGACGGAAAGGCCGATATATTTTTGGGGACTGGCGGGGCGGATTTTTTCCATAAAGCTGCACCACTGCTCGATAGTTACTATGAAAGCAGCGCCGATGGATTTACGCTCAAGGAAATCCCTGGATATTATGAGAATGCCTCGTGTGTTAGGCCATTTGATTTTGATGGGGATGGCGACATCGACCTTTTTGTTGGTAACCAATCCGTGTCTAACGATTTTGGAAGGATGCCGAAGTCATACCTGCTGAAAAACGAATCAGGTTCGTTTACGCCAACCCAGGTCGAACTCTTTGAGAACCTTGGTATGGTGACGGACGCCGTATGGAATGACTATGATGGTGATGGAAAAATGGATCTGATCGTTGTTGGTGAATGGATGAAGCCTGTGTTTCTCCGGAACAATAATGATGTATTTGAGCTGCAGAGTGAAATTGTTGAAAACAAATCTGCAGGATTATGGCAGGCTATTATTCCGTTCGATATCGACCATGATGGTGACACCGATTACGTACTTGGTAACTGGGGACTAAATTCAAAATTCATTGCTTCGAATTCGCATCCAATGAGGATGTATTACAACGACTTTGACCAGAACGGGACTTTCGAGACGATCGTTGCCGTAGCAAAAGGAGAGGAATACTACCCGCTTGACGGGCTGGATCTTCTGGCAGGACAAATGCCCGGGCTTCGAAAAAAATATACGAGTTACGAGTCTTTTGCCGGGTCACCCATAGATAAAATATTCTCGAAAGAGCAACTTGGTAAATCTAACGTTTATGAAGTCCATCAGTTGGGTTCTGGTTATCTACTGAATGAGGGCGGAAAATTTTCGTTCGTTCCGTTTTCACCCGAGATGCAGCTCGCACCTATTATGGCTATGATCGAAAATGATTTCGACGGAGATGGCAAAAAGGAATTACTTGTTGGGGGCAATTATTTTGGTGTTCAGCCATTCCATGGAAGATTTGGATCATTCCAGGGAGCGATTATCAAAAGTACGAATGAGATACTCAACGGGCGGGCCGTGGGCCTTCGCCTGATGAACAGATCTGTTCGGGCGTTTCATGTTTTTCCTTTCAAGGGAAGCGATTATCTCATGGCGACCGTCAACAATGGGCCGGCGCAATTTTACCGGATTGCAAAAAAATGAAAAAGGTTTTCCTTCTCCTGGTTGCCATTGGAGTGTCAGGACTTGGCTATTATTTTTTTATCAAACCGTCGGAATTCAGAGTGAATTTTGTTGCCAGGACTTTGCCCGGGAATTTGATCGAAACGATCCGGATATGGAATACGTCCCTTGATGATGCTACTATTTCGAAAGTGGATTCGTTTAGCGGCCTCTCCCAAAGAATCATCCACAAGGGGCGTGAGTATGTTTATGAGTGGCGATTTCGTCAATTGGCTGATTCGGTGACGAAGGTTAGCGTCAATATTTCGGAGCCTCAGAACCGTCTCCGGAACAAGCTTCTAGTCCCGTTCTCGAGTCAGCAAATTGAGGAGGACGCAAACAAAATAGTACGCCAGTATTATGAAGTCTTAAAAAGCCATCTGGAGATAACCAATGTAAATATAATTGGAGAGGCAAACATAGATCCCAGGTTCTGTATCTGTAGTAGTGCCCAGACGCTCCAGGTGGACAAAGCAAAGGGTATGATGCGAGATTTTTTGCCGTTAAGCACGTTTGTTGACGAAATGGGACTGACTGTCGATGGACCTCCTATGATAAGAGTCCAATCATGGAGCCATAACGACGGTTCACTGGAATTTGATTTTTGTTTTCCAATAAAGAAAGCGGAGTTATTACCGGATTCAAGACCGTTTACGTATAAAAACATTCCATCGCAGAAAGCGCTGAAGGCAGCATACTTTGGAAATTATATCACGTCGGATCGGGCGTGGTATGAGCTCTTGAACTTTGCTCAGAACAACAACTACAAAGTGGCAGGATTGCCGGTGGAAGTTTTTCATAACAACCCGAATCTCGGAATGAATGAAAAGGATTGGAAGGCTGATATATATCTGCCTGTGGAATAAGCGTTCCGAGATGGAGAAAAGTGATTCCCACACGGGTAGAATGCGTCGAGAAATGCCAAAAGCTAATCACAATGATGAAAAAAAAATCGAATCCTCTTTCTCCTGTTCGTCGTATCATTTTCCACGGGTTCTGGTCAAAACGCCGATACATGGCAAGTTATCGCCGACAGTATCAACCCTGCCAATTACTTCGGTGTCACCGTTGCCAATGGAATGATTGGGTTGGTTTCTTCGCCGGAGCCAATGCGCGTGAAAGATGTTGTGCTGAATGGTGTTTACGATTACTACCAGCGTGGTCGCGTTTCGAACATTCTTAAAACGTTTAATCACATCAACATGAATCTCGATGTGGATGGCCGTCGCATTGGCAGGAAGGATATCTCAGGGTATAAGCAAGTGCTGAATATGCAGACCGCTTCGCTTACGACCAGTTTCGACGTAAGCGATAAAGTTTCTGTGACGCACACTATCATGGCATTGCGACATTTGCCGTATACGGCACTGGCTCTGGTCGAGATCACCGCGAAACAAAACACACGAATTACTCCGATGAGCGTGATCGAAGCTCCCGACCACCTTGTGGACATCCGTAATCTCTATAGCGAATTGATCGTCCGCATGTGAAAATCCCGTTACTGACATCGGTGGCCAGGAGCCCGTCGGGTAAACATACCGTTGCCGTAAGCAACAGTATAATATTTCCGGAAGCGCATGGCGACGAACCTACGTTAATCCACGAAGATTGGGACTATAACATGCATTTGATGAAGTTTACCCGGGAAATGAAGGCGGGCGAGACGTATCGTTTTTCAGTGGTGGCGTCTGCAACATCAACGGAGCATTACGACGATCCTTTGAATGAAGCCGAGAGGCTCACCATCTTTGCGAGCTGGAAGGAACGCAACGATTGCTGACACGGCACGAAGCTGAGTGGAGCAAACTTTGGCAAAGCGATATCATTGTGGACGGAGACCCCGAAAGCCAGCGGGACATCAGGTTTGCGATCTACCACCTTTATTCCTTCGCGCGTGCCGGCACCGCATATAGCTTATCACCAATGGATTGTCAGGTCTTGGATATAACGGACACGTTTTCTGGGACACTGAACTGTGGATGTACCCGCCGTTGCTGGTGCTTCAGCCAGAGATTGCGAAGTCTTTGCTGGAATATCGGTATAACAGGTTAGATGCTGCCAGGCAAAATGCGTTCTCGCATGGATATAAAGGAGCCATGTTTCCATGGGAATCGTCTGATGAAGGAAGCGAAGATACACCTGTGTGGGCTTTGACCGGACCTTTCCAGCATCATATTACCGGTTGTGTGGGTTGGGCTTTCTGGAAATATTATGAAGTAACGAAAGACAAATTGTGGCTACGAGAAAGGGGCTACCCGGTTTTGAAAGAAGTTGCTGACTTCTGGGCCAGCCGTGTCGAACGGAAGGGTCCGGGGCGTTATGAAATAAACAATGTTATCGGTGCCAACGAATGGCAAGAATATCGATAACAATGCGTTCACAAACGGGATGGCTATTACCGTATTGAGACAGGCGGTCAAAGCGGGTCGGGACCTCGGCCTGAGCCCCGACCCGGATTGGTCTCACGTCGCCGATAATATACCCATCCTGAAGTTTGAGGATGGAGTAACCCGGGAAAACGCAACCTATGATGGCGTGGATATTAAGCAGGCCGATGTGAACCTACTTGCTTTTCCTCTTGAGCATATCACTGACCGCAATCAAATTGAAAAGGATCTCCGCTTCTATAAGGCGCGAATGTCACCCGAAGGGCCAGCAATGGGTTCGTCGGTACTGGCGACCCTTCATGCCCGCTTAGGCAACAGCGCGAAGGCCTTTGATCTCTTCAGGAAAAGTTATCAGCCCAACCGGGTACCTCCATTTGGTGTGCTTGCCGAAACTGCGGGAGACACTAATCCCTATTTCGCGGCAGGAGCAGACGGTATGCTCCAATCGGTTCTTTTTGGCTTTGGCGGTTTTAATATCAGATCTTCTATGGTAACGGACCTGCGAACAACTGATGACAGGCGATGTAGGCTTTGCCTGTGACGGGCTGAAGGTCGTTTGAGTAGACAGGAAGTTCTTTCTCATGTGCATTTGGTAATGTTTTTCTTACCACAGTAAATGGCTTTGCGGATTGCGCGGCAGTAGGAAAGGTAGGAGGGGGTAGTATAACCCTGTTAGAATTACCGGCGTCGACGCTATGAGGTTTCCATGACGTATCTATGGGACGTGCATGGGACGTGCATGGGAGGCGCATGGGTGGCGTCCGGGATCCGTATAACAAGAGGATCACGCAACCGCAGGGAATTCTGCCTTCGTCGTGGAAGCGCCTTGAGATCACCTGAATTGGTTCGCAGAAACAGACGTTTCAGGTACGATGAGCCATAATTCAGGGGAAATCATTTGTAATTTCCTCTTGCGAAAGGTAATTTTCCTGTTAAGTTTTCCTAACCAAACCCTGTCCGTGTTATGATGAAGCTAAAGTGGAGTTTGCTGTTCCTGGTGGTGTTTCTATTACCTGGATGCGGTACCGAAGATAATAAGGCTTGGCGCGAAGAAACCAGGGATCCGGATTTCCTTCATCGATCGATCAAGCAGGTCACCGACATTATCGTTCACGATATTTTCTCACCGCCTGTTGCTGCACGCATCTACACATATATGTCGGTGGCGGCATACGAGGCTTCTCGTCCCGGAAATGAGCAGTTCGTTACTCTTGCGGGGCAATTAAAAGGACTAACCCCGGGTCCAAAACCGGATCCTGATCTTGAATATTCCTTCGAGATTGCAGGAGTACAGGCAGCATTGAAGGTTGCGAGGACGCTTGTTTTCTCGGAAGCCGAAATGGACGAATACATCGCTGGGACGCTGGCTGACTACCGAAAATGTGGTATCCCGAAAGCAGTGCTTGAACGTTCGATTGCGTACGGGCACCAGGTTGCCGATCACATAATTGCCTGGTCCGGGACTGACAATTACAAGCAAAGCCGGTCTTTTCCGAAGTACACGATTGAAGTCGAAAATCCGTCCACGTGGAAACCAACACCTCCGGCCTACATGGATGGTGTAGAGCCTCATTGGAACAGAATACGGACCGTCGTTCTTGACTCTGCGTCTCAATTCAAACCAGCTCCTCCAACACCGTTTTCTACCGATAAGGAAAGCCAGTTCTTCAAAGAGGCACTTGAGGTGTATGAAGTCGTCAACAACCTTACCGATGAACAACGTGAGGTCGCCTTGTTCTGGGATTGTAATCCCTTTGTTATGAATGTTAAAGGCCACGTTATGTTTGCGACGAAAAAAATCTCTCCCGGCGGACACTGGATGAACATTACACGGGTGGCATGCAACCAAAAAGGGGTTGGGTTCATGGAGTCAATCGATGCCTATTTGCGCGTAGCGCTAGCGTTGGAAGAGGGATTTATTTCCTGCTGGGACGAAAAATACAGGAGCCGGTTGATCAGACCGGAAACCTACATCAACCAATACATCGACGAAAACTGGGTACCCCTTTTGCAGACACCGCCATTTCCCGAACACACCAGCGGCCATAGCGTAATTTCCAACGCATCCGCGGTGGCCCTGACCCGATTGTTTGGAGATAACTTTGCCTATACTGATTCCACAGAAGTAGAATTCGGCTTACCGGCAAGAAGCTTCAATTCATTCTATCATGCCGCTGAGGAAGCTGCAATTAGCCGTCTTTACGGTGGTATCCATTATCGCCCTGCAGTAGAGGTTGGTGTGACAGAAGGAAGGGATTTGGGTAATTTCATTTTCGATCGCGTCACCACCCGAAAAGGAGAACTTGCCAATGCGGAATAAGAATTCACTGATTGTTGTTCTCTCTTTGTTTTTTTATTCCTGCATGAATGATGTTCAAAAAGTTCCTGTAGATTTTTACGCTACCGAACTCTTCCGTGAAGTACAACTCCAGGCCGTATTTCCCGATTCAAAGACATTTGTCGACTGCGTTCCCAAGCGGAACATTGGTGCCATCCTTGACGATTATCAGGATCAAAAGAGCAAAAAGAACTTCAATCTTAAGGCTTTCGTCAAGGCAAACTTTGAACTCCCGGACAGACCAAAGTCAACCTTCAAAGCGGATACACTCAGATCGATGGAAGATCATATCAGCGAACTTTGGCCGGTGCTGACCAGGAATGCGGATGTTTACCATGCAAACTCATCTCTGATTCCCTTGCCGGGGAATTACATCGTACCTGGAGGGAGATTCTCCGAAATCTATTACTGGGATAGTTATTTCACTATGCTCGGGTTGGAAGTTCAGGGCAGGTACGACCTGATTGCGAACATGGTATCAAACTTTGCTTTTCTTATCGACAGTCTGGGGTTCATTCCAAATGGCAACCGGAACTATTATCTGAGTCGTTCGCAGCCACCGTTCTTTTCCCTGATGGTGAAGCTGCTCCAGCAACACGATACACTGGCGTCGGCGAAGTATCTTGATCAACTGCGACGCGAATATGATTTCTGGATGGATGGTGCACGCAACCTGCAAAACGCTGGCGATGCGTATAACCGTGTAGTTAGAATGCCTGATGGGAGTATAATGAACCGGTATTACGATACACGTCCTGAGCCACGACCCGAAGCATTTAAAGAAGACGTCCATCTCGCTGAGCAATCTGGTCGTGATCCTATTGATGTGTACACCGATATCAGGTCTGCCGCCGAGTCGGGCTGGGATTTCAGTTCACGATGGTTTGCCGATGGCGAGACGTTCAGCACTATACAGACGACGAGTCTGATTCCTGTGGATCTGAATTGTTTGATTTATCATCTGGAACTAATGATCGCAGACGGGTACGCGCGCAAGGGCGAAAGCGACGAGGCATATGAATTCAGGAGCCGCGCCGACGCCAGGAGAAAGGCAATCCTTTCTTACTGCTGGAATGCCGACCTGGGCTTTTTCGTCGATTACAATTTTGAAAAGAACGCTCCATCGGAGATAAGAACCCTTGCAGGTACGTACCCTTTGTTCTTTGGATTAGTTAATGATGAACGGGCTGGTAAAGTGACCGCGGTGCTCGAGAAGGATTTTCTCAAACCAGGAGGACTTGTCACCACATTAACTGATACGGATCAGCAATGGGATGCGCCGAATGGCTGGGCTCCGTTGCAATGGATGGCTTACAGCGGACTTCGTAACTACGGCAAGGAAACCCTCGCCGAAGAAATAAGGAAACGCTGGTTAAGACAGAATGAACGCGTTTATCGTTCAACCGGAAAGATGATGGAGAAATACAATGTACTTGACACAACCATTGTGGCCGGTGGGGGTGAATATCCCAATCAGGATGGCTTTGGCTGGACCAACGGCGTTGCGCTTAAATTAATCAGCGAAGGTCAGAAGATATCTACAGACTAAGGCAACAATCATCTGACATCATGTGCCGGATACCTATCCGGTGAACGGTCCTTCCGTTTCTTCGCTTCCAGTAACAACTTTAACTTCGAATCGGTCGCCATACTTTCCCGGCGAGATCTGGCGGTCAATGGAATCGCCAAGCACATAGGTGAACGACGCGCCAAAATAAAGGATGAACGACGAGTAGAAGATAAACAACAAAATAAGCGCGAACGATGCAGAAGCTCCGAAAACATTCTCCGCGGCACTATGCACAAGAAGTCTTCCAAGAATCCATTCACCCAAATTGAATAGTACTGCAGTCACCAGGCCGCCAAAAAATGCCACACGCCATGACGGCTTTCCATCCGGTAGAAGCTTGAAAAGTATGGTAAAACTCGTGGTCACGACGAGAAGTGAAAAGAGCAGACTGATCAGGAGTACAACCTGATTGTGGATGGATGGAATAAGTTGCTCGAAACGATCATGCAAAAAGGTAAGGAATATGTCGAGGAGGAATGAGATCACCATCAGAGCACCGACGACTACCAGATACAAGGTTGCTTTGACGCGTTCCATTATAGTGACCTTAAACCGGCGTCCTTTTTTTCGGGTAATTCTCCACAGCAGATTTATCGATTGTCGGATGACTTGTAGTAGGGTAGTACCTACAAACAGCAGAAAAAGAAAGCCTGCGATAGTAATCCACCAGTTACCTTCAAAGGAAGCCAGGTTTTGGACGATCCGTTGAATTTCCTGCCCGCTTTCGGCACCGAACGTGGACTGGATATCATCAAAAAGCGACTTCTGAACAAGCTCGTCATTAAAATAGAAACTCAGTACGCTGACCAGAATCACAAGGATCGGCGAGATAGCAAACGTGCTGAAAAACGCCGTAGACGCAGCGAGGATCAACGGGTCGTTTCGCTTCAGGAGCTTGAAAGCTCGCCATAACAACTGAGCAAACCACTTTAATGAACTGAGCATAGCATCTGATTTCTTGATAGGCTAGCTCAAAAAACTTCCTGCCTGCTGCAAATTCCTCAGCTTTTCAGAATCTGACGACTATGATCCTTAGTATCAACTTTTTGAATTACTTCTTCGATAACGCCATTCTCATCTATCACAAATGTAACCCTGGCTGTGCCCATGTATTTGCGACCGTACATCGACTTCTCCACCCAGGTACCAAACGCTTCATGAAGTTTCTTATCCGTGTCGGCAAGAAGGGTAAACGGCAGTTTTTCTTTGGTAATAAACTTCTGGTGTGACTTTTCTGAATCGGTACTCACGCCGAGCACTTCAAATCCGTTTTGCTGCAGCGCCTCATAATTGTCTCGCAGGTTACAAGCCTCGGCCGTACAGCCCGGTGTTTGATCTTTGGGGTAAAAATACAGCACTACTTTTTTTCCCCTGAAGTTGGCAAGCGATACGGGATTGCCATTCTGATCGGGTATTGCGATATCAGGAATTTTGTCTCCGGCGGAAAGCATAAACTTTGTTTAGAGTATTTTTTTCTTGAAAGAACTTTTGTTCCCTGCATTGTCCGTTACGATCAGCTCGAAATCACCGGTGAGCGATTGACTCTTGTTGTACTTCTCGGCCCATATCGTTGCCGTCTTGGCGTCGTAATGCATGAGTATCCATTCGCCGTTCAGAAACGCATCGAATGTGGCTACACCGGAGAGATCATCACGAATTTTAAATCGCGCCGACGACCTGTCAACTTTGATGACGCGAATAGAGGGCGGTTCATTGTCCTCCCTGATGGTAAAGTCCCCGAATTCGCGCGTGTAAAAACTAACTTCATTGTCAGTCCAGTTACCACCCACATAGGAATGAGTCTTGCCAATTACACGGTATACGCCCAGTTTTGTGCTACGGGTATAAGACTCCCGGGGTTTTAGTACCACGTGGATCGACTTGTTTAGGGGTGTGTACCGGTCGGATATCGTGAAGAATTCCTTTCCTTTTACCGGATTACTATAATTAGTCGCGAGATACAATGTATCATATAGACTTCCTTCCGGGAAAGTGATATCAATTTCATCGCTGTAATAAGTGTATCGCGTGTCCGGCGGAATGAGTTCCTTCAGGTTTGTAACAACGGAACCGTTACAGGACACCAGGGAATCGGGCAATTGTTTGCGTAAGTCGATGAGATAGACAGACCGGTTATTATTGAAATAGCCCGGCTCGAGCGGGGTTGCTCTTCCTTTTGTATACACGGTCATCCCCAAAAGAGAATCAGGACAAGGCTTTGTGGAAAGCATCAGCGTATTCTCGTTATATTCAAAAGTAATCCCGTCTTTCATCGGGGGAAGAGAAGAAACTTCCTGTACAGACGGTACCGGCATTATGCGGAATGATACTGTGCTCTTGTTGTTGTAGCTGTCGCGAAGGGTGATCTTAACCTGACTTTCCTTGTTCGGATTAATCGCAATCCGTCCATCACCGGGGGAGTTGTTATAGAAGTCAAGGTTGTTACCGTCATCAATGAATAATTTGTAAAAACGGTTACCACTGAATCGCATGGTTCGGAAGTCCATCATTGTATAGATCTCACGCGTTTGGGCAATGTTTATTTTTTCAATATCCTGCCGGAAAACGACTTGACTGTCAACTTCCACTTCAATGAAGTTCACGCCGCCATAAAAGGGGCTGTTGGGAGCAAGCCGGTCTTTGGCTATCAATTCGATGCCGATAACACCACTTGCCATAATCGGGCTGGCAATGGTGTACTGGCTTGGCGACTTGGCCAGCGCATGAAACTCGAAACGACCAAACTGGTCATTGACCCGTGAATTGACGTCAAGCGTGCGCAGCGCAATTTTCTCTGCAGCCGGGGGTAATTTATCAGGAACTTCAGTGAAGTTAGCCACCTTCAGCGGATCAAGGGCGAAGTTGTTTCGGTCGCGGATATCAAAATGGAGGTGCGGTCCGCCCGAGGAACCAGTATTCCCTGACAACGCGATGGTGTCACCCTGCCGTACCTGGAACTGCTCCTCAGTGAAACTCAAATCGATTGAAAAGCTTTTGCGTTTGTACTGCTCATCAAGAACATATTTAGCGATAGATCCCTTGAAGTTGTTGAGGTGGGCATAGAGTGTCGTGTTACCGTCCGGGTGGGTGATATAAATGATATTGCCGTAGCCGGAAGGGGAAACTGACACACGGGAAATATAACCGCTTTTGGAAGCCAGTACCGGATAGCCGATCTGGTTATTGGTTCGAATATCAATTCCTGAATGAAAATGGGTAGACCTCAGCTCGCCCATGGTTCCCGCCAGTGAACCTGGCTGGCCGGGATTGACCGGGTAGATGTATTTTTCGTTGTCTGTGAATTTAATCTCCGGCTTACTGAACTGAGAGAAGACAAAAAAAGGAGATATCGCAAAAAATAGACTTACGAATGATTTACTTAATTTCAACTTCCAGCATTTTTTCGTTTTCGACATAAGCAGTTAACACGTTCCCAACCCTGATGGGCCCAACTCCTTTCGGAGTACCAGTAAAAATCAAATCTCCGGTTTTGAGTGTGAAAAATCTTGACAGGTAAAATATGATGTAATCGAAGTTGAAAAGCATCAGACTGGTATTGCCCTGTTGTTTCGGTTCACCATCTACTTCTAAACTAAAGTTAATGTTTCCCAGTTCCTTGAAATCGCCCACGGGAATGAATTTATCCGATACAGGGGCGGATCCATTAAACCCCTTGGCGATATCCCAGGGTAGTCCCTTTTCCTTTGCTTTCTGTTGCAGGTCGCGGGCTGTAAAATCTATCCCTATACCGATTGAATCGTAGTATTTCGAAGCAAACTTTTCCTGTATGTTTTTTCCCTCCTTACTGATTCGAAGCACCAGTTCACATTCATAGTGGATATCAGTTGAAAAGTCGGGATAGTAAAAGGGCGCATTATTCCGAAGGATTGCGGTATCCGGCTTGGTGAAGATGACCGGTTCGTCCGGCCGCTCATTGTTGAGTTCCTTAATGTGTTCGGCATAGTTTCTGCCGATAGCAAATATCCGCATGGGTCAGGTTTTTTTTAAATTTAGGGGGTTCGTACACGTGGCACAAACTTTACTCAAAGTTATAAAACAAACAGCGGGTGCTTTTGTATTTTTGATTTAAAATTAAAACGGATATGTTGAAGAAGTTCATTGTTTTATCACTTGCTGCGCTGGCGATCTACGCATGCTCTTCGGTGGCGGTCACCGGCAGGAAACAGCTCAGTCTGGTTTCCAATTCCGAAATAATGCCTGCGGTAAATCAACAATATGAGGAAGTTATTCGCACCGGGCCGTTGTCACGGGATCAGCAGCAAACACAAATGGTGAAGCGCGTTGGTGTGCGGATTCAAAAAGCTGTTGAAGAGTACATGGCCTCACAAAACCTGTCTTCCGAACTAAAAGATTTTGCCTGGGAGTTCAATCTGATTGACGATCCGAAAATGGTAAACGCGTGGTGTATGCCAGGCGGCAAAGTCGCGTTCTATACCGGCATCATGCCTATCTGTAAGGATGAGAACGGCGTGGCCGTGGTAATGGGACATGAGGTCGCGCATGCAATTGCCAATCATGGAAGGGAACGGATGAGTCAGCAGCTGGTCGCTCAGTTTGGACTTGGCACGTTCAGCGCGCTGATGGGAGAAAACCCCACTGCGGGAAAGGAATTACTGTTGCAAGCTGTCGGGGCCGGTGCAGGCGTGGGGATGCTGAAATTCAGTCGCGAGCATGAATCTGAGGCGGACCGAATGGGGTTGATCTTCATGGCTATGGCGGGCTACGATCCAAACTCGGCTCCGGCCTTCTGGGAGCGTATGGCGGCCGAGAGCGGAGGCCAGTCCCCTCCGGAGTTTCTGAGCACCCACCCCTCGCATAATACACGTATCAAAGATCTGAATGGGTGGATACCGGAAGCAATGAAGCATTATAAAAAATAGGCGTGCAAGTGTATCTCAAAACAATGAGGCTGCTCATCCTTTCCGGATTTGTGGCCTTTGTTTCACTTACCCGGTGCCAGGCTCAGGATGGTCTTGCCGAAATCGAAAAGCACCGTAAGAAACAGCAGTCGGAGATGAAGTCTTCATCTTCGCCACTTCTCAAAAAGGATCGCCGGAAATTCAGGGGGCTGAATTACTTCCCACCGGATCTTGCTTATCGGGTAAAAGCCCGGTTTGTGAAAACCGAGAATGCGGTGCTTTTCAAAATGAAAACCACCACCGCACGGCTACCGGAATACATTAAATATGGCGAAGTTCATTTTTCCTTGAATGGATCGGAGCACTCGCTTGAAGTTTATCAAAGCCCCGATATTATCAAACGACCCGGGTACGAGGACTATCTTTTTATTCCATTCACCGATGAAACGAATGGACACGAAACTTATGAAGTGGGCCGGTACCTGGAGATGCGCATACCAACTTCGGATGAAGTCATTCTTGATTTCAACCAAAGCTACAATCCATATTGCAGCTACAATCCGAGTTATTCGTGCCCCATTCCTCCTGATGTGAACCATCTGCCGGTAGAGATCAAAGCAGGTGAGAAGAAATTTAGAAAACACTAACGGCGTGCCTTATTTTTTGAAGCCACGAAGTTTGATCTCAGTAAGCTTACGCTTCGTATCCATCGGAAAATCACCGTTCATCATCCATTCGTAGTACGCTGGCTCATCCCGGAAGACCTGGAGGACCGGCTTGTTCTTGTGTTTCCCAAAGTTGAAAATTTCCTGGCCTTTCTCGTTGCGGATCATTCGACCAGCGAGATCAACCATATCCATCGTCGTAATTTTCGAAAGCGATTCAATGTCATTGCGAATCTCGCCGACTTTTTTGTCGGTGGTGTCGGTAACATCAAGACCGTCGTAGCGTTCCACCTGCGACATCAGGACAGCAAGTGTTGCCTCGGCATCAGCTTCAGCTGAATGTGAATCCTCGAGCTCTTTTTGCAGATAAAAACGGTAAGCTGCCTTAAGCGTACGTTTCTCCATCAGATGGAAAATCTTTTGCGCATCGACGATTTTTTTCCGGCTGTAATCAAAGTCGATTCCGCATCGTAAGAATTCCTCCACGAGAATGGGAATATCGAGTTTCATCACGCTAAACCCGGCGATGTCAGCACCTTCGAGAAACCGCGCATAGTCCTTCGCCACATCCTTAAAAAACGGCTTATCCTTTACGTCCTCGTCGGTTAGCCCGTGGAACCTGGTCGATTCGGCGGGTATAGGGATCGTTGGGTTGAGAACATTCGCTTTTCGCTGAACCTCGCCACCGGGTAAAAGTTTGATTACAGCGATCTCAAGAATCCGATCCTTTGTGATGCTCGTTCCTGTTGTTTCAATATCAAATACACAAAGGGGATTTTTTAGATTTAACGTCATCTGGTGGGGGTTAATAAACGAATAGTGGATCTGGGGTTCAATCGGAAAGCTTCCCGGCGAATTCATTCAGGTCGATACCGCCGAAGTTTCCACTGCTCATCATAAGCAGATTCTTGTTTTTCCACTTTTGAGTTCGAAGAAAATTTTCCAGCGATTCGCGTTCCTGAAACACCTTAAGTCCGGGTGTAGCAAACGCACTCTGCACGTCCGATTCCGTCAGCGGCTCCAGTTTCTTCGCCTTGAGTTTGTCGGCATTGAAATAGACTACAGAAATCTGCGCGGATTTCATGCTGTCTTTGTATTGGGGCAGGAATTTCTTATTCAGGCTGCTATACGTATGAAGCTCGAGACATGCGACGAGTTCTCTCGACGGGTAAATTTCCTTCAACGCCTTTACGGTAGCCTTAACTTTAGAAGGAGCATGTGCGAAGTCCTTGTAAATCGCGGAACTGTTGTTCTCCCGTATCTTCTGAAGTCTGCCGGCGGCCCCCTCAAATGAGGTTATTGCCTGCATGAACTGCTCTGATGTAATACCGATTTTTTTGAGTACTTCTTTTGCGCCGCTGATGTTTTGAAGGTTGTGGCTGCCGAAGACCTTGATAGGGAAGCGCTCCTTGCTCTGAGTGAGGAAGAATTGCCCGTTGTTATCCACCGCATGCGGGTGACTTTTGTAGGAGATCTCCTGTACATCGGGTCGCTCTTTTTTTCCAATCATCAGCGCCATTGAATCGGTTTCACAGTAAATGAGAATACCACCTTTGGGTGTCTGATCGGCGAAGATATCAAACTGTTTTACATAATCTTCTTCAGAAGGAAACACATTGGCATGATCCCACGCAATTCCGCTGATCAATCCGATATGGTGATGATATCGGAGAAACTTGGGCGTCGGATCCAGCGCTGATGAAAGATACTCGTCACCTTCAATGATGATTAGCGGCGCGTCTGAAAGTTTCACCGTGTTTTCTATGCCTTCGACTTTCGCACCGATGACGTAATCGAACTTCCGGTTGAAGAAGTTCAGTACGTGGACAATTATTGCAGTGATTGTGGTCTTGCCATGACTTCCCGCAATAACGACGCGCTGTTTGTTGATTGAATTTGCGTATATATAATCAGGAAACGAATAGATTTCTATTCCAAGTTCCTGAGCCTTGAGCAACTCGGGGTTGTCTTTCTTGGCGTGCATGCCAAGGATGACGATGTCTGTGCCGGGCGTTACTTTTTCCGGATGCCATCCATCTTTTTCCGGAAGGAGGCCATGCTTGAACAGGGTAGAACGCGAGGGTTCAAAAATTTCATCGTCAGAACCGGACACTTCGTGACCAGCTTGTTTCAGTGCAACGGCCAGGTTGTGCATAACGCTTCCGCCTATCGCAATAAAATGTATCTTCTGCTTTTTCTGCTGCATTCCGCAAGTCTAAATCTGGGCCAAATTACGGGAAAAAAGTCTGAAGGGCAAAGAAATGGAATTGCTTCCCCGGGCGGGAAACGAGGCACCTGAAAATGTCTCGTGGCCTTCGGTTCCCGGCTGGTAAACAGGTCTTTGAGGCTAAATAGGGTGGAGGAAGAATGAGAACCCTGCCGAATGTGTTGAAACCTTGTGCTTTATTGTCTTACCATTCAGGAAGTTATTGAGGCGAAGAAAAAACTGATTTTCAAAAGGGAGAATGTAACCAATTGACATAAACTAACCGTGCAAAACGATTCTTTTTTGTTCACAATTTTCTTGTGAGTAATTTGTTAATAAGTTGTGGAGAGCGATATAAATTATAAAACATAATGATTGTACGTTTGTCGCCCCTGACAACAAAATCACGTACAACAACCACTGTATGGAGCAAGGTAGATCAACGTCTCTGAGGTTAAGTAGCAAGTCTAAGTTCATCCCACGCGATGTTACTGAAAGTTTAGGCAAGCTACCACCTCAGGTGCTTGATCTGGAAGAAGTAGTGCTCGGAGCTCTGATGCTCGAAAAGAATGCGCTTAACGCAGTCGTTGAGTTTCTCAAGCCCGAGCACTTCTACCTTGAAACACACAAGGAGATCTACACCGCGATCGTTGATCTTTTCAAGGCTACCGAACCGGTCGATATGCGTACAGTTGTTAATCAGCTGCGCAAGACAGGCAAGCTTGAACTAGTGGGTGGTGCCTATTATATTGCCGAGCTCACGTCGAAGGTTAGTTCCGCTGCTAATATAGAGTACCATGCCCGTGTCATTATGGAAATGGCTATCAAGCGGGAACTGATTCAGGTAGCTTCGCAAATCCAGAGTGACGCATACGAGGATACGACGGATGTGTTTGAACTTCTGGATAAAACAGAGCAATCCATTTTCCAGATTTCAGACTCCAATCTTCGAAAGAACTATGATAACATGCGCAACTTAATGGCGCGTGCGATTCAGGAACTCCAGATACTTAAAGAGCATAAAGACGGTCTGACCGGCGTGCCGAGCGGATTCACCGAACTCGACCGCATGACATCTGGCTGGCAGAAGTCCGACCTGGTCATCATTGCTGCAAGGCCTGGTATGGGTAAAACAGCTTTCGTGGTGTCGGCATTGCGTAATGCTGCAGTTGATTTCAAAATTCCCGTCGCTATTTTTTCACTTGAGATGGCGTCCATCCAGCTTGTCAATCGTATGATATCTGCGGAAGCAGAACTTGAAAGTGAAAAGATCAAGAAAGGAAATCTCGCTGAGCACGAGTGGGCTCAACTGGTTCATAAGACGTCACGCCTTTCTTCTGCCCCGATTTTCATCGACGATACACCCGCACTCTCGATACTCGAGTTAAGGGCCAAGTGCCGGAGGCTCAAGGCGGAACACGGTATACAAATCATTGTTATCGACTATTTGCAATTAATGCGCGGCGAACAAGGAGGAAACCGCGAACAGGAAATTGCATCAATCTCGCGCTCGTTGAAAGGTATCGCGAAAGAACTCAATGTACCTGTGCTCGCTCTTAGTCAGTTAAGTCGTAGTGTGGAAACCCGTGGTGGCGACAAGAAGCCTCAGCTTTCTGACCTTCGTGAATCGGGATCCATCGAACAGGATGCCGATATTGTAATGTTCCTCTACAGACCGGAGTACTATAAGATCACCGTCGACGAAGACGGTATGCCGACCCAGGGAGTCGGGGAGGTGATCCTGGCAAAGCATCGCAACGGTTCGACCGGAAATGTGAAATTGAAATTCATCGGAAAATACACCAAGTTCGCCGATCTGGATTCGCCTTCGAATTATGATAATCCTTTCTCGGGGATGATTACCCGCGAGAGCCGGCTAAACGCATTTAACGAGGATACACCGCCTCCGCCACCTCCTCCGTTCCCCGGCGGTGATGATGGTGCTCCGTTCTGATAAACATCTGACTGTCCTTTCCGTCGATTTTTTGTAGTCCCCATTGCGGTCCGGTACTTATATTTAAGTTGCCATGAAATGCCTGTGGGTCATTATTCTTTTTTGCCTTGTCCTTTGCTCGTGCAGTGGTGACGATGACGATCCCGTATCCTGTGAAGGCAACGGACTTGTCCTTAAACTGATAGAAATTACGCCGGCGTCTGAATGCGGTGTAGTCGATGGTCAAATCATCGTTTCTGCATCCGGTGGGGAAGGCCCTTATCAGTATTCGGTTAATGACCAGATGCAATCCTCGGGCAACTTTGACCATATTTCCTCCGGCGTCTACACTGTTTCCGTCCTGGACCAGA
This sequence comes from Bacteroidota bacterium, assembly GCA_023417785.1. GTDB lineage: Bacteria > Bacteroidota > Bacteroidia > Cytophagales > Cyclobacteriaceae > Ohtaekwangia. The sequence goes on from JAEZEH010000124.1 coordinate 24,583, forward strand.
ATGGGTGTCAGGCAGACATCGTGAATGTCACTGTTGAAGCCGGAAACCTTGCGTTCACACACGATATTGTGGACGACACCGACTGTTCAGGGGGCAATGGATCAGTTACTATAGGTGTGTTACAGGGTGACGGGCCGTTCTTTTTCAAGCTCGGCGATAATGAGTTTCAGGAGAAGTCGTCGTTTAACAACCTTCGTGCTGGTCAATACGAAGTCATGTTGCGCGCTGGTGACTGTACGAGCAGATTCAGTCTTACGGTACCCAAAGGAAACACCGGTACAAGTTGGAACGCAGAGGTCCGGCCACTCATTGAAAAAAATTGTGCTTTGTCGGGATGCCACAATGGTGTTGCCCGACCTGACCTGCGGTTGTATTCAACGGCAAAGCATTATGCATCACAAATCAAAAGTCTTACCGCCGACAGGAGTATGCCTTTCACGGGATCACTTACTCAACAGGAAATCGATTTGCTGGCATGTTGGGTAGACGAGGGAGCGCTTGAGAATTAGTCTTCCATTTCCAATTCCATAAGGGCGCTTTTTAATTCGCGAAGTGTTTTCAACTCGCCAACCTTCTCGGCTTTTTCTATACCAAGAGTGAAAACCCGTTTCGCAGCATTCACATTGCCTTGTTCCTGTTTCAGTTTTCCAAGGTGGTAATAGGTTGGGAGGTAGTCTTCATGTTCATGCAAAAGCAACAGCAGGAACTTAGTCGCCTTCTGTACATCAGTTTTTCGGTACTCCATAGCAACAGCATATATATTGAAAGGATCGTTGGGATCGTCTTCGAGGTGTTGAAGGAGTTGTTCGAGTCGTGACAAAGGCATTGGGTTTTATTTGTGGTTGAATAACAAGATTAGCAAACGCAATTAAAAAACGGAAGTAAACTATTACATGGATAAATCCCATTCAAGTGGCCGGCTTTATTCCTTAAAAATTGAAATTTTGGGCAAATTTGGCATTTCGAAAATCGTTTTTATATCTTGAGCCGTGTTTTAAAGGTAACTTTGCAACTTATTGATTTAGAGGCCAATGAAGATTTTAGTCTGTATCAGTCATGTCCCTGACACCACATCGAAAATCAATTTTAAGGAAAACAATACAAGATTCGATACGACCGGAGTTCAATTCATCATTGGCCCTTACGACGATTATGCACTTGCCCGCGCTATAGAGATAAAAGAAGCAAATGCCGGTACCCTCGTTACTGTTCTGAATGTTGGGCTTGCGGAAACAGAACCTACGATCCGCAAAGCACTTGCCATTGGTGCCGATGATGCCGTGAGAGTTAACGCCGAGCCTACCGATTCATTTTTTGTTGCTTCCCAAATCGCTGAACACGCAAAATCGGTTGGCTACGACCTAATTCTGATGGGGCGCGAATCCATTGACTATAATAGTGGAGTTGTTCATAGCATTGTTGGTGAAATGCTTGGCATGCCATCCGTTTCTCCGGTGATGAAACTTGATTTAAATGGAACCACGGCCAAGATCGCACGCGAGATTGAAGGCGGGAAAGAATATGCTGAGCTTGCGTTGCCGTTTGTGGCCGGGTGCCAGGAACCTATCGCTGAATGGAAGATCCCGAATATGCGTGGAATCATGAGCGCAAGAACGAAACCGTTGAAGGTGGTTGAACCTGTTACCGCTGATAGTGGATTGAAGCTCCAGCGTTTTGAGTTGCCGCCACCGAAAGGTGCCGTAAAAATGATCCCTGCTGATAACGTAGGCGAACTGGTTAACCTCCTGAAGAACGAAGCTAAGGTACTTTAGAAACCCTGTCATTAATATGTCAATACTGGTATTTGTAGAAGGCGACGAAGGTAAAGTAAGGAAGACATCCCTGGAGGCAGTTGCCTATGCAAAAGCGATGGGCGAGTCTGTTACCGCCATCGCGTTGGGTAACATGGAAAAATCCGAACTGGAATCTCTTGGAAAGTTCGGCGCCTCTAAAGTCTTACACGCCGCTGATGAACGGCTCAATCAGGGTAATATCATTGCCTATTCAAACACGCTTGCAAAAGCGATGGAGGATGAGGGTGCAAGCATTCTTGTTCTGGCAAATTCATCTCTGGGAACTCCCGTAGCTGCGCGCGTGGCTGCGAAAACCGGAGCAAGTCTTGCCACTAATGTGGTTGAACTTCCTCAAACGTCTGATGGCTTTGTCGTGAAGCGAAGCATCTATACGGGTAAAGCTTTCATGTACGTGACGATGTCAAAAGAAAAGAAGGTCATCGCTCTTCGTAAGAACGCCGCCGAAGTGAAAGAAACTGAAGGCACCGCCCAGGTTACACCATTTTCAGTGAACCTATCTGATTCAGACTTTGCAGTGAAAATCACTTCAACAGAGAAGGCCACCGGTGACATACTTCTGCCGGAAGCAAATATTGTTGTTTCGGGTGGACGCGGCATGAAAGGGCCAGAGCATTGGGGCATCCTCGAAGACCTCGCAAAGGAACTGGGGGCTGCCACCGGATGCAGTAAGCCTGTTTCGGATATGGGGTGGCGGCCGCACCACGAACACGTTGGACAGACCGGCGTCAAGGTTGCTCCCCAACTTTACATTGCCGTGGGCATTTCCGGAGCTATTCAACACCTCGCGGGTGTGAACTCCAGCAAGTGTATTGTCGTGATAAATAAAGATCCGGAATCACCGTTTTTCAAGGCTGCCGACTATGGAATCGTCGGCGATGCCTTTGAAGTAGTTCCCAGGTTGACTGAAGCGGTCAAGGCGGCAAAATAATTTTAGCATCGTAAACGCGGTATGGCGATTTAGTGTAAGTTGTAATTGTTAAGGGAAAAGCAGTAATCTCCAGGTGAAAAAGATAAAATTAGAAATATTAGGGCTGTCCTCCAGTCAATCGCAAACGGGCTCCTTTGCACTGGTTTTGGGTGAAACGGAAGGCAACCGCAGACTTCCCATTATAATCGGGATGTTCGAAGCTCAGGCGATCGCGATCGAGATCGAAAAGATCGTCCCCAACCGTCCAATGACGCACGACCTTTTCAAATCTTTTGCAAACAATTTTCATTTCACCGTCGAAGAAATTATTATTTCGGATCTCAAGGAAGGCGTGTTCTTCGGGAAAATCGTTTGTTCCGACGGATTGAAAAAAACCGAGATTGATGCCAGACCGTCCGATGCAATTGCGATCGGTTTGCGATTCGATTCACCGATCTATACGTATGAGAACATTCTGGCGGAGGCCGGCATTGTACTGACCGACGAATCAGAAGAAGAAAAACCCGAACCTAAAGTTGAGAAGGCGAAGGTGAAGAAGGAGTCTGCCTCTTCTCGGAAAGACGACTTCAAGAATTATTCCGTTGACCGGCTGAACGAAATGCTGAAGGACGCGATCGACAAAGAAGACTACGAAAGAGCCGCGAAAATTCGCGATGAATTGAGCAAAAGAAATTAAGACAATTCGAAAAGCAACACAAAGGCAGAGACGTGAAATGGTTTCTGCCTTTTATTTTTTTATTCTACCCCGGAAGTGTAATTTCAGCCGTTACACTAACCTGAAATTCTCAGAATGGAATACTTACGGGGGCTGCTCGGAATCGTTTTCATAATCGGTATTGCCTACCTTCTTTCCTCAAAACGAAATAGTATTGATTGGAAACTGATCCTTTCCGGGTTGATTCTTCAGCTTGTTATTGCTATTGCCGTGTTGCGTGTTCCGGTGGTCCGGGGCATGTTCGAGACGATTAGCGCGGGATTCGTTACGTTTTTGGGTTTCGCCGCCGACGGGGCACATTTTCTTTTCGGCGATCTGGCCCGAAACAGCGAATCAAACGGAGAAGTCCGGCATAGCCTTGGCTTCCTGTTTGCATTTCAGGCTCTGCCCACAGTAGTATTCTTTTCAGCCGTAACGGCAGGGCTATATTACCTCGGGATACTTCAGAAAATTGTATTTGTTTTTGCGTGGATCATGGCGAAGACAATGCGCTTATCGGGTGCTGAAAGTCTTTCAGCTGCGGGCAATGTATTCCTCGGACAAACCGAAGCACCCTTACTGGTGCGTCCGTTCATTGGCAGGATGACCTCATCCGAGCTTCACTGTCTCATGACCGGCGGGATGGCCACCATTGCGGGTAGCGTGATGGGAGCGTACATTTCATTCCTCGGTGGCAGTGACCGCGAACAGCTTATTAAATTTGCAACGTATTTGCTATGCGCGTCGATCATGAATGCTCCGGCTGCGATAGTAATCTCCAAAATATTCCAACCGGAAACGGAGCCCGAGAAAATAGATAAATCACTTCATGTCAATAAGGAAACTATTGGTGTGAACCTGGTGGACGCGCTGGCTTCCGGGGCTGCGGTGGGATTGAAACTTGCGTTGAATATCGGGGCAATGTTGCTTTCGTTTATCGCGATCATTTATGCGCTAAACTGGATTCTGGTGGATGGCATCGGAAACTGGACCGGCCTGAACGAATGGGTGATCAGCTCGACCAATGGCGCATTTGACGGCTTTTCATTGCAATATCTATTCGGACAAATCTTCAGGGTCTTTGCTTTTATTATGGGCGTAAACTGGTCAGAGTCCCTCCAGGTTGGCAGCCTTCTCGGCCAGAAGATGGTAATAAATGAATTCGTCGCTTACCTTAGTCTTTCGGAAATGAGGGTGGACGGTTTGCTCAATGAAAAATCAATTGTGATCTCTACCTACGCGCTTTGTGGATTCGCGAATTTCAGTTCGATTGCTATCCAGATCGGTGGGATAGGTGGAATGGCGCCAGAGCGTCAGGGTGACATTTCCCGGCTTGGTGTGCGTGCCTTACTCGCTGCAACTCTCGCTACTATGCTTTCGGGTACGATGGCGGGTGCGTTGTTCACGTAACATTCGGCCATCAATGCTTGTGATATGACGAAAACCGAAAAGCATTTGCTCGAACATCTGGCCCAGTTCGTCTCGGATCACAAGAAGGAATTCATTCGAAGAGTACTTGACCTCAGAACGCGGCAGATTACCGTGGTAATGGAGGACATTTATCAATCGCAAAATGCAAGTGCGGTGATCCGTACCTGTGAATGCATGGGGATTCAGGATATTCACATCATTGAACAAATTTCCAAATACGATATCAATCCGCGTGTTTTGAAAGGGGCGAATAAATGGATGACGCTGTACAGATACAATAACCGGAGTATCAACAATACCGGGAAGTGTTTTGAATTTCTTCGTAACAATGGTTATCAGATCCTCGTCGCAGACCCCGATGAACGAGGGATTCCGGTTCAGGAAATTGAATTCGATAACCGAAAAATCGCACTGGTTTTCGGAAATGAATTACGGGGCGTGTCCAGGTATGGCCTTGAGAACGCTGATCAGCGTATACGCGTTCCGATGTACGGCTTTACCGAAAGCCTCAATATATCTGTAAGTGTTGCCATCTGTCTGAGCACGCTGGTTTCAAAACTTCATATGATGCCTGAGCGAATGCAACTGACTGCAGAAGAGCAGGAAACCCTTCAGCTGGAATGGTACAGGAAGATTGTCCGGCGGTCAGATTTGATTGAACGCGAGTTTTTGCGTACAATTCAGTAGTTTTGGGATCAATATTTTGAAGATGCGGTGGTTAAAGCTGGTTTTTCTTGTTGGAATCGCATTGACGGTCTTGTTTCTGATCGGTACAAACTGGTGGGTAGTGGCGAGCACATCGCGGGATGTATATGACGACAAGAAGTTACTCCCAGATCACCGCGTTGCCCTCGTTCTTGGAACCAGCCATCGCGTTGCGGGGCGGCCTAATCCTTTTTTTGAGGAACGAATGGAAACCGCAGCGGAATTGTTTCATGCGGGGAAGATTGACCACTTCATACTTAGTGGTGACAACCGGTCGAGATACTACAACGAGCCTGTTGAAATGCGAAAGGCCCTTCAAAAGAAAGGGGTGCCGGTCGCCGCGGTAACACTTGACTACGCTGGTCTCCGAACGCTTGATTCGATTATCAGGTGCAAACAAATTTTTGGACAGGATAAGATCACCATCATAACACAGCCTTTCCACAGTTACAGGGCGCTGTTCATCAGCCGGTACTATGATATCGATGCGGTGGCGATGGTGGCGAATGAACCCGACTTCGAAAACTCGGTAAAGGTTCGGGTACGGGAATATCTGGCCAGGCCAAAAGCCGTTCTGGATCTTTATGTACTGAAAACGACACCCCGTTTTTTAGGCGAAAAAGAAGAAGTAAACGTCTCCCTCAACGATTGAAACCTTCTCAAGGCAATGTGGGTTTAATGAATAATCTGAAGACAAATCTTGTGTTATCCGCTACTTCAACGCACTCCCTGACCCGCACCGCCGGAACTTTGCTGCTATTTTTCGCTTTCCTTCCGGTTCTGGCTCAGGAAACTGTAATCCGGGGAAAAGTGACTGACGCCAATTCAGGAGACCCGCTGCCTTTTGTAAACGTTGTGTTTCAGAATACAACCATTGGCGTTTCCACGGATTTTGACGGAAACTTCGAGTTGAAAACAAGCTCTCCAACGGATACGCTCATCGCTTCCTACATCGGATATCAGTCACGGAAGAAATCCATCGTAAGAGGAAAAACCCAGACGGTGAACTTTCAATTGGATGAAGACGTCACCCGACTTCAGGAAATTGTTGTCCGGCCGGGTGAGAATCCAGCCTTTGAAATTTTGCGGAGCGTAATTAAAAACAAAAACGCCAACGATAAACGGAAATATTCAGCGTATGAATATGACACTTATACCAAAGTTGAAATCGATGTAGACAACATCTCCGACAAGATGCGCGACCGAAAGGTTATGAAAAAAATAACGCAGGTTCTCGACAGCATCGACCGCATTGCAGGGGAAGATGGTAAACCTATTCTGCCGTTGTTCATTTCGGAAAGTGTCTCCAAATTTTACTATCGCGAGAATCCGTCGCTGAAATACGAAAATATTTTGAAGTCAAAGGTCAACGGAATCGGTATTCAGGATGGGACCCTGGTTACGCAACTGGTCGGATCTTCTTTCCAGGAATACAACTTTTATCAGAACTGGCTTAACATCCTGAATAAGGAATTCGTGTCGCCCATCGCCGATGGATGGCGGCTATACTATGACTACGATCTGATGGACAGCGTTTTTCTAGGCGACCACTTTTGTTACCGCCTGGATTTCTTTCCGCGCAGCCCGCAGGATCTGGCCTTTACCGGAACCATGTGGGTTACCAAAAATGAGTTCGCCCTGAAGCAAATTGAAGTTACGGTAGGCAAGCAGGCGAACCTCAATTTCATAGAAAAAATTAAGATTCAGCAGGAGCTCGAGCGCGCTGACGGCGGCGCCTGGCTACCATCAAAAAACCGTGTGCTTATCGATATCAGTGAGTTGTCAAATTCATCGGCGGGGATGCTGGCGAAGTTCTATACATCAAACCGGAACTTCATCGTTAACAAGCCTCATGCAGTCACCTTTTATCAGCACCCCATCAAAATGGCGGAGGATGCTCGTCTGAATGAGGATGAGTCCTATTGGGATGGCCTGAGGCATGACCCCCTGTCAGAAACAGAAAAGAATGTTTACCGGATGATTGATACACTTCAGTCGATTCCTGTAGTGAGAACGTATACCGACATCGTTAAGACAGTGGTGAACGGATATTACAACGCGGGGAAAATCTACATTGGTCCTTACGTCGGTTTTGTAGCTTACAACAATATCGAAGGATTTCGTCTGCAGGGCGGTATAAAAACCAGTATGTCATTCAGCAAGAAGTGGGTATTACGGGGCCAGATCGGGTACGGATTCGATGATGAACGTATCAAATATACTGCTTCAGCAGAACGAATCTTTTCCCGGAATCGATGGACATCCGTTAGTCTCAGAACCCGTAGTGACATTGGCAGAGTCGGGATAGACGAAGAGGCTCTTTCGGATAACTATATTTTTCTCGCCGCCCAGCGCTGGGGCAACATCAGACGGGGCTATTATTTCAAAGAACATCGACTTAACTCTCAACGTGAACTATTCAAAGGATTCACACAGCGAGTGGTGTTCAGGCACGCCACCTTCGAGCCAACGTTTCCTTTTGCATACACTTTTGATCCGGAAGATCCCGGACAGCAGGTCCGGCAGTCGTACACCAATGCCGAAATGATCATCGAAAGCCGGTATGCACGCGATGAACTGTTTATCATCGACGACAACGACCGAATCAGTCTGGGTACAACCCGCTCGCCCATTATCGTCGCGCGATTTACGCGTGGTTTCAGCGATATCAAGGGAAGTGATTTCGATTATACCAAGCTAAGACTCTCCATGTATAAACGACTTCGGTTCGGGCCACTCGGTATAGGCAAAGTGAATCTTATCGGCGAATACGTATTCGATCCGCTGCCATATCCTTTATTATCTCTTCACCTCGGTAACCAGACCCCCATTTACACGTCTGTTACATATAACCTGATGGATTTTGGTGAATTTGTAAGTGATCGTTACGTATCGCTTAATTATCAACATCATTTTGAAGGATTGCTGCTCAATCGGGTTCCATTGCTACGGAAGCTTAAATGGAGACTTGTGGCCACAGCCAATGTGTTGTACGGAGGAATGAGCGACATGAATCGCAGGCTTGTTGTCGATTCTCCCGATGATCCGGAAGGAAAATTCCGTCCCGGATACATGAAACGGGGACTCCCGTACGTGGAGCTCGGTTATGGTGTGGAGAACATATTCAAGTTCCTGAGAGTCGATTTCGTTCATCGGCTTACTTATCTGGACGGCTACCCGGATGCACGGCGATTTGGTATTCTGTTTAGCGGGCAGTTCAGTTTGTAACCTCCGGGGCCGCTACCCAGGAATGCTGTGAATTCTGGTGGGGCACTGGATATTATTATCATCAACGAATCAGATATTTAGCAACGTTGTCTGAACCATCAGCCTTTTTTCTTTCTCTCTACCTGTTCTTTAGCCATATTTGCACCTCGAATTAATTTTGTAGTTTAATTCCAAATGAACGTAAAAATTTCTCTTCCCGATGGGAGTGTCCGCGAATACCCCAAAGGTGTTAAAGGTGCCGAAATTGCATCAAGTATCAGTGAAGGCCTCGCACGGGTTTCGCTTGCTATTGAGGTGAACGGCGAAATTCGCGACCTGAACCGGCCCATCGAAGAAGATGCGGCCGTCAAAATTCTGACATGGAATGACAAAGGCGGGAAGTACGCGTTCTGGCATTCGTCGGCGCATTTGTTCGCCGAAGCACTCGAAGCCTTGTATCCGGGCGTGAAGTTCGGCATCGGTCCGCCGATTGAAAATGGTTTCTATTATGATGTGGATCTCGGCGACCGTGCCTTTGGAGACGATGACCTGGTAGCTGTTGAAACCAAAATGAAAGAGCTTTCAAAGAAAGAAAGCCCTTATGTACGTCAGGCCGTATCGAAACAGGAAGCGCTGGATTATTTCACCGGCAAGGATGATCCGTACAAAATTGAATTAATCAACGACCTTCAGGACGGGACAATTACATTCTATAAACAGGGCGAATTCACGGACCTGTGTCGAGGGCCGCACATTCCACATACCGGTTTCATCAGGGCAATAAAACTATTGAGTGTTGCCGGAGCGTATTGGCGCGGCAGCGAGAAGAACAAGATGCTGACCCGCATCTACGGGATTACATTTCCGAAGCAAAAAGAACTGGAGGAGTACCTGCATGTATTGGAAGAAGCGAAAAAGCGCGACCACCGGAAACTTGGTAAGGAACTCGAACTGTTCGCGTTCTCCGAGAAAGTAGGCATGGGCCTTCCGTTGTGGTTGCCAAAGGGCACAATTCTTCGTGAGCGCCTCGAGCAATTCCTTCGGCGGGCTCAGGTTCGCGCCGGTTACGACCCCGTGGTCACTCCACATATCGGAGGCAAGTCTTTATATGTGACGTCTGGTCACTACGAAAAGTACGGGAAGGATTCGTTTCAACCGATTCATACGCCAGATGAAGGGGAGGAGTTCCTGTTAAAGCCAATGAACTGTCCCCACCATTGTGAGATCTATAAAACTAAACCCAGGTCGTATCGGGATTTGCCTATCCGGCTTGCTGAATTTGGTACCGTTTACCGTTATGAGCAAAGTGGCGAACTTCATGGTTTGACCCGGGTACGGGGCTTCACACAGGATGACGCTCATATTTTCTGCCGCCCGGACCAGGTGAAAGCGGAGTTTATCAAAGTTATAGACCTGGTGCTTTTGGTTTTCAACAGCCTTGGGTTTGAGAATTACACTGCCCAGGTTTCATTGCGAGATCCCAATAATAAAGAAAAGTATATCGGAGAAGATCAACTATGGGATAAGGCGGAGCAGGAGATTCAGGAGGCGGCTGACGAGCGCGGCCTGAGCACGATTGCTGTAAAAGGCGAAGCGGCTTTCTATGGACCCAAACTGGATTTTATGGTAAAGGACGCGCTTGGCCGCAGCTGGCAGCTGGGAACGATCCAGGTTGATTATCAGCTGCCCCAGCGGTTTGAACTCGAGTATGTGGGTTCTGACAATCAGCGTCATCGCCCTGTAATGATCCACCGGGCACCGTTTGGCTCACTGGAGCGTTTTGTCGCTGTTCTGATTGAACACTGCGCCGGGAACTTTCCGCTTTGGCTGGCTCCCGACCAGATCGCTGTTTTACCCATTTCTGAGCGGTTCAACGATTACGCCCAGCACGTGTACGAAAAACTTAAAGAGCACGATATCAGAGGGTTGCTCGACAACCGCGACGAAAAGATTGGACGGAAGATTCGTGACGCCGAAACGAAAAAGATTCCCTATATGCTCATTGTTGGGGAAAAAGAGGCCGCCGACCAGAAAGTAGCCGTTCGGAGACATGGTAAAGGCGACCAGGGAAGCGTGGGGCTCGATGAATTTGTCGAAGGTTTCAGAAAGGAGTGCGCTACACCGGCCTGATGTTAATTGGGCTTTCTTTTAGCGTTAGAGCGTTGTTTATTTTGAAAGAATGAAAATATAGCGATATTTGCACCCTGTTTTTTTGTACACTTAAAATTCAACAGTTATCAACAGCAATACAAACCGACCCAGTTTTGGCAGAGGCGGACGAAGAGGGCCTCACAAACCGGAGGAACCCTACCGCGTAAATGAGAGAATAATGGCCCAGCGGGTAAGAGTCGTGGGAGAAAACATCAAGGTTGATGTCTACCCGATTCAGCAGGCTATCAAATTGGCTCAGGAGCAGGGACTTGATCTGGTTGAGATCTCGCCAAATGCTGACCCGCCAGTATGCAAAATTGTTGATTACTCGAAATTTAAGTACGAGCAGAAGAAAAAGCAGAAAGAAATAAAGGCGAAGACTGTCAAGGTGGTCATCAAGGAGATTAGGTTCGGACCGAATACCGATGATCACGACTTCAACTTCAAAGTAAAGCATGCGCTTGAATTTTTGAAGGAGGGCGCAAAAGTAAAAGCGACAGTGTTTTTCCCGGGCCGTTCCATTGTGTACAAAGAGCGCGGAGAAATATTACTACTGAAGTTCGCACAGTTGCTGGAAGAATTCGGAAAAGTAGAGCAGATGCCCAGATTGGAAGGGAAGCGGATGAGTCTTATGCTGATGCCGAAGCAGGGAAGGAAGTAGAAAAGTTTAATTGTAAAATAATGCCTAAGTTAAAAACAAAATCAGGAGCCAAGAAGCGTTTCAAAGTGACGGGCACTGGTAAGATTAAGCATAAGCATGCTTTCAAGAACCATATCTTGACGAAAAAGGAGACCAAACAAAAGCGCAGACTTACTCGCAAAGGCGTGGTCAACAAGGCGGATATGTCGAATGTAAAGGAAATGCTTATCCTTTAATTGGTTTAATGTTTAACCCGGATGCTGGCCTAAGTTCTCCTGACGGAGACGCCATCAGCCAAAAAGAAAAAGAGAAATGCCAAGATCGGTAAACAGTGTAGCCTCAAGGGCTAAGCGAAAAAGGATTTTGAAACTCGCGAAGGGTTTCTTCGGTCGTAAGAAAAATGTCTGGACCGTTGCAAAGAATGCTGTCGAAAAAGGATTGGTTTATGCCTACCGCGACAGAAAGCAGAAGAAAAGAGAATTCAGAGCGATCTGGATCGCCCGTATTAACGCGGGAGCTCGCCTTCACGGAATGTCTTATTCCGAATTTATGGGGAAAATCAAGAAGGCCGGGATTGACCTCAACAGAAAGGTACTTGCTGACCTGGCAATGAATCATCCTGCTGCTTTTGAAGCAGTTGTTAAGAAATTCAAGTAAAACTTACACGTAAGATTTATAGGTAAAGAAGGGCACGACAGTGCCCTTTTTTGTTTGGCTTATTTTGACTTAATTGGGGAACCTGTTTCGTAAAATGGGGAGACATTTTTTCTAGCCTAACTTGTGTGGTATTCGTGCGATTTTTTAAACGCAATACGCTAATTATTGAGTTCGTTCGGTTATGTTAAACAAGCCGTTACATACCGAAGTAGAACTTGAACCTGCCAGGCCCGTTGATTTTTCAATCAGCGGTCAGAATCCATTTCCCGGTTTGCGGCCATTCAGCGTTGATGAATCCTATCTCTATTTCGGTCGCGAAGAACATGTAAACGATATCCTCGAAAAGATTTCCCGGAACCGCTTTGTTTCCATAATGGGTTATTCAGGCAGTGGAAAATCCTCACTCATGTATTGCGGATTTGTCCCCGTGCTCCATGGCGGTTTTTTGATGGCGAATGGCCCGCATTGGAAGGTCGTTGTTAGCCGGCCGGGAAAGTCACCGTTAGAAGGCCTGGCGGAGTCCATTGTTGATCTGCGCATCAGTGAACGAATGGCTACAGAAGAAGAACGTGGCTTTCACAAAGCAGTGATTACTTCTCTCTTGCGCAGCGGGACGAATGGCCTGGTTGAAGCCTCGAGGTATCTCCAGACTGAACAGAAGGAGAACATATTTTTTCTTGTCGATCAATTCGAAGAAATATTCCGGTACCAGGATGCCAAAGGGGCACACGCCGAACATTCAGAAAACGAAGCACAGCATTACGTCAAGTTACTTCTTAGTGCTATTTCGCAAAGTGATGTTCCGGTCTACATCGCATTGACAATGCGTTCCGATTTCATTGGGGAGTGCGCTGCCTTTCCTGGCCTGACAACAGAGATTAACAAAAGCAACTACCTCGTGCCCCAGATGACCCGCGAACAGAAACGCGCAGCCATCGAAGGCCCCATAGCGGTTGCCGGAGGTAGCATTACGCCGAGGTTGGTTAAGCGATTGCTTAACGACATCGGACCCAATCAGGACCAGCTCCCGATTTTGCAGCACGCGCTCATGCGGACCTGGGACTATTGGGTGATGAACCATGAGCCGGGAGAAGCGATGGACCTCCGCCACTATCAGGCTATTGGCCGGGTTACACAGGCTCTGTCACTTCATGCCAATGAGCTTTACGATGATCTGACTTCGCGCGAAAAGGAAATAGCCGAAGTGTTGTTCAAGAGTATAACGGAAAAGAACGAGAACAATCTGGGGCTTCGCCGGCCATGCAGGCTTGGCCTTGTTGCTGAACTTGCCGAAGCTTCGGAGGAAGATGTTATCCGCGTCGTGGATCATTTCAGGCAACCAGGTCGCTCTTTTTTGATGCCGGGAGCGCATATTCCGCTACATGCCGATTCAATGATCGAGCTTTCGCACGAAAGCTTAATGCGAATCTGGACGCGCCTTTCCGTGTGGGTTGATGATGAATTTGAATCAGCCTCAATGTATAAGCGCCTTTCGGAGGCCGCGGCAATGTATCAGATTGGCAAAACGGGATTATGGCGTCCACCGGATTTGCAACTTGCCCTGAACTGGCAGAAAAAACAACGCCCCACACGTGAATGGGGCCAGCGGTATGACGAGGCATTCGAACGTGCGATAGTTTTTCTGGATACCAGTCGGATAACCTATGAAGCCGAGTTAAAGAACCAGGAAATGCTGCAGCGTCGCGTTCTTGCGAGAACGCGTGCAACGGCAATTATTCTGGGAGTAGCTTTCCTGATTGCCATCCTTTTCTTTGTGTTTGCTTACATTCAGAAACTGGAGGCCGATAAAGACAAGCTACGCGCTGAGCAAAGTAATAAGGAGGCACAGGAACAACGCCTTCTGGCAGAAATTCAAAAAAACCAGGCAGACAGCCTTCGTCTTGTAACAGAAAGGAGAGCTATTGAGTTGGAAGCCGCCAAAGAATCGGTTGAAAACGCGCTCGATCTTGCTATCCGTGAACGCGACCGCGCGGATGAGGCGCTTGCGAGGGCTCGCCAACAGGAAGAAAACGCCCGTCTTGCCGGGCAGGATGCATTCCTCTCCCGACTCATGGCGGACGAGAACGCAGAAGAAGCGCGAAAGGCGTATGAATATGCCCACCGCCTTTATATGCTGACCAAGGCGCAGGAATTAGCATCCAAGGCCGCTGTACAAGACGACGACAGTCAGCTCGCCGGACTGCAGGCGATGCAGGGCTACATGTTCCACACCACTTATCAGGGCAAGAAATACGATCGTTATATCTATGAGGGATTGTATAGCGCGTTAACAAAGTTATCAGGAAGCTCATACAATGCCATGAAAGCTCAGGGGCCGCCACGCATTCATATGCGATCACTGGCGATCTCATCTGCAGGAAACGCTTTTTATATTTCAGGAGCCGACGGACGAATCTATCTTGGCGATCTGGATAAAATGACCAATAAAGCTACTGGGTTGCAGACAGCATATCCAAGCAAGGTCATCGCATTGAGTAAAGATGAAAAGTATTTGGTTAATGGAAGCGACTCCGCCATCATTGATATCTATGACCTGAAGAATCCTTCCCGAAGCAGAATAATCAGAGGATTAAAAGGAGCAACGAATGACATTGAATTCCTTCCGGATAATTCCGGATTCCTCGTCGCCAGCCAGAACAGGACCATCAACTTCGTGGATATAAACACGGGAGCAGTAAAGGTACTTTTCAATTTACCATACGAGATAAAGGCAATTAGTGTACGAAACGACGGCCGGGTTCTCGCGGCAGCGTCATGGTCCGGGCAGGTACTGATTATCGATTTGCGCAGTCAACAGGTTTCGGAACTTGTGAACGAGGTAAATGCAAGGATACTATCCGTGAAATTCAGCCCGGGGGGATCAATGCTCGCCTATGGTTTTGAAGACAAGAATAATACGAAACGCGGTATTGTACGATTATACAACTTCACAAATCAGAAAACGCGACAGTTTGGAGGCCATAGGGCTGGCGTTTATGATCTCGAATTCAGTCCGGATGAGAAACTTTTGGCCAGTGCCGGATCCGACAAACGACTTCAGCTTTATGTTCTTGATAATCCTGAAGACCTGCCGGTTGTGATGGAAAACAACAATGGTTTTATATGGGATATTGAGTTTTCCAAAGGATCAGATTACCTCGTTGCCGCGTGCAGTGAATCCGAAGTCAGGATCTGGCCTACAAACCCTGCGTTGCTGGCGGAAGAAATCTGCCCTAAACTTTCCAGAAACATGACCCAGGATGAGTGGTTGAAGTACGTTGGAAGTGACATCAAGTTCGAAGAAACCTGTAATAAAATCACCACCAAACGGAATGATTAAATCTTTACTTACCGCTTTCTTCATTTCGCTTGTTTGCCTTACGCGGCTCGTCGCGCAGAGTGAATGCGAACTCACGTTGCTTCGTGCGCAGGAAGAATTCGATGCGGGAAGGTTTTATTCCGTTCCGGGATTCCTTAAGTCGTGTCTTGAAAAGAATCAAAATCGCGAATGGAAGCAGCGGGCGCATCTCCTTCTGGCAGAGACCTACCTGCTTTTGGAAGAACCTCAAAACGCTGATGAAAGCTATCTCAATGTTCTCCGCGCGGACCCCGAATTCACGACGGATGAAGGCCGCGATCCCATTGATCTCGTCTATTTAAGCAGGAAGTTTACAGCAACACCTATTCTTTCCTTCTACGGAAAGGTCGGTTTGAATACCTCATTCGTGCACGTCCTGAACGACATAAGAATCTCGCCGCAGGGAAATATCAAAGAAGAATATTCGGGCAGAACAGGCTGGCAGGGCGGCGCCGGTGTGCAGTTTCATTACAACGAACGTATTAATTTCGGTGGCGAGGTAAATTATGTCTTCTCGAGTTATCGGCATAGGAGTCGTGGTATGTTTCAGGAAGGAAATTACAACGTCGATTTCACGGAAAAACAAACCTGGCTGAACGTCCCCCTACTTGTCAAATACACATGGCCAGTTGCAACTCTTGAACCTTATGTTTACGGAGGTGCTTTCCTTAACATCCTTCTTGCGTCGCGGGCAGATATCATAATCAACAGCAATATTGAAAGCCCTGTGATTAATGTGATGGAAATGCGAAACACAGTTAATCATGGGCTCCTTTTGGGCGGTGGATTCAGATACAAGTGGAATCTGCGCTATCTGTTTGGAGAAGTACGATACAATCTCGGGATGTCAAATCTCGCGAATCCGGAACACCGATACAACGATGTCAATCAAAGCTGGCCTTACGTAGAT
Organism: Bacteroidota bacterium; assembly: GCA_023417785.1. Classification (GTDB taxonomy): domain Bacteria; phylum Bacteroidota; class Bacteroidia; order Cytophagales; family Cyclobacteriaceae; genus Ohtaekwangia. The sequence continues at coordinate 41,078 of JAEZEH010000124.1, forward strand.
GATGATTTTCGGTTGAATAACCTCTCTGTAAACATCGGGTATTTGCATCCGATTTACAAAGCCAGAAAACTCAAGAATGCGAGGACGAAGTCCGTGCTTCGAAAGCTGGAAAGGAGGCGCGATGATGATTAACTACCGTAGCAGATGGACTGTGTTTCTGATTTTGTTCCTTGTGGTATCAGCCTGCGATACCAGTCGCAATGTGGAGCCACGCTTCCAAAACTACTTCGTAAAATATTTTGGCGACGAAGGTGACCAGAGCGCAGCAGATCTTATCGTCAACTCCGATGGTTCGATGGTTCTTCTTGGGAATTCTGTCCTTCCAGCCGGAAATAAAAGCCCTTTTCTGGTCCACCTGAATCCAGTCGGAGACATCGTCTGGGAACTGACTTTTGGGGAAAACGAAACTGCTGTTGACATTGAAGCGATCCATAGGGGAGCGCACCAGGGCGGTTTCGTTATTGTGTCAAATCTAGGTGACATCGAACATTCACGCATCAGAATATGGAGAATTTCGCCTGGCGGGTCCGTTATTGATAGCGTTACGATTACTGATCAAAACCCGGATGCCGTCACACAAATTGCAAGGAGCATAACATCGTTGACGGGCCGGGATGGGTTTGTTGTAACAGGTTCAGCCGATGCGGCTTTCACGGTGGAAACATCGCCCGAAATCATCGCCCCGTCTGATTCGGATATTCTCGCACTCTATATAGATGATACATTTTCCGTTGTTGAGAATATTGTTTCAAAAGGCGGTGAGATGAACGGTTCGGGCGTAAGGGTATTTGAGATGCCTGATTCTCCCGACAACCAATTCGTTCTCTTCAGTTACACTGACAGGCCATTTCGCACGAACGCATTTGGGTACAATTTCTCCTATGACATTATTTCTTCGGGAGTTCCCATTGGACAGCTGATTGGATCTGAAGAGGATCGCGAAGTGTTGGCGACGGTAATAAAGACCCCGTTAATCCTTGGTGAAGGCTTCCTTATGGTAGGTACGTCACTTTCCGGTTCATCGTCGCAGGGAGACATCTATCTTGTAAAGTTCAATAGTTCATTCGAGTACAAATCCTTTGATAAAAAGGTTGAGTTGGGGATAAATATTGAATGCGTGTCTGCCGCAGTTGCTCCATCCGGGTATTATGTGCTTTCCAATGAAATCGTTGACGCGTCAGTTAAGAATATTTTGTTGACTAAAATGACCTCGGATGGCAATGTCGAATGGGTGAGAAGCTTCGGGGCGCAGGATTCTGAAGACACCGCGTCTGCGATCCATACATTACCTGATGGGAGGATCGCCATCGTCGGAACCATGCAGTTGAAAACACGCCGGAAAATGGCACTCATCGTTGTAAACAGTAACGGAGCATTTTAATTATGAAAAGAACCGCTCCATACTCCTTAGCCCTGGCTTATCTGCAAAAACTGCTGATCGTATTTTGTTTCCTGGGACCGGTAGTAGGGTACGGCCAGGTTACCATAACTGGTGGGAACGGGGGTACAGTATTGTGTGCAGACAATGAGTATGAAACGCTTACGCCAATTGTTATCAATGAGACAGCCGTTGGTGATTTCAATGTGCGATTGTTCACGCTGGACTTGCTCCGCCTTGGATTAACCAATCCTGCATTTCAGTTTGAGCCTAATTCAGGTTCAGTAGCATTCACCGGAACGGGGTCAATATCTGTAGTTGCTACCATGCAGGTTACAACGACATTGGTTGAGATTCAGATCGTCGAAGGTGACAACGCAAATGCCGGGGGACTTAATACGATTACGATAACCGGCCTCAAAGTAAGAGCATCATCTGCAGTTCCTGGAACGAACTATATCCGGCGTGTGGCCTCACCGCAAGAATTCGTAATAAACGGACTAGCGGTGGGTGCGAATTTGGCGCAGGTTGCAAGCTATGCTTCCCCAACAGTGAGTGCGGGTAGTGATGAACTGTTTTGTTCGACCGGTGCCTTCAACTTCTCGTCGCAGTCAGTCGCGGCATCAGTCTCTGTCGGGGCTGATGTGTTATGGACACACAACGGCGTCGGATCACTTACAAATGCAACTACAGTCACACCGACTTATACACCAGGACCATCGGAATTCGGCAAAGTTCAATTCACGGTAACGGCAAGCAATATTAATGGCAGTTGTGCAACGGTGAGCGATGTTATGGAACTCGACATCACAGAAATGCCGTCAATAGTAACTCAGCCGACACCACAAACCATCTGTGAAGGGGGCGCTATTTCTTTGAATGTAGCAGCTGCGGGCGCGGGACTGACCTATGAATGGTTCCGCGGAGCCACATCGCTCAACGCCCCCAGCGCATCAGCAAATACACTAACGATCACCAACGCGAACAGTACCCATGCGGGTAACTACACCGTCGTGGTTCGTGGTACCTGTGATGCAACTGGCGTCACCAGTGCAGTGGCCGCGGTAGGAGTAGAAGAAGCACCGGAAGTTATTACGCATCCGGCAAATCAGACGATCTGCCAGGACGGTTCAACGACGATGACCGTAGACGCAGGTTCAACCTTTGCGCCTGAATATCAGTGGCAGGTAAACCGCAATGATGGATCAGGGTATGTTGATCTGACTAACGACGCGCAGCATGCTGACGTTACCACAGCCACCCTTACGATACAGAATACACCGTTCGCCGCGAATGGTTACTTGTACCGCGCACGTATCTCAAGTACGGGTACTTGTTCAGGCATTGCCTTAAGCAACGCAGCGGTACTCACTGTTCAGGAGAAGCCGGTGATTGACGTACAACCTGTTGATGCATCCCTTTGCAGCGGCGAGTCAGTAACTTTCTCCGTTCAGGCACATGGTGAGGGATTGACTTACCAATGGCAAAAAGACGGTGTAGATATTGGTTCGGCCACAACAAATCCATTGCTTACATTGATTGGAGTCACTGTTGCGGATGCCGGAAGTTATACGGTAACGGTGAGTGGTACATGTGCTCCGGCAATTACGAGTGTTAATGCAACACTGATTGTACAGGAACTTCCAGTGATCACTAACACCCATGAACAATTAAGCATCCAGATATGTAGCGGAGAAGCCCTTACTTTTGTGCCGCAGTTTTCCATCCCCGGAACAACCTTCACCTGGGAAAGTGAGAACACAGCAGAAATAACCGGTGGAGTGACGATCACCGGAAATGACTTCACAACTCAAGTGCCGGTGAACAACACGAGCACAGCAGGTACAATCACGTATCGTGTTACCCCGCGCTTCAACAGCTGCGATGGAATTCCCTTCAATTTTGTTGTGGTTGTGAAACCATTGCCAACAGCTTTCGCAGCCGACAAAACAATCTGCAGTGGCGAAGAAACCAACATTGCCTTGTTACCTTCCCCTAAGAATGTACCCGGAACAACCTTCGAGTGGGTGGCGACCGCGAATAATGTCGCCGGAGCTTTACCTGGAAACGGTACTTCACTTAATCAAATCCTGACAACGGATGCCACCGGTGGAAGTGTTGAATATCACGTTACACCCTCAGCCAATGGTTGTATCGGTCCGGACTATACCATAACGGTAACCGTCAACCCACTGCCTGAAGTTGATGCCGGACCGGATTTCAGCAATTGTGAACCGTCGTCTTTCACACTAACGGGAACCATAGGAGGTAGTGCTACATCAGCAACGTGGACCGTAGGAGCCGGAGCTGCCGGAGTCCTTTCGGCGTCTAGCCTCAGTGGTAACGTGGTGACCGCTACATATACTGTTGCACCGGCGGATCTCAATAAGACATTTAGCTTCTACCTTACCACAAATGATCCGGATGTTGCGGGGCCATGTACGTCAGCAGCAGACGAAGTCCGTGTGACCTTATACGAATTACCTGAAGTAGCCCTGTCAGAACTTAAACCTCAGTACGCTGAAAATGATCCGGTTCAACTTTTGTCAGGATTTCCCACCAAAGATGGTTTCGGAGTCTTTACTGGTCCTGGAATCACCGCAGGCACGAACGAGTTCAATCCGGGCAATGCCACCATCGGGATGAACGTAATCACCTACACCTTTACCAGTTCAATCACGGGGTGTGTTAACAGCGATTCCAAGAATACGATCGTCAACGCGCTGACCGACATTGACTTTGATATCGGTGCCAATCCACGCCGGGCCGTGAATGGGGACCTTCTTATTTGTGAGAATCTCGACCGGCAACCGATTAACGGCTATCCTCATCCTTCGGAGGGGCGTGTGCCTACGTCATTCATCTCCGAAGACGGGAAATTATCTTTCATAGTCGAGGGCGGAGAATGGTTTATTCAGACAAATAACCTTGGTGGGTCGGCTGGTTTTGAAGAATACCTGATCAGTTATGAATTCACGAATCAGGAGAACGCCACGCAACGAAAAACGAAAAAACTGATCGTATACAGGGCACCCGTTGCGAATATCGATATGCAGCCGGGTTGTTCGGCCGATTCAATCACCTTTCTGGAAGATTCATTCAGACCGATGGGAGTGACGTCTTTCAGTTATCTCTGGAACTTTGGAGAAAACAACGCCACTAGTTATGTCACCGAACCCATCGGTCCGGAGGATAATTATCCCCCGAAATACAAATACTTGACACCCGGCTCGAAACAGGTGTCGTTTACGATCAGTACGAATACCGGATGCTCGCATACGGATCAGCATACGCTCCTCGTAGGTCAGCCACCTGAACTGGATTTCAGCTATACCAAAATTTGTAGTGAAGTGCAGGCTACTGAGTTTACAAGTCTGATTGAAGACAGTCCTTTGTATAGTATTGTCCATTATGAGTGGGACTTCAACGATAGCCACGGAACCGTCGACGGCGACGCGGGTACTACCATCCCGGGTGGAACCCACGGGGGCATGACCTCCGGCATCATTGATCATCCTGTTCACACATATGACGCCTCAGGTGAATACGCAGTTCGTCTGTCGGTAACCACCGGTGAAGGTTGTGTAGCCAGTGTCGTTAAGAACATCTATATCCTGGAATATGGAACACCAGAGGCCACACGTGCCTACTTCGATGACTTCGAATCCGGTACGAACTGGCGGGCACCACAGTTTGAAACTACGAGCTGGATTTATGGGCTGCCCGAAGGCGATGTTATCAATTCTGCCGCGTCGGGAACAACGGCCTGGTGGACCGGAAGGAATACAAACCTTGCTGAAGACAACAGCTTCTACTACCGAAACGAAAACTCCGAAGTTCTTGGACCATGTCTTGACCTGACCCAGGTGAAGCGGCCGATGATCTCACTTAAATACTGGTCCGACACACCATTGGGATACGATGGCGCCGTTCTGCAATACTCAGTTGACGGAGCTCAAAACTGGATCACGATAGGAAACGCCGAGGGGGAAGGTATCAACTGGTACAATACACGCAATATGGCTGCGAATCCTGGTGACCAGGACAACCATGCTTGGTCAGACACTACGATGGGCTGGCGGACCGCGCGGTTCAGTCTGGACGGCATTTCCCAGGCAGAGCGCAATCTGGTAGTATTCCGCATTGCTTTCTCGAGTACTGAGAAAGGACGGGGCGATACGCGGCCAATGGAAGGTTTTGCTTTTGACGACGTGTATATTGGCGAGAAGACCCGGAATGTGTTGGTGGAGAGCTTCACGAATGCGCAGGACGGGGCTTCGGAGCCCGCACGTCAATGGTTCAACACCTTAGAATCGCTTCAGCTGGCCGAAAGGGACTCTTCAGATTTCATAGTCCTTCAGTACCATATGGCAAACCCGGTTTTTGACCAGTTCAATGCGGACAATCCGGTCGATCCTTATGCACGTGCGCAATGGTATGGTGTCGCCAACCCTCCGGTCGCGATAATGGACGGTATTCAGGGGTCGTATTTCGCCGCAACTTTCAACGGGGCTTATGAACAGATTGATGCCATCGAACTGGATCGCAGATCTCTCGAAGATCCGTTGTTTGATATCGCCGTTATTCTTGATAACACTGCGAGCGGACCGTTAACCGGAATAGTTAACCTTACCTATGCCGGTGAAGCGGATTACGCCAACACTATCATGGTCCATGCTGCCCTCGTGGAGAACGGTTTCGGATCATTCAACAGGAATGTTTTACGGTCACTTATCTGGGGTCCTCAGGGCCGGCTATTCACTGGGCCATTCTCTGCCGGCCAGACGATTGATAATATTGCCATTGATTTCGACATGAACGCCGTTGTCTCCAACCCGGATAATCTTTCCCTTATTGTTTTCGTTCAGGACAAGTCCACCAAACGCATACTTCAGACAGTCGTAGTTAAGGCGCCGTCTAAGGAGTCGGTTATCGTAGGGGTACCGGAAGATCCTGGTGCCGGCGTACTTAAGGATCTCCAGGTATACCCCAATCCGGCTTCATCGGAGATCAACTTTGCGATGGATCGGAAGCTTGATCGTGACTATGAGTGGCGGATCGTTGATCAGCGGGGCGTAACAGTGTTACATGGCGGCTTGAATCGCGATTTGAGTGATCCCCAATCCGTTGATATTTCCCGCCTGGCGAATGGTATTTACTTCCTCGTCATTCGTACGGGCGATCGCGCAGTGTACTATCGCAAAATCGCTGTAATGAACAGGTGAGGGGACGTCACCGGGCACTGAATAGCAGGAAAGTGATTCTGATGAATGGAACCGTTGAATTCCTAACAGGGTTGTTCCGCCGAAACTTCTTTTGAAAGGTCCTGAAGAACCAGATTGCATCTGGCCATGAAATCATTTACCACATCGGGGAGTTCGGCAAGGTTTGTTCCTGCCTTTCCGTTTTCTTCGATATAAAGGATTTTTGGTCTTAATGAATCCAGTCCCATCAGGGTGAAGGACGGTTTTATCTGGTGAGCCAGTCTTGATAAGCGGTCCCACCGCGTGTTTTGCACAGCTATCTGCATCTCCTCCAGTGTTCCAGGAAGCGTTTGCAGGAAAGTTGTAATCATTTCATGAATGAACTCCCTGTTGTTGCCGGATACACTGCGCAGATAATCGAGATTATACCTGGTGTTCCCTGGCTTGATTACCTTCGGTGCCGGAATTTTCAGTGAAGGCCGAATTTTTAATTCTTTGAATAGCTTGTGGTAAAGGTCCTCCGGCGTAAAAGGTTTGGGGAGATAGTCGTTCATCCCAACAGCAAGACACTTCTCGACGTCGCTTTGTGTGGCATTTGCGGTAAGAGCAATGATAGGAACCTTAGCGCATTGCTGCATTGAACGCATGGCCATAGTTGCTTCATATCCGTCCATTACCGGCATTTGCACATCCATTAAAACAACGTCATAAAAGTTGTTCTTTATCTTCTCTATCGCCACCAGTCCGTTTTCGGCTACGTCAATTGAACATTGCCAATTCTTAAGTATACTTTTAGCATAAAGGCGGTTTATATCATTGTCCTCTACGAGAAGCACTCGAAGTTGCGAAACATTGATATTTGTTAAAGTCTTCGGAGGTTTAGGAGGCTTTACGTAAGCTTTCACCTTTCCGACTTCATAAGGGATCATTACGCTGAACGTGGATCCGGTATGCTCCTGACTAACTACATGTATTTTTCCTTTCTGTAATTCGACCAGTTGCTTCACGATGGTTAGACCCAGTCCTGTTCCACCATAGCGACGGGTCACACTGGCGTCGGCTTGGCTAAAACTTTCGAAAATAGTATGAAGCTTTTCCTCCGGGATACCAACGCCTGTATCGGTTACTTCAATTTTAACCCAGGTTGTTCCGCGGAGTTTACGCGCCTCGGAACAATTGATGTTAATTGATCCGTTGTGCGTGAACTTGACCGCGTTGCTGATGAGGTTGATCAGCACCTGATTGAGGCGGACAGGATCGCCGATTAGGATTTTGTTTAACTTTTCCTCGATTGTGTACCCAAGCGTGAGCTTCTTCTCTTTCGCCTGATATGTAAACGTATTAATAAGTGAGGGCAGGAGATCCTTAAGGTTGAAAGCGATCTTTTCAAATTTCAGTTTTCCTGACTCAATGGCGGCGAGGTCCAGAATATCGGTGATAATCACCTTCAGGTTCTCCGCGGAGTGACGGATAGCGTTCAGATACGTCTCGCGTTCCTCAGGGCTCGGATTCTGTCCAAGCAGGTTGGCCATCCCGGCGATACCGTTGATAGGAGTGCGGATTTCGTGGCTGACGTTGGCAAGGAACTGTTCCTTGGCTTTCTGAAGCCGAAGTAATTCGGCCTCGTCACGTTTTCGTTGTGTGATATCGCGGCAATCCAGGATAAAGCCATCGATACCTTCCTTGTGTTTAAGGTTGATGGCATTAAACTCCAGAAACCGGAAGCTTTTGTCTTTGCAACGGAATTGGAATTCTACCTTTTCGGTATACGCCCTTTTCCGGCTTTGCTTGAATTTGTTTTTGAGGCTGGAAACCATGGAGGGAAGCAGATAGTCGAAGATATTCCTTCCAATCAGGCTTTTGGAGCGATAGCCTAAGGTTTCAAAGGTGGATGAATTGTGGTACCAGATTACACCGGCATAGTCAACTATGAAGATTATGTCCGATCCATCTTCAACAACTGTTTCATAGAAAGATCCCTTCTTAACGTATTGCTGAAGCTTCATCTGACTCAAATACCCATTTCTTCCATCTCTTTAAGGTAACGGTAAAGTGACGATTTTCCAATGTCGAGCTTCCTGGCAACCTCCAAAACGTTGTTGTCGTACTTGTTGAGGTAGTGCCTAATGATGCGATACATGAATTCCTGCATGGTCATTTCCTGATAAAGGAACGATTCCATACGTGTGGTACTGTTGAAGCTGATATCCTGCGGGCGTATTTCCTGCTCCTCAGCCATCACTGCGGCCAGTTCAATTATGGATTTTAGCTCACGAATATTACCCGGGAAAGGATATTGCAACAATTTTTGCTGTGCCTCCGGGCTGATTTTGAATTTGCGCATACCATTCTCGTTGGCAAACTGATCGAGAAAGTTTTTGGCTATCAGTATCACATCGTTCCCGCGTTCCCGCAGGGGCGGAAGGTGGATCGGCAATCCTAGAAGACGGTAGTACAGATCTTCGCGAAATCTTCCTCCCTTGACTTCTTCAGCGAGGTCTTTGTGCGTTGCTGCAAGGATCCTCACATCGAGTTTGATAACCTGATTGCCGCCAATTCGGGTGACTTCACGTTCCTGCAGAACTCTGAGTAGTTTGGCCTGGAGATTCGGATCCATTTCACCAATCTCATCCAGAAATATAGTTCCGCCTTCGGCTTCCTCGAATTTTCCTATTCGCCGGGTCATCGCGCCTGTGAATGACCCCTTCTCATGCCCGAAAAGCTCGCTTTCGATCAGATCGCGCGGTATGGCGGCAATATTTACTGCTACAAAAGGTTTGCCTTTGCGTTTTGAGTTATAGTGAATGGCTTTTGCAACAAGCTCCTTTCCGGTGCCGGTTTCTCCGGTAATGCTAACAGAAATATTGGTTTGTACCGCTTTCTCCATCATTCCGAAGATGCGTTTGATCGCGGGACTGGTGCCGATGATGCTTTTCTCGAATTCGTATTTCTCGGAAATCTCTTTTTTCAGGTGGTCGATTTCCTTGATCAGCGAGGTCTTGTTCCGGGCGTTGTGAATAGAATTCAGCAGGCGATCCTTGGTTTCTTGGTCTTTGGAGATGTAATCATAAGCTCCAAGTTTCAGCAGATCAACGGCCGTATGTATCTTCTCCTGCGCCGAGACGATGATTACGTTGATATTCGGATCGTGACTCCGGATTTGAGCGAGGACCTTCTCGCCCGCCATATCAGGCAGGGAGTAGTCGAGCGTAACCACCACCGGATTTTTGTATAGGTTCGAAAGACAATCCTTACCTGAAGTAAAAAACTCGAGATCGTAGTCGGGATTTAGTTCAAGCACGTAGCGAAGAAACTTGGAGTAGGCAGGGTCATCTTCAACTACAAAGATTTTAACCGGGTCTTTATCGTACATGGTCGTGTAATTGCAAAAAGTAAATATACATTTGATTTAGTTCATGGGAAATTATTATATATCCTCAATATTTTCCCAACTTGTTGACGTTAAACAGAACGAGTTTGCGACTGCCCGAGCCAAATACACCGGATTATGAATTGATTCTGAAGGCACCCATACTGGTGTGTATTCTCATAGCCGGGGCCGACGGTTCGATAGACCAGAAAGAAGTTCGCGAGGCGATTCAAATGGCCCAAAACAAGCAATGGGTCAAATCAAATCTCCAGTCTTTTTTCGAGGAATTCGCAGAAGATTTTGAAGACAAGCTTAAAGTTCTTTTGCAGGCGTACCCCTTCGATGCGAAGTCCCGAAATGATATGATCCAGGCAGAACTGACGAGTCTCAATGACATCTTTTCCAGGGCCGATCCAGACTTTGCCCGGTCGTATTACGAAATGCTCAAGGCTCTTGCTCAACGCATAGCTTCGTCGTCAGGAAGTATATGGGGAAAAATTACATCGGAAGAGGCAAGGCTGCTGGAACTGCCCATGATCCGGAAGCCTGAATGAGTTTTTCTGAAATAGTTGTTTTTCCTATGCCGGCATTTTTCATCTTTGCAGACGCGAAATACCTTCTGAAATATGCCCTCTCGTTCCATTATTGGTAGCGCCGTTGTTCCTTTCAGGTTCGTTTTTATTATGTGGGCCGTGTTCTTCGTCGACCAGTTGATGCCCTACATCGCGCTGAATGCTTTTGGGATCATTCCAAGAACGCTGTTCGGAATTATCGGCATTTTCACGGGGCCGATGTTGCATGGTACGCTTGCTCATCTCATATCGAACACTATCCCGTTACTGTTTCTGGGTGCTGTCTTGTTTTACTTTTACTACCGCATAGCGCAAGCGGTTTTTTTACGAGCTTACTTCTGGACCAATTTTCTGGTGTGGTTGTTTGCGCGGGAAGCCAACCATATCGGGGCATCCGGACTCGTGTATGGCCTCGCTTTCTTTCTGATATTTTTTGGAATCTTTAGAAGAGACTTTCTTTCGATTTTTATTTCCATAATCGTAATGTTGCTATACGGTGGGGTGTTTTACGGGATCCTTCCAAGCGATCCGCGAGTGTCGTGGGAATCGCATCTTGGAGGGGCACTGGTCGGGGTGTCTACCGCCGTTACGTATAGTAAACACAAAAAAGTGAACTGATGGATGCAAAAGTGAAAAAGGTACTTGCTGACCTGAAGACGCGGAAGTATGCTCCGGTGTATTTCCTTCAGGGCGAAGAAACGTTTTATATCGACCGTATTTCTGATTATATCGAGAACAACGTCTTGTCGGAAGCCGAAAAGGGCTTCAATCAGGTGGTCGTGTATGGCAAAGACGTTAATATGGCTTCGGTGCTTACCCATGCCCGACGTTTTCCGATGATGGCAGAGCGCCAGGTTGTTATTGTGAAAGAAGCTCAGGATATCCAGGATATTGGCAAAGAAACCGGAAGTAAACTTCTCTTAGACTATCTGGCGCGCCCGGTACCCAGCACGTTGCTCGTATTCTGTCACAAAAACAAGGCCTTGGACAAACGGAGGGAACTGGGGAAAAAGATCGACCAATTGACCCTGTGTATTTCCACCAAAAAACTTTATGACAACCAACTTCCTGAGTTCGTTCAGGAATATGCATCCGATAAAAAGTTATCGATTGAGGAGCGGGGTGTGATTGCCCTTTGTGAATTCGTGGGAAATGATCTCCACCGTCTCGCGAATGAAATCGACAAGCTGGCCATTAACCTCGCTCCGGGAGAGAGTATCACGGCCGAGAAAGTAATGAATCAGGTAGGCGTGAGCAAGGAGTATAACATCTTTGAACTTCAGAAGGCAATAATTCAAAAAGACACGCTACTCGCCAACAAGATTGTCAACTACTTCGAAAGCAATACCCGGAAGAATCCAATCATTCCAGTCGTTGCGTTTTTGTTTTCCTTTTTCAGTAAACTGTTAGTCGCTTCACAAGCTAAAGATAAAAGTGAGAAGGGGCTGGTTAGTGAGTTGAAAATCAGTCCGTATGCAGTACGTGATTATAGCTTTGCTTTACGCCAATATCCTGTGCCGCGTATCGTTGCAAACATCGGTCACCTGAAAGAGGCCGACCTTAAGCTCAAGGGCGTTAACACCGGCTCTTCTTCCGACGGCCAGATTATTCGTGAACTGGTGTGGCGACTGATGAACTGAATCTAATACAGTAATTCGCGTTTAGCTTGCAGAAACAGTTTTTTACCCGCTATCTTTAAGTCCATGCTTTACACCTCATGGATTCACTCCGGTGAAGGAATCTTTAATCGATGAAAAGAGACAAGTTCCTTCTGAATCTGCGAGCCACGCCTGCGGGCATGGAACTGCCTCTTTCCCCATCCACTTTTTGTTGCGACCCGGGTGATGACAATGGTATGCTTTATGCTCATTCAATGTTTTTTGGCTGTCGGTTGGCAATAAAATTTTTGCCTGACTGTTTTAACTCAAACACTATTTATACTAAATGATAAGATCTGTCGTGTGTTCCTGTCTGATTTTTCTAGCCATTTCGGCTTCAGGGCAGGATCAGCTTTCGCAAAATCCGGTTGAGAAATTATATCAGCGCGGACGCGACCTCGTCAATCACGCGAATTACGGCGCCGCCCGCGAAGTGTTTTCGGAATTCCTGGCTCAGGCAGCACCCTCCGACAACCGGCGAGGCGAGGCGGAATACTATGTGGCGTTCAGCGCCCTTAACCTTGGTCATCGCGATGGCGAAAAACTTATTGAAAACTTTATCGCCCATAATCCTTCCAGCCCTAAAGCATCAACAGCCTATTATGACCTGGCCAACTTCTTTTATAGCGAAGGAAATTATTCCAAGGCCTCTTCCTACTTCCGAAAGGTTCGCTTTCCCGCGTTAACGGCAGAACAACAGAATGAAGGCCACTTCAAATGGGGGTACAGCTTCTTCAATCAAAAGAAGCTTGACGAGGCGCTTGAGCAATTTAACTTCGTCAAGCGTCAAAGGACGGCTTTTTCGCCGGCGGCGAGTTATTATGCCGGATTTATCGAATCCTCCAAGGGGATGTATGACGAAGCGCTGTCGGATCTGAAAAGCGCCGAAAGCAGCCCCTCGTACGCCAACATCGTTCCGTACCTTATCACCAATATTTACTACCAGCAGAAAAGATATGATGCCGTAATAGAGTATGCGAACTCACTCAAAGATCGCAAAGGTATCGCGAGCCAGTCGGATATCGCCATGCTTGTCGCAGAATCCTACTACTATAGAAAAGACTACGAAAAAGCGGTTGCTGCCTATCAGCAATACTTTGACAAGAATTCCCGGGCTGAAAGCGGTCTTTTGTTCCGTGCAGGCTATGCAAATTATGCTACCGGAAACACCGAGCGCGGTATCCAGTACCTCGATAAGGCTGCGGCCAGTAAGGACACCGTTAGTTATTATGCGTCCTATTATCTGGGCATCCTGCATGTAAAGCAGGGAAACAAAACGCTCGCTTTGAATGCCTTCGATTACGCACGCAAAAATCCATCGGACAAAAGCCTCGCTGAAGAAAGTGCTTTCCAACTTGGCAAAGTAGCTTACGATGCGGCCAAGCCCGACCTGGCAATATCAGCATTCGAAAGTTTCACAAAGGACTACCCGCGAAGCAGTCATATCAATGAGGTAAAAGAATTGCTCGCCCAGGCCTACATCAATGGTAACAACTACAACCGGGCAATTGAATACATAGAAAGCCTGCCTTCCCGGAATCAGCATATCAATCAGGCCTATCAGAAAGCTACTTACCTGAAGGGAAGTGAACATTTCAATAAAGAACAATGGCGGGAAGCGGTGGAAAATTTCGAAAAATCACTCCGATATCCCGTCGACCCCGCATATGTCGCGCTCGCGAGTTTCTGGAACGCCGAAGCATATTCGATCGAACGCAAGTACGATGTCGCGCTTTCCCATTATCAGAAAGTCATTTCAATGCTTCCGAATCTGGAAAAAGAACTTCTGATAAAAACACGTTATGGAATGGGATATGCCTATTACAATATTAAGGACTATGAGCGGGCGTTGTTCAATTTCAAAGATTTTACCAACCGCACCGATATCCACAATCCGAATTACACGGATGCGCTGTTACGCCTCGCGGATTGTTACTATGTGGGCCGTCAATACAACGAAGCGATGGATACTTATGCAAAAGCGAAAAAGGCAAGTACCGCTGACAACGACTACATACTTTATCAAACCGGCGTAATCGCTGGGATTCTGAAAAAGTACAACGATGCTAATGCCAGTTTCTCCGAGCTGATAACGCGATTTCCTCGTTCCCAGTATCGCCTGGACGCGATGTTCAAACGCGCTGAATTTGACATGGAGCAGAGTAACTATACGTCCGCGGTTGATGGTCTTTCGCAACTTATTCGTGACGGTCGCGGATCCCGGTTGCTTCCCTATGCTTATATGCGACGGGCCCAGTCTAACTATAACCTTAAGCAGTACGACAGAAGTATAAGTGACTACAAGCGCATCATCGACGATTTCCTCGGTCATCCGGTGGCGAAAGATGCTTTGCCATTGCTGCAGGAAGTGCTTACCGTCGCGGGCAAATCCGAAGAATTCGGCGACTATCTTGCCAAAGTAAAGGCAGCAAACCCGGATGAAAAAGGTTATGAGCAATTGGAGTACGATGGAGCAACGACGCTGTATTTCAATCAGCAATACCCGAAAGCTATTACCTCCCTCACGACATTTCTTGAGAATTACCCTCAGTCGGCGAACCGCGCGGAAGCCCGGTTTTATCTGGCAGAGTCCTACTATCGCACGAGCCAGTTTGATAATGCCATTCCGCTCTACGCCGAGTTAAGTAACGACGCAACTTTTACACAGGGCCACCGCGTTGCAGCGCGACTTTCTGAATTGTACGTGAGAGGTGGAGAACACCAAAAAGCGGTCCCATACTTCAGGCGTCTCGAAAGACTGGCTACCAATAAACGCGAGCAGGCCACAGCCTGGGCAGGTTTAATGGAGTCGTACTTTATTCTCGGAAAATATGACTCGACCGAAGTGTACGCCAGATCGATTCTTGAAGGCGGAAGCGTGAACGTCGGTGGACAGAACAGAGCCTCTTTGTTTCTTGGGAAGGCAGCTCTGGCAAGAGGGGATAAAGAAGCCGCTAAAGATGAATTCCTCAATACGCTTAACTCCGCGAGGGATGAAAACGGCGCTGAAGCAAAATACTTGCTGGCCACTATCTTTCATAGTGAAAAGGAATATAAACAGGCAGAGGAAACGCTGATTAGTCTGAACAATGACTTTGGCGCATACGATGAATGGGTGGGTAAGTCATTTTTGTTACTGGCAGATAATTTCGTTGCGAAAGACGAGTTCTTTCAGGCCCGCCACACGCTTCAATCGCTGGTTGACAATTTTCCGCTCTCTCAGGTAAAAGAAGAGGCCCGGAAAAAACTACAGGAACTAGACACCCGGGAGATTGAAAGGCAACGGGAACTTGACGCGGATACGCTTGAACTTGACGAACCCGAAACAACCGGAGAGGCTGACTTAGACAATTAATCGTTTTCATTTTTTGCGATGAAGGAACATACCAAAACCAAAACATACAATTTCACCGTGAGGGCGCTGATACTGATATTCTTTTCAATTGCTGCAATCTCTCTGTATGGACAGCGAACAGACTGGGAAGGGGAGATACCTTCAGTGGATATCGAGATCGTTGAAACACGGGAGCTGACACTACCTCCGGCTAACCGGAATTTTGAAAAGATTCCGCCAAGACCGTCGGAGCCGATCAGACCACCGATTCGTTACGACTTCCAGGCATTTAACTTCTCGGCTCCGCCGATCAATCCTCAAATTCGTCCTTTGAAGCTTAAGGCTGAAAGCCCGGGCCAGGTGTATGGCGGATTCCTTCGTCTTGGATACGGCAATTTTGCCTCACCGCTTGTGGAGGGTTATATCACGTCGCGCAAAGACAAAGACCGGCTCGTCGGGGCTCATCTGTACCATTCGAGCTCAGGCAAGGGCCCGGTTGATGGCAAGAACTCAGGCAGCGGGATGACGAAGGCGGCGGTGTTCGGGCGCGCATTCAGCCAAACCATTGTCGTTTCCGGCAGGATCGATGCCGAAAACCGGACCACGCATTTTTATGGGTATCCCGAAGGAATGGAGATTGACCGATCCGACATCCGGCAGGCGTATAACCTGTTCAGATTGTCGGGCGATATAAGTAATGCAAAGAACAACTCATTCTCGTACAAGCTCGGCGGTGAAGTCAGCTATCTCGCGAACAAGCTGGATGCGCGTGAGATGGAAGGGAACGTGACATTTAACTCGGGTTATCAGGTCAGCGATGATGCGAGATTCAACATCGATGTCGCTTACACCGCTCTGAGCCGAAAGGACGCTGAGGTTGAGTCGCGATTAAGGAATCTGTTTACCGTTTCTCCAACATACACGTTTTCTCCTGTTGATGATCTTGTGCTGCGCATCGGGTTCGCCGTAGCTTATGAGAATGATACTTTGGATTCGAAAAATTTTCACGTCTATCCTTTTGCGAAAGCCACGTATCCGGTAAGCCCTTCAGTTGACCTGGTGGGTTCGCTGGAAGGCGGAATGGAAAAGGTGTCGCTTCAAACTCTTTCATACAAGAATATCTGGATTGCTCCTAATATCCCACTATCGCATGTTAACAAAGTCTACGAGCTGAACCTCGGCGTTAACGCGAGACTTGGAAACAAAGTTGGTATCCACGCCGGATTCAGTAATTCTGTATTGCGCAAGATGCATTTCTTTGTTAATCGACCCAATACAGTGGAAGCGCCCTATGATCAGGCAAAATTTGATGTGATCTATAATGATGGCTCATTCTTCCAGACGAATATTTTTGGATCGCTGACATTTGCGCAATCAGAGAAGGCAAAGTTTATGTTGCGAGGCGATGTATTCAGCTACGGTACTGGAAAGGATGACGTCGTAACTGAGGCCTGGCACCTTCCCCGCTACAAGTTAAATGCGAATGCGTCCTTCAATGTCGCGAGAAAACTGCTATTGAATGTCGACGTAATCGGACAGGGTGGAATGAGGGCGCGTGAGCCCGAAACGGGCAATGTCATAAAGCTTGACGGGGCGATGGATCTGAATGCAAAGGCGGAATATCTATTTTCGGAGAGCTTTTCACTTTTCGTGCAATTCAACAACATTCTGGATAGCAATTACCCGTTGTACCTGTACTATCCAGCACGCGGACTACAGTTCATGGGAGGTATCACATGGAGCTTTTGAGGATTGTGACCTGGATGAAGCGTTTCACCCGCGGCCGCGGACGTTTGCAAGCTCAGAAATTTGCTTATTTTTGTATAATTAGCCTTTCCAGGAACCTAACCATTTTTTAATCATGGCGCGAATAAAAAACCAAAACGACGATGATCCATCGATGGATAATCAGGAGAATCCTGAAAACTCGGACAATATAAACAACGACGCTTCAGATGATACCTTTGGTTTGCCTGAGGTTGAATACGAGCCCATCGAGCGCGACGCGTCTCCGGAAGAACCGTCTGAGCCCGTTGACCCACCGGTAGAGGAGCCGGTTTATGAAGAGCCCCCGTACGAACCGGAACCTCCAGGCGAAGAACCTGTGGCAGCGTATGAGAGGCGTGACGAAGACTTGCGGTCCGAGCGCATTTACGAGGAGCCCCGTGCAGAAGAGCATCAGGAATATCACTCACGTTATTCTTACATGGAGGAAAATAATCAGCCTGTTTGGCCTAAAGTTGTCGCGATCGTTCTTCTGATCCTGCTGGCAGGGAGTGCCGCTTACTACTTCGCTTACTATCAGCCCAAACAAAAGCAAGCAGAGCAGCAGGAGCGTGATTTGCGGGAGGAACGCGAACGCGGATTACGTGCTGAACGCGAACGTCAGGCGGAGCTGAAGCGTCTGCAGGATGAAGCCGCGCAGCGCAGGGCCGATTCTGTTGCTAATATCCCCAAAGAGGGCACTATCGAGAAACTATCAGGGCGTACAGGCCAGTATTGGATAGTTGTGGCAAGTGCCATCGATGACGATCTCCTTATGGACTTTGCCCAGAAGTTGTCGAAAGACGGTAAACAGGTGCGGATTATTCCACCATTCGGAAAACAAGGTAAGTTCCATCGTCTGGCGATTGAATCAAGAGATAATTACGCTGATGCACAAGCTACCGCCGATGGTATGAAGGGGGGCGAATTCGGTGATCAGCTCTGGGTGGTTAGATATTGATTTTTAGTTCTATACAAGGTATGGTAATTGCTATCGTTTATTAAGTTGAGTCTTTCAACTGAGTATATTTTTTAAACTTTAACCTCTATTTTCTAAATGGCTTTACTTCAAATTGCCCAGGATACAACCGCGATTTCAACGGGGGCAGAAGAATCACTATCCGTCATTGATCTCGTTTTTGCCGGTGGGCCGGTTATGATTCCAATAGCTCTTCTCTCGATTCTGGCGATTTACTTTTTCATTGAGCGTCTTCTGGTAATCAACAAGGCCAGTCAGGATCCGGACCCGTTCATGGGGCGGGTGAAGGAACTCGTCTTACGAGGAGACATCAATGGCGCTAAAATGCTTTGTTCGCAAACGGAGACTCCGATCGCACGTATGATTGAGAAAGGCATTTCCCGAATTGGAAGTCCACTCAAGACAATCGAAGCGTCTATTGAGAACATCGGCAAGATTGAAATTTTCAAGCTTGAAAAGAACTTGTCGTCACTCGCCACAATAGCCGGAGCGACACCAATGATTGGATTTTTGGGTACTGTGATGGGGATGGTGAAAGCTTTTATAGCCATAAGCCAGGAGGAGGGCACCGTTAGTCCAAAACTGCTTTCATCAGGTATCTATACCGCTATGATAACGACCGTTGCCGGGTTGATGGTCGGGATTATCGCTTACCTTGCGTATAACTACCTCGTTACGCGGGTGCAAAAAGTAATTCACAAAATGGAGTATACCTCGGTTGATTTTATCGATCTCCTCCAGGAACCGCGCTAGTCATTATAACGTTAATAATCCATGAGGCTTAACTCAAAAAACAAAGTTGATGCAGGTTTCAGTATGGCTTCCATGACTGACCTCATCTTTTTGCTTCTGGTCTTCTTTATGCTTACGTCATCATTCGTTACACCTTCCGGCTTACCTGTAAATCTGCCGTCGGCGAAGAAGAGTGTAATCGAGATGCAGAAGCTTTCGGTGACCGTCACCAAAGACCAGCAGTATTACATTAATGAAAAGAAAATAAGCAGAGCCAACCTGGAGGGTGAATTGAAAAGTCGGCTTACTTCGCCGGGCGGTTCTGTGGTAATTCATATCGACCAGTCTGTTCCTACTGAACATCTGGTTTACGTGGCGGGTATTGCCGCGAGTCTTGAAGCTAAGGTTGTTGTTGCCACAAAACCCGGTAATTAGTTATGACACACCCGGAGGAAAAGAAGAATCAACGGATCGCGATGTTTACTTCAATAGGCATTCATGCGGTTGTTCTGCTTTTGTTGATTTTTATGGTTGCCTGGAAGCAACCAAATCCTCCGCACCCCGAAATTGGCATAGAGGTTAACTGGGGTGAAGACGATCAGGGTTCGCGTAACATCGCACCTGAGAAGTCGGCCGGCTCTGAAGGCACGCAGGAACAGGAACCCGAACAGCCGACACCCATAGAAGAAACTCCGGAGCCTGAACCGGAGCCGGTGGCCGAAGCCACCCAACCCGTTCAGCAGGAAGTTGTTTCTCAATTGGAAAGTCCGGTTGTGGTAGAAAAGAAAGAGGAAAAGAAAGTTGAAAAACCTGTGGAGAAGGTCGAACCCAAAAAGGAACCCGAACCGGAAAAACCCAAAGTCAACGAGAACGCAGTTTATAAGCCCAAAACACAAACGCAGTCCGATAACAAAACCAGGGAGGCCAAGGCCGGACAACAAGCCAATGAAGGCAATGACCCGAATGCCGCAGGCAATAAAGGCCAGACTGACGGGACGCTGAATCCCAACGCCGTTTATAAAGGCCCTGCCGGTGGTGGCGATAACGGTCTTGGTCTAAGTATGCCGGGTTGGGAATGGGCTAGTCAGCCGCGGCCTAAAGGACTTACAAGTACGCTCTCAGGCAAGATAAGATTTGAAATCGAGGTTGATGAAAGTGGCGAGATTGTCCGGATTGAGAAGAAAGAAGGAACGTTGAATTTCGAAGACGAAAGGATGTTGAGATCACTCATTCAGCGCAGCCGACTTGAGAAAACTTCCCCGGGCGATGCGCCACCCCGCTCAAAAGGAATTGTTGAGTTTAACCTCCGGCTGGAGTAATGTCGCCGTCGGACCCCCGACTTCATCTGCGATATAATTATCTCGGTTCATGCCAATATTCGTGAGTTGCAGGAAGTTTCGCGGAGCCCAATGAACTCTATCATATCCACGGTAAGCTTATTGCCTGTCAAGAGAAGTTAGCAATGCTGCGGGCCGGCGTGTCCGAACACGAATTCCCTTTGTCTGAACTGGGTCTTTAAATTTTCCCCGCGACCTATTCGCATGGCTTGAATTATCCTGAAATGATAAGCACATTTGTGTCGCATGTTTTCAACTTACCCCGAAACCCTCGCGTACTTGTATGCGAACCTGCCCGTATTTCAACGAGTTGGCAGCGCAGCATACAAGACGGACTTGACCAATACTATCAGCCTGTGTAAAGTACTCGATGATCCTCAATACAGGTTCAAAGCCATTCATGTGGCAGGCACCAACGGCAAGGGAAGCACCTCTCATATGCTTGCCGCGATTCTTCAGAAACAAGGATACCAGACCGGCCTGTACACATCTCCCCACCTGAAAGAATTTACTGAACGCATAAAGGTTAACGGAGCTAACGTCGATCAGGAGTTTGTTGTCGATTTTGTGAACCGAATTCAGCCACATATCGAAAGGATTCAGCCATCATTTTTTGAGATCACTGTAGCAATGGCATTTGACTACTTCGCGCGACAGCACGTCGACATTGCCGTAGTAGAGGTTGGATTAGGAGGGCGACTTGATTCGACCAACATCATCACTCCGGAAGTGTCGTTAATCACCAACATTGGCTGGGACCACAAAGACCTGTTAGGGGATACGTTGGATAAAATTGCCGCCGAGAAGGCGGGCATAATCAAGTCTGGTGTACCTGTTGTAGTAAGTGAGCGGCAGCAAAAAATTGATGCTATCTTTGAAGAAAAAGCACGGAAAACGGGTTCTTCGATTTATTTCGCGTCCGACACCTTCAATGTGGAAGCCAGGGAGCTTGAGGGTAGAACGATCCTCGACGTTCATCGGGACGGTCAACTCCTCTTTCATGATCTGAATATTTCCTTAAAAGGGTATTATCAGCGGAAAAATTTAGCCGGTGTGCTAAAGACAATAGACGTGCTCAACGAATCTGACTGGCGAATTAAAGAATCTGCTGTGCTGGGGGGAATACGCGATGTAGCGATGCTCACGGGTCTGAAGGGACGATGGCAAACACTAGGCGAAAGGCCTTTGGTTATTTGCGACACCGGGCATAACATCGACGGCATTCGTGAAGTCATTGGTCAAATTAACACACAAAGGTTTCAAAAATTACATATCGTTTTCGGAGTTGTGAGGGACAAAGACGCGGAAGGGGTATTGGAAATTTTACCGAAAGAAGCATTCTACTACTTTTGTGAAGCAAAGATTCCTCGCGCGATGCCTGCCGGGCAGTTGGCCGGCCTGGCGCAAGCGAAAGGATTATCCGGAGTAGTAGTGGCTGACGTCAACGAGGCGGTTGAAGCAGCCAGAGAAAGAGCTTCCGCTGACGATATGATTTTTATTGGAGGAAGCACCTTTGTAGTTGCTGAATTAAACAACTTATGAAACGGAAGCAGGAACGGTTCAGGATTATTGAAGAACGCGAAAATGTAATCGAACCGAGTAAACCTATCTATCAACGGATAAAAGGAAAATGGGGGTCGGATCATTTTAAAAATGATCAACCGATAACAGTCGAACTCGCTTGCGGCAGGGGAGAATACTCAGTTGGGCTTGGAGGACTTTTTCCGCAGCGAAATTATATCGGTGTAGACGTCAAGGGCGAGCGTATCTGGAAAGGGAGCACATGGGCCATAGAGAAAGGCCTCCCCAATGTGGCCTTTCTCCGAACGCAGATACTCTCAATAGAGAATTTTTTTGATCCGGATGAAATCGATGAGATATGGATGACGTTCCCGGATCCTCGCCCCAGAAAAAGGGACATCAAGAGACGCTTGACCAGCCCCAGGTTTTTGGATATGTATAAAAGATTGCTGCGGCCACACGGGTACTTCCGCCTCAAGACAGACAATACGGTGCTGTTTGAGTATACTCTGGAAGAACTGCAGCTCCGGACAGATATCACGGATTTCGCTTTCACCACGGATCTTTATTCTTCGGAATTGCGACCTGAATGTTTTGATATCCATACACGCTACGAGGAAGAGTTCGCCGCAAAGGGAGAGAAGATTAAATACTTACGTTTCAGATTTAAATAAAACAAGACCAAGATTATGCATATGGATTACTTCGAACTCGAAGAAAAGTTTTACGAAGCTGACAAGATGATTAATGATGGTCGGATTAGCGATGCCGCGCACCTGCTTGAAGCGATACTGGCGGAAGCACCGGATTTCGGGAAGGCGCATAATCACCTTGGCTGGTTATACGAAACGAAGTTCAAGAACTTCGCGAAGGCGGAAGAACACTACAAGTTCGCATTGAAATTTTCAGCGGACTATCCTGCCGGGTATTACAACTACGCTTATCTGCTGTCGACCCTCCGTCGCTACGACGAGTTGGAAAACCTCCTGGACGAAGCTATCAAAGTTGCGGGCATTAGCTACGCTACCCTGTACAATGAATATGGCCTTCTCTACGAAGCGCAGGGTAAGTTCGACGAAGCGATCCATTATTTCCGACTTTACATTCAGAACCTGTTCGAAATAAAAACCATTGAGACTGCAGCGGAATCCATCAAGCGCTGCGAAAGAAAGAAACAATTACTTTGATCTGAGAATCCCCTTCCGAGGGGATTTTTTTATTTTCATAAAGTAGTACCTTGCTTTATGAAAGAAACATCCCGTTTCAGATCAGAGGACTTTCGGATTTTCGTTTCTGACAAGGCTGGTTCAGTATCCGCCACGTTACTTCAGCCGGATACGTCAAATGCTGTGATTACACTGGCACATAGCGCGGGCACTGATATGCATCAGCCATTTCTTCGACAGCTTTGTGAAGAATTTTCCGGACACAACGTGGCCACACTTCGTTTTAACTTTCCTTACCGCGAGAATGGTAAAAAGATGCCCGACCGATATCCCGTGGCAGCGGCAACAATTCTTGCCGTAATTGATCATGTGATAATCAGATTTCCGGATGCACCACTTTTCTGTGCAGGGAAATCGTTTGGAGGAAGGATGTCGTCAATGACTTTGTCGGAGAATTCGCGACCGGAAGTCAAGGGTCTCATCTTCTTTGGTTTTCCCTTACATCCTCCGGATAAGCCTTCGATTGAAAGAGCAACGCACCTGGAAAAATCAGGTATCCCCATGTTGTTCTTTCAAGGCACTAAAGATAAACTCGCATACATCGATCTCATAACCGCCGAATGTGCTAAACTCAGGAATACCACATTGGTAACGCTTGAGGGAGTGGATCACAGTATGACGAAAGGAAAGCAGTCAGGCGTTGACATGCTGGTACAACGGAGTGCCCACTGGATAAATCAGGTTATTCGTACAGGTATTGGGGACACCGCTGGTCATTTGCAATAAACTTCACCCAATTAAGGAAACGATCTCCCCATCTTCGTTAACCAGGGGCGGGTAATGTTTTTTCAGCATGCAAAGTTAATCTTATGAATTGGCTCTTATTCTTTAGGCTGTTTCATTGAAGACATCGATTCTAAAAAACGAAAGACCACTCATGGAAACCAATTTATTAACATCATTTGCTGAAGGACATGCGAGTTCTGTTCCGCCTGCGACCGGATCAAGCCGGATCAATGTTGGTACAGGTGAACGTATTGCATCGGTTGTCGGAGGCACCGCGCTGGGTGTGTACGCGGCGACAAACTTTAACACCGTTGGAGGAAAAATTGCCGGAATCGCCAGCATACTCCTTTTGAAACGGGGTACCACTGGTTATTGTGAAGTAAACAACGCCGTGGGAAGAAACACTGCGCATAGGAAAGCCCAGGCAATGGAAGTTCGCGCAACCCACACCATAAACAAATCGCGGGACGAGGTCTTTGCATTCTGGAGGAACTTCCAAAATCTGCCTACCTTTATGAAGCACATTGAAAAGGTTGAGGTATTGGATGACGTGCGATCAAAATGGACGGCCACCCTTCCCGGAGGTTTGGGATCGATTACCTGGGAGGCGGTTATCGATGATGAAGAGCAGAATACCTATATTTCGTGGTCATCGTTGCCAGGGTCGGCTATAGACAATGCGGGTGAGGTAAGATTCAGCGATGCATCTGATGGGGCTACTATCATGCACGCGGAGATATCCTACAGACTTCCTGCCGGAGATGCAGGAAGCGTTGCAGGGAAGCTTTTCAACCCTATTGTGGAAAAGATGATCAAACAAGACATTAAAAGGTTCAAGAGCTTGCTCGAAACGGGAGAAATATTCACTAATAAATCCGGGTCTAAGAAATCATTGCAAGCCCTGGATACTTTTGTTGAATAACCTCGCACCGAAAAGCAGTTTTATGCGTTACGTTAGAGGTAAAGCAAGCAAAAGTGATATTGGCTCTGAAGGGACGCTCCGGAGCTCACAAATAACAAGGAAATACAGCCTTCGACAATGAGGATTTAATTACCAGTATGTTGACTATATTCCTCACGGTCGGATGGTTAAATAAGACGCTTGTAGGCTGATTTCCAAGTTTTAACCGAGAGGCATCATATTTTTAGTCATTTTCAAAAACCCTATAAAAATAAAAGTTATGGAATTAAAAGAGGATAATACGCAAAATAACGCGCAGCAAAATACGCCTGCCCCCGAAGTGAAGAAGAAATCTAACAGAGGGTTTGCATCTATGGATCCTGAACGTCAGAGAGCCATTGCAAGAAAAGGAGGAGAGACTGTAAGCCGAAACCGTGAGCACATGGCAGCCATCGGCGCCAAAGGTGGAGAGCGGGTTAGCCAGAATCGTGAGCACATGGCTCAGATTGGCCGAAAAGGTGGAGAAAGCAGTGGTTTGAACCGTGCCAATGCGGCTAAAGAGAATCGTAGAGGCAACCGGTAAAATATAATGGTGTCAGGGCTGCCTTAACCGGTAGCCCTTTCTTTTTATTCACACCATTATGAGATTAACCAGTCTGGCTTTCGCCGACAAACTTCCTATTCCTTCCAAATACACCTGCAACGGACAAAATATCAGTCCGCCCCTCGAATTTATTGATGCTCCTGAAGACACGGTGACCTTTGTGTTAATCGTCGAGGATATGGACTCAATTAATAAATCGCTCCATTGGATCGTGTACAATATTCCCGGGGATGTCACTCATTTTGATGAAGGCGAAATCCCTGAAGGATCAATAGATGGGATTTCTGGTAGCGGGATTCACGGCTACGACGGACCCTGCCCAAAATACTTCCATGGGGTACACCGGTACAAATTTGCGCTTTTCGCCCTCGACACCGAACTCGACCTGCCTGTCACCGCCACGGCCGACGATGTTATTCGGGCCATGACCAGCCACATTCTCGAATCCGTGGAACTAACCGGAATTGCTGAGGGCGAAATGACCCGGTGAATTCCTGGTTTGTATTTTGCTAACCCATTTGTTAAAGATTTCACCATGGCGACGTCGAAAATCCTGTGCTTCATTCTTATTGCTATACTGAACAGTACCGTGGTATTGTCGCAAAAAACTGAGGATGTCAACAGGGTTGAATTCAACTCTGGGACGCGTACCTATCGGGAACAAATAATCATTACGCCAGATAGCCTATCCGTTATCAAGGAGGATTTTCGCGTCGATGAACGTCCGCAAATTATTCGCAGGTCGACAACTCTGCAGGAATGGAAATCAGTGACCGATGCGATTAAAAATATCAGACTTACCGAAATAGAAACACTGCAATCTCCCACCATGAAACGAACCTTCGATGCGGCAGCGCATGGTAGTATCATTATCACAATTCCTGACGGCCGTTCTTTCACCCACGGCTTCGATGATGAGAACCCTCATAAAAAATTCCGTGCTCTAATGGATGAGATCCGGAAGTTCAGGAAGGACTAACGACAGGGCTGCACGCCCCTTGTTTTGCCCGGCACCTTTTTTTTCACAAGTAGTGAAAAGGATGTTTATGGGCAAGATGAAGGATAGTTTTGATAAGTATTGGTTCCTTGTAAAAAGGACTTTCAACCAATGGAGTGAACGGGAGCCCTTTAATAACGCGATCATTATCGCTTACTATACAATCTTTTCGCTCCCGGGGTTGTTGATAATTATAATCAACGTCGCGGGCTACTTTTTCAGCGATGATATGATCCGGGAAAAACTGACTAGTCAGATCGGGGGTGTTGTAGGCGGAAACACGGCCACCGATGTGGATAAGATCATCACTGCCTCATCTCAGAATAGTGGATCCACTTTGGCGTCAATTCTTGCTGTGGCTACGTTGCTGTTCGGTGCTACCGGCGTTTTTTATCAAACTCAGCAGATCCTGAATAAAATGTGGGAGGTTAAACCTCAGCCAAAACAGAAAATACTGAAACTGGTTAGAGACCGTGTCTTTTCTTTTGGTTTGATTCTCGTCATAGGGTTCTTGCTGTTGGTATCGCTGGTTTTGTCGGCGGGCCTTTCAGCATTAGGCGACTGGATTATGGAGAACGTGTCATCCAGTCTTTTTATCGTATTTAAAGTACTTGACTTTGTACTCTCCGTGGGTATTATCACCCTTCTGTTTGCCGCAATGTATAAGTTTCTGCCGGACGCCAAAATCGAATGGAGGGATGTCTGGATCGGCGCATTCGCTACGGCCGTTTTATTTGTGATTGCCAAATTCTTACTTGGGATTTATTTCGGCAATTCAGACCCCGCGTCGGCCTACGGTGCGGCAGGTTCCATCATCCTTATCATGCTATGGGTGTCTTATGCAGCAATGATCCTGCTTTTCGGAGCGGAATTCACTCAGGTGTATGCAAACAGGTTCGGTCACAAAGTGATCCCCACAAAAGGGGCCGTTTCAACCCGCGGTGAAGATGACAACGGAGCCATTGTAAACAAGAAAACCAACAACGAGGCAAAGACCGGGAAGAAGGCTCCACCGATGGTGAACCACACGACAACCACCATTACAAAAACGACGACAACAATAACCAAGAAAGTGTGAGATTGGAATGGAAAAAGGGGGTAAAGCCCCTTTTTTGTTCATAAACGTCGTCTGGAGAAGTGGTACACAAATTTTATTAACAGGGTTATCAAATAACGCTGTATGAAAAAAATCGTCCGCGCTGCGGGAATCCTGATACTCTGTTTGCTGTTGGATTCCTGTGCAAAAAACCCTGTTACCGGCAGGCGCGATTTCATGTTAATGTCGACCGACCAGGAGATCGCAATGGGACAGCAGTCCGACCCGGAAATTCAACAATTCTTTGGGATCTACGATGACCCTAAGCTCCAGCAATTCATAGAAGAGAAAGGCCAGCAAATGGCCGCCGTATCGCACCGGAAAGAATTGCAGTACCATTTCAAAATTGTTGATTCACCCGTTGTCAATGCATTCGCGGTTCCCGGCGGCTACGTGTATTTCACTCGTGGAATAATGGCCCACTTTAATAATGAAGCGGAATTTGCCGGGGTACTGGGGCATGAGATCGGGCATATTACCGCCCGGCACTCAGCCAAA
Source organism: Bacteroidota bacterium (assembly GCA_023417785.1). Lineage (GTDB taxonomy): Bacteria > Bacteroidota > Bacteroidia > Cytophagales > Cyclobacteriaceae > Ohtaekwangia. The sequence continues at coordinate 68,975 of JAEZEH010000124.1, forward strand.
CAGTACAGTCAGGCTATGATTGCGCAAGTTGGATTGGCAGCCGGAATGATTTTCGCGCCGGAACTTGCCCAGTTCGGTGAGCTTGCCGGTCAGGGTGTTCAATTATTATTCCTGAAGTTCGGTCGCGACGCAGAACGGCAGTCCGATAAACTAGGCGTAGAGTACTCCACGAAGATTGGATACGATGCCGAGGAGATGGCGGGCTTCTTTGCCACACTGGCCCGACTCGGTGAGGAGGCAGGTCAGGAGGCTATCCCGAATTTTCTTTCAACGCACCCGAACCCGGCTGACCGGGAGCGCTCCGTCTCAAAAATGGCCAAAGATTGGAAAGCAAAAACAAACCAGCCTCTTCAGGTCAATGAAGACAATTATCTGCGTATGATAGATGGGCTTATTTACGGTGAAGACCCGAAGCAGGGCTTTGTTGAAAATAATGTTTTCTATCACCCGGAATTGAAATTTCAATTTTCCATCCCCACGCAATGGGCTGTTCAAAATACACCGCAAGCTGTTCAGATGGCTTCGCAGGATGGCAAGGCCATCATGATGCTCACCCTGGGCAAAGGAAGTTCCCTGGAGGATGCTGGTCAGGCGTTGTTACAGAATTACGGGCTCACGGTTGTAGAATCAAAACGCGACCAGGTAAACGGACTTCCCGCACTGATGATAATCGCAGACCAGTCCGGCCAACAACAACAACAACAACAGGGCCAGCAGACTGAGTCATTAAGAGTGCTCAGTTACCTGATTCAATACGGTGAAAATATCTATATGATGATCGGGGCGTCGCGCCCTAATGATTTCAACGGATACGCGCGCATTTTTCAGAATTCGATGGGTAGCTTCAATATCTTGCGTGATCAGGCGAAGATCAACAGGCAACCAGAACGAGTCCGGATAAAAGAGGTTCGTCAATCCGGTACACTTTCTCAGGCACTTAAGAGTCTGAACGTAGAGGAGAGCCGCATGTCGGAACTTGCTATTCTCAACGGACTGAGACTCGAAGACCCGGTAACGAAGGGCAAACTCATCAAGATTGTTGAATAGGAGGCGTTACATCGGGAAACAGGATTGGATGTCGTCGTTACAGCTGGTCTGAAAATTTAATTATAGCATACAGATCGGGTAATCCTGTATGAAGAAGCTGTCGAGGAATGACATTTCGGAATAATCGCGGGTTAATGATCACCAATAGTTTGCAGAAACAATAAACATTTTATATGGAGAAAATCCTGGTTCCAACTGACTTTAGCCCGGTAGCCGAAACAGGCTTGAAACTAGCCGTCGAAATTGCCAGGCGCAGCGGCGCGGTGATAAGTCTTATCAACTTCACGAAACATCCCTTTGGAAGTACTTTCAGCGCTACGGGAGATATCACTAAAAAGCGCGACTCGGAAGAAACACGCTTCACACTTGCGCTGCTAAAAGTTAACCAGGCAAAACTTGAGGATCTGGCAATGGCATATCGCGGCCCCGGCGTGGAAATCGAATATGGAATTATCGACGATGAGTTGAAGGATGGGATGGACGATTATCTCAACAAAGAAATGATCGACCTCGTAGTGATGGGTACGTCCGGCGAAGCAACTGTTGAAGAGGCTTTTACTGGAAACAATACGGAACAGGTTATTGAGGTTTCGTCATGTCCTGTGGTATCTGTGCGCGATGGCTTCATGATCGAAGACTTCAGTAGAATGGTTCTTGCAGTTAACGACATCAAGGATGAACAAATCCTTACGGGGCTTAACACCCTTCGTCAGCTGGCAGAGTGCTTTGATTCGCATATCCATTTGTTACACATAGTCCAACCGGGAGAGGAGCGAGCGGATCTTCAGAACTACTTTACCAGGATTGCTCAAACTGCGGCGCTTCAAAATTATTCCGTTACAATACTTGACGCTTCGGAGCCCGCAGAAGGAGTGATTCATTTTGCCCGTGAACAACAAGCCGGCCTGGTTGCTGTGATTAAGAATAGCAAGGATGGAATCTTCCGCATATTCTCGAACCGCTTCTCGAACCGCTTGGTCAAAGAAGTTGGTCGGCCGGTGTTTACGTTCAACTTGCAGAATCTTTGACAAAGACTTTTCTTATCAACTGGCTGAGTAACGCAGCGTTTTGATTTTACATCTGAATGAAATACTCATCGAAGACAAGTCGACTGCAAGAATGCAACGACCTTGTCCTAATGAGTGAGGCCGCCATCATGAGATCGACGTTCTAGATAGCCTCGGAGCCGGTTTCACCGGTTCGAAGCCGGATAACCTCTTCAAGCGGAACGATGAATATCTTTCCGCTTCCGATGTAGCCGCTGTCATTGGCCTTGGTCGCGTTTATGATCGCGTTGCAGGTTGGTTTAACGAAATCATCGTTGACTGCAATTTCAATTCGGATATTCGGGACCAGGTTCGGTACAATCACCTGCCCACGGTAGATTTCTTCAACCGGTTCATTACGTCCATGACCTGAAACATGGTTGACGGTAATTCTCGAGATTCCCGCTTCAATCAGCGCCTCACGAACCTGGTCGAGTTGATTTTCACGAATAATCGCTATTATTAATTTCATGATTGTCTGGTATAGATGAAAAAATTAATTCGGGTTGATCATTCCGTAACCACGTTCTCCATGGTAATAGTGATCCAGTCCTTTCATTTCAGCTTCAGATGATGCACGCATCGGAAGAAACTTGTTCAAAACAAAAAGGATTAACCAGGTTCCGATTCCCGCATAGGCGATTGCGATGATAACGGCCAGAGTCTGAATACCGAGTTGTTTTATGACACCCCATTCGGCATTGATCGCAACAGCATCGGCCATCCAACTATCGCGAATGAAAAACGAAAGGAATATTGCACCAACGATCCCACCAATTCCGTGGACACCGAAAGCGTCAAGCGTGTCGTCCAACCCAAGCTTGTTCTTGTACTGGATTGCCAGATAACAGAAAGCGGTGGCAAGAATGCCAAGAATTATTGCTCCTCCAGGTTGTACGACTCCCGCAGCCGGGGTGATTGCCACCAGGCCTGCGAGGATACCGCTGGCGAACCCCAGTGCCGTAGCCTTACCTTGATGTATGCCCTCGATTATAACCCATGCGAGCGCGCCGGCGGCTGCCGCGACCTGGGTCACAGTAAGCGCCTGGGCTGCGGCCAGACCGCTGCTTATACTGCTTCCGGCGTTAAATCCAAACCAGCCTACCCAGAGTAATCCAGCTCCGATAAGTGTCATGACCAGATTGTTCGGACGCATCGGCAGATGCGGATATGCCTTTCGCGCGCCTATAAAAAGCGCAGCGACTAAACCGCTTACACCTGCAGAGATATGAACAACCGTTCCGCCGGCGAAATCAATCGCACCTTTTGCGCCAAGGTTGAAGAGAAATCCGTCTGACGCCCACACCCAGTGACACAACGGGTTATAAATAAGCAACCCCCAGAGAGCTATAAAAACACAATAGGCTTTGAATGATACGCGTTCGGCAAAGGCGCCGGCGATGAGTGCCGGGGCAATGATGGCAAACTTTGCCTGAAACATTGAGAAAACATATTCGGGGATACCTGCAGTCATGATCGTTTCATCAATTCCTTCAAGCAGGAAATATCTGCTGTTCCATCCAAACCACCCACCTAATACATTTTCCCCAAAGGCCATCCCGTAACCGCAGATAACCCATAATACAGTCATAATACCCATCGCCGCAAAACTGTGCATCATCGTTCCGAGAACGTTTTTGGTTCTCACCAGTCCGCCATAGAACATGGCAAGTCCGGGGATCATCAAAAGCACGAGTGCGGTGGAGGTGAGCATCCACGCTGCCGTCCCGCTGTCAGTAGGAATAATTTCGTCCTGGTCCTGAGCCAGCGCAGGAGCGGCGGCGAAACAGAGAAAGACGGACAAGAAAATGAAAGTTCGTAATGTAGTCTTCATCAAATCTGGTTGTTGTTGGGCGAAAATACATCACAAGCCGCAACAACAGGCGTTAGCTGTAGCCCATGTTCTGGAAATTTGATGATATTTTTAAAAATTGAGGTCGAATCTTAACGCAATTCTAAAAATTCAACACAAAAAGGCTGCGGACAGGATAAAAAATGAGCCAAGATGTAAGTCAGTTGCGTGATTGAAGGATCTCCCTCAGTTCGCGGATTTCTTTTCGCAGGTCTTCTATTTGTTTCGCTCCGGCAATCTCTGCGCGATCATCCTCGGCGTCGCGGCCTATGAAGAAGGTAGCTACAGTGGCGGTGAAATACCCAAACATGGCAAAAGCATATATCGCCAGAATAACGCATAAAATCCTGCCTTCCGGCGTTCGTGGCCAATATTCCGACCCCATAGTCATGAGGAGCATTGCTGTCCACCACACCGAGTTCCCGTAGGTGGCCAGACCTTCGTCCTTTTCAAAAGCAAACATGCCGGCAGCGCCAACAAACAGTACCAGGATCGTGAGCACGAAGACGTAGCCAAAGGCCCTTCTGTTCATAGTGGCACCCACGGCGCGTATTCCGCGGTTGAGGCTACCAATCACCTTGATCAGCCTCAAACTTCGTGAGAACCGAAGAAAACGGAGTACGCGTACCAACCGAAGCACGCGAAACGCGGGGACCACCAATGAAATAATGGTAATGACGTTCTTTTTCAGAAAGGAAGCTTTTTCTGGTGCGATGACAAACTTGATCAGAAAGTCTATTATAAAGAGGCCCCAGATAAATAAACCGGCTTTCTCAAGGAACGGACTTAAGCCCGAAACAAACTCGACAACAAGCAGGACCAGCCAGATAAATCCCAGAAAGATCATGGGTGTTTCGAAAAAGTTCTCGACTCGACGGAGCAGCTGCTTGCGTTGGGAGACGACGTTGTCTTTTTGCATATCGGACTGAAATCAAAAACTGGTGCCTGTTTGATGCCGAAATGGCAAATGTTTTTAAGAGAAGAAAGTATTAAACTATGAACGACTTCTCACCTTTACTCACTCTTTTTGTCCTGGCTCTCCCCATTGCTTGTATAGCATGGACCGTCACACATGAAGAAGTATTTCGCGAGCCACGAATGTATTGCGTGCGCCGGAGCCAGCGGGACAAACGATTGCTATCGCGAAAATTCTTCTATCTGTTCACATGTGAATATTGTTTCAGTCACTACGTAACGCTCTTTATCCTTATCATTACGCAGTTCCAACTATTGTACGACGATTGGAGGGGCTACCTCGTTTCCGGATTCGCCCTGGTATGGATAGCTAACATATATATGAGCCTCTACGCATTAATCAAGGTGGACATAAAGAAGGATCGCATTATTACCAAGCGGGAAGAAAAGATAGTCAATCAGATTTCCGCCAAAGAGAACGCCAGGCATTAATTTTTCCATACACTTTATGGATTAATTTAGTATTAAAGGTCCGTGTAGCTTTTACCGGACCTTTTGTATTTCCGATTCTTCTGGATTTTACAACCGTTTTGCGGCAGTGAATTATTCTATATTTGCGCTTCTCTATGAGTAGTCAGAAGCATTACGCCGCCGCCATCAGCGCTTTTGTGGTTTGGGGATTCTTCTCCATCCCGCTTCGGGCATTGAGCGCATATTCCGCTGGTGAGATTCTTTATTTCAGAATCGTTTTTTCGTTCGTTGTTCTCGTCGCGATCATTGGGTTGTTCAGAAGAAAGTCGCTGCGTGAAGATATCCGGCTGATTTCCTCCTACGCCCTGAAAAAGCGATTGGCGGTGCTTTCTCTAACCCTGGCCGGGGGCGCTCTCCTTACGGTAAACTGGCTTACATTTATTTACATTGTCAACAATATCAATATTAAGACCGCTTCGTTTTCGTACCTGATCTGCCCGGTGATCACCGCTGTGCTGGGCTTTGTGTTGATTGGCGAAAGAATGACGAGGATACAATGGATCGCGGTGGCGTTGTGCGCCCTGAGTTGTGTTCTGATTGGCATCAACTCCGCCATGGAACTTGGGTATAGCTTCCTCACCGCACTCACTTACGCGCTCTACCTTATTTCGCAGAGAAAAAATCAAGGCTTTGACAGAATGGTGGTTTTGCTTGTTCAGGTCATCTTTTCACTCATCATCATGACCGTTATTTTCTCATGGCTTGTGCAGGAGGTGCCCGAAGCGCCAGGGTTTTATGGCCTCGTCTTTATGATAGCTATCGTATTCACAGTACTTCCGCTTTTTTTGAATTTGTATGCTTTGAATCGGATTAACTCAGCAACGATCGGAATTCTTATGTACATCAATCCTCTCATTAACTTTACAGTAGCCTTTGTGATTTTTAACGAAAGCATTTCACTGATCCAACTGTCAGGTTATCTGATCATACTTGGTGCTCTTGTTCTTTTTAACATCCCGAACTTTCGGAAGATTGAGTTTTTTGCTGCGGGAAAAATCCGGCAATAAAAAAAAGGTCCTTGATGAGAACCTTTTTGTATAGTGTGACTAACGACTACGCTTCTTCCTGAATAAGGACCTTTTCCATAACGTCGCCCTGCCGGATCGCATCGATCACGTCAAGTCCTTCGACCACTTTTCCAAAAACAGTATGGTTACGATCAAGGTGTTTCGTGTTCTCGCGGCTGTGGCAAATGAAAAACTGTGAGCCGCCTGTATTCCGACCGGCATGGGCCATAGACAGCACACCCCTGTCATGGTATTGATTATCGCCGCTTAATTCGCAGTCAATGGTGTAACCGGGGCCGCCGTTTCCGATTCCGTTCGGGCAGCCGCCCTGTACTACAAAATTGGGTATCACCCGATGAAACGTCAGGCCGTCATAAAAGCCTTTCTCAGCCAGGTTGACAAAATTTTTGACAGTGTTCGGGGCGTCTTTTTCGAAAAATTGGATTTTCATGACGCCCTTCTTTGTGTGAATTTCTGCAGTCTTCATTTAAAATTGTTTGGCTGCAAAATTAAAGAAAGAACCCGGAACTGGAAGCGATTGAGCAAGGAATGAGATTCTATTCTGAATTGTATAGTATCTTGCCTTTCGAAAACGATCATCTCATGGGTGGGTGTGTGACCGGAAAAAAAATGTATGACTCGAAGGAAATCGCCGAAGATGTACTCATCGAAGCCTGGTCGCGCTATGACTATGCGCCGGGCCGGGGGCCGGTAGCTGTCTATCAATGCATCGATTGTGGTCGATTTCACCTTACTTCGTCGGGCGAAATGAACCCTAAGCTGGCTCAACACCTCAGTGAAGGAAAAATCCAGCTTCAGAAAGAAGCTAACCACTGGATTGAAAAACTAAGGAAGAAATAGCTCCCGTTAGCATTTTCATCAGCCGGCGCAATCGATATCAACGTGACACCGAATTCGCTCACTGGGTGTATCCTTCCTTACACACTTAGAATACGACCGTGTGTTTAGCGGCATCATGGATGAAGTTAAGCCACTCAAAAGGGCTATAAGATAGCACACGGTGATGCTTTCATTACGCGGTAGGGGAGATTTACGGGCATGGCATTTTTTGCTTTCGTACTTAACCAAAGACTTGCGAAATGACATTAGCAATAATTTTATTCGTCATGGTTTCGCTGGGCATCGTGATGTTCGCTTATGCGCTGAACAAGCAACGCAATAGCCATCGTGATCAGGGGCTGAACGCCGGGAAGAAAGTTCGTGAGGGTGACACAAGCGACTTTTAAATCGCTGACAGAATACCGGTCGGATTTTAGTATTCAAATGAATTCTCGATTCAGTTCAGCCGAATTTGGTCTCGCTGCGTCGGATGTTACCTGTTTGCCATTTTTTCAGCGTTATTTAAAACCAATCTTAACAGACATTTTTTTTATCACATTGTCGTGGAATTTTTTGCGTCCGCGGAAAACGTCAGGTGGCTCTGATGAGCGAAATCTCGCGTCCCGATGATTTTTGACAGCTATCTGAAGGGCAAATCAGACTTATTTGAAGCTAATTATTACGTGCTGACTCAATCCCTTCCGGAAGCTTATGAAAAATCAAACATCATACATCAACACAGACGGTAACTCGGCGGTTGCCAATATTGCCTATGCGTTCAGCGAAGTAGCTGCAATTTATCCAATTACACCTTCCTCCGACATGGGAGAGAGCGCGGATTTATTCGCAGCCCAGGGCCGTAAAAATCTTTTCGGAGAAAAGGTGGACGTCGTGCAAATGCAGTCCGAGGCCGGCGCAGCAGGAGCCATCCATGGTGCTTTGTCAGCAGGCGCAATGGCCACAACATTCACGGCCTCACAAGGCTTGTTGCTCATGGTTCCGATCATGTTCAAGGTAGCCGGAGAAATGATTCCTACCGTATTTCACGTTACGGCACGATCACTGGCATGTCAGTCATTGTCGATTTTTGGTGATCACTCCGACGTGATGTCGACAAGGGGGACCGGGTTCGCCATGCTGGCATCAGCCAATGTTCAGGAGGCTCAGGATATGGCGGTCATCGCACATTTAAGTACACTTGAATCAAAGATACCATTCCTGCATTTCTTCGATGGATTTCGTACGTCGCATTCAATACAAAAGATCGTTCCCATAGAGTATGACATGCTGCGGGACATGATCGACATGAAATACATTGAAGAGTTTAGAAACAACGCGCTTCGTCCGGAATCGCCCGTATGCAAAGTAGGCGCGCAGAATCCCGATGTGTACTTCCAGGGTCGTGAAACGGTGAATGCCTACTATGATCACGCTCCCGGCATTATCAAAAAATATCTTCAACTGTTTGCAGAACGTACGGGAAGGGCATACAAACTTTTTGAATACATCGGCGCGCCGGATGCCGAGGACATAATCATTTCGATCGGATCATCAACGGAGACAATTGAAGAGACGGTAAATTATTTTTCAGCAAGGGGTAAGAAAGTCGGCGCAATCCGGGTAAGGTTGTATAGGCCTTTCTCTGTTGAAGACATGATTGCAGAACTTCCGTCGACAGTAAAAAGAATTGCCGTTCTTGACCGAACCAAAGAGCCCGGCGCAATAGGTGAGCCGTTGTTCATGGATGTTGTGACCGCTTTACGTGATCGTCCTGAAATCAGAATCATCGGTGGCCGTTATGGGTTGTCATCAAAAGAGTTTACTCCGTCGATGGTAAACGCCGTATTCCAACACTTGCAGAGCGGCGGATTCCACAACTTTACCGTGGGAATAAACGACGACGTGACCTTCCGCTCTATTAAAGTCGAGGAGGAAATCGAATGTGAACAGGAAGGAATCGTCCGGTGTAAATTCTGGGGTTACGGCTCTGATGGGACCGTAAGCGCAAACAAAAACTCTATCAAGATAATTGGTGAAAGCACCGATCTTTTTGTGCAGGGATATTTCCAATATGACTCCAACAAGTCAGGAGGTTATACGATTTCTCACCTTCGTTTTGGAAAACAGCCGATTAAGTCAGAATACCTTCTGAATAAAGTTGACTTCGTAGCGCTGCACCGTCAACAGTACATTGGCCAATACGATATCCTGGAAGGAATTACCGAGGGTGGAACATTTCTTATCAACACTGGACAAAAGCCAGAGAAGATCTTTGGATTGTTCACGAAGGATATGCAGGAAACGATTCGCAGGAAAAAGGTAAAGGTGTACGCCATTGATGCATCTACCATAGCAAAAAGCGTGGGCCTGGGCGGCAGGATTAACTCAGTGATGCAAACCGCATTTTTCAAGGTAGCGGGAGTTGTACCTGAAGCCGAAGCAATTGATATGATCAAGAAATATGTTGAAAAACAATTCGCTAAGAAGGGTAGGGAGATCATTGAGATGAACTGGAAAGCGATCGATGCGTCGGCCAGTGCCATTATCGAGATTCCGATACCTGAAGTTGTTGAAAAGTTTGCAGAGATAGATCAACTCGTTCCCGCCAATTCTGGAGAGTTTGCCGAGAAAGTAATTGATCCGGTGTTGAGGCTGAAGGGTGATTCGATTCCGGTTTCACTGATGTCTGTGAGCGGAGCAGTGCCTACATGTACGAAACGTCTTGAACGCAGAGGTGTTGCCGGTAACCCCGCGATCTTCATTGACAAACTCCCGTTTGTGACTGAACCAAATATCGCTGAGCCTTACTTCGAGTATCCGCCAAGCTGTCTGGGTTGCGGCGAAGTACCCTACATCCATTTGGTAACGCAACTCTTTGGTGATCGGATGGTGATTGCAAATGCAACGGGATGCTCCTCGATCTACGGGGGAACTTTCCCGACGACGCCTTATGCAAAAGACAAAAATGGCAGGGGTCCGGCGTGGGCAAACTCGCTCTTTGAGGATAACGCCGAATTCGGTTTCGGGATGCGGCTGGCGATAGATGCGAACCGCAAACAACTAAAAAGCAACCTTATCCGACTCGAGTCGCTGGTAACAGATCCCGTTTTGAAACAGACCATCAACAAAAGCCTTATGCTTTTCGATGATGTCAATAATGAGGCGAAGCAACAGGCTGACGTACTCAGGGCTGCTCTCGCCACATACTGGGAGGTTGCTCCGGTTGAAGTTAAAACTGTACTGGCGAAAGTGACTGAACTGAAGGATTATCTGGTTGATAAGAGCGTCTGGATCTTCGGTGGAGATGGCTGGGCATACGACATTGGTTTCGGCGGATTGGATCACGTAATGGCGTCCACCAGGAACATCAACATTCTTGTTCTCGACACAGAAGTATATTCGAACACCGGCGGTCAGGCCTCCAAGGCGACACCGCGCGGAGCAGTGGCGAAATTTGCCGCTAACGGAAAGGCTGTTGGCAAAAAGAACCTCGGCCTGATGATGAGTTCGTACAATACGGCTTACGTTGCTTCGGTGAACATGGGAATGGATCGTGAGAAGACTGCACTTGCAGTGGTTGAAGCAGAGAAGTACAAAGGACCGTCACTTGTTCTGGCCTATTCCCCTTGTATCGCACACGGGTACGACCTGAAGCATGCGAAGAAGCAGTCGGAGAAAGCAGCGAAGACGGGTTACTGGCCAATGTACAGGTTCAATCCTGAGCTCCGCGAACAGGGTAAGGCTCCATTTACGTGGGATTACCAACCTGAACATGCTTCATTCCGCGACTACGTCGAAGAAGAAATACGGTACAAAACATTGATGCTCTCAAACCCGGCTGAATCAGACCGGTTGCTGACCCTGGCAGAAAAAGACAACAGCCAGCGTTTAACAGACCTGAATCATCTTTCTGAATCTTAAACCCTCTTAATCATGCCTAAGCTAACAACCTCGTACCTTGGCCTGAGCCTGAAGAATCCCATCATCGTGGGTGCCAGTAATCTTGTAACGGATGAAGACAATCTTGAGAAACTGGAACGTGCCGGAGCTGCTGCGATAGTGTACAAGTCGCTATTTGAAGAGCAGATACAATTGGAATCGCACCACTGGGAGTTGGCGCAGGAGTTATACAGCCATTGGGATGCCGAATATGTTTCGTTGTTTCCCAAGGTTGATCACGCGGGGCCGGCAGAGCATCTGCTTGCGCTCAGAAAGGCAAAGCAGCGGATATCCATTCCCCTTATCGGAAGTCTGAATGCGATGCTCAATGAGTCGTGGGTCGATTACGCTGTGAAGATGGAAGAAACAGGAATCGACGCACTGGAATTGAACTTCTACGCGAACAATATCGACTACCACACGGATGGCGAAAAACTCGTTGAGCGCCAGCTTGAAGTTCTGGGTCTCGTCAGAGAAGCGCTTACAATTCCGGTAGCCGTCAAGTTGAGTCCGTTCTACAGCAATACGCTGTCAGTAATATCGCAGATGGATGCAGCTGGTGCAGATGGGTTTGTGCTCTTCAATCGCCTTTTCCAACCGGATATCGATATCATGAAAGAGGAACATCACTATCCGTATAACTTCAGCAGTGAAAACGATAACCGGCTCGCATTGCGATATGCCGGCTTGTTATTCGGCAACATTGGCGGATCTGTGTGCGCGAATACCGGCATTTTCACCGGCGGCGACGTCGTCAAAATGTTACTGGCAGGAGCCGATGCGGTACAGGTGGTAAGTACGATTTACAAGAAAGGCATAGGGCACCTGGAGAAGATGCTTGAAGCCCTCGAGGAATGGATGGATCTCAAGCATTATGCGTCGCTTGAAGAATTCCGCGGTAAGCTTTCCAAGCAGAAATTGCCGGATCCGTTTGCTTATAAACGCGCGCAATATGTTGATATTCTTATGAAATCTGATGTATTCATGCAATATCATCCCAAGCAGGATAAACGTCATCTTGAGTGGGACGAAATTTAGAACCTTAATTTGTTAGAACTACTTATGGAAAAAATCGGAATTTTTTACGGCTCCACAGATGGTAATACGGAGCGTATCGTCGGCCAGATCGCGGCTGAATTCGGTGACGGAACAGTCGACCTTCACAACGTGAAATCAGCTACCGCTGATGATTTGCAACCGTACGCCAACATCATTCTCGCCTGCCCTACGTGGGAGATAGGTCAACTTCAGGAAGACTGGGATAGCTTCATCGACGAACTGGATGACGTTGACTTCGGTGGAAAAAAGGTAACTTATGTTGGTCTGGGCGATGCCGACGGATATCCGGATACATACCAGGATGCATTAGGCATCATTCATCAAAAGGTAGATGGAAGAGGCTGTGCATTTGTAGGAAAATGGCCTACCGACGGATACAATTTCGAAGCTTCAAAAGGAGTCGTAGACGGAAAATTCCTGGGACTGGCTATCGATGAAGACAACCAGAAAGATCTGACCGCAGGACGAATCAAACAATGGGTTGATCAGTTGCGGACAGAATTCGCATAGTGTCAATTCTTATGGGTTATGGAAGATATTCGTTTCAAGAAACCGGTGTTCCCTGTGCAGGAACCCCTTCGGAAATACTTGCTTCACGCCAACCGTGAAGCAAGTGTTCCCATTGCGTATCACGACCTGCTCCGGTTCAGTAACGCCATAACCCTTTTCGATCGCTTTGGAAATGACACTCTTTGGGAAACCCTTATCTACAACGAGAGTGACCGTCGGGAGATCTACGATGCCCTTTTCAAAATTTATGTTCAACTAAAAGTAGGTGGCGAGGTTGGTGGACTTGAACACCTTTATGTCGATCGCGTAGATTGGTGCTTGTACGCAAATACGCAACCCGTTCGTGTTAGAATAGTCAACAGGCTTAATGATTTGTTCGACTACTTTTATGTGAAGCGCGCTGATGCATCCCGGATCTACGGGATGGAACTTGAGCACTACCTTTCACCAAATAAGATCAACTTCCTGGTCAGCCACAATACCCTGATTGAAGAACACATTCAGGGGATTCCGGGCGAAACGTTTATAAAGAATTATCTCGACCGGAATGACTATAACCCACTTCGACTGGCAAAGGAATTCGTCAAATTCAATGAGAGATGTTTCGTTCAGCTTTTAGGCGACATTCGCAGAGATAACTTCGTCGTCGAAATTGTTCCCGATTTTGATGAGGTTCATTTTCGTTTACGTGCAATCGATTTTGATCAGCAATGCCATGAAGGAAACGTCAAGATTTATCTTCCTCAGTTTTTCAAGGAAAATAATCCCATTCTTCGACTTGGTTTTGGCAACATGACGCCCGTACTCGAGTTGCAGTATCAGCGTGAAGAACGGACGCGCATCGCAAACCGAATAAAGACTTCTCAGCGCCAATTGATGGAATTGCTTGATTCAATGCAATACGATACAATTTCTTCTCAGGAAAATGTGGATCGCCTAAAGAATGAACTGGCCGATATTTACGAAGATGGCGAGTTTATGTCCTGCCGGACCATGGGCGAAATAGTCAAGGCCAGTCTGGTGATGATTAACCGGTATCCGGTACGACCACGAATTCGGGTGAAATCAAAATCCGCTTTAGTAAAAAATGAAAACAACAGATAGCATCGGCCATGAGGGGATCGTAGAACGTGTCGTCAACGGGGCAGCGTTCATTTCGTTTGCCCACACGTCGGGGTGCTCGGGATGCAGTATTAAGTCAAGTTGTGGAATGGCCGAATCGACTGATAAAATATTCAAAATACCGCTGAAAGAAGTGGCTGTGAATGAGGGTGATCAGGTAACGATAAACATTTCTCTGCGAAACGGATATAAGGCTGTGGCAATGGGCTATGTGTTTCCCTTCGTGCTTGTCCTGGCAAGTCTTTCGATAGCCATATTTATCGGGTTGTCTGAACCGGTTGCCGGCATCATCTCGTTGGCAGTATTGGTTCCCTATTTCCTGCTGCTGAAATTGTTCAGAACGCTTTTCTCAAATGATCTATCCATTGAAGTACAGAAGCAATGAATAACATAGTACTATATACCATTCTGATTTTGTGTAGCACCGGAATCGTTGCCGCAGTGATTCTGTACTTTGTATCAAAACAGTTTGCCGTTATTGAGGATGAGCGGATTGCATTGGTCGAAGAAGTATTGCCCAACACGAACTGTGGGGGGTGTGGACAGCCGGGTTGTCATGCGTTCGCTGAAGCTGTAGTCAAAGCCGGTGATTTGTCCAGCCTGCACTGCCCCGTTGGTGGCAACGATGTGATGAAGAAGGTTGCGTCTGTTCTCGGCATAAAGGCAGTCGAAAAGGACCCTTTCATCGCGGTGGTCAGGTGCTCCGGATCCTTTGAGTACCGTAAGCGGACTAATGAGTATGACGGCGCCCGTTCCTGTACAGTAGCAGCTTCGTTATATGCAGGCGATACGGGCTGTGCGTATGGTTGTCTCGGGCTTGGCGAATGTGTCGATGCCTGTGATTTCGAGGCAATGTATATGGATCAACGAACCGGACTACCTGTGGTGATCGAAGATAAATGTACAGCCTGTAATGCGTGCGTAAAAGCCTGCCCGAAAGACATCCTTGAGTTGTGGCCAAAAGGAAAGAAGAACCAACGCGTTTACGTTGCGTGTCTGAATGAAGAGAAAGGTAGTACGGCCCGAAAATCGTGCGAGGTAGCATGTTCTGGTTGCGCCAAGTGCTCTGAGGCCTGCCGTTACGAAGCGATATCAATGGAGAACAGTCTTGCCACCATCGATTACGAAAAGTGTAAGTTGTGCATGGAATGCGTCGATGTGTGTGACGTCCATAACATACTTGCTGTAAATGTTCCCGCAGAGAAGATCACTTCAGCGAACGAACAACGTATCAAGCGCGCTGAACGTAAAAAAAAGCAGGAGGAACAACTATTAAATAATGCAAGCGATGCTAAACCTGTTCAGTAACCTGAAGACATTCCGGAAGGGAGGGATCCATCCACCCGAACAGAAACTCTCGGCGCATGTACCAATCGTTGTACTTCCCGTACCGAAGATCGCGAGTATTCCCATTATTCAACACCTCGGTGCACCCGCACGAATAGTGGTCGAGCGTGGTGAGATGGTAAAGGTGGGCCAGGTGATTGCTGTTCATGAAGGCTTTGTGTCGGCAAATATACACGCGTCAGTATCGGGGCGGGTAGGGCCCATTGAAGAGGCAATAGACAGCAGCGGGTTCAAACGAACGATTATCCCCATCCGTGTAAAGGGCGACGACTGGTTAGAAGGTATTGAGCGCAGCGATGAACTCAAACAGGAGATCACACTTGAGGGGAGTGAAATTGTCAATCGTATCATGGAAGCCGGTGTAGTCGGCATGGGCGGTGCAGCGTTTCCGTCTCACGTAAAGCTTACCGTACCACAGGGCAAGAAGATCGACTTTCTGATAATCAATGGGGTGGAATGTGAACCCTACCTCACCGCCGACCACAGGTTAATGATCGAAAAGCCGCGTGAGATCGTGGTTGGAATCCGGTTGCTGATGAAAGCGTTGAACGTTGAGAATGCCATTGTAGGAATCGAAAACAACAAAGAAGACGCTATAGCGATTATGCGCCATGCATGCGATCCGTACCCGGGAATTGTTGTGGAGGCATTGGCGGTTCAATACCCGCAGGGAGGAGAGAAGCAACTCATTCAGGCCCTTTTGGACCGTGAAGTACCTTCAGGAAAACTTCCGGCGGATGTCGGTGCCGTTGTACACAATGTGGGTACAACCTTCGCAGTGTACGAAGCTGTTCAAAAGAATAAACCACTTATCGAAAGAACCGTCACGGTTACCGGAAAGAGCGTAGAGAAGCCAGGGAATTTCCGCGTCAGGATCGGAACGCCTGTCAGCGAACTGGTTGACGCTGCGGGTGGATTACCAGAAGATACCGGGAAGGTCCTGAGTGGCGGACCAATGATGGGCAGGGCGCTCAGTAGTATTGACGTCCCGGTCGCCAAGGCAACTTCAGGGATACTCATTGTTCCGCGTGAGGAAGCTAAACGCACTGAAGTTTACAATTGTCTCCGTTGTGGAAAGTGTGTCGAGGTTTGTCCCATGGGGCTATCACCATATTATCTGATGACGCTGGGTCAGCGAGGCGACGTGGCGAAGGCAACTGAAGAACATATCCTCGATTGTATTGAATGTGGATCGTGTTCTTTTGTATGCCCTTCAAACAGACCGATCCTGGATTATGTCAGACTGGGAAAAACAAGAGTGAAGAAATCGAAATAACATGGCATCCTTATTAACTGTATCGCCTTCGCCCCACATTCACGACGAACTGAGCGTGCCCCGGATAATGCGCGTTGTAATTATCGCGCTACTTCCTGCGCTGTTTTTTTCGGTATACACCTTCGGAATCTCGGCTTTGATGATTACGATACTTGCGGTGTTCTCATGCATGCTGAGCGAATTCGTTATCAATCGGTTTCTTCTTCAACGGCCAGACAGTCTGCACGATGGCTCTGCTGTGATAACCGGGATGCTACTGGCATTTAACGTGCCTTCAAATCTGCCATGGCATATTGTTATGATTGGCTCGCTGGTGGCGATGAGTATTGGTAAACTAAGTTTCGGAGGCCTTGGTAATAATCCATTTAATCCGGCGCTGGTAGGCAGAGTCTTCCTGCTGATATCGTTTCCGGTTCAGATGACGAGTTGGCCGACACCGGGTTTTTCATTATCGCTGGATGCGACGACCAGTGCCACACCCCTGGGTCTTCTTAAGGATGGTATGCGCGCCGGTGAACCTGTGTCTGAATTGATGGGCCAGATGCCTTCGTATACCGACTTCTTCTTTGGCTTGCAGGGCGGGTCATTGGGAGAGGTTTCAGCTTTCGCACTGTTGCTAGGGCTGGGTTACATGCTTATCAGAAAAGTTATCACGTGGCACGTGCCGGTGTCAATAGTGCTTACGGTGTTTGTCACAACGGGCCTTTTCTGGTTGGCAGATCCCGCAAAGTATGCTAATCCCTTTTTCCATGTCCTCACCGGGGGCGTGTTACTCGGAGCTGTTTTTATGGCAACAGACTATGTGACTTCGCCTGTAACGCATAGGGGAATGGTGATTTTTGGAATTGGAATTGGAGTACTTACTGTGATGATTCGTGTTTTTGGAAGCTATCCCGAAGGGATTTCGTTCGCTATCCTGATCATGAATGCATTTGTGCCGATCATTAATCGCTATGTGAAACCGGTGCCCTTCGGAAGCTTAAAAACCATCGGACAAAAACAATAACCACTATGGCAACGCTGAAATCAAACTTTGTCAATATGCTGGTTACTCTCACCGTGGTAACCCTTATGGCGGCCGTGGCGCTTGGCTTCGTCTATAAGGCTACAAAGATACCAATTGAAAAAGCAACGCTGGCCAAACAACTTAAGGCAATTGAGTCGGTAATGAAAGGGTACGATAATAACCCTGTAGCCGACAAGTTCAAAGTGGCCATCCCGGGAGGTAAAGACAGTCTGGAGTTCTTTCCGGCTAAATATGGTGGCGAGTTTCAGGGTGTGGCTATTAAAACAAAATCCGGAAAAGGATATAGTGGTGACATTTGGTTAATGGTCGGGTTTGAAAAGGGCGGGACCATTGCTGATGTATTCGTTATCCAGCATCTTGAAACCCCCGGACTTGGCTCGAAAATGTCGGAACCCTTTTTCCTGAATCAGTACAGGGGTAAGCATCCCGGAAAAGACAACGTGCTCGTACGCAAGGATGGGGGAACTATTGACGCTATTTCCGGCGCGACTATTTCTTCCCGTGCCTTTTCGGAGGCTGTTATTACTGCCTACAAAACATTTGAACAATCGGGGTATGGAAAAGATTAGTTATAGGGATAATTTGTTGAAGGGTATCATCAGGGAAAACCCGGTGTTTGTTGTGTTACTTGGATTATGTCCAACACTGGGTGTCACATCGAGCGCAATCAACGGCCTGGGCATGGGTGTTGCTACGCTGTTTGTTCTGATGATGTCAAATGCAGTAATTGCCACGGTCAAGAATCTAATACCCGCCAAAGTTCGTATCCCTGCCTATATTGTTATCATAGCCGCGTTCGTGACGGTAATCGATTTACTTATGGCGGCTTATGTCCCTGCGTTGCATGAGCAGCTTGGCTTGTTCATTCCACTTATTGTCGTGAACTGCATTGTCCTGGGTCGCGCGGAGGCCTTTGCTTCGCGCAATACCGTTGCCGCCAGTGTCGTCGATGGCATCGGTATGGGGCTTGGATTTACCTATGCACTTACGCTCCTTGGTTTTATCCGCGAATTGCTTGGCAATCTTTCGGTCTTTGGTGTGAAGATCACTGATGGCGACGGCATGCTCATCTTCATCCTGGCACCGGGTGCCTTCATTACTCTTGGATTTATCATCGCGTTCAATAAGTGGTTGAGCTTACGAAAGAAGAAGCCGGTAAAGCCCACGGTTCCTGACAACAAAGAAATTCCTTTACACGCATAAAAGTCAGACGAAATGGAATATCTCATTATCATATTTTCAGCAATCTTCATCAACAATATTGTTCTTTCCCGCTTTCTGGGCATCTGCCCGTTTCTGGGCGTATCAAAAGGATATTCCACGGCGTTGGGCATGGGCATGGCAGTAATCTTCGTAATGACCATTGCTACGATCATCACATATCTGCTGATGCATCTGGTTCTTGTCCCTTTTGGCGTTACATATCTGCAAACGGTAAGTTATATCCTTATCATAGCGTTTCTGGTTCAGGTGGTTGAGATCGTTCTCAAAAAAGTAAGTAATGACTTATATCAATCACTGGGTGTTTTCCTTCCGTTAATTACAACGAACTGCGCGATTCTCGGGGTTGCTATCCTCGTAATTCAAAAAGAGTTTTCCTTGCTGGGAAGTGTCTTGTTTGCCGTCGGAAACGGCCTGGGCTTCACGCTGGCTATCGTATTGTTCGCGTCACTCCGGGAGCAGCTCGACTTCGCTGAACTTCCCCCCGCGATGAAAGGTGTACCTGCCGCCCTTCTCGTTGCAAGCATTTTGGCCATGGCTTTCATGGGCTTCGCAGGAATGGTATAGGACTCCGGTCTACTATGATAATTGTCATGGGTGGGGTTGACGGGTCTCAGCGGTTTATTCGGATAATTAAGCAAACTTTTCATACGCATACCAGTGTACCAGAAAACCGGGGAGACCAGCGTGCGTAAAAAACATTCGCATGAAAAAGGAAATTGTTACTAAGGACGACGCAACCATTCGCTTCGCCGGAGATTCAGGTGATGGTATGCAACTTGCGGGCTCGTTATTCGCAGACGCGTGTGGTCATGCCGGAAATGACATCAATACTTTTCCCGACTATCCCTCGGAGATTCGCGCCCCGGAGGGAACCCTCTACGGGGTCAGTGCCTTTCAGGTTCACTTTGGATCAGGTAGTATAAATACGTCGGGAGATGTTATTGACGTACTGATTGCAATGAATGCGTCATCGCTTAAGGTGAGTCTTCCAGATGTTCGCAGGGGAGGCTTGATCATTGCCGACGATCAGGGCTTCGATTTGAAGAATCTGCAATTGGCGGGGTATACGGCCAATCCGTTGGATAACGGCATCAGCGAGGAGTATACTATTGTCAAAGTAGACTTTATTCAACAAGTAAAGCCAATTCTCAAGAGCAATGGCCTTGAGGTTAAGCTTGCCAGGCAGGTACGCAACATATTTGCGCTTGGCATTGCGTACTGGTTGTTTGATCGTCCCACTACTTCGACCCTTAAATGGTTGGATAGGAAATTCGGCAAAAAACCTGACATACTTCGCGCCAACAAACTCATTCTTGAAGCCGGCGTGGCATATGCCGAATCGGAGCCTGCGCTGGTGCGAAGGGGGATCATGTCCAGGTCAAAATTTCAGCGTGGACGTTACCGGAACATAAGCGGCAATCAGGCAATAGCCCTGGGGTTGGTGACAGCGGCTCAAAAGGCGAACCTCCCACTGTTTCTGGGTTCATATCCGATTACCCCGGCCACGGAGATACTCCAATACATTTCCAGCTACTCGAGGTACGGTGTGCGTTGCCTTCAGGCTGAAGACGAAATTGGGGGTATTGCCAGCGCGATCGGTGCTGCCTATGGCGGATCCCTGGCAGCGACGACGACCAGCGGGCCGGGTCTATCGTTGAAAACGGAAGCCATCGGACTCGCCATCATGACAGAATTACCTCTGGTCATCATCGATGTACAGCGCGCCGGCCCGTCTACAGGTTTGCCCACCAAGCCGGAACAAAGTGATCTTCTCCAGGCATTTTATGGACGTCACGGCGAATCACCCCTTTGTGTTCTGGCTGCTGAGAGTCCGTCAGATTGTTTCTCGATGACGATCGAGGCGGCGCGGATAGCTCTTCAGTACATGACTCCTGTTATACTCTTATCTGATGGATACATTGGCCAATCGTCCGAACCATGGAAGATCCCGGACGTAAGTAGTTTGCCAGACATAACACCGACCATCGTCACCGATCCTGCGACGTTCGCACCCTATAAGAGAAATCCGGAGACGCTTGCGCGGATGTGGACGATACCCGGTGTAAAAGGACTTGAGCATCGTATAGGTGGTCTCGAAAAAGCCGATATTACAGGCAATGTCAGCCATGATCCGTTGAACCATGAGAAGATGGTGAATCTGCGGAAAGAAAAAATTGAAAGGATCGCCAATTCTATTCCACTGCTTGAGATTGAAGGTCCGCCTGAAGGCGAAATACTTATTCTTAGTTGGGGAAGTACATTCGGCGCGGCGCGAACTGCATTCGAACTTCTTCAACGCGATGGTTACCCGGTTTCGTTTGCTAACCTGCGTTATCTGAATCCATTCCCAAAAAACCTCGGCGAAATTCTGACGAGGTTTCAGCGGGTTCTCATTCCTGAACTGAATACGGGCCAGTTGAAGAATATAATTCAGTCACGCTTCAGCATCGAAGTGGATGGCTTTAGCAAAGTACAGGGCCAGCTGTTCAAAACTGAAGAAATCGTGGAAAGGGTCGTAGCGCTTATCAACCTTGAAAGATCAGTCGTATGAATACTTTGCTTGATGAAATGTTTGCGTGTCGTGCTGGCGAAGCGGTCGCTTTAACGCCAAAGGACTTTAAACCGGATCTTGATGTAAGGTGGTGTGCCGGGTGCGGTGCTATTTCGGTTTTGTTACCTACGCAGAAGCTTCTCCCTGAGCTTGGCATCCCTAAAGAGAAGATCGTTTTTGTTTCGGGAATCGGTTGTTCAGGGCGCTTCCCATATTATATGGATACCTACGGATTTCACACCATCCACGGGAGAGCTCTGCCAATAGCCACAGGGTTAAAAATCGCCCGACGTGACCTTAGTGTATGGGTAGTAACAGGCGATGGCGATAACATGAGTATCGGTGGGAACCATTTCATTCACGCCTGCAGACGTAACGTTGACCTGAATGTGATGATGTTCAACAACGAAGTGTACAGCCTCACTAAGGGACAGTATTCGCCTACATCAAAGCGTGGTCAGGTGACCAAATCCTCACCTACGGGTGTGCTCGAAGATCCGTTCGATCCGTTATCACTCGCCTTAGGAGCCGGCGCCGGTTTTGTCGCCCGGGCTCACGATAAAGATCGTCAGGCCTTGCAAACTATTCTGAAAGCGGCCCATGAATATAAGGGATTTTCCTTCGTTGAAATTTATACCAATTGCCGGATCTTCAATGACGGGGCTTTCGAATGTTACACGCACGCCGATACCCGCGAAGATTCAACGGTGTGGCTGGAGGATGGCAAACCACTGTTATTCGGAAAAGCGAAAGACAAGGGTATTCGGCTCGATGGCTATACACCAAAAGTTGTATCACTGAAGTCGGGTGAATTCGGGATTGACGACCTTCTTGTTCATAATGCCGGCGACAAAACATTGGCTCTGATCCTTTCCAACATGACGTATCAGGAGCAACTGCCTCGTCCGATGGGGATATTGCAACGTATTCAGAAGACCCCCCAGGATCAGCGGATCGAAGACATGGTTTCAGAGCAGATTGCTACTTACGGAAAGGGGAATCTTCAGGATTTGCTGCAGGGTAATGCCTTCTGGGATGCTAATTAAACCATTGTGATACTGCATTCACGATGTCTTGCCGGATCGCCGGGTTAGCCCCCGCGGCCAGTGCAACGGAGATTAACAGTCCGATGATCGCATATAAAAGGTCGCGGCCAATCAGGCGTAGTGCCTTGCCTTTGTGTTTGCTTCCTTTCTTTTTTCGCGCGAGGCTTACGGCAATTTCACGTCCACCGATTACACCGAGGAATACCCACGTTGTACTTATTGGAACTGTGCTGATAAACAATTTGTAAATCAACAGCAATACATAAGTGAAATCAATCAAGGTAGCGGCCCGGACATCGGAAATCCGCACTTTCTCACTGACGACTTCCTGAATCCGGTCGCCGCGGAGGTAGAAAAGAAAGCCGAGACCGAAGAATATGGTGGCAGTGAAAATAAAAAACTGTGTAAAGTTAAGCTGTCGGGGAAGAAAAACGGCGATGTTGGCACCGTCCTGCATCAGCCATACTGCCCAAAGCGCTCCGCTAACAATCCATTGGACAACGGTCCAGCTGGTACTGAATTTACGTTTCTTGAAATACTTCCTGATCAGGTTATAACAGCTATACCAGATGATGAACGACAGCACAAAGGAAATGACGTAACCGCTAAGACTTTTCGAGACGATGGAAGTTATCCCCGACGACGATGCGCTGAACACACTTAGTAAAAGGAATGTAGTTGAGACGGGCATACGCAAGCGCGTGAGTACCAGCAACACTATTGGCGCTATAATCTGGAAATAGGAAAAGTCCTGATCGTGAGGATACGCGGTATTACCGTTAGCGTCGATCAGTCGCTGATAGGTTACGTCGCCATTGAAATAGAAAAAACTGAATGTGAGGGTGGCGATCAAAATGAGCCCGGTAAACAACCAGAGTATCCACCATTTTTTGTCTTTATTACTTTCGATAAATGTGCCCAGCGATTGGATGCTGTCGTTGGCAACCGCGGCGTACGCAGCGAAAGCAAACCCGTACCACATGGCGACGTAGCCGTTGAGGCTGGCGAAAGCTGCTCCGATAAAGCCGAAGACGATAAAAACCAGAAACGTCCGTTCTTTTGTTGCACGCTCAAGAAGGTTCAGGTATGTCCTCGGGGTAATACCCTTCCGCCGGTGCTTGAGATTGTCGGTTTTCATCCCGTTTGCTTCCGAAATTTTGGGCAAAGATGCCCCAAAATTTCTAACGGCCGCAAATAATACTGGCAAAGTTTTTCTGGGATCTCCAGATAACTGTTATTCAGATGTCTGGGGGTGGAGAAACATCGGTTTTTCTGTCTGCCGGGAGCACTAAATATTTTCACAAACAGCCCCTTGTCTGGCACCCCGTTTTATCCTGTAGTAATAGTTATAAGGCAGAATATCTGCCATTTGTGGAAATAAAAACCAACAGTTATGGAAAAGCAGCAAATGAAGGGTTCCTGGAATGAATTGAAGGGAAAACTCAAGCAGAAATATGGACAGTTAACTGACGACGATCTGACGTATCAGGAGGGCAAGGACGATGAATTGTTCGGCCGCCTGCAGCAGCGTCTGGGTAAGACGAAAGAGGAGATAAAACGCGAGATCGACAGTCTCTAAGGGTTTTCCATATTGGAAAAAAAGAAGGCGCACCTTGAAAGGGTGCGCCTTTTTCACTTATTAACCTCACTTCATGCCATGGAACCAACCCGTACTCTTTCGGTATTGGCAAGCAGAATGGCATCAAGATCTTCACCTGGCCGGGTAATGATTTTTTCATTCTCCGCATCCCAGTCAATCCTTCGACCAATTTTGTAACTCAGTCCCGCCATGTGCGCGGAGATGGCTTCATCAAATCCTTCCTGAACACCACAACTCGGTTTGCCGCCGTTGCGAATACAACTCAACCATTCACGCAGGTGCAGGAACGTAGAGTCTACACGCTTTCCGTCGCGGTAAGTCCAGAGAAGGCCTTTATTGGCAAAATACTTTGCCGTAGCTGATGTTACCGCATCGGTTCCGTTAGCAGCGGGATCATATTGATAGATCGGCACATACGGATCAATGCGCTTATCTTTGATAAGTTCGGCATATTTCGTCGACCGGGGATCGGCATAAATCGTTAGGCTGTTTCCGAGATCCATGCTTGCGTCATGGCCCATAATTAAGGTACCGCGGTCAAATTGATTTCCCAGTGTGGCGCTGTACACGAACGTCATTCCTTTTTCTTTGTCTTTTTCCTGACTGGAGCCAGTAGTGAAATCCGGAAATTCCATGCTAACCTGCAGCACATCCGGAACGTTACGGCCATCGCGGTGGGTATAAATCCCGCCGGAAGCCGTTACGCTGGCTGGAATTCCCATCTTAAAGAGACAGTTGATTCTGTCGTAGTCGTGGGTTAACAAATCTCCTGAAAGGCCGGAACCATAAGCCCACCATTTTCTCCAGCGGAAGAAGTGTTCCAGGTTGAACTCGGTTTCGGGCGCATTACCCAGAAATGCTTTCCAGTCGATAGTCGAAGGGGAAGCCTCGGGGTGAATATCGTATTGCCATGCGCCGTTATCATCATTCCGGTTTGTATTCGTTTCGATCAACGATACGTGTCCCAATATGTTTTTGGCAACCACGTCCTGTGCAGTAAGAAAACTCTGCGTCTGACGGTGCTGGTGCCCAACGGCGAAAACAAGTTTCGGATTTGCGCGTACAGCATCGCGAAGCGTATAAGTTTCCGTGATATTGTGCGTCATTGGTTTCTCCACGTACACGTTCACGCCCGCGTTCAACGCGTCGATTGCCATGGGCGCATGCCAGTGATCCGGCGTTGCAATGACCACTGCGTCGACCTCACCACTCTTAACCATATCCAGGTGTGATGTAAATCGCTTTACCTTATTATCGGGGGTACTGAATGATTGTACGACCTTTTCTGCACGGGTATCGAAGATGTCGCAAACTCCGGTAATTTTTATATTGAGATTCTCCTGTGCGAGGAAGTCGTTGAGTCGATTGTCGCGCGGATTTCGCTCATTGGCTTCTTTCATTTCCTTCAGCCAATCCGTTGTGGCGAAACCCAACGCACGGCAGAGTTGTTCACCCCGGATGCCGAAGCCGATGATGCCCAATCGGATGGGATTTCCGCTCATTGGGCCTGTCGGTGGCGGGGGCGAGGCTTTTATATTCAGTGTTTCCAACAGGAAGTTCTTTTCCTGTTTTGCACTACCGGCGACCTTCGCCCCGGCGAACCAGATTCCTCCAATGAGAGGAATGCCGCCGAGCCCTTTGAGTAGGTCCCTTCTGGACCATTTGCTGAAGAGGTTATCGTCTTGCTTTTCCATGTTTTCTTTCTTTGAGGTAAGTGAATTTTTACTGGGCGGTATTTAGTTTTTCTTTTCTGAAGAGTGCCTCCAGACCAAATGAGGATGTGGTGGGAAACTGATACAGAACATAAAGAGCTGCGAGTTCAACCAGATTCTTGTTAACGACCCAATAGCTACCTTCAGAAGGGCCTTGCGTGATTCCGGTGAATGGCGGGTGGGCGAGATAATACATCGCAAGAAGCGCCATGCCGCCTACTGCCGCCCAGCTTGTTTTGAAACCTGCTATCAGCAGAATTCCCACGAGGATGAGTACAGCGATGTTGATTGTATCAACAACTCCGATCAGGTTTTCGCCGGCGAGAAACGCAAAGAACGGTTTCAGAAATTCTGCACTCAGCAAATAGCCTTTTGCTGTCCATGAAGGATTATATAGCTTAATAACCCCCTCATACAAAAAATGCCAGCCGATAAACAGGCGGAGAATAATCAGGCCTGTCCTTTGGCCACTTGTGAAATTGGAATTTGTCATCGTAATAGAGATTTATTTTGTGGTTCCGGCAATGGTGTAGTAGTTACGCCTTACAGGTAATAAACATTTAATATTACCCACGGATCTCCGTTTTCGTAATGACCTTTCTCATGATTTAATGAGAAATTTGTCCCTGTTTTGTTAGCGTTTCCTGCTGAGAGATAGGCAATTCCATCGAGATACGCATCCTGCGCTGTTTGGCTGTATAGTTTAAAAGGGCAACCCTTTTGCGCTTATCCCGTTGTGAGATAAAAAAAAAGTTACCCCAGATGACAACGACAACGCCCGCCGGTTCCTCAGTATCCGGCAGGATAGATTTGGACGCATATTTCAATCGGATCGGGTATTCGGGCATCCGGAACAATTCGCTGGATGCCTTTCGGGCGATCCACCTTGCGCATGTCAATACTATTCCCTTTGAGAATCTGAACCCGTTATGCGGATTTCCAGTGAATATTGACCTGGACTCAATACAACAGAAGCTGATCCATGATCAGCGTGGCGGTTATTGCTTTGAGCATAACCACTTGTTGTTGTCTGTACTGAGGGAACTGGGGTTTCAGGTAAAGACGTTGGCCGCCCGTGTTACGTGGAATATGCCGGCAGGAGTCATAACAGCCCGGGGCCACATGCTTCTGATGGTAATTGTCAACGGGTCTCACTACCTCGCAGATACCGGGTTCGGCGGGTTGACACTGCCGGTACCCATACTTTTAAAAGAAGATATTGTTCAGGTTACCACGCACGAACAATTCCGCCTGAATGAAGACTCCGGCGAGTTTTTTCTGCAGGCGAACATTAATCAGGAATGGAAAACGCTTTATCGTTTCACTTTGCAGGAGCACTATTTTCCTGATTACGACATGGCGAATTATTATCTGTCGACCAACCCTGCATCGCATTTCACCTATAATCTGATTGCTGCCCGAGTTGACGGCGGACGCAGACTAACGTTGCGAAACAACGAGTTTGCTATTCACCAGAATGGCGAGACGCAGCGTCGCAAGATAAATACCATTGAAGAACTCCTGTCACTACTGGAAGATAGTTTTTTGATACGGGTTCCGGCACGTGAAAAAGCTGCTGCGGCCTTGTCGAAGATTATTTCCAGAGAAACCCGTTAGCCGAACACGGGGCTGAACCGGGCATTGCACCATGTTACAAAACAGGTTTCGATTTCGCCTGATTCCTTTTATGTTTCCATCGCTTATGCGACCATAGCCAGTACGTTGGCTCTTCTCGGATATCCGCTTCGAGTCGCCGCGTGAATGTTTCGGTAATCTCTCCCTCAGGGGTCTCGGCGGGGTTCTCAAAAAGTAGTTCAGTATCCACTTCATAGTAACCCCGTTTGATTCTTCGGATGTTCATGAAAACTACCGGATAATTAAACTTCCGGGCAAGCTTTTCCGGCCCGGTGAAGATCGGCGTATCCTGGTGGAGGAATTCCATCCAATGCGCATCTCTACTCCCTGGGGTCTGGTCTGCGAGAAGGGCTGTTGCAGTAACGCTATTTCGGGTCTCAATCATTCGACGAAGAATCTTTTTGGCGGGCACTAAATGGCTGCCAAACCGGGTACGCAGGCCGAAGAGCATCTTGTCAAAAAATCGATTGGCCAATGGCTTATAGGCACCCAATAATGTATATGGTGTTAATAGAGAAAATGCCGGACCTCCCCATTCCCAATTTCCGTAATGGCCCATCACCACAATAAGGCTGCGTTTTTTGTCGTACAGTTTCTGGAGCCATTCTAGTTTTGCGAACGCACACCGCTTTTTCAATTCCGTTTCACTGATGCGCATTGTCTTCAGTGTTTCAAGCAGGAGATCGCACAGATAGCGGTAGAAATTGTTAGCCATTGACTGTATCTCGGGTTCCGTTTTCTCCGGGAACGAATTGCGAAGATTCCGTAATACTACTTTCCGTCGATAGCCCGTCAGCCGCACGAGGTAATAGCAACAATCAGAAAGAAGATAAAGCAAATAAAACGGGAGGGAGGCAACTAAATAAATCAGCGGGTAGGTCAGATAAAAAAACAGCGCCTGCATGCGGAAATTTTCTGCAAAAATAACTGATTCACGCAATCGGGCATCTTTGAAACGAGAAATTGAATGGAGGATAAAGAAGAGAATAGGTCTCTTCTTTATCCATTGAAGATTTTATGCGAAAGGCTTCAGGACCACCTTCACGCAATTGTCCTGTTTCTTGTTGAAGATATCGTACATTTTTGGGGCTTCGCTCAGGGGAACCGTGTGTGTGATGATGTCGTCGAGGACGACTTTGCCGTCACGGACCAGTGCCAGAAGTTCGTCGATGTACCGCTGAACCCAGGCCTGACCTCCCATAAGCTTTATTCCTTTGTCAAACCATTTGTACAAGGGAAAATTATCGTACATAGAGCCGTAAACCCCAACAACAGTAACAACACCACCTCTGCGCACCGAGTCGAAGCACTTTTCAAGCGCCTTCATGGTACCTTTCTGCATACGCACCACATTGAGAGCTTTATCCATCCTGGTGCGATCAGCCTCCATTCCAACGGCGTCAACGCAGACGTCAGCGCCATAACCTCCGGTCATTTCGCGAATGGCTTCCGCGGGGTCAATAGTCGATGCATTGATCACTTCCACATTGGCGGAAGCCTTAGCCTTTTCGAGACGATAGTTATAAATGTCTACCCCTATGACTCGCCCGGCGCCGCGGAGCCATGCTGATTTCATCGCCATAATGCCAACCGGTCCGCATCCAAAGACAGCTACGGTTTCGCCGCCCTTCAGATCTGCCCAGTCTATGGCTGCCCAGCCGGTTGGAAAAATATCGGTAAGGAAAAGAACCTGTTCGTCGGTCAGATTATCAGGCACTTTTCGTGGACTGTAGTCAGCATATGACACCCGAACGTATTCCGCCTGACCACCCTGGTAGCCTCCGTACAGATCTGTGTAACCATACAATGCAGCACCAATGCCTTTTGCTTTCAGCACCTCACCTTCAGGACCGTACTTGTCATTGGAGTTTTCACAATGCGTAGGAAGATCCATTTTGCAAAAGTGGCAATCGCCGCAGGCGATCGGGAAGGGTACGACGATCCTGTCGCCGCGTTGAAGATTTGTGATTCCGCTGCCCACTTCTTCGACAATCCCCATAAATTCATGGCCCAGAACCATCGATTGGGGCTGAGGAATCATGCCATTATAAATATGCAGGTCGGATCCGCAGATGGCGGTGGATGTGACTCTGATGATGGCATCGCGTGGGTTTTGAATTTGTGGATCATCGACAGTTTCTACACGAACGTCTTTCGGCTTGTGAAACATCAGTGCTTTCATGGCTTTACTTTATTTAGACTAAGAGATTTTTATGGAGACCCCTGTATTTTTTATGCCAGCGCCGTGACTATGCGAAGCGTGTAGCCATTGAGTGGGAAATCAAAAAAGCATTGGCCGGGCATTGATTCTGGCCGCTGGCTCATGCCAGCTGAGGGTTGAATCGCCAATATTTTTTATAATCCAATTACTTTTTTGTAAATTACCTCTTACAACCAACCTAGTCCCCTATGAATTTTACTCCTAATCTCAAGTCCAAAGAGCAATTAAATGCTGAATTACCGCGGTATGAATCGGTATTATCATTTATGGTGGAATTGAAGAATCTGATCGTTTTTCGACCAGATCAGCCGATTGAAGAAGTAATCAATACGATTATTGAGAAGAAGATATCGGGCGGTCCGGTGTTGGATGAGGCCGGAACTTTGGTCGGTATAATCTCTGAAAAAGATTGCCTGAGAATTATCGTCGATCAGGCTTATCATAATCAACCTTACAATTCTCCGAAGGTGTCAGATTATATGACCAGGAATGTCAAAACACTTTCCCATGATAGCGATATTGTAGGTGCGGCCACAGAGTTTTTGAATTCACCCGTTCGCCGCTTGCCTGTAATAAAGGACGGCAGATTGCTCGGCCAGGTTTCGCGCAGGGATATTTTGCGCGCAGCAAAAAATATCAGTCCTACTTCCTGGGGATGATTTTAATGAAAGAAATGGATATAAAAGCTGGCGGAAAGCCAGCTTTTTATTTGTTGGTCGCGTTGAGATGGTTCTTCAACTTCTCAACGGTGAGCGGTTTAAATATCACATCCTCAAATCCGGCGGCACGGAGAGCCAGCACTTGTTGAGGATCGACAAAATTGGTTAGCAGATACGCCTTGAATTTCTTCCCTGTTTCGCTTACCAGCGTTTTAAGAACGTCTGAACCCAGATCCGGCCCGAGATAATAATCTATCAGGGCTATATCGAAGTCATTCTCCTTTGCCCAGCTGATCATCTCAGCCGATGTCGTAAATGCGGTCACTTCATATTCGAGGCTCAATTGCTTCTTGGCAATGAATAGGTCTAGCGGCTCATCGTCGACCAATAAGATTTTCACTGGTTTGTTTTTTTGTTTAATGCGTTCTCAGGTAACTCAATATTAGGAAAAAAAGCATAAAGCGGAAGGATAAATTTGTTACAAACGCCATCCAACAGCTCCAAATTGTAAAACCCTACTGTCTGACGACCCGGAATTCGACCCGCCGGTTCATGCTTCGGCCCTCGTCGGTGGCATTGTCTGTAGCCGGAAAAGACGGCCCTAAGGCTTTGACGCTGATGCGTTTGGGGGCTATGCCAACCCGGATCAGGTAGTTATGAACTGTATGCACTCGTTTTCGGGATAACTCATACAAACTTTTGCTGTGCCCGCGATTGTCAGTATGCCCTTCCACGCGTAATATGAACAAGGGATTCTCGCGCAAGAGAGTGGAAAGACTATCAAGGGTAAGCAAAGCGCTGGGTGTCAAATCGGCTTTCCCTTCTTTGAAATAAATTGGATTGAGATCCAGTTCAATTCCGGCTACGACGGGATGGAGGGCAAAATCAAGGCTTATTGCAGACAACTCAGGCGATGTGTGTAAGCTTCGGCGCTGCCTAAGGAACCGATCCGCGTTGGCTTCAATGGTAACTTCGGTACCCGTGGCAACGAAAGCGGTGTACGCGCCAGAAACGCCAAATTTCTGCATAGTGGTTCCGTTCGCGCCACGAATGGTAATTGATACATTACCAACCAGCTCGTGCCCGGTTTCGGCATTGCGTAAGAAGCCGTTTATTTGAATTACTTTTTCGGGCCTCAGGTTCACTGGTAGCGTGACTTTTACTAGGTCGGCTTTGCCGAGGCTAAGGCGTGAAGACGCCAGATACGCTACGTCACCAGAGGCGGGAATCGTGAGATACCCATCAAAGCCAGCGGAATTGATTTGCGGCCCAAGGTTAACAGGCTCGGTCCACTCGGTCCATCCTGAACCCGTTCGTCGTGCCATGAAGATATCGGCGCCACCCATCCCGGAGCGACCATTGCTTGAAAAGTACAGCGTTTTGCCATCGGCGGCGAGGAAAGGTGAATACTCATCACGAGCCGAATTGATGGCAGGTCCCAGATTGATGGGATCCGACCAGGATTCGTCGCCCAGTCTTAACGAGATGAAGATGTCGCGTTCATCAATGCCGGCACGGTAGTAGAGATTTCGCGGATTACGAGCCGTGAAAAGAAAGGCAGTGCCATTCATTGCCATGCTCGCCTCAAGGAAATGCGATTCGTTCTGGATTTCCAGTCCCGTGGATTGCATTTTCGTCCAGCCTGAACCAAGTTTTTGGCGGAATCCAAAGTATCCCTTTTGCTTTGCGGTCTGAACAAAAAAATATAGCGTTTTCTGGTCCGCACTAACGGCACACAGGTTGTCGGCTTTCGCAGTATTAACTTCCGGGCCGAGGTTTCTGCTGGTGGTCCATTGTCCGTCAACCAGCGTGGTCGTCCAGATATCCTGAGCGTCAGTTCGTCCACCCGTGTTTTCGATCGAATACTTCCGCGCAAAATAGATTGTTGATCCATCCGCTGTCACAATAGGATTCAGGTCATCAAACCTGGAATTCACCAGGTATCCAAGGTTTCGCGTTGCCGGAAGTCTTTTTTCCGTATGAGCAGACGTACCGTTGCGAGTGGCGGATAGTGCGCCTGACTCGGGAGCAAAAGACCCTGGATCCTGCGCGTATACAGGATGGGTTATCAACGCAGAAAACGCTAATCCAATCAGGGATTTCCCAATGGCGGAGTGAAGTACACGGGCGAAAAAAAGATGTTTCATTTCCTCCGATAAAGTTATCGAACATTGCCGATATGACGCGTCCATGTGATATAATTCCGGCAATTGCAGGATTTGTGTTCACTAGCCGCAGCTATTTTTCAGGTATTGATAATGTGTGAAATGTTAGTAATTTTAATTTTTCCAACTAACCTTTCAAGTGGTGAACGCAATTAAGATTGAACATTTTCGAAATCTCGTTTCGCTTTCCGCAGCTGACGGAAAAATCGAAGAAGTTGAACGCATTGCGCTGTCGAAAATTGCTTATGAAAACGGAATTCCACTTGACAGACTGAATATCATGTTACAGCGTGCGAGTGAGTACGCATATCTGATTCCACAGAACCAGCATGAGCGGGAAAATCAGCTGCAGCAAATGCTTGATCTGGCACACGTTGATGGTGATTTCGCCCCTGCGGAGCGGGAGTTGATCGGGATGGTTGCCGAGAAGCTGGGGTTCTCGCGGGAGGAGTTGGATCAATTGATCGAGGATCATAAAAAAAACAACAAGCACTAACCGAATTCGCTGATCCCTCTTTCAGGATTCCGGCAGTGCTTGAGAGTCAAGTTTAGGTTTAACTTCCCTTGATTATTGTTGGCTCATCTTGAAGGTGATTGGCAGTACCATTCTTTGCCTTACCGATTTGCCACGTTGTTTCGCTGCTTTCCATTTCGGGGATTCACCCACCACTCTGACCGCCTCTTCATCGCAACCGGCACCGATACCTTTGATAGCTTTGACGTCGGTTATTGAGCCGTCTTTCTCGACAACGAATTCCACGAAGACTTTCCCTTCAATCTCCATCCGGCGAGCTTGAGCAGGATACTTCAGTTTTCCCAATACATATTCGTAGAATGCGCTGATACCACCAATCGGGACAGCTGTTTCTTCCACCACAATGAAAATCTGATGAGGGTCTTCCTTCTCTTCTTCAACTGGAGGGGCCATTACGGGCGCTTCGATAACCACTTTGTCGAGGTGGGTTTCAATATCCATATTGACTACGATATCCTCCTCGATTTTTTTGTCGTTAGGAACTTCCACAATCTGTGGTTGTTCAATCTGAGGAACAGGTGGAGGCGGCAACTGCTCAGTAACCGGCGGTTCGATCAATTCTTCGATGATGTGCCGGTTTTGGTTGAGATCCTTTGCGGAGGTGTCGTCGTAGACTTTGTACTTGAAAGCCATGATCGCGAGAGACAGGCTTATCACCATTCCTATGTTGAAAAACAAAAATGATTTTTCACCAAGGTCTGCTTTTTTTGTTTTTTTGGGTTCCATACACCAGATATTTGAGGTTAATTTCCAAAGGGCTCGTTCCTTCGGTTTCTGCTGATTTCTTGGGATAAATTTCGCTTAGTTTGGATCGTGCCCGGGTGATCAAAGTCATTTTGCCAGAGTATTTTTGTCATGTTTACGGACCTCAGACCTATGATTTGCATTCGATTGAACAGACCCATCTCACATTATTGCGGTATAGGACGCCCTCCGCGTAATCTTTAAGTTGCCGGCAATCATTTTGAAAACTTAAGCAGCATGAAATCGGCATTGCGTGTCCTGTTTCCAGGTATTGTATGGTGGCCGGTCCTGCTCATTCCACTCGTAGCCCTGGCATTTTATGCCTCATACTTCTCCCGTCTCCTGTCCGCTACTGCATTACTTCATGTTCATTTTTCTGTCTTGATGGTGTGGGTGGTGCTTCTTATTGTGCAGCCTTTTTTGATTCTCCGAAATAACCTGACGGCACATCGCATTGCCGGCAGGACAAGCTATTTCATTATACCTGCCGTTGTACTGACGACCTGGCTGGTAATCGCCCGGACAGCCGGCACGCTGATGGAGTCGAATGCGGAACCTAGTACGTTTGAGAAACAAGCCATTTTTATTCCAATGATCTTTTTACTCTGGCTTGTTGTGCTGTATGTATTGGCGATAGTATTCCGGCACCGATACGTTCATCATGCCACATACATGTTCAGCTCTGCGCTTACGCTGCTAGGCCCGACGCTGGACCGGATTCTGTTTCAGATTTACAAATACTATAATGTCGGATTCAATGTCCTGGCCGAATTTTTCACCTTTGCGGTGATAGATGCAATATTGCTTGCCTTGCTTTTCTATCAATTTAAAAAGCGGTACTCATTAACGGCTGTGATCGTCTCGATTGTGATCTATCTGGCCGGACAAACTGCTTACGTGTTTCTTCCCTCATCTGCCGGATGGGAGAATTTGCTTCGTGCCCTTTTTGCTCGCAGTTAAGGCAGGCGAACTGTTCCGTCACCGTAAATGATCCATTTATAAGATGTCATTTCCCGCAGAGCCATTGGTCCGCGTGCGTGCAGCTTCTGAGTGCTGATCCCGATCTCTGCGCCAAGCCCGAACTGTGCTCCGTCGGTAAAAGCAGTTGAAGCATTGGCATAAACAGCTGCCGCATCGACGCTTCGCATAAATCTGTCAACCACCTCGGGATCTTCGGCAATAATTGCCTCGCTGTGTCGCGAGCTGTGAAGATGAATGTGTTCCAGCGCTTCATCCATATTCGCGACCATTCGGATGCTCATCTTGTAGTCCAGGAACTCGGTTCCAAAATGCTCCGGGCGCGCTTTTTCAAGCAGGTTTTTTTGGTACGATGATTCAAGTTGCGCGTACGAAGCATCATCGGCAAAGATCATGACTTCCTTACCGGCAAGGCGGTTCACGAGCGCTGGAAGGTCGCCAAGCCGGCTTTGGTCGATGATCAGGCAGTCAAGCGCATTGCAGACGCTTACGCGTCGGGTCTTGGCGTTGAAGATAACATCGGCACCTTTTTGTACATCCCCGGATTCGTGAAAATAGGTATGAACGATACCGGCGCCGGTCTCAATAACGGGGACCTTCGCGTTTTCACGAACGTAATTGATAAGATTCTGACTTCCGCGTGGAATAATAATATCGACGTAACCTACCGCATGAAGCAGTGCCGTGGTCGCACTTCGGTCGGAGGGAAGTAGCGCAAGGATGTCGGGATCCGTTCCTGTTTCCTGAAGAACCTCTTTGATCAGACTAACGATCCGGACGTTGGAATACTCCGCGTCACTTCCGCCTTTCAGGATGCATGCATTGCCGGATTTGAGACAAAGCGCGAATACATCAAAGGTAACGTTGGGCCGCGCTTCATAGATTATTCCCACCACCCCCAGCGGTACCGTTATTTTTTTCAGATGAAGACCGCTTTCCAGTGTTCGCTCATCCAGGGTAAGCCCAAGCGGAGACGGAAGCCCGGCTACATTTCGCAGGTCGTTGGCGATTCCCAGCAGCCGGTCTTCGGTCAGCTTCAACCGGTCATATCTCGGATCCGTTTGAGGCATGCGTTCAAGATCGCGCCTGTTTTCATCAAGCAGTGCCTGCATATTGGTGACAATTCTCCCTGCCAGCAGACTGAGGATACGGTTTGTCGTCGCTTCGTCGATCAGGGCAAGTTTGCGACTGGCTTGTTGTACTGCTTTAAGTGTATTCCCGATCATGTTAATCTAATGAAGGTAAAGGTGATCATAATGGATTACCGGTTTTTGATTTTTCATTCCAATCAGTTCCTTAGCTTTCTTGTAGCCATATCGTGCCAGGCCGATCCCTACTTCTTTTTTTTGCTCGTCAATGATTTGAATAAGGTCTCCCTTCTTGAATTTTCCGACCACCTGGACAACGCCCACGGGCAGCAGGCTATGCGCTTTATCGGACAGAAGAACGTTTTTTGCTCCCTCGTTGATCATCACCTTGCCTTTAGCGGCCTCGTAGGCGTGGGCCATGTACTTCTTGAAACTTGAAGCAAGTTTTCTCGGCGGGAAACGCGTACCAATGCGTTCACTCCGGATGATCTTCAGGATGACGTCTTGAGTTTGTCCGTTAGCGATATGCACTGGTATACCGATTCCGGCAATTTTTTGCGAAGTATGGCATTTGGTAAGAATACCGCCACGTCCAAAGTTAGATTTATGACTCATGGCAATCTCATCAAGCTTAAATTTCGATGGATCGAATTCGGCGATCACTTCAGCCTTGCCACTTGCCGGATCACCGTCGTACACGCCGTCGACATTGGTAAGAATAATGAGCAGGGTTGTATTCATCATTGCGCTGACCAATCCGGCAAGTTCGTCGTTGTCGGTAAACATCAGTTCAGTGACAGACACCACATCGTTCTCATTTAAAATCGGAACGATACGATGGTTCAACAACGCTCTCAGGCAGTTCTGCATGTTCAGGTAGTGATGGCGACTCTTGAAGTCCTCTTTGGTTACCAGCACCTGGGCACAATGGATATCCTGACGTTCGAAGGCCTCCTTGTACATGGAGATTAGTTTTACCTGGCCTAATGAAGAGAGGACCTGACGCTGTACTACCGTATCAGTTTTCTTTGGGAACTGATAAACGCTTCGGCCTGCAGCTACTGCTCCCGACGACACCAGCAACACCTGATGTCCCAAATCACGAAGCTGTTTAACCTGCTGTGAAATACTTTCAATCACCGAATTATCAGGAAAGCCTTCGGAGTTGGTAATGACATTGGATCCTACCTTAATGGTTATAACCGATTTCATGGATACTAATGAAATCCAAAACTAACAGGTTCGATGCACAATGCGAACAAAAAAGGATTGCTATGAATGATTTATGCTGTTCAGCCTAACGAATAGACGTGGGGATGTTTCCTTTTCAGACCGAATACTTTTTTCTTAGCTGCAGATGATTTCGTAACATAATCTGATAACTGAACGGATTGCTGACGAACCGGTTGATTTTTTTTCGGATTGCATTGATACCTTTCACCACTTCGTCTTTTAGTGGCTGACGCTGGATGCCGAGCAAATCGGCTACCTCATGGCCGGCAAGATACCGGATCTGACTTTCGACAAAATACGCGGCGATTGCCGGAAATGATTCCTGGTAGTGGCGGATCAGATCGCGCATAAGTAAACGCGACTCCTCCGAGCTGCGGAAGTGTCGGTTTTTGATACTTTGTTCCAGCTGTGACGCCTCAGCCAGTGACGCGGGCAACAACGCTTCATCTATGTGCAGTTGGTATCCGATGTACCGCCATGCGTGAAGGAAGTTTTCTTTGTCGGTTTCCGACATGCGGATATTTGATTCTTCCAGCCCCCGGATTATCACGAATGAAAAAGCCAGGTTGGTTCCAGCCATGTCTTCCTGGTTTACCGGCAGGCCCCATTCCAGATCCCAGTTCTTGTCTTTCATAATGTGGTATCGAACCAGCGCGTGAATAAGGCGCGTACGCTGTGTTTCAAATGGGCCTTCCCCTTTGTGAAAGCTGCCCTCCTTCATAACCGAAATAATGAACTGTGCCGTTTCGAGGAGGCGTTTGCCCGGCGTTTTTCGCATTTTTTCCGTGAAATAAATCGCTTTATTCCCAGGGCTTGCGGCGTAACAGTAGGGGAGTGACAACGCTCCTAGGAGAGTCATGATATCCAGGGCATGCTTTCGGAAAAAGCGCTGGCCACCCAGAAGTCGACCTTCGTCCAGCCAGACTGGTTTTCGCGGCGGAGCGAGCAAAAAATCACGCACTGGGGGAAAGCTATCGTTCCGCGTCAATTCTTCTAATGAAAGTTTCAGTGCTGAATAGAGGTTCTTTTCCTGCTGCTGGGCAAAAAGCCTCGAGACTAACGCATCCGCCTCAGTATCACCCACCTGCCGCATCTCCTCAAGAAATATATAGTCCGTCCGCATACCTCAAACTATACACATAACTCGCCAGCGGCCGAAAAGTTCAAAAAAGGCCGGGCGAAAGATTCATTAGTTCTTAATAAACTAATATAATTAGATTTGCTATATTTGAGAACTAAATACATTAGATATGAAACGAATCAGAATAGTGACCGGCATACGTAAAATCGAGGATTCGGATGTCAATTCGACTTTATTTAAAGTAAGGGAAGTTTTGATGGAACACAGGTCCGTGTTGATTACGCGCGTGGTTTCAGACCTGGCTACATACATTGATTACAAGTTTGGAACACGGGTTTCATCAAGGCAGCAGGATTCCATTAAGGAGCATCTCCTGAATCTGAAGAACGCCACTGTGGATCTTGACCGATATACCGAAATCATCGACCACTTTTTCAATCACGAGCTAACCCATATCGGAAGCGAACCGTTTATGAAGGAGATTGATGAAGGAATCAGCGCCATAATTAATGCGCCCCAGCTAAAACTTGTCAACTAGCCGATTTGGTGCTCATGTTTAGTCACATTTAGGGGCACATACCTTAGAAATAAGGGGTGCGTGAATGGTCGACACCCCTTATTTTTGATCTTTCCCAACCGACCTCACCGAGTCGGTGTCTAACGGGAAGCTTGGAAACGCTCCTCATGATGTTTCAAACAGCAGGGCACTAATGAAGACCAAATCCGCAATACCGATGTATGAACTTGAAGCTCCCGGGCTTGAGCGTTCGCGGATTTCGAATTCCACCATGGTATTGCTGATCCCATTGATCATAGTTCTCCTTACACTCGTTGCCTTCCTGCTTTTGTATCAACTCTTATCCAGGAAACCTGCAACTCCTCCTCTGACCGCGGGCACTGACCTCAGGATTTCTTTCCGTAAAATGCGGCTATGAAGCCATTCAATCTATTGACCCGTCTCTTTCTGGGAGGTTAAATGTTTCAGAAGCGGGGTCGAATTGTTAACAAACATGCCAGTACGCCATAGTTGATGCCTATTGCTAATTCTGCGTCAGCAACTACACAATGGTTTTCACCCGCCCTTGTTAATTTTGCCTGAAACAGCATGGTATGAAGTCTTGTTTTTTGCCAGTGTTCATTATTCTCTGGGCTTTCCAAATGGCATCCGTGAAAGCGCAGGTCAACACTACAGCTACGGAGAAAACGAAAATCCTGTACAACAATCTCAAGATCATTCAACGGTCCGATCAATTCCTTTTCGGACAGGAATTTTTCAACAGCTTCAGGTTCAGTTCGGGAAGTGCTCATGGTGAAGAAGAATATTCCGACAGCAAGGCCGTGACAGGCTCACATCCCGCGGTTCTGGGCTCCGACTTTCATTATTATCTCGACAAGTCGGCCACTGAGCGCAGTTATCATACCGAGGCCGTAAAATGGGCTTATCAGCAGGGTTATGCCATTACGTTCGACTGGCACATTTCGGGAAGGGGAACCACAACGTACGAATACCAGGCCGGAAGCAAGGATCTGGTCAACAACATAGTAAACAATCTGAACGGCGACCGCGACTGGCTTTATGAGCAGTTCGATAAGGTCATCGATATTATAAACAACGACTTACTTGTGAACGGGGAGCGCATACCCATTGTTTTTCGACCCTGGCATGAAATGACCGGAGGCTGGTTCTGGTGGGGATCATCAGCAACCAATCCCACGAACTATAAAGCACTGTACAAATTAACGGTGGACTATTTCAACGCGCGAACTAACTCGGTTCTGTTTTGCTGGTCACCGAATACCCCAGTCAGGAACTTTGATTATTATCCCGGTGACGAATGGGTGGACATTCTGGGCGTAGATGGATACGAAATAACGAACACGCCTATACGCGCAGACCTTGATTTGCTGGTCACCCATGCCCAGGCGAATGACAAGGTGGTTGTACTGGCCGAAACCGGTAACCGTACCAACGATGGTAACGCCGCGTCGGCGTATTGGAAAAATACGGTCTTACCGGCGATCATGGATGATCCTTCCGGAAAATCGAAAAGAATCGCGTGGGTGCTTACCTGGATCAATGCAAGCTGGTCTTATCCCTATGTGCCTCACAGCGCGAGTTCTTCCACGGCGAAGCAAAACTTTATCGACTTCAAGAATTCTCCCAACGTCCTTTTCGGGGATGAGATCGCCAACATGTATGTACCGATGGATCCACCGGTTAGCGTAGAAAACGAAATTGTCAGTGAGGATGATCTACAAGTGTTTCCCGTGCCCTCTAAGGATAAAATCACAATTCGTTTGAAGAACTTTGCGTTCCCGGCAAAGCTGACGTTTTACAACGATCGGGGGCAGCAGCTTTACGAAATGACTGTTACCAAACCGGAAGTATCCATCGACTCGGCTCGTTTTTTCCGCGCCGGCTTATATCTTCTTAAGGCATCCGATGCGACGAAATCAGTGAGCCGACGAATTGTCCTGGAATAGACGAGCCGGGTGCGGCACCTTTTTTTAAGCTGATCCTGGCGGGCAGGCCATGCGTTGGTGTTTTTGATTTATATTCACGTCATGTCGCCATTTTCCAAAACTGTATTGATTCTCGGCGCAAACTCCGACGTCGCCAAGGAAACGATTCCACTTTATCAGAAGAAGGGCTACCGGGTAATTGCAGCATCGAGGAACACAAAAAGTATTGAAAGCTTTCTGCAGAAACGCGGGATTACCGGCGTTGACGTGCGTTTCTTTGATGCCGTAGATTATGCGTCCCATCGAAGCTTCTATGAAAACCTTCCCGCAAAACCTGCCGTCGTCGTGTATGCCGCGGGTTATCTCAAGAATAACGAGGAAGCCCTACTGGATTGGCAGGGCAGCTTTCAGATGATGCAGGTTCACTACTGCGGGGCCGTTTCGATACTGAATATCATTGCGATGGACAAGGCCAATAGCGCGTTGGAACGCATCGTCGGACTTTCGTCGTTGTCGGGTGTTCGTGGCCGGAAAAGCAACTTCATTTATGGCAGTACGAAATCAGCGTTCACACAGTACCTGGCGGGAATGCGGCAATACCTTTTCACAAGAAGAATCACCGTTAACGTAGTGGTTGCCGGATACATTCGCAGCAAGATGACGGCGGGCCTGGATCTGCCCGAGTCGCTCATGCTTGAACCTGCGTTCATTGCTGAATCAGTAGTTAATGCCGGAAAAGGGTTCACCATTGTGCCGGGTTACAAATGGAAGGCCATTTATCACATTCTTCGGCTAATGCCGGAACAACTTGCTGCAAGATTACCATAACCCTTCGTGAAAACGAAACCCTATAGGTTGCCGGAAATTGAAGTTGTGCTGCCAGCAGCCAG
>JAEZEH010000179.1 GCA_023417785.1 Bacteroidota bacterium
ACATTTCGAAAAGGGTAATCGTGCCCTTCCTTTGTTCGCCATTTCAGGCTGTCGAAAGCCAATCGTTTTTCTTGCAACGGCGCGTCTTCCCTCGCTCCATCCGGGCTGCAAGCGGAAAGAAGTATGACTAAAATGCCCATTTTAACGAATAATTTCATGTTCTGTTGTTTTTGGTAATCACGGATGAATGAATGAATTATACGAGCGATTCTGCCGCTCATTGCAGATCGCGGAGCATCAGTTCAACTTTATCAAATAATTCGCCAACCCCGAGTGCAGCCCAGATTATAAAAATGGCTACGATAACCTTTACAAACCATGGGATGGAGAATCCTGTGATTTTTTTGAAAAGGGAATTGATCGGAGGAATAAATATAATAGAAAGAAGTAGGAGGAATGCTCCGAAACCGGGGTCATTGCCCCAGAATAGGTTGACAATGCCGATGGCAAAAGTGAAGATTGCAAGAATCCAGCTAAGGATGTCGGTCAATAAGTTCTGGTGGTGCATTTTTTATTCAGATTAAA
Organism: Bacteroidota bacterium; assembly: GCA_023417785.1. Lineage (GTDB taxonomy): Bacteria > Bacteroidota > Bacteroidia > Cytophagales > Cyclobacteriaceae > Ohtaekwangia. The sequence goes on from JAEZEH010000179.1 coordinate 526, forward strand.
ATTTATTGTAATCATTTTGCTTTCAGGCGATTCTCTTTCCGTTCATCAGATAGGGAGTGTAAATCAGTATAGCGCATATCGCCGCGAAGATGCATACGATCATCACTGCACCAGCGGCCATATCCTTAGTCTGTGCAATGAGAGGATGACGTTCTTGCGAAACGTGATCTGCCAACTTTTCAATGGCGGTGTTGAAAGTCTCAGCCATCAAAACCAGTCCAATCAATATCAGTGAGAAAAGCCAGTCTGTTCGGCTGATATCAAGGAAGTAGTTTGTGAGAATAACTGCCACTGCTGAAGCAAAGTGAATCCGCATGTTCTGGCCGATGGAGAGTGCGAGCCGGATGCCACGGATAGAGTACTTGTAGCTTAGAAGGTGCTTCTGAATCATGTTCATAGTCTATGACGGTTTAGTCCTTTTTTTTATTCAAAAACATGCGAGAGATAAACGACACCATAGCTCGCAAAACAGGCGATGGTCTGACTATTGACGTGTGCCAGAAGGTTTTGCTTTTGACCGCACTTTTGGAAGCCCAATCTCGCGGCGAACCAGAACACGACTATAAGCGCAACATCCATCCGATCGAAACGCCCTCTCGCGACTCCTGAAAGTTGGGCAAATTCCAATCCGATAGTGTGTACCAACGGAATGATGTCTAAATCGATGCGGGCGTTCTGCCATTGAATATAAAATGATCGGGAAGTAACGGTTATACAGAAAACCCACAATCCCTCAGGTAGCGAATAAATAATAACCTCGTTGAGAGGCAGCAAACCGACAACCAAAGCTTTGATTTCCATATACGTTTGGATGGTAATGAATCAGATTACAATCTCATTGACCGCTGTCTTCTCTGTGCGGTAAAAAACATAAACAAACAGGCTGATAGATAATGCAGCGAGAATGAAGTAGCCCTGCCTCTTCACGATTTCCTGTAAATTAATAGTTTGAAATATGACCATGATCCGAATCGGACTTCTTTCACGAGCTCATAGTTTCCTAAGGCGGCTATGTCTAGCGTTCTAAAGACAAATAGAGAGAATGTCGCGATCAGGAGCCATGTCGAAAAATGACGAAGCTGATACAGGACTTCAAACCGAAAGAGCTGCAGGAACCGCATCAGGCAACGTCCGGTTTGTGATTTCCGACGTGGCCGCCTATGACGCTGAAGTACACATCCTCCAGATGCGGCTCAACGGGTTCGAACCCATTACCGGGCGTTTCGTTGCTGAATACATGGACAACCGTTTTACCCGCAAACAATTTTGTAGAGATGACTGCGTGATCCTTTTCTATTTCCGGAAGGCCACCCTTTTCGATCGTTTGCCGCCAGATTTTCCCGCGCAGGCCCTGCATTGCCACGACTGGCTGTGCTTCGAGGAGAATCACACCCCGGTTAATTATGGCCATGCGCGTGCATAATTCGCTGACATCTTCGACGATGTGGGTGGAAAGAAGGACTACGCTGTTTTCTCCCAGTTCACTCAGAAGGTTTAGAAATCGTACACGTTCGGCGGGGTCCAAGCCGGCCGTAGGTTCATCTACGATAAGTAGTCGCGGGTTGCCCAATAACGCTACCGCTACACCAAAACGTTGACGCATCCCGCCCGAGAACGCTCCGAGTTTTTGTTTACGGACATCCCACAAATTGGTCTTTCGAAGCAGTGCGTCGACGATTTCTTTTCGTGACTTGCGCTGTGAAAAACCCTTCAGGATAGCAAAGTGTTCCAGGAGCTCCTCTGCGGGGGCTTTGGGATACACGCCAAACTCCTGTGGAAGGTATCCTAAAGTTTTGCGTAGTTCATCCTTTTCTCTGATAACGTCAATAGGCAGTGAAGGAGCGACCCCCCACTGTCCAATGAACGGTGCTAGCCGGACCTCGCCTTCATCGAGGTCCTGCAACGTAGCCAATATGCGCATCAGCGTTGACTTCCCGGCTCCGTTTGGGCCCAGCAGTCCATACATGCCGTGAGGGATCGTTAACGAAACGTTCTTAAGGGCCTGGACCCAATTGGCGTAGGTTTTGGAGACGTTCGTGATTTTGAGTGCCATCAGGTAGTTCGATATTAATTTCTCGTGTTGACCGATTGCCGGCAGTCGGAAAGCCGGCTCATTTCCGGATGAGTTGTGTCTTTCTCATGGCCAAGGTATACAAAAGTACTTTGACGCACAAAGTGATTTAGGGAATTATTTACAGCCGTCTTTCAAATGCCCGGCTCCGGGTTTTTCGGGCGGGCCGACATTCGTGAGGGTGGAGACCCAGGCAGCGGGAAATCCATCCGGTATGGTTAAATTTAAACAATGGATAATCTCAGAATCAAACAGATAAAGGCAAATTGCGAACCGAAACAAACTATGGAACGACGAAACTTTGTATGGGCCACGATTGCTGCCGTGCCATTGTCAGCCTATTCCAGAATAAGAGCTGCATTGTTTTCCCGGACGAGCCAGGGCTTTATGGTCCCCGCCGGGAAGGCAAGATTTGGGATTCATTACAAAATGAAGGGCGTAACGTCCAATACACTCGATATAAAAATATCGGGCAGAGATACGGATAGCGACCTGGCCGTGTTTGAGCAGACTGGATTGACGCCGAACGGGGGACCACCTTTACACGTGCATCCCAACCAGGATGAATGGTTCTACATCGTGGAAGGGGAGTATACGTTTCAGGTAGGAGAGGATCGCTATTCGATGAAGACCGGTGACACGATTTTTCTCCCGCGTAAGGTACCCCATGCATTTGTTCAGCTTTCGGTAAAAGGCAAAATGATAGTGTCATACCTTCCCGCAGGTAAGATGGAGGAATTCTTCGCGGTTACCGACCAGTGGACGTCACCACCAACGAAGGAAGAGATGATGAAAGCATTTGCCGACCATGACATGGAAGTTGTTGGGCCCCCGTTGGATGCCGGATAGCCTTTATCGGAATGCCTATGCGTTTATTATACGCGAAGACAGCCGCGGAATGCCCTCGCTGCATAGTAGGATTGGGCCCCGTTGTGGTACACGAAAACATGGTCATAACGACGATCGCAAAATAATGCGCCGCCAAGTTTCCGGATTTCCGGTGGTGTTTCTATCC
>JAEZEH010000133.1 GCA_023417785.1 Bacteroidota bacterium
TTTTATAATTGCATCAGATGCTGGTTCATTTCGCGCGATGGAACGGCATGATGTCGAGACTGTACGCCGTGGCCGGGCCATCCTGCAGTCAAAATCGTTGGTAGTAATCTGGTCGGAATAAGCCGAACCCCCGACCTAAAAAGCCGGAAGTAGGCGTTAAACTTAAACCGTTGTAAAAATGAAAAATGTTTTCGTTGTGTTAGCTTTCATGCTGATGAGTTCCCTGGCATTTGCAGGCTCAGGGGAAAAGGCTGAGTTAGGTTCTTCAGCCGATGTAAAAATTGAAAATTTTGTTGGGGTAGGGGAGGATGTTGATGTCGTCAATGGTGATGAATCTTTAAAGGTTCTTGATGTAGCAAAGGAAAGCTGTACTGTAAAAGTGAAGCTTACGTACACCGATCCAAAAGGTCAGTCCCATACTATAGAGGGGACTTTTACATTCGAAGGACAGTCTTGTGGAGATTTAATTAAATCTGTTATAGCAAAATGAACCTAAAAAACTTTCTCCTATTAACGACCCTGGTATGCACGGCGTTTTTTACATCCGCATTCGATACCATGCAAACCCAACTTACCGTTGGGCCTGGATCAGACGGCGTGACTGTAAATGCACTACAGGCGGCCCCGCTAAATGCTGTTAAAAAAGATTGTACGGTTAAGGTAGACGTAGAGTTGGAAGATGGATCCACAATCAAAGGCGAGGTAATGTTTGAGGATATCACGTGGTGGCAATGCACCAAGGCACAGGTCGCCTCTTGGTGGAAGCGAACTTTCTAAACCATAATACGCCCGGCAGGCACGGATTGTTGTTTGCCGGGCATAATCTCTACACCGTTATGAAGAATTTCTCACTGTTATTATTCTTGCTAAGTGTCCAGTGCTTGGGTTCCTTGGCGCAATCAAAAGTTGATTCTTATAAAGGAAAGGTCTCCTACGAACGTGTTATCAATTTCGAAGGAACTCCGAAAACAAAAAAATTCACATTACTACTAGGTAATGACGAGTCCATTTTTTTTGAAACAGAGATGGAAACAGATGAAGGTGAAACAACGCTTAAAGCTTCGTCAGATGACGAACTGGATCTCTCATTCGAGCTGCGGCTCAAGGGCGACCGATACATCATCATTACCGACTTTATCAAGGACACTATTAAAATCCAAACTGGCGTACTCAAGGATGGAAGAAGAAAGACGTATATCGTGCATGAGAGAAATGCAAAAATCGGTTGGAAAATTTCCAATGAGTCAAAGATGATCAATGGCGTCAAAGTTCAGAAGGCTAATGGGGACTTTCGTGGTAGAAAGTATGTAGCATGGTTTAGCCCTGATATTCCTGTAAAATACGGTCCATGGAAATTCAATGGTTTGCCCGGATTGATTTTGAGTATATCTGATGAGAAAAATGAAGTTGCGTTCCATGCAAATTCCATTAAAATACCCGTTGACATTGAAGATATAAACGTGGAGCAGCTATCATTGCGTGAGGATGTACCCGTGATTTCCTTAGAAGAATACCTAAAGCTGGATGCCGAACAAGCCAGCGAATTTCAAAAATTGATCTTGTCGAAACTTCCGCGTGGGGCCAAGATGGAAACATCACGAACAACCACGCACGCAATAGAACTCGTCTATGAAGATGAAGCTATTCGTTAGCATATCGGCATTAATCCTTTGCTTCTGTTCAATCCACAGTTTCGGTCAACAACCGGTTCAGGGATTTGTTTTCAGTCCAGGCAAAAATCCGCTCCATCAGGTAAGTGTTATGCTGATGAATGCCCGGGACTCGTCCCTGATGGATTACGCATTTACCGACAAGGGTGGACGTTATCAACTGGTTGCCAAAACTTCAGGAGAATCGCTCCTGAAATTCAGCTATCTGGGATATGAAACAAAATGGGTTGCGCTTCATATCCCGAACGAAGCCGCCGTGATCGTGCCGGATGTTTTCCTCAATGAAAAACCACTGTATCTCGATGAAGTAATCGTCCGGGATCAGTCAGTGACGGTCCTGGAGGATACTGTGAGATTTAAAGTCGAATACTTTAAAACCGGGAATGAGAAAACGGTCGAGGACCTGTTAAAGAAAATCCCCGGTGTCAACGTCGACAGTGAAGGCACGATCAAAATCGGCAACCGTGAAATAGAAAAGCTGATGGTCGATGGTGACGATCTGCTTGAAAAAGGCTACCGCGTACTTTCGAAAAATATGCCCGCGTACCCAATTGCCGAGGTTGAAGTCCTGAAACATTTTGCCAACAATCACCTGTTAAAAGGCATCGAAGAAAGCGATAAAGTAGCCCTGAACCTTAAACTCGACGATCAATTCAAGAGTGTCTGGTTTGGTAACGTGGACGGCGGTCTCGGCAACTCCAACTTCTATGAGCTTAATGGCAACCTGATGAACTTCGGTAAAAAGTACAAGTCGTATTTTTTAACCAGTCTCAACAATACAGGATTCGATGCAGTGGGGGAGGTTGACCATCTCATTCACCCTATGCGCATTGACGAACCAGCAACAGTCGGTGACGATGAACGCGTCGAAAGGTTTCTGGATCTCTCACCGGATAATCCTGATTTCGGAAGTGAACGGACGAATTTCAACAACGCGGAGCTGGTGTCGCTGAACAATATATTCAACCCTACGAAGAAACTAAAGATTAAAACGCTCGGCTTCTTCAATTGGGATGAAATACGTTTCGCTCGGCTTACCAATGATGCGATCTCCGTTAGCGATTTGAATTTCACCAACACCGAAGACTACCGCCTGGGTACAAGAAAAAGGATCGCCTTCGGCAAAGTTGACCTTACCTACAAAGGATCCGAGAATACAATGCTGGAGACGTCTACGCGACTCAGCCTCGATAATTTTCGCGGTGGTTCGGCGTTAGTTTTCAATGGTACCTCGACCAATGAAGCATTAAAACACCATACCTCTCTTATCGACCAGGAACTCCGGTTTACCAACAAGATCGCGGACAAAAAAGTGTTACTCATATCAGGGCGGTTTATCCGTGAAGAGGCTCCGCAGGATTATACCATCAACCGCTTCCTGTACGACGATTTGTTCGTTACGCCCCACGATATCGATGCCGTCAGGCAGACCGGTCACAATCGAATGTACTTCGGAGGTGTAAATGCTCATTTTATGGATCGCCGAAAAGGGGGGCACCTGCTCGAACTTCAGGCGGGAACCGAATTCAGACTGGATCAACTTGAGGCTGAATTCTCCCTCGTGGCAGACGAGATTGCAGCTGAGCTGCCACCGGGTTACCAAAATGCCACAGATTATCAGGAGAGCGATTCCTATGTTAAAGGCAAGTACCGTTTTAAACTAAAGAATTTCGGCGTGACCGGTCGCGTGGACGTTCATTACCTGGATAATCAGCTTGAAAACAATGGATTGCCGGAAACGAGACAGACATTTTTTGTTAACCCAGGCCTCGGATTCGACTGGAAGATCAATGCCAGGAACAAGGTCAGGTCATCGTATTCTTTCGCGACGAGAAACGCCGGGATCAGGGATGTGTATGGCGATTATATACTCACAGGGTTTCGTTCCTTTAGCAGAGGCACAGGAACATTGAATCAGCTGCGCGGATCCGATATAGTGCTGAATTATGAGTTCGGAAGCTGGGGCGAACGTTTCTTCGCCAATATGTTTGCGATATATAGTCACAGCCATAACTTCTTCTCTACGAATTTGGTCATCGACGAGAATTTCGTTCAGGCGACAAAGATCTTGCTGAAAGAACGAAACTTCCTGAGTGTGAATGGCAACCTGGATTATTTCATACCGTGGATAGGTTCGAATGTCAAGCTGGAATCAGGATATTCGCGGATGACGTCTCAAAATCGAGTTAATGGTTCTGACTTGCGTGATATTACTTCTGGAAGTTATAGTGTTGGCGTTGAGTTGCGTTCGGGGTTCGGGGGGATGTTCAACTATCACGCGGGCACAAAATGGCGGTCTTCCGAAGTGAAAACATCTGTGCGAAGTTCTTTCGTGAACAACGTAAGCTTTCTTGATCTGTCGTTTAGCTTTAATTCCAGATTCGATATACAGGCTAAGTGCGATCGGCATTACTTCGAAGCGTTGGAATCTTTCAATACGTACTACTTTCTTGACCTCACTGCACGATACAAAATCATTGAGAACAAACTCTCCCTTGAATTGGAGGGAAGAAATCTGACCAATACCGATACCTTCCGTAATGTGTCGGTTAGCGACATTGGGTCAACAGCCGTGGAATACAGACTCTTGCCAAGGTCTGTTTTGCTGAAGGTTGAGTACCGGTTTTGATGTAAATGGTGGAAGTCTACCTATCGGATATTTCGAAAAAAACATGCACGTTATTTCTCCGACGGGGTTACTCTTCGTTAACTTGGCTGCAAGTTATTATTAATGTCCATTACAAAAGAATCAGAACTATCTGGCATGCAGAAGGCCAGCGACGCGGTTGCCTGCACGTTGAAAGAGATGAGAAATTGCGCCCGGCCAGGGATGACTACGCAGCAGCTGGATGACTATGGTGCTACCATACTATCAGATTACGGCGCGAAGTCTGCGCCGCAAGTCACGTACCGGTTTCCGGGATGGACATGTATCAGCGTTAACAATGAGTTTTGCCACGGTATTCCTTCCGGAAAAAAAATACTGCGCGAAGGAGATTTGATCAATATCGACGTCTCTGCCGAACTTGATGGGTTCTGGTCCGATAACGGCGGCTCATTTGTGCTCGGAACAGATGTCAATCACCATCAGGATCTGATAGACGCGTCAAAACAGATCTTGCATAAGGCAATTTACAACATCAAAGGTGGCGTTCGGATTTCGGATATTGGCCACCTTATAGAAACCGAAGCCAAAAGACGTGGTTACAGGGTCATCAAAAACCTGACGGGACATGGCATCGGAAGGAGTCTTCACGAAGAACCCGCCGAAGTAGCGAATTTCCGGGATCCGTCGAACAAAACCAGATTCAGGAAGAATTCGGTCATTGCCGTCGAAACATTTATATCCACTACTTCATCGTATGCCGAGACCCTTAATGATGGATGGACATTAGTTGGAAACAAAGGCGGCTTTGCGGCTCAGCATGAACATACTATTGTTGTAACTGATGGAAAGCCCATTGTGCTGACCGAAGCAAACGGAATATGGGAGTAGTTTCTTTTCGCCGAAGATGGGTTTTGTAAACAATATTGTTGCTAAAAAGAGATTCCGTTAGTTATCGGGTATTGAGTGTTAATTCCTAAACCGCCCGCTTTTCTAAGAAGTCAGATTTTGTACTTTAATTTTTAGAGAAGTCGCGTTCCCGGAATAGTCCTTCAGTTGCATCAATAACCTCCGTCTCACTATCGTATGAACTTTCCCGCCAAAAGAATTGAGGAACAACGGAGTTGTGAATCGCTGGTGATTAGGAGCGAGCTCCGTTCGCAGATTAACCAAATCGTAAACCGGCTCAGGTCCGGCAAACCTGATAAACGCTATCGTGTTTTGTTCCACGGATCTTCTGGAACTGGCAAAACCCTTACAGCCGGACTGCTGGGCAAAGAACTTAGCCGCGATGTCTATAAGATTGACCTGTCTGCGGTAGTGTCAAAATACATTGGCGAGACCGAGAAGAACCTGGAGCTGCTATTTACAAGAGCTGAGGAAAAAGGGTGGATATTGTTTTTTGACGAGGCGGATGGGCTTTTTGGAAAAAGAACCAATGTGAGAGATGCGCATGATAAGTACGCAAATCTGGAAGTTTCGTACTTGTTGCAGCGGATTGAGGACTACAACGGTCTGGTGATACTCGCCATGAACATGAAGAATAACCTCGATGACGCGTTTGTTCGTCATTTCGATGCAATACTGGAATTCCCTTAATGGACTTTAAAAGGAAAACCGTCATCGGAAATCTATGCGATGATTAAAGAGGACCCAGTTGACATTTTAAAGGCGGCAAAAAATATGAGTCCACAGGCGGTAACCTAATCAACGTTGCGCAGAATGCGGCATCAAACGTGTCGAAGGATATCCGGAAGGAAAGTAGCGGCAATCGACAATCTGCCTTCCCAAGGTTATCGACACAATTACGCGTTAGCTATCAAATCAGATTAAACCTCTCAGGGACGACAAGTCAAACGTGTTTGAGTCGGCGCAAAGTATCATTCCGGAATTATATGGCGTTCAGGTTCGAAGCGGATTCTTCTCCGGGATTGAACGTCACCGTTGGTCCACTGCCAGAGGCCGATCCCCCGAATTAGGGATTGAGCAGTATTGTTCGTAACCCTACCTTCGCGCACTACCTCTTCTTAACTGATAGCAGTATTATGCGCACAACCTGCCTGTATGTTACGCGTATTTTAATCGTCGCAGGGTTTTTCAACGGACACCTATACGGCCAGGATCTGGCCAGTCTTCGCGATCAAAAGCCAGTAACTGTTCAAGGTGGTATAGATACCAGACTTGTTTTTTATAAAGCCAATGGTATTCCTTCACGTTATTTGCCATTCAACTATCTGGTTACGGGCTCGCCGGTACTTTCGCTCTATGGTGTTCAAGTGCCATTGTACTTCAGTTTTAGTCGCCAGCAAAACTCATATACGCAACCGTTCAATCAATTTGGCTTAAGTCCGCACTATAAATGGATAACGGTACATGCCGGATACCGCAATCTGAACTACTCTCCCTTTACCCTGGCGGGTCACACGTTTCTGGGTGCGGGCGTCGACTTACGGCCCGGCAAATGGCGCATTGGCGCAATGTATGGCCGTTTTAACAAAGCCACGGTGCTGGACACCCTGCAAGGTGTTTACATCGAGAATTTTTCTTATAAGAGATCGGGATATTCCGCGAAAGTGGGTTACGGAGATGATGAGAATTACTTTGATATCATCACGCTGCGGGCCAGGGACAATGCGTCCAGTGCGGTGGCGACTCCGCAAGGTCTTCTTGATTCGTTAAAAATTACACCTGCCGGTAACTGGGTAAATGGCTATCAGACGCGTTTGGCGTTTCTTGACGGAAGACTGGTTTTTCAAAGTGATGGTGCCTTCAGTCTTTACACTGCCGATACGCGACTTGGATCTGTTGAAGACTCCGTTATACGGGATAAGATAAGACCGTTTGAAAAGCTTACAGACATCAATTACAGCACTGAATTGTACGGAGCGTTTCAGGCCAGTGTCATGTATAAGCTCAAATTTGTGAGTATGAAGTTGCAATACAGATTTGTTGAGGCAGGGTATAAATCCATGGGTGCTTATTTTCTCAACAACGACCTCGAGAACTGGACGATCAACCCGTCATTTATTGCAGGTAAAGGGAAGATCAGGTTTGACGGAAGTCTTGGCTTTCAACGCGATAATCTGCAAAACCTGAAACGCGCGACTTCAAAACGCGTAATCGGCGCAGCTAATATGGCAGCTGAACTTAATGAAAACTGGGGACTTGATTTGTCCTATACCAACTTCAGCAATACACAACGCGCCAGCGCCATTCGCTTTGCAGACTCACTAAGGGTAGCACAATCGACGCAAAATTTATCGATATCCCCGCGCTTTATGAAAGCGACTACAACCCGAAGTCACTCTGTCGTACTGTCTGCAAACTTCAATCAGTTTAAGGAATTAAATGATAATCGTGAATTACCTCAGACGGGCAATGATATTGTTACCCAAACTTATTTTGCTACTTATCAGGTTGGCTTCTTGCCAGGACGCGCATCGTTATTTGGAACTTTCAGCTCTGCAAAGTTAGGTAATGATCGTATCAAAGATCGGAATACAGGTGTAACAATTGGAGGCAGTAAAACATTTTCAAACAGAATCATGCTCACCGGATCCAGCAGCTACCTGATGAGCAACCGGAATGGTTCCCCCGGACACATATTAAATGAATCGATCCAGCTCCGGTATTCACCTCAGGGCAATCATAGTTTTCAATGGATCTTTGTCTTCATCGGCAACTATCCGCATACGATATCAGAGTTTCAGAGAAGATTTACAGAACTCAGAACAGAGTTGGGATACAGCTTCAACTTTTAATAGCCGCCATGAATCAAATAAGATTAGGAATAGCAGGTATTTTGATAGTTTGGCTGTCATTGGATGTTGCCGTGGCTCAATTGCGGATTCAATTGCAGGTATCTAAACCCTATCCATCCAAGATCACTGATTTTCAATCGTATCCCAATCAGATTGTTATTCTTATTAACAATACATCTAATGCGGCATACAGGGTTCAATTGCTTGGTTCAGTATCGGGAGATAACAACGTATCGGTGCGTACGTCTGCCAATTTCAGAAGTGCACGCGCCATTGACGTTGCCCCGTTGTCAGTAACCCGTGTGAGTGCAGAAGATGTCTCTGAACTTTTTGATCCGAATAGCCTTGTCTTCGCAGGTCTTAGTCGCGAACAGGCAATACGAATGAATGGTCTGCCGGAAGGTTTATATCAGGTTTGTGTCAGGGCCGTCGATTATACTTCCCGCGCACCCCTGTCTGATGAAGAACCGTTAGGATGCAGCAATCTGTTCACCGTAAGCAATCTGGAGCCCCCGGTGATAATAAAGCCATTCAATGACGAAGAAATCAAAGCAGGCGTTCCGCAAAATTTGATCTTTAGTTGGTCAATGCCTCCGGGTGCTTCTCCCACGACACAGTACATAGTTCGTATCGTGGAAATGATTGATCCGAAAAGAAATCCATTTGATGTAATGCGATCATCACGGCAGTTATTTTATGAGACTACTTTGATTGGCGCCCCCACAATGCTTTATGGGCCAGCTGAACCTCCGATGGTTCCGGGAAGGAGATATGCGATGATGGTGACTGCAACCGACCCTTTCGGTAATCTCGTTTTCAGAAATGGTGGAAGGAGTGAAGTGATTGCATTCACCTATGGTCAGCCATCTCAGGAGAGAATTTTCAGGGATAATCGAATAGGGGATAGAGGCCGGCGTGACAATATACCCCGGGTTGTATTGACCGGCAGAATAAAATGGTCTTTCAGGGCTACCGAGAAAAAACAGGGACTAAGTGCTTTTGTGGTGGCCGATGCTGTGAGTATAACCGGGATTGAAAATAGCGTGGTCGCCGAAGCGATGATTGATCCGTCAGCCGGACCAGCCATGAACGCCGTTGTCACCTCAGCGCTAAACGGAATTCAGGTAACCTCGGCAATGATCAATACGGCAGTGGTCTCAGCTGCGTCTAAACCTGATGTAAGCGTAGTTCAATCCCCTCGTAGTGTAGCAAGCGCATCTCAGTCTCCCGGCGTTGTCGTATCTGGTGCAGGCCGATTAACCGGTGTTACTTCCCCGACGCTAAGTGCTGCTGCTGCAGCCTCGGATCGGGTTATTATCCCTGGTCTATTGGGAAATGATAATTATCCTTTGCAGAAAATACCCGTTAAAATCTATGTTGTCAATAGAAACGGATCACAAAGCCTTTTGACAACTGCCATTACAGATGATGAGGGCAATTTCTCAGCATCGTTTGTCAGTACGGCATTCTACAACCCTGCGTTGGGCGATAAGCTAAAGGTCACAATCGACCATCCTGATTTTCTACTTGAAAGAACTTTTACGTCTTTACCTCCTGCAGACTCCACAGGCCGAAAAGATCTCGGAACCCTGACTGCCGGCGCCAGAAGCTTTAGATTCAGGCCTACTGTTATTGATGATGAGGGAAAACCGGTAAATGATGCCGTTGTTGAAATCTATCGGGCATTATTGTACCACAACCAAAATCGAAATCATAGAAACGAAGGAAATGGTTCACCTTCGGAAGAATTTTTGGTGAATAGCATTCCCTGCGTTAAAGTTGGTGAGGTTCGTTCTGGCCAGACCATAGGACGACTTTTCTATAGCGATGACTGGATGGATCAATATCATATCCGGGTTGTGAACAGCCGAATAAATCCGCTCACGACCACTTTAAAAGCAATGGCAGAGGGAAGTGCAAAGGAAGAAGTGCTCACTATCTGCAAGGAATATAAAACCAGTTTAAGGATGCCGACCCTAAAAGGTACGGTTTCAAAAAAATTAGAACCCATCCTTCCAGCCAGTGGCGCTATTGTTACGCTCCACATCAACAGAGACGCGGACTATGGCCCGCCCTCTTCTCAATCGCTGGAACGAATAGGCAATCAATTTCTGAATGGGGCAACTTCAAATATCACCGTTAATACCACCAATCAGATTCAGGGGCAAGCTGCGGTGAATACGGCCACGAGTGTATCTGCAACGCCGAATCCCCCTGCAAGAGAAGTTGGTAATAGTAATATCTTCGCCGCGATGCATACTTCTGCTTCAACCTCGGCTAGTTTTGTCGGCAGTATGCCAACCAGTGTCAGCGCCGCCAAAATTTTAGGAGAAACCCGTTCAGCTACGGCGGATTCAGCAGGCCATTATATCTTTTCCAACCTTCCTGTCAGCGCGAAAATCACTAAAATATCTATTCGGCTTCCTGGATCCAGTGAGGTTTTTTATGATTCTGTAATGATCGACCAGAAGGGTGTCGACATTGAAAAAGATATAATGCTGAGTATGACAGTATTTACACTGGGCGGGGTCATTAAGAATGAAGAATCACAACCCATACCTTATCCGGTAATGCGCTGGGCGTCCGGCGGGTCGACATTTGAAGGAGACGCGGAAGGCAGGTTTGTCGCTACAAACACATCTGGAAATGATACACTGATCGTCACCAAGCTGGGCTTTGAAGTCAGGCGGGTACCGGTATCGTTGAAGGCGCCTCCCAAAGGTGATCCAAAAAAGAACGGCATTGGAGCTTCAGTTCTCGCAAGCCCGCAGCAATGGGGAACAAGTGTTGCCAAATTATCCTCCCTGAAAGTTGATTCTCCAGAGTCGCCTCCATTCACCGCAAAGGGACTCGGTTTGCACCCACAACCTAACATAACGCTCAATCCCATTCCAGCTGGCAATACGGCGGCTTCCGGAGCAAAGCCCGCGGGCAATGTGAAGGGAAGCAGCGGTCCTGTGATGATCTCCCACAATGTATCGCCTATAATGCAGAATAGTTTTGAACTGGGTGCGTTGTACAACTCATTAGTCAAGCCGGACCAACAACCAATCCCACCTGTTGATCTGGGTACAATAACGCTGAGAAGGAGAATCGGAAGGCTGCTGGTCAAAGTATTATCTGTAAATGATAGTAGTGTAATCTCAAATGCTCGAGTGCGCATTATTGATACACCAAAAACCGGTGAAACCAATGCACAAGGGCTTTTTTATACAGAAGTTCCTGGTGGTGAAATAATAGTTCAGGTAGATGGTCCACAGGGATCAGCATGGATACCGGTACAAAAGCAGATTCCAACATCTGATACAGATACTACCCTTCTAAGAGTTGTACTCAAGACGGGCGTTCGTATAAGTGGTGTGGTACGCGCACGTAACCAAACTGCATCCTCCGCCCGCGTCAGGGTTGATGGTTTTGAATACATAAACACGGAAAGCGATAGCGAAGGAAAATATGAATTGATTGTTCCACAGGGCGATTACACGATAAAGGCTACTAAACCTGGTTTTATCGGAGGCCAAAAACAACAGGTATTCTCAGGGACCCACGCAACACTGGACCTTGAGTTGGGCCAGGCTGGTTTTGATATCAGTAAGATTCTGGGTTTTGAAGTTGAAATCGAAAGCATGAGCGGATCAGGGAATACACGAACGCTATCCGGCGCCTTTGTAAACATGCCGTCAAACCCGGTCTTCAACATCAAATCGGATTTGCGTATACCGTTTAACAATTTAGTTGTGGATTTGATCAATAGCATCCCGGTGCCAAAGGGTGGAACGGTAAAACTTTCCATAACAACTATTGAAGCAAAAGCCTATGACTATTTGCCGGTGACTATTAGAAATAACGACCTGGCGTTGGTGATAAAGCAACACCCGGACAACAATCGGACAGGTACTTTAAATGGTATTGCAGAGATCAATTATGGAAAATTTACTCCTATACCGTTGGGCTATGTATTTCCGTCAAACGTCAGGCATACGCTTTCTACTACCGGAGGATCAGCAGAGATGGTAATTCTGCAAAGTGGCGAGTCAATTCCGTCAGTTGAGGCTCTGATGCTAAAAGCTTCTGCAAACGCAACGGCAGAAGTATACGGTTTTTCGGTAACACTTGATCTTCCTTCCAGCAGAGTGACGAAAGACGGGATTTCAATGAAAGGGGAACTAAGTCTCGCCGGTGTTCCGCTGATGAAAGATGGAAAACTCAAAATAAAAGAACTGCTTATTGACAAGAATGGTGGCATCTCCAGAGCGGAAGTCGACGTGCCTGTTGATCAGTCGTTAAGTCTGGGGGGATGGGGGATGGCCCTTCAATCGATCCGTATGAATGAAAATGGCATGAAGCTATCGGGAAATATCAGGATAACGATTCCATCTTCCGCTCAATCTGAAATTGGTTTTTCCAATCTGTCATTGAGTAAAACTGCTATGTATGGCGGGGAGTTTTCCTTGCCCGATCAGGGAATAGATATTTTTAACATTGTTAAAATGAAACGTGGTCAGCGACCGTTGTCGTTTGGTCGTCTGGGGAACACGGCTGTTTATTACGTAGGTGGCTCGGGAAGATTCAATCTTCCGAAACTGATCGATAAGACGTTGGAAGTTAATTTCTTCCAGATTCAAACGGATGGCAAGTTTGCAGCGAGTGTTCCCGCTAATTTTAACGCTTCTTTGTTCGGGCTTGCTAATCTCACTATTCACAACATTGGTTTTCGCACAACAGGCGGAGTCGGAATTGATGTGAAGGGTGACTTTAATCTGAATGCAATACCGTTCTTTAAAGCAACGGCAGGTGGTATTCATTACGAATCCAATGGCTCGGTATCAGTAGAAGAATTAGGCCTGGGCTTTGATCTGGTCGGCGTTGCGAAATTGAATGCCCGTGTCAGGTTTATTGATACGCCACAACGTAAAGGATTCGAAGGTGAAGGTAGCATAGGTATTAATGCAACACCCCTGCAGTTAGGTATGGGCTTTAAGTATTATAAGTTATCTGCCGGAATTGAAGTTGGAGCTAAACTTAAGGCGGGGCTAATGATTCCTCTTGGCGCTGTTACACTCACGGAAGTTGAAGGCGAGTTTGAACTGAATACGCAGGCCAAGAGTTGGATGGCGCGAATGTCGGCTTCAGCAAGCGTTGGCGGGGCAAATGCTCTTATAGCCCTGAAACCGCTTGCGATTACTGTTCGGAACGGACCCGTGTTTGAGATTGATGCCGGCCTGGCTGTTCTCAATCAAAGAATCGCAAAGGCAAGAGGTTTACTGGATTTTCCGAAATCTTATTTCAGTCTTACCTTTGAACAAAAGGTCGATTTCCTACCCAAATTATTTACAAGCAATTCGAGCGGTGCTTTTATCATATCCACCGCCGCCAACGACACATACTGGATGGTTGGTGTTCACACGTCAGCCACGATGTTGGGGGGGCTGGTAAAAGGCAATGCAAATATTACGGCAGGGTGGGGGCTTAAAATTCACGCGCACCCGGAGTTAAGCAATTTCACCAATTACATTGATCCCGCATACCTGGATAATGGTACGTTGAAGGGTATCCACGTGGCGACTTTCGCCGGGATAAACTTTGATTCAGGACACCGCGGTTTTGCAGGGGTGGCTACAGGCCGGATATATTACAAAAACTTCTCTGCTGTAAATATTGATATGGGATTTGGCAGGGGAAGATATGGGTTTCGTGTCGCCGCAGGGTGGGAAGCCGGAGGCGAGATTCGTATCATGGATCGAAGCATAGCCGGACTTGTTGTCGGAATGACTGG
The DNA here is from genome assembly GCA_023417785.1 of Bacteroidota bacterium. Taxonomy (GTDB): domain Bacteria; phylum Bacteroidota; class Bacteroidia; order Cytophagales; family Cyclobacteriaceae; genus Ohtaekwangia. Next base: position 13,813 of record JAEZEH010000133.1, read on the forward strand.
CGAAGTGAAGGGGTTTTATGATTACAGCACATCATATATAAATCTGGAAGGCTCGCTCCAGGCCAAACTGGAAGCGTGGTTTGGCGCTTGTGAGAATGGCTGCGCTACGAAAGTATGCTGGGGTGCTTGCTTCAACGCATGCCTTGTGGGTTGTGAAGTGTGTCCCATACCTGTGGGAGGAAAAATCTGTCTGCATCCTGGGGTACATGCCGGCTACAATTCAGAGACCGGATTTCGTCTATCGCTTGACCTCTAATTCCGTAACATGAAATTCATACTTAATACGTGTCTTTTAATTGTTATCCTTCTTTGCAGGATGACACAATCAGCCGCACAAAACGATACGTCATTTCCAATACGGTATTCTCCTGAGCAGGGCGCTTATTTGTACTTTGCCAATCAAGCCCTGTCCCCGCAGCAGCCTTATGAAAATATGGCCGGGGTCCGCATTAGCAGGCAAAAGGGCAAAACGTCTAAGGAACTTGTGAAACTCGCGAGACCAAATTCAGTAGCCGAGTTTAAAAGAATTTGTGGTGAGAAAAGCTGGTCCCAGTTTTTGTTGATGAAGAATTTCAGAACAGATGAAGACGGTTGGAAATTTATTCTTTCCCACCCCGTTATGGATGATTACGGAACACTCGCCTTCGACATGAGGTTTCGCCAGGCAATGGGCAACGCATTTTTGGATAGTGAGGCGGCAAACCTGCCTGCAGGAAAGCAATGGACGTATAGGATTGAAATACTCGACCCAGGTGGGAACGTCACCGGAACCTTTCTCGGAACGGTGACGGGAACGGTTGATGGGTTTCAGTTTGAAAAGCCAAGGAAGGGGAGGTTGATGGCTACCGATTCCGCCGTGTTCATGCACTGGTTTGTACTCTCGGGATCACCATCGCCCGGCATCATCATGGCTGATGTGTATCGGCAGGATGGAGGAATTGGTATTTACAGAAAACTATCATCACCGCTTTTGGCCGCCACGAAAGGAGACTCCACGTTGTTCTATCTGGCTGATGAGGTTGATCCGGGTAGTTTGTACCGATACTTTATTCGCCCCACTGATGAGTGGGGTAATGCAGCACAGCCATCGGATACAATAAGTGTGCTTTCGGTAGATTTTGCTTCGCTACCATCTATAGAACAGGTACGGGCACGCGATACGTTAAACGCGATTCAATTAGGCTGGAAACCACTTGGCGATCTTCCCCAATTGGTTGGTATTGAAATACAACGGTCTCGTGATGCGAGAGGGAATTACATTGTGCTCGATACCGTCGCCGTTTCTGAAAGCAGTTATCATGACTTGCGTGTGCTTCCGGCCATCGCCTATTTCTATCGGCTGCGTGTTATCCCGCTGAAAGGGATGGAGCGCCAAACGGGCTATTCAGGCTATGTAAACGCTTCCGTAAAGAATGTTTTAAAAAATCCGGATCCGCCGTATAACCTAACGGGAAATCTTGAAAAGGGAAAAGTGATTTTACATTGGGAGGCGATCGACGACCTTGATTTGTATGGGTATTTTGTTTACAGAAGCACGTCGCATAACGGAAGGTTTGAGGTCATATCATCGTCGCTCACCACTACAAGCTTCGTCGATACGTCCCGAATCAGTGGACGGACTCAATACGTTTATGCGGTTAAAGCTGTTAACAAAAATAGTTTGGAAAGTGAGTTCTCCAATCTGGTAACGATGCGGCAACCTATTGCCGAGTTGCCGTCCTCGCCAGGTGGGCTTCATGCTTATGCTGACAATCGAAAGATCATTTTGAAATGGCCAGCTGTCAACGCCATCGACCATGCGGTGGCGGGATACAATGTATATCGACGAGAGGCACAGGCAAAAGGCGACTACGACCTAAAACTGTCCGCGGCCGCGCAGGCGACGAAACTGAAATTTACGCTGTTGAATTCCGCTTTGGTCGTGCAGCCTCACTTTGAAGATGTAGCCGCAGTTGCCGGTATCAATTACGAATATGCGGTGGCGTCAGTAGACGTATTCGGTCTTGAAGGAAGCTATTCCCCTTTTGCGAAGATTTTTCTACCGGTAAATACCCGTGTCATCAGCACTTGCACGTTGCGGAAGGTAGCAACAGGCGTAGAGCTGGGCTGGGAATCAGAAATGGCTGCGGGCGCTGACGCAATTGTCATTTATCGCAAGAAATCCGGGGATCCAAAATTTCAGAAGATTGCCAGTGTTTCTAAATCCAATGTCAACTTTATCGATAAAACTGTTCAGAAGAATACGCTTTATATCTATCTGATCAGTGCAGAGAAGAATAGCGCACCATTAGCTAAAAGCGAAGAGAAAAACTTCCAATTTTGAAAAACCCATTATGAAAATAAGTTCTTTACCTGGTATATCGGACAATCAAAACCATTTTGAATTCCCTGCCAATGCGTTTTTGATGTTGCTGTCGATAATCACGGCGTCGGTCTTGTTTTTATCGTGCGCACAGGAAAATATCCTCGCGAAAAACGGCGCGTCTATTGCCGTAGACAGCATTTCGCCCACCGCCGGATTGGTAGGCACTCAAGTCCGGATATACGGAAAAGGTTTTTCATCTATTCCTGATTCAAATTTTGTCACGTTGAACGGTGTAAAAGCAGATGTTCTTGAACCTGCTGCCCTCAGCGCGTTACTAATAGAAATACCCGAGGGAAGCCTGACCGGGAATGTAAAGTTGAAGGTCAATGATCTGGAGGCTACCGGACCCATATTCACAGTCATAGCGCCGCCTGAAGTTGAAAGCCTACGGCCTGGCAGCGGTTTTGCAGGCACAGTAGTTACAATTAGAGGCGTCCGACTGGACCTTGTAAAACAAGTTTTTTTTAATGGCGTTGTGGCCACTATTGCCAGACAGACAGAGGAACGTATTGATGTACGTGCACCCGCCGCCACCACCGGCAATGTTGTTCTGGAGTATGGATTTGGTCAACTAAATGCTGGTGTGTTCACGTATCTCCCTATCCCGCTAATCCGAAGCGTTAGGGACGGCGGCAAAGGGTTGGAGTTAACCGCGTCTTTTATCGATCCTGTCATGTCATCTTTGGGCGTTACTTATGACGCCAGTCCAGTTGACCTGGTTGGATTGTATGAGGTGAGCGGAAACAACGGTAAGGTGCTTCCTGGCTACCCACCTGCAAATATCAATAACCCGTTTGATATTGTACTGAGCTCCAATGGAATTTCCAGTCTGCCGTTTCGGTATACAATCCAGCCGGAAGTCAGCAGTGTTTCTTACGTATTGGTCGCCATTGGAAATGATACGGATACCTACGATATCACAATCAACGGTAAGTATTTCGGACCTACAGCAACCGGGAACAGCGCGAACATTTCCTTTTTATCGAGAATAGAATTTGATCTACCCGTAACCATTCGATCATGGACACCGACAAAGATCGTAGTAAGAGTGGAAACCTGGGCCCCACTCGGCAGATACGATTATTTCGCCTCCATAACTGTAAATAACGTCCAGTCTGACAGGCTACGTTTTTTCTAACTTCTCATGCTGCTAGTTTGTATATTGGAACGTGAACTTCGCTGGAATATCAGTTATCGGATTATTGCTCCTTCTGTTTGGGGTTGCTAATGCACAGACAACGATCTATAACTTCGAGCGGATCTCGATTGAAGACGGACTACCAAGTAATACTATCTATGATCTGATCCAGGACGCGCATGGATTCATCTGGATTGGCACAGACAAGGGCCTTGCGCGTTTTGACGGGTCGAGAATGAAAGTATTTGTTCATGATACAGATAACCCGCGATCTATCAGTAGCAATGTGATAAAGCGGTTGTATGAAGGTAAGGATGGGAAAATCTGGATTGCATCTTCACAAATGGGCCTTAGCTGCTACGATCCGTCGCTGCCGGAACAGGAAGCATTTACAAATTACCGAAGCAATTTGAAAGATACGATGAGTCTTCATAATAATGAGCTTTTCGATGTTTATGAAGATCGCAACGGTTACATATGGGTAGCCGGCTTAGACACGGATCTGCAACGGCTTAATCCGAATACGGGAAAATTTGAAACTTTCAGGCTGGGCGCGAATACGCTGAGCAGGAAAAGCTATTTCAGATTTATGGGTGATGAAAAGAATGAATGCATTTGGCTGGGGTCGCGCCATGACGGCTTTATCCGGTTTGATCCCATAACATTTCAAATGCAACAGTACGATTACACGCTGCTCTCAAAAGCCACAGAAAATAGTGTAGGAGCATTTGCCCGCGAAGACGACAAGTTATATGTATCCTATTACAACCTGGGGTTATCTGTTCTTGATTTGAAGACCAATATATTCGAACCAGACTTGTTCCAACTTGGCAGGAACATAAAATTCTATGATAATACCATTTTTACCTTAAACTTTGATTCTGATCGAAACCTATGGGCTGGCCACAACCGTAAAGGAATCTATCTCTATAACCCGGAAACAAATAGCTCACGACACCTCAGCTGGCGAGAACTCACACCAGGAGATACCACCGCATCCAGAGTCGAGGTTATATTTTTTGACAAAAGTAATATTGGATGGATTGGCACAGCGGGAAAGGGCCTGTTAAAGTATAATCCGTATCATAATCGATTCAATCAATTCAAAGAATTCTCTGATAAACAGAATTATGGCAATGTTTTGCAGCTTCTCGAACAAGATCATTTCATCTGGTTTCATTGCGCCAAAGGTTTAGGCAAGTTCAATACCCGGGATAACAAAACGGAGTTCTTCATATCCTATAGTAAAGCCGACCTCGATGTTGGTGGTATTACGTTAATTGATAGTAGATTATATGTATCCAGTACCAACAAAGGTGTCTGGTATGTAAATGAGCAAAACAAATTATTGCGACCTCTTCCTTTTCGGGGCGGTTCCTTTGGCATCGATCAAGCCGATGTCAACTCCATCATTCGAGATAACGCTAACGGCAAGTCCGTTTTATGGATCGGTTCATGGGGTGGGGGGCTTTACAAGTACGACTTAAATGCCGAAACTGTCACAAGATTTACTGCTGAAAATGGATTACCGGATAACAAGGTTATTCAGTTGGCCCTCGGCCCGTCAGGCGAATTATGGATCGCAACTCAGGGACACGGCGTGGCTCGCATCAAAGACACAGAGAAAATGGATCCTGATGTATTTATTAACGATCCCCAGCAGGCCAGGTCGTTGCCTGATAATACTGTGCTGTGCTTCTACACCGATCGTAACAAAAGACTGTGGATGGGAACGACACTTGGGGGAATTATTGAGGTCTTACAATCTGACACGTCTACGTCATTTCGTTACTACAAGGACGACAAAAAACCAGCCTATCAGGGCTTGCGAACCATTACTGAAAATAAGGAAGGAAACCTGCTTCTTTTTACTGATAGCGGGCTCGCTGTCTTCTATCCACTTACCGGCAGGATTAATCACCTCTACGAGCGAACTCCCGTTTATCCTTCAGCTTTTCCGATTACTGCATTGGCTTCTCACAGCTTAGATAACGTAATACTCGGAACTAACAACGGTTATCTGAGCAGCGTATCTACTTTCTCACCCTCGTCGACGGAACTGCAGGCCACAATTTCAGGATTTAAGATATTCGATCAGGATAATTCCCATTTGTTACATCAGACAGAGATTGTGCTGCCCTATAAAGAAAATTTTTTCACTATTGATTTTACTACCCCGCATTATTCAGACGTTAAAAATCTGACGTTTGGCTATCGACTGAATGGCGTTGATAAGGATTGGCGATATACGAATAGCAATCGGTCTGCCAATTATACTGATGTAGAAGGTGGGAAATATATCTTCGAAGTGAAAGTAGCCGATAGTGAGGGTGTGTGGAGTACCCACACGACCAAATTAGGAATTTCAGTGATACCACCATTTTGGGCGACCATCTGGTTTAAGATATTGTTGATGTTTTCAATCGGAGTCGCTATTTACCTGCTCCATCTTTACAGAATGCGACAGCTGATGATCATTCAACGGATCAGGAACGATATTTCAAAAGATCTGCACGACGATGTAGGTGCCACCCTAAGCAGTATTCGCATTCTCAGTGAGGTTGCCAATCAAAAAATAAAGGAGCATCAACTGGAATATTCGAGCGAGTTAATGGGAAAGGTGGGCGTGCATGCGGCGGAAATGGCCGATAACATGAGTGACATCATCTGGACATTCAAACCCTATAATGATCAGCTGGAGAAAATGATACAACGTCTTCAACTTCAATTTCAGGATTTGTGTGAGGCGAAGGGAATACAATTGAGAGTGGTGACCAGCGTAGGGTCAACCACAATACCCCTTAGTCTGGATGTTCGCAAGAATGTCTATCTGATTTGTAAGGAAGCTATCCACAACGCGGTAAAATACGCTTCGTGTAAGCTGATTGATGTGAGTGTTACCGGCAACAGTAGATCTCTGAAAATAACAATTCGCGACAATGGCAGCGGGTTTTCAACGACCGGCCAAGTCCATGGAAATGGATTGAGTAATATGTCGTTAAGGGCAAAGGAAATCAAAGCTGAGTTCAGTATCAGCTCTGCGAAAGAAGGAACATCTATCACGATAAAGTTTAACCCAATGAGTAATGGCCACACGTATTTCAATTTATGACGATAATGCGCGTATACGCGAAGCCCTGGAAATTTTACTCATGACACATGATCGTTTTGATCTGGTGGGTGCTTTCAGCAATACTGCGGAACTTCTTCAAACTATTTCTGACTCCAAACCCGATATTGTTTTGATGGACATCAATATTCCCCCGGTCGATGGAATTGAGTCCACGCGGCTAATAACAAAATCGTTTCCTGAAATTAAGGTCGTGATTCAAACGATTTTTGATGAGGATGATAAGGTTTTTGGTGCTTTGTGTGCGGGTGCCTCCGGCTACATTTTAAAGAACACCCCTTCACAAAAAATCATATCTTCAATTGAAGAGATTCTGCAGGGTGGTGCTCCGATGTCACCGGCAATCGCACAAAAGGTATTGAGGCTCTTTAAAAGTCATGTGGCCACAGATTTAAGCAGTAGGTCAGATTATGATCTCAGTCCGCGGGAGAAGGAAGTATTACGAGGTTTGGTTGAGGGCTTAAGTTATAAGATGGTGGCAGAGAAGTGTGATGTGTCGTTTGAAACGATAAAGTCGCATATTAAGAACATCTATCACAAGTTGAAGGTTGCATCCATGACGGAAGCCGTTGTGAAAGCTATAAGAGAGAAAATTGTTTAAGTGGAGTAATGAAGACTAGGTTTTTTTGATTTTCCGGTTGCAGTTCTGCTACGGCAGCTTGGCTCCGGAATTCGTTTCACGAGAATCGGTGATGCAAAGATGTTTTGATTTACAGTGGGTATACTTAAATTAGTTGTTGTTCGTGAGATATTAGCATTGTCTTTTTTAAAAAGGTTACTTAACAGCGATAATATGGCTACGAAAAAATGGATCTTCCCGACTGCATTAATACTTTTTTTTGGAATTGTATTTCTCATTTTCAGGCCTGTACCTATTCCATACGAGGGTGACTGTTTAATCGTAGACGGGCATGTTGCCCAAATCTATGAGTCTGGCACGAAGGATGTTTCGATCCGCTTAGAGGGGAACGATAAGATATTCTACGTCAACCGCGGCCTCGAAAGGGGGCTTGACCTGAATGAACTCAATGACATGTTGATAGGTGAAAAAATCTTGATTAAGTATCCAAAATACTGGACTCCATTGGATCCGGGCAGTACGATACGGCATATCTCCAAAATTGAGTTCAACGGACGAACAATATTCACCGAGCTGTCTAATTGATGGAGCTCCATACACCGCAAGTTAATCCATGGTAAGAGCCGCCACAAAATGGCTTCTGATTGCATTCGCTATTACGCTGCTCGCGATCCTGATATATTATACAGTCGTGGTCCTCGACGCGCGATCAAGAACGCCGTTAATCGTTCAAGGGGCACTGCGTTCCGAAAGGATGAAACTTGAACTCAATAACTTTACCGACGAACACCTTCACGCGCTGCTAAAGGTTCAGGATCCGGATTTCTACAATCATAAAGGTATAGACATATCTACACCCGGGGCCGGCGTAACGACCATCAGTCAGGGGTTAGTAAAAATGTATTATTTCGAAGACTTTAAACCAGGTATTCAAAAAATCAAACAATCTCTGATTTCCAGATTTGCTTTTGATGTAATGACGCCGAAAGACACGATCCTGAAACTGTTCATCAATGAAGTCTATCTGGGTCAGCATGTGGGCAAAGAAGTTAAGGGTTTTGAAAATGCTGCCAACGTGTATGTAAACAAATCGTTCAACGAATTGTCATGGGACGAATACCTGGGTCTGGTAGCCATGATCCGTTCACCAAACAATCTTCACTACATCAGGAACAAAAACGTTAACCAGGAACGGGTGGCACGAATCAAAAAAGTGCTGGCCGGCGAGTATGTGCCCCGAAACAACAGTGACTGGCTGTATGGCCAGGACGTTGAATTGTAGCGCCGCTTTCACACATCAAATCTTACGGTACCCGACTGGTGTACTTCTACGGCTCGTGGGCAGAGCCTGTTTACTTCGATTTTATTAGTACATTGTTTTTGAACCTGGAGAAGTAGTTGCAAATGCGGCCCATCAAAAATAAAATCGTATGAAGATCTTGTGGAAATACCTGAGACCGCAGAGGTGGCTGATTGTTGCGTCGTTATTTCTGGCCATTGTCGCCCAGTTATTAAATCTGGTGGATCCGTTGATTTTCGGCAAAATAATCGACGACTATGCCATACAACCCGAGGCCCATACGGAGTCGGAGTTGATAAAAGGGGTGTTGTTCTGGCTCGGCGTGGCCATTGGCATCGCGCTGCTGGCCCGCGGAATAAAATCATACCAGGAGTACGTTACACGTCTCGCGGTTCAAAAGTTCGGCATGCAGATATTCAACGAAGGCTTGAAGCAAACACTTCGTTTATCCTTCCAGGAGTTTGAAGAGCAGCGCAGCGGAGAAATACTATCGGTGCTCCAAAAAGTACGCAGCGACACGCAACAGTTCGTCAATTCGTTTATCAATATTTTGCTTTCGTCTATCGTTGGCGTCGGATTTCTGGTTTGGTATTCCGTTACAAAGAACTGGCTGCTGATACCGGTCTTTGTCGTAGGAATTTTGGTGTTGGGATTTCTTACCGGTTTGCTGAGCAAAAAAATCAAGACCACCCAACGGTCGATTAACCGCGAGACGAACAAAATGTCGGGGGTGATTACCGAATCACTGAGAAATATTGAACTAGTTAAAAGCCTGGGATTGACGTTTCCTGAAATAAAACGATTGAAGGCCCAGACATTAAAGATTTTTGATCTGGAAATGGAGAAAACCAGGAAGGTTCGCGCGTTGACCTTCGTTCAGGGAACAATGTTAAGTATCCTGAAACAGTCTATCCTGTTTGTCCTTTTATGGCTGATCTTCCGAAAAGTGTTGACCACAGGCGAACTGATTGCTATGCAATTTATCTCTACTTCCATATTCGGTCCGTTGCAGGATGTTGGTACGATCATTTTGAGTCACCGCGAAGTAGAGGCTTCAGTAAGTACTTTTGACCAGCTGATGGCCAAACCCATTGACCGGAGGCCGGAAAATCCGATGGAAATCGGCGACCTCCGTAACATTAGCTTCAACGATGTTTTCTTTCGTCATAAAACGGCAGGTGTCAACGCCATAGACGGCATCTCTTTCAGTGTAAAAACGGGCGAGACGATAGCCTTTGTGGGGCCGTCCGGATCAGGCAAGTCTACATTAGTGAAACTGTTGGTTGGACTATACAAGCCGGTTGAAGGTACCATCAATTTCAACGGCACGCCGTCTTCACTGATTAGATATAATGAGCTGCGTCGGCAAATTGGATTTGTAACTCAGGACACCCAGTTGTTTGCCGGCACGATCAAGGAAAACCTCTTGTTCGTAAAATCCGATGCTACTGATGCCGAAATTACTGACGCGTTGTACAAAGCGTCGTGCGAGAAGTTGGTCAATAGCTCTCCCCGAGGAATAGATTCCGTTGTAGGCGAAGGTGGTATGAAATTGTCGGGCGGCGAGAAGCAACGCATTTCAATCGCCAGGGCCATTCTGCGAAAGCCGCGCCTGTTGATTTTCGATGAAGCAACTTCGGCACTTGATTCCCTGACAGAGGAGGAGATCACCAATACGATCAGAAAATTTTCCGGAAGCAGCGACAGGATAACGATCCTGATTGCGCACCGATTGTCGACGATAATGCATGCGGATGTCATCTTCGTGCTGGAGAAAGGTAAGATCGTTGAAACGGGTGCGCATGAAAAGTTATTGGAACAAAAGGGCTTGTACTATGCCATGTGGCGTCAGCAGGTGGGCGAAAGAAGGGAAGTGCTCAAGTAGTCGTGGACAGTGGCTTCCGATTTTGCTATTTGACCGGAATTATTATATTTTATTATCTCCGTAGCCACAACTGAGCAGTTGACGATCATTTAGTATGAAGCATACATTCGATTTCAGCATAGCGTTTTTCTTCGTCGCATTTTTTCTATTGGTTTCACCGGATCTGTTAGCCGAACAGAGATCAGGAATTTTCCCCGCCGGGCACAAACCCGAAGGTTGGGTCTTTGCCCTGTCATTGGTTTTAGGATTGTTTTCTGCGCTAGCCGTCCATGAACTGGGTCACCTCCTTACGGGACTCGCCCTGGGATTCAGGTTCGAATTGTTCGTGGTTTTTCTGCTCGGCGTCAAACGAACCGGGAATGGGGTAAGGCTTTACCTTAACCGGAATCTGGGTTACATGGGGGGAGTCGCGGCCACCTTTCCCACGAAAAAAGATCCGAAAAACAGAATGCGATTCGCGTACATGGTGCTAGCCGGCCCCATAGCCTCACTGTTCTTTGCAATAGCTTGTTTTTGGTTCGTGACTTATACAAAAAACCAGTTGTGGAGTTTTTGGCTTTTCGCGGGCACGACGTCGATCGGTGTGTTTCTGGCGACTACTATTCCTGCCAAGTCCGGAATTTTCTTTACGGATCGGGCAAGATTCCAAAGGCTCATTAGCCGTGGACCTCAAGGGAAATCAGAGGAAGCGCTCCTGCAGATTATTGCGCAAACGACCACAGACAATTCTTCGAAAAATATTTCACTGGAAGATGCATGGTTACTCCAGGCAGATAAGGAACCGTTCATGCAGTTCTGGGGATATTATTATGAGTATGACTTCTTTAAGGCCAATGAGAATGCACAATTAGCTGAACAAGCCAGATTGCGTTTGATAAAGCTAAAGGACGTTATTTCGAAGCCAATCTGGAAGGCACTGAAGATTGAGGGGTAGATTGCCGGTTTATGGCTAGAGATTAACAACCCAATATTTTTAATTTCACGTTCGGAGCGTTCGATCAACCTATTCTGACTTTCGCTTCCTTGACAAAGGAATGCTTCATTTCAAACCATAGTAAGATATCATCCCACAAATGGCTGTTGTGTTTCCTGAAAAAGCTAAAGTGGTCTAATGGCTTCGCCGATGAGTTCGCCTGAATGTGGTACAAGTCTTTGATCATACTTCCGTATTGGTGGTGAAGATGAGTTACAGCTCTTTTCGGTGCCAGCAAATCGTCTTCGGCAATACTCACGAATTTGGTTGGAACCTGAAACGCCTGATACTGGGACTTGTTGTACGGCGTATCTGTCGCGAGACCGCCTCTTGTCTTCGCCAGCCGGGCCCAGTCGCGGGCCACTGATTTAGCAAGACGATGCTTTCCGCCGTATGCCCATGGAGGCAGGTACTGAAATGCACGGGTAGTGAGTGGAATGATTAAATTCCAAAAGATACTGACTGCAACGCGGCTCCTGCCAGACCAGTTGGTCACGTCTACGGATTGGGAAGCTACCAGATAGGCAGCCTTGAATACATTCGCGTTAGTTGCCAACGGCAGGACTTGTCCGGAAAGACTATGACCTAGAAAATACAGCTCCTCAGATTGCAGAACGCTGAGGCAGTAATCGACCACAAAGGTAAGATCCGTTTTTCCAAAGGATGCGATATTGCTATGGTCATTGGCAGCCTCTTCGTAAAACATCCCATGATAATCAAACAAAACGCAATTAAAACCCCGTTCATGAAAATAAGTAGCTATGGTATGGTAAAAGCTACTTCTTACACCGATGGCAGGCCCTATGACAACTGTTTTGCTTGACTGCTCATGACGGAACACAGTTATTGCTATGCGTCGTTGCTCAAGGTTAAAATAAAAGTTTTCGAAGTTCATGACTATTCCTGCAAACTCTGTTCTGTGTAGGGGCGGATCCGCTCTACGACTCTACGAATTTCAACATGTTGGGTTGCCTGGCCCTGCCGTCTTATGCCGGAATTAACAAATGATGGAAAAGCTATTTTGATGAACCGAATTCTGTATTCGAGCGACAAATGGATCTGAAACAAAGTCCCGGACCGTTACGGAATATTAGTATATTGGAATGGCAACCAGTTTGCAGCGTCGGAAACTGATTTGGGAAGCGCAGAGGGTTTGGATCAGGAAAGCCTGCGTTCGCCACAGAATGCTTTCTGAACTGCTGATCCAGACCTGTTTGACCGGAATGTCGTGCTATTGTCGGGTAATTGTAGTTGTCCTGGCTGTCATTAACATCTGTTCTTTGCTAAAAAAATTATGAAAACAGGAGAACTGATAAAACAGCTTCGGTTAAAGAAGGGAATAACCCAGGAGGAACTTGCGGCCAGAACTGACATCAGTGTACGGACCATTCAGCGCATTGAGAGTGGCGAGGTGGATCCACGTGCATATACCCTTCAATCCATAGCCAGCGCGTTGGAGGTTGACTTCGAAATGCTGACCAGTAGTGATCCCGGGCAAGGGAGCAACATTAGTATGGTTAGCAAATGGTTACCGGTACTTCACTTGAGCGGCTTGCTGCTTCTGGTTGTGCCGCCCATTATTATCTGGATTTGGAAACGCGATAAAGTAGCGAACATCGATGCACACGCCTATGACGTTATTAATTTTCAACTTAGCATGACCCTTTATCTGCTGCCCTGTGCAATGTTTTCGGTATACCCTTTTTTGGTAATATTAATAGTTTACAGTCAGGTAATGATCATTGTCAACACCGCGCGGGTAACGAATGGACGAAATTACAATTACCCATTATCAATCCGATTTTTAAAACTAAACGTCGTGGCATGAGTATGCGGTGGGCTTGGTGGCCGACATACTTCTGCCGACAAACATGAGACCATAAGAAATAGATGAAAGCTTTTACAAAGAGCAGGTATGGAGGTCCCGAAGTTCTCCGATTGGAAGAAGTAGAAAAGCCATCGGTGAAGACCGGCCACTTGCTGATCAGGGTCGCTGCGAATTCAGTGAATCCAGCAGATTGGCATTTGCTCCGTGGAGAGCCATTTTTAGCCCGATTCGCGTTTGGATTATTCAGGCCCGCGAATAAAATACCGGGTGCCGATTTTTCCGGAACAGTCGAAGCCGTAGGAAAGAATGTGGAAGGGTTCAACGTTGGCGATCACGTGTTTGGCGAAACACTTGAGGGTGGTGCTTTCGCAGAATATGTTTGTCCTCCGGCGAATGTTTGTGCCCGCATGCCTGAAGGAACCGGGTTCGCAGAAATGGCATGTATGCCGGTTGCCGGACTAACGGCGCTGCAGGCGCTCATCCATCATGGTCAACTCATTAAAGGTGAATCCGTACTGATCAACGGAGCTTCTGGTGGAGTCGGTCATCTGACTGTTCAGATTGCGAAGGCCTATGGTGCAACCGTAATCGGAGTTTGTTCCGCGAAAAATGCGGACTTTGTGAAGTTCCTCGGCGCGAGCAAGGTCGTTGCTTATGATAACGAAAGCATTCATAAGCACAATGAAAAATACAATCTGGTGATCGATAATCAAGGCAATCTGTATCATGAGGATTTTCAACGGATGGGAGAACGCGGCGTGGTAGTGGGCTTCACCACACTGGGCCATACGATGTCGCTATTGCTGAAAAAGACAATAAGCAAGTTCCCCTTGGCCCAGTTTACTGCCGGGGCCAACACGAACGATTTGAATACACTGGCATCGTTGATCGGGAGCGGAACGATAAGTGTCCACATTGAGAAGACGTATTCCTACAAAGAAATTCCTCAAGCCATTACTTACATCGAAGCTATGCGGACCCGGGGAAAAGTTGCTATGGTTTGGGAAGAGTGAGAATGGTACAAAAAAAAATCGGCTAAACTGAAGAAGCTATCCCACTCAGAACCTTGAAAAACTCCCCGCTGCTTCTTGCCCATATTCCAACGGCTGGATTCCTTATTTACTGGGAGTAAGTAGCAAGTTCTGTAGCCGGTTTCACAACCGACGTGTTCGCACCGATACGCATATCTGATGACACCTGAGGATCTCCCTTTCCACGTGAATAATTTCCCTGTAGATCAGCATATTTTCGGATTCAGAATACGTATGTATCAACTTATCCCGTTCAAATTCGGAACTTGACTTAAATCATGTATTCCGATGACCAAAATTTGACTTGCGGGCATTGCATAGTAATTATATTTAGGGAACTATAACGAAAACGACTTGTATGAACGAAAGTATCCAGCAACTTACCAATAAGATTTATCAGGAAGCGGTTGGAAAAGCGGAGATTCGGTCCAGGGAGATTCTTGACGAGGCCGCGGTGAAGGCGCGTAAAATAGTTGATGATGCCGAAGCTAAGGCCCGAATTATTCTAGAAAATACCGAGCGAAGCGCAGCTGAACTCAAGGCAAAATACGAAGCAGAAATGCGTATTTCTGCGAGGCAGGCAATGAGTGCATTGAAGCAACGTATCACTGAGCTCGTGATTTGGCAACTGAATCATGAGCCGGCGCAGAACGCTGTTGGTGATACGACCTTTATGCAAACGCTCATTACCAAATTAATGGATTACTGGCTGGCGAATTTCGGGCAGGAAGATCATCTGCGTATTTTGTTGCCTAAGAATGAGTACGAAGAATACAGGTCGTTTCTTCAGGAAAAAACGGCCGAACTGCTTCGATCCGGGATTACAGTTGAATTCACCGACACGATGCGACACGGATTTCTGGTGGAACCAGTTGAACATGGATTCAGGATCAGTTTTTCAGACGAAGATTTCGAGAACTACTTCAGCAATTTCGCCCGGCCGCGCGTGTACAAATTACTGTTTGGCAAAGATGACTGAGAATGGCTGAAGGATACTATTATCTGATAACGGCTCTGCCTGACCTCAGCCTGGCTGATAAAGACCCCGGATTCACTGTACCCGGTTTCCGGGACGCAATCATTGAGCAATTAAATCCTGAGGACACCGAACTGATGCGGATTCTTTATTATCGGTTCGACATAGAAAACTTCGTGACACTTATCAAGAAAAGGAACCATCCGTGGCGAACCGAGGGGAACTTCGGGAAGGATGAAATGCAGGAAATGCGATCGCTTCCGGATACACTTCCTGATTTTCTGTGTGCTTTCACTCAGGAGACCAGTAAAGAGTGGGGACATATGAGTTCAAAGGCATTGCTTAATGTAGCGACGACGTATTTTATCGACTGGTCACGCAGCGTTTCAAATTCTTTTCTTAGAAAATGGCTTTACTTTGATCACAATCTCAAGAATCTTTTGATTTGGTTGAATAGCCGGAAGTTTCACTTGAACCACGTGGACGAGGTCCTTGGAAGTCATTTTGAAGCGGAGTATCTGCGGGCCACGAAGTCTGGCGAACTCGACCTGAAGTCATGGGATTTCCAGTTTCGCGAAGCGTTACGTCACTATGATAATCCCGATATCGCCGTGCGTGAACTTATCATTAATGAAATGCGCTGGCATTACCTCGATGAGCTTGTACAGCCATATCCCTTTGGAATTGAGCAACTGCTGGCTTTCGCGATCAGGCTCCAGCTTATTAATCGAAAACTCACGGCTACCGAAGAATTAGGCAGCCAACGTTTAACCGACCTGGTGGCAAGTATCCGCAAGGAATATCAAATACCCGAATCTATTTGGAGACATGAATGACCTGAAGACACAGAAGAAAGGAGAAGTTACAGGAATCATCGCCAATCTGGTGATGGTGGCCAGCGATACTCCCGTTGCCCAGAATGAAATTTGTTATGTAAGTGTGGGTAGGGAGCGGCTTCTCAGCGAAGTCATCAAGGTGCAGCAGAGTGATATTTTCCTGCAATGTTTTGAAAGTACCCGAGGAATGAAAGTAGGGGATGATGTGGCCTTTACCGGTGAGATGCTGGAAGTTACATTAGGCCCGGGCATGCTTTCCAAAATCTATGACGGTCTCCAGAATGATTTGCAAAAATTTGATTCACTGTTTTTGAAACGCGGTCAGCAAAGCGATGCACTGGATGCTGAAAGTCGCTGGCATTTTAAGCCGGCTACCAACATCGCGAAACGTGTGCGTGCAGGGGACTGGTTGGGGGAGGTTCAGGAAAAAGCGGTCCGACACCGTATCATGGTACCGTTCAAGCTGGAAGGCCAATACAGGATTGATCATCTTGCCGGCGAAGGGGACTATGGCCTGAATGACGTTATTGCTGTGCTCGTGGATCAGGACGATGTGCGTGTAGAGGTTACGATGACGCAGAAGTGGCCGGTGAAGAAGCCTGTTAAAGCCTACGGCGAAAAAGTGCGACCCTTCGCGGTCCTCGAAACCGGTGTGCGTGTTATCGATACCCTGATTCCTATCGCCGAAGGCGGAACAGGGTTTATACCGGGGCCATTCGGCACCGGAAAGACCGTGCTGCAACATGCTATTTCTAAACAAGCTTCGGCTGACGTTATCATTTTCGCGGCATGTGGTGAACGGGCAAACGAAATCGTGGATGTGTTCACAGAGTTTCCGCAACTCGATGATCCTCACACAGGCCGCAAACTGATGGAGCGAACCATCATCATCGCCAATACGTCTAATATGCCCGTTGCCGCGCGCGAGGCATCCGTATACACTGCCATGACGCTTGCCGAATACTATCGAAACATGGGACTGAAAGTCCTGATTCTGGCCGACTCCACTTCGCGCTGGGCCCAGGCGTTGCGTGAGATGAGTAACAGATTGGAGGAACTTCCCGGACCGGATGCCTTTCCGATGGACCTCACAGCAGTGATTGCCAACTTCTATTCGCGGGCAGGATATGTCTATTTAAACAACGGGAAAACCGGATCCATTACGTTTCTCGGAACAGTTTCTCCGAGTGGCGGAAACCTCAAGGAGCCCGTCACGGAAGCAACAAAGAAAGCCGCGAGATGCTTTTACGCGCTTTCCCAACGACGGGCAGACCAGAAACGATATCCGGCGATAGATCCTACCGAAAGTTACTCCAAATACCTGGAGTATCCGGAGGTTCAGAATTACCTGCATGAACACGTATCCTCCCGATGGGTAAGTGACGTCATCAGGCTAAAAGATATTCTGCTGCGGGGTCGGGAAGTTCGCGATCAGATTAACATTCTGGGTGACGATGGTGTACCCCTTGAGTATCATGTTCACTTCTGGAAAGCAGAGGTTATCGATTTCATTATTCTCCAGCAGGATGCCTTTGATCCGATAGATGCCATGACGCCCATAACGCGCCAGCGATATATGCTTGAATTGGTTCTTCAGATCTGCCAGATGGATTTCAGCTTCAGCGGTTTCGAAGAAGTGGGCGTATTCTTCAAGCGTATCATCAATAAACTGAAGCAATTGAATTACAGCTCTTTCGAAAGCGATGATTTCCGAAATTTCATTGACGAACATAATCACATCATCAACGAAAAGCGAATCACCTGACATGGAATACAGAGCCTTTCAACCGATATTCTACAACATCACCCGGATCAACAAAGCCACCTGCGAGTTGCAGTGTAAAACGGCATCGTATGATGAGATGGCGGTTGTGCATGGAAGATTAGCGCAGGTGGTGAAGATCATAAAAGACCGGGTAACCCTTCAGGTATTTGCGGGAACCGATGGCATCCCGACTAACGCTGAGGTAACGTTTACTGGAAAGCCACCTGTACTTAAAGTATCCGGCGACCTGGCCGGCAGATTCCTGAATGCTTACGGCAAGCCCATCGATAACGGCCCGGATGTGCAGGGTGAATCACGCACCATCGGAGGACCGTCCGTAAATCCTACGCGGCGTAAGCAGCCCTCTGAGTTAATCCCCACCGGCATCGCCGGAATTGATTTGAACAACACCCTGGTTACCGGGCAGAAGATACCGTTCTTCGCAGATCCGGAACAACCTTATAACCAGGTGATGGCTGATGTTGCCTTGCGTGCGAAGGCAGACCGTATCATTCTCGGAGGAATAGGTCTCCCGCATGACGACTACCTCTTTTACAAAAATATTTTTGAAAATGCTGGCGCGCTTGATCGTATTGTGTCCTTCATAAACACAACGGAAGATCCCAGCATAGAACGTTTGCTCGTGCCCGACATGGCACTCACCGCCGCGGAATATTTTGCCGTAGACCGCAACGAAAAAGTGCTCGTCTTGCTGACCGATCTGACGTTGTATTGTGATGCACTCAGCATAGTCAGCAACAACATGGATCAGATTTCTTCCAAGGACAACATGCCCGCATCGCTTTATAGTGATCTGGCAAGACTGTATGAAAAAGCGGTACAATTTCCTGCCGGAGGATCAATAACGATTATTGCTGTGACGACACTCTCAGGCGGCGATATCACCCATGCCATTCCCGATAATACCGGTTACATTACAGAAGGTCAGTTATTCCTTCGCCGGGATACCGAAATCGGTAAAACGATCGTCGACCCTTTCAGGAGCCTGTCGCGGTTAAAGCAACTTGTTATCGGGAAGAAAACGAGAGGAGATCATCCCCAGGTGATGAATGCAGCTGTGCGATTATATTCGGACGCAGCGAATGCCCGCACTAAGCTGGAGAACGGGTTTGACCTTAGTGATTATGATAAGCGATGCCTGAGCTATGCGAAGGAATACAGTGAAAGACTCCTGGCGATAGATGTAAATGTCGGTGTCGACGAAATGCTCGATACCGCGTGGCAACTGTTCAGCAAATATTTCACGAAAGATGAACTGGCGATAAGACAGGATTTGGTTGAACAATACTGGAGAACCACCAACGATGGCGATTAGTTTTAAATATAACAAGAGTTCCTGGTTTGAACTTCGCACCCAGTTGGGTGTTCGGGAGAAAGCATTGCCTACCTTGAAAAGCAAAGAGGCTGCGTTGCGCGTTGAGGTGCTGCGAGTAAAAGGCAAAGCGTTGCGCTATGAACAGGAATTGAAATCCCGTATCGCGGAAGCTGAAAGCCTTGCCAGATTATGGGTGGAATTTGAGGAAGGTCTTGTGAGGATCAAATCGGCTACATATCAGAGCCGCGCTGTGGCCGGAGTAAAAATTCCGGTTCTTGACAAAATTGAGTTTGAGCTTGCCGATATAAGTCAGTTCCATAAACCGGATTGGTTCCTCGACGGAATTCATATTTTACAGGAACTCATCCGGTTATCGGTGCTGCATGATGTCGCCAACCGCGCTACCCAGATCCTCGAATACGCGCGAAAGAAGACTACACAAAAAGTCAATCTTTACGAAAAGGTTCAGATTCCCGAATATCAGGAAGCTATCAGGAAAATAAAGCGCTTCCTTGAAGACGAGGAGAATCTCGGCAAGGCAGCGCAGAAGATTTTGAAACGTAGAAATATCGAAAA
Organism: Bacteroidota bacterium; assembly: GCA_023417785.1. Classification (GTDB taxonomy): domain Bacteria; phylum Bacteroidota; class Bacteroidia; order Cytophagales; family Cyclobacteriaceae; genus Ohtaekwangia. The sequence continues at coordinate 33,532 of JAEZEH010000133.1, forward strand.
TACTGCGTCATGATCGTACCCATGACTAAATATGGACTGATACTATATCATAATGACGGGGACCGCATTGTCGATAAACTGATGGACCTTGGCGCAGTTCAGATTTGTCGGACGAAGAATGAAAAAGAGCCCGAACAGTCATCTGCGATTATCCGTGAAATTGAGGCCGCGATAAAGCGATTCGCCCACCGGAAAAGAAACGGGCACAACACAAGGCAACCCTCTGAAATCGAATTTCACTCATTGGAGGAAATTGCTTCCATGGAACAGGAACTGGAGCGCTGCTGGAATGAAGCGGAGGCTGTTGCTATGGAAATAAAACTGGTGGAGCCCTGGGGTGATTTCGACCCCGGGAACGTGCGACGAATGGAGGAGGCTACAGGCCTGGAGGTGAAATTCTTTGCCTTCCCCGAAAGTCGTTTCGAAGGAAAATGGATGAAGGATTATCCGCTGCAGGTTATCAGTCGGCGGAACAACAACGTTTATTTTATCATCCTTCAGAAAACAGGCGAAAAGCTTCCCCTTATTCCAATGGCCATGCCGGATGCATCGCTAGGGGAGTTGAAGCGAAAACGTGAGGTTTTTCTGAACAGGGCAACGGAGCTTAATGTGCAACTGGACCGCTATGCTTCGGGATTGGCCAACGGATTGGGTTATAAACTTGCTGAAGCCAGGGACGAGGTTAGCTTATCAAGAGCAAAATCGAATGTGCTGCCCCTTGAGGAAAGCAAAATGAGTGTTATCACCCTTTGGTGCCCCGTGATTGTCGAACCAAAGCTCGGGGCGTTCCTTGATAGGGAGAAAATCGTGTTTACCAGGTTAACCCCGGACGAAGGCGAAATTCCGCCAGTGTTGCTGCGAAACAATTGGTTTGTCAGACTTTTTGAGCCAATAGGTTCGATGTTTTCGCTGCCTCGTTACTCCGAGCTGGACTTGACGATATTTTTCGCTCCGTTTTTTCTGCTCTTCTTCGGTCTTTGCCTGGGTGATGCCGGATATGGCATTGTTATTCTGCTGGGTGCGACATTGTTCAAACTGATGGGCAAGAAGTCCTACCGGGATTACCTTTCATTAGGCCAGCTTTTCGGGGCCTCGACGATCATTGCCGGCGTGATTTCGGGCACTTTCTTTGGTATGGAGATGAGGCACCATGATGCATTCACGAACTGGACCAATTTATTTCTTGACCAGGATCAGCTTTTCCAACTTGCAATATTGATCGGGTTTATTCAAATCCAGTTTGCCCTGGGTATCCAGGTGTTTAAGCTGTGGCACTTCAAAGGATTAAAATTTGCGCTGTCAAGGATTGGCTGGATCATTCTCCTCTTCAGCCTCGCGGATCTCTATGTTGCCGAATTTTTCGTTGGCGTCAGCCGGATAACGGTGTGGGTAGCCCTGGGGTTGATCGTGTTTTTTGGTTCCCCCGGCAAAGGATGGCTGCGGTCATTTGGATTTGGTCTGGCCGACCTTTACAATATAACCGGATTTCTTGGTGACCTGCTTAGCTATATTAGACTATTCGCATTAGGTGTGTCGAGTTCCATACTCGGGCTCGTCGTCAACAGCATTGCCCTGTCATCCAGGGACACGCCATATGTCGGCATAGTGCTGTATTTGACGATCCTTGTCGTCGGCCATACCGCCAACTTAACGCTGGCGTCGCTTAGCGCATTTGTTCACCCGATGAGATTGACATTTGTTGAGTTTTATAAGAACAGTGGCTTCGAGGGCGGGGGAAAACCTTTTGTTCCATTCAAACGCAGCACAGCTAAAAATATTCAATCGTAAATTAAATCAACGGATCATGGAAATCACACTTGCTTACATAGGTCTTGGACTAATGGTTTTTCTTTCGGGCATCGGGAGCGCCATTGGTGTATCGATAGGCGGACAGTCTTCTATAGGCGCACTTAAGAGACGTGAAGACGCATTTGGCAACTACATGTTATTAAGTGCGCTTCCCGGAACCCAGGGCTTGTACGGGTTTGCCGGCTTCTTTATTATCAATACCTCCGGCACACTTTCGCCTTCCATTACTATGCTGCAGGGCGCCGCAATTCTGGGAGCAGGTATAATGCTCGGGGGAGTGGGACTTTTCAGTGCCATGCAGCAGGGAAAAATATGTGCGAACGGTATCAACGCCATCGCTGGCGGTCATGACGTGTTCGGGAAGACCATGATTCTGGCCGTTTTTCCGGAGCTGTATGCCATCATCGCCTTTGCGGCCACGTTCCTGATCAATGCGTCGCTGCAGTAAATGTTCTCAAAGATCCTTAAGTAGGGAGCAAGATCTCATTCTCACATGTGAAAAAATTATTGTAAAACTTTTTAGCTGAAAGTGGCTGATTCCCTTTCGCCGGGCTTGCAGCTGACCGCGATTTTTTGGATCTTTAATTATACTCTGCACGAGGTATTCTGTCTTTGATGCGGAATCGTTATTGGCTATTATTATCATCAACACCATTTGGCAATGTTCAGGCTATTTTCAAAGGAAAGATCCAGCGCTTCCAGAACAGCAGAAGAATCATTCTGGGCCTGGTTTGCAGACAACAAACACCGCATCGAAACGTTTCTGGAATCGGAATCGCCGGATTATGCCGTCTACAATCAGCTGACTTCCAAAATAAAAAGTTATCACCCCTGCCTCTTCCCGGAGCTAACGAAAAATAAGGACAATAAGTATGTACTTGTCATCACTCCTGATGGGCTTGCGGAGGGCGTAGAACCTACCCAGCGACTCGCAAAACATCAGCCGCCGTTGAACAACTGGATAGTAAAAAGACTCAGGCAACCGAATGATGAGATTACGATGAATTTCAATGGCTTAACCTATCCATCGGATGACATTGTTATTGTTCCCGAAATCGACAGGGAAAGGGAGCTCGTTGATATCGAGGTTTTCATCCGAAACATGAACGACGACGTGGAGCGACATCAGCATTTGGCATTCTTGTATTTCGATCATATTCTCGGTGAATTCAACACTATTACAAAAGTTGGGTACATCGGGTTTCATCATCTGGATGCAGATCAAACAGTCGAGGACGGCGTTTCGTTACTGGAACTCAGAAAGATGATTGAAAAGGAACTGTATTAGATTGGTGGAGAAAGGAATCAAGTAAGATATAGCAACATTGTTGGACAACAAGTAAATTAATTTTATGGCAAAGATGGCAATAAAGACACTGGCTCAGATAATTTTGATTTTGATTCCGGTATCGAACTGTGCTCAAACCCTCATTACCGGCCGCGTCGTCGACTCGAATACGAAAGAGCCGGTGAAAGGCGCGATTGTCACTGTATCCGCCACTAATGTCCAGGTCAAGGCCAATTATTTGGGATATTTCCAAGTGGCTGCAGACTCTGGTGATGTTCTTACGATTGAGCATGCAGGATATGAGCCCGGCCAAATTAAAGTCCCGGGAGTGCAGGGTTTCCAAATCGCGATAAAGAAAGAGTTGACCCCCGACTACTTAGGAGGAATGGACCGGTTTTATGAAGCTTTGCTTAAGAATTTGAAGTATCCGTCGAAAGCCAGAAGCCGTGGCACTCAAGGCAGGATCTATATCTCATTTGACGTTGACACCCTCCTTGGTATTCAGAATATTAATATCATTAGCGATATAGGAGATGGTTGTGGACAGACTATTGCTAGCTTATTGGCGAAGACGCCGAATCGTTGGATTCCGAAATCAAAAGTTTGGACCTTCATAATTCCCGTGACATTTCAATTAGGTGTTCCTGGCGCCGTTAATATGTCTTCACTGAACCTTGCGCCAGTCGGTACCGACGTTCTGTTGCCGAAAGGAAAACTGTTAGAAGAGATTATTGTTATGGCGCCGCCGCCACGGTGATATCGTTGACGAAATAGAAGAACCAGGTACAACTACAGGAAATACGTTGAAATAGTCATCGGGAAGTACTTTGCGCTTGGGCATGTTGAGATAATGTCAGCCACGGAGGCTAATTATACAGCTATCGCCCCGGAGATTGCGTTTGCGAGAACTTCCGCCAACCCCATCGACAAACGCCTCGATTTTTGCGCATACTTCCTGGCGCTGATTCAGACACTGGATGCGCGGCAGGAGTCGTACGACGATATAAGGAAGATATGTCTGGAGATCGTGACAGAGTACGTACGACCAAAGAATTTGGTGCAAAGGATGGTTAAACGCATTCCTGCCATGTTAATAGGTTCGTGGCCGGCACGAATGCTTCTAAGAAAACTGGATCGGAGAGTTAGCCGGCCTAATGAAGGTGGCTTTGTGGCCAGGATTATTACCAATCGCGATGCGACATACGGCTGGGTTATAGTGTGGATATTCTTGAATGCGGAATTTGTAAATTATTCCTTAGGCATAATTATTCCCGGTATACGTCGATATTATGTGAAGTCGATGAGATCACCTCCGAATTGGCCGGGTTTGAAACTTATCAGATCCGGGACGATCGCACGCGGCGCGATCAAGTGTGACTTCAGATTCCAAAGACGGAAATAGGATAATTCGACACGGCCGGCGCCTTTAAATTCTCGCCGAAAAACTAGATTTACGGGAGTTTGGCTGTTATCTTCAGGACGCTTCTCCGCGTCACCATGAACGTTTGGTAAAATTGACTTGAGGTGACAAGGACTAAGGTAAATCTTACCCTACATAATAACGGCATAAATCGACGGCTTCCTTTGAAATGTTTTGTTGAATAGATTAATCATCGGAAAATCCCATGTAAGAAAGGCAGTTGGTCCTGTTCTTCGCAGATTGACATTAATTGCTAGTGTAAAAATATAGTTGTCAACTGAGTAATAAATCACCAAATATGAAATCATTACTACTGCTGGGAGCCACATCTGTAATTTACCTGATCTTGCCGGGGATTTTAATCGCTCAGGACAAGCGCGAAGCGGAAATCCGACGAATGGAGAACCTTGAGCGAGAATCCGTGATGAAGGGAGATTCGGTCGCGTTATTTGATAAAATCTGGTCTTCGGATATGATCGTGAATACTCCCGCAAATGTGGTGGGCACGGTTGAAGGTACGAAGCAGCACCTTAGATCAGGCGGTTTGAATTATTTGTCCTTTGAAAGAGCGATTGAAAATATTACGATCCACGATAACATTGCCATTGTAATGGGTGGGGAGGTAATAAAGCCGCAGGGCAAACAGCCCAATGCTGGGAAAACGGTATCCAGAAGGTTTATGCATGTATGGAAGAACGATGGGAAAAGTTGGAGCCTGATAGCGCGCCAGGCAACGATTATCAGGGTGGAGTAAGGGAGGTCAATGCGTTAATGGCTTAAGCGACGACACCGGCACAGATCGAACGCTTAATTTGGAGATATGAAAATAACACTAACCCCCAGGAGCAGTATCGCGTTATTGTTTTTGTCGTTCCTCATGCAGGAAACTCACGAGTTGGCGCATACTGGAGTCGGAAGGTTGATTTGTGGATGCTGGGGAAGGCGCAACTTCAATCTGTGGACGCTTTGCAGTGGTTGTTCAAAGGAAAAACCGCATGCTATTCTGGCAACTTATGCAGGCCCTGCATATAGTTTTCTTGTGATATGGATCGGGTACTATTTGCTTACCAGAACATCCGCGCGATCGAAGTCCGTCGGGCTGGCTTTGATCGTATCCAGTATGCCATTCTCCAGGCTACTGACACCGATATTTGGTGGTGGTGACGAAGTCTTCGCGCTGAAAACACACTTGAACAACCATACACTTGCCTGGATTCTCGCGGTTATCCTAGTCCTTACACTTGCCATCCCGCCGTGCATCAGATTGTGGCGCGAAATAGGAAATCAACGGAAGGCCTGGTGGTTCGCCGGATTGATCTTCGTACCGTTCCTCATGACGGGTGCCGTGGTATTTGGAATCCTGCAAACTTTGCTTTTAGGTAACGGAGTGCTTACGGATTACTGGATCATTGGTTCACCGACACTCGTATCGGTGTGGCTGATTGTCTGTGTC
>JAEZEH010000168.1 GCA_023417785.1 Bacteroidota bacterium
TTCAAAATAAAGGGCCGCCACGGATCCGACCCCTGTAAGGTTGTAGTACTTATTAAAGTCCAAAGAGCCCGCTGTTCAGATCGTTCAGCGCCTGCTCTTTGTACTTCTTGTCGATTAGTATTGACACATTGTTATAACTACCGCCACACGACACCATCCTGACAGGAATACCGGAAAGCGACCGGAATATTTCATTGAGAACGCCTTCCTTCACGGTGATTTTGTTACCAACAATACATATGATCGTTTGATTGGAATCTACTTCAATAGTTCCAAACTTTCTGAGTTCTGTTTCAATGCTGGCAAGATGGGTATTGCTGTCTATAGTTAACGAAACGGCTACTTCCGAGGTGGTGATCATATCGATCGAGGTCCGGTGGTTCTCAAACACTTCGAATACCCGGCGAAGGAAACCGTACGCCATTAGCATTCGGGATGATTTTATTTTTATCGCAGTGATTCCATCTTTGGCGGCAATCGCCTTGAACGACCCCGAAGTCTGTTTGTCAGTGATAATAGTACCCGGCGCTTGTTCATCCATCGTATTCTTCAGGCGGACTGGTACATTGTAGCGTTGCGCCGGAACGATAGTCGAAGGGTGAAGAATCTTCGCTCCAAAGTAGGCAAGTTCGGAGGCCTCATCGAATGTAAGTTCGGATATGGGGATCGTCTTCTTGACAATTCGAGGATCGTTGTTATGCATGCCATCAATGTCGGTCCATATCTGGATCTCATCCGCTTTGATTGCCGCACCGATGAGTGATGCAGTATAATCACTTCCGCCACGCTTCAGGTTGTCGATTTCATTCCGGTGATTCCGACATATGTATCCTTGCGTGATTATAATTTCTACGTTTGCAAAAGAGCTTATCAGAGGTTTGAGGCGCCCGGCGATTTTTTCAAGCTCCGGTTCTTCGTTCTCATCTATCGACATGAAATATAGCGCCGGCAAAAGCCTTGCGCTGATTTTTCTTTCCTGCAAATGCTGGTAGAATAGCTCAGTCGAGATCAGTTCGCCCTGCGCAAGAAGTTCGCGATAGCTCTTGTTGTCAAACTGGCCCGCGGCCAAAAGGCGGATAAAGATGAAGAACCTGCTAACAGTCTCCTGGCCGATGGCAAGGAACTGCTCGCTTGAGAATAATTCAGCAACGAAGTTATTGTAATGATTCTCCAGTGTCGAAATCTCTTCTTCGGCCTTGGCATGTTGCCCAACCAAAAGTTGGTCTCCAATCGTTATGAGTGAATTGGTAGTTCCGGAGAGCGCGGAAAGAACCACGAATTTTTTTCCGGGTGCCTTCAACACTAGTTCACCGATCTTTCTCATGCGTTCCGGCTTACCCACCGAAGTGCCACCAAATTTCATTACAACCATAATACGAGTTTTTTAAGCGCGCAAATATATGAAGCAATGAATTACGTTTGCCTTACAACGCTGAAAATTAATCTGCAACCAAGTGTTAGTGAGGGGATTGCCCGGAAGTGTGGGTTGACAAAAAAAAGAGCTGATTACTCAGCTCCCGGTCAAATTTTATGTTAACACGCTCAGGAAGAACTTCCTTTGCCTGTTACCTTTTCTGAATGATCGCGCCTGTTCCGATTTCTGACGTCTTCAGCATTGGAAGTCTCATTTTGTTCAGCAGCAAGATTCGCTGCCTGGTCTATTGCGCTTTGTTTTTCCTTCAGGGCATCTCCTGCCGTTTTCGTTCTCTCTTTTTTCTCTTCCATAACAAATTTGCTTTAGTTTACACTAGCGACGCGCTCCATCGTTTTCCTCCTCCATTCCTGCATTGCCCTGCCTGCTGCCACCAGGTGAATCGGTGTGTGCAGGTGGTTTCTTTGAAGGTGGAGAAACATCATCGGCCCGCCTGTCTTTCTTCTGTTCGCTTTTTAGCTTATGCCAATCTTTCCTGGATTTCATCGCTTCTTCTTTGTTCGGAATCTCATAATCTCGTGCCGCAGAAGAAGGCTGATTTTTTCCGCCGATCCGTTGACCATTTGCTACCAGTGGGTAAAAGACTCCTCTAACACAAAAGCCCTCTTTCGAGGGCTTTTGTCTTTACTACACATTCTTATCAAGGGCTATTTCTTGTTATCGTTTACCTCTTCATACTCTACGTCAGAGACGTTGTCAGAACTGGATGAACCGGTATTCTGAGATGCACCCGGATCGGTATTCGGAGCGTCTCCGCCCGATGCCTGATACATTTCAGCCGAAGCGTTCTGCCACGCTGAGTTCAAGGCATTCATAGCCGACTCAATTTGGGTCAGATCCTGAGACTTATGCGCCTCTTTTAGTTTGTCGAGCGCCGAGTTAATGGCGGTTTTGTTCGCGTCGCTGAGCTTATCGCCATATTCCTTCATCTGCTTCTCGGTCTGGAAGATCAACGAATCAGCCTGGTTGATCTTTTCGATTTTCTCCTTGGCCTTTTTGTCATCTTCGGCATGAGCCTCAGCTTCTTCCTTCATCTTCTGGATTTCTGCATCAGTTAGTCCGGAAGAGGCTTCAATGCGGATCTTCTGCTCTTTGCCTGTACCCTTATCCTTTGCCGACACGTGGAGAATACCGTTCGCGTCGATATCAAAAGTTACTTCAACCTGCGGAATGCCCCTTGGTGCCGGTGGAATTCCGTCTAAGTGGAATCGGCCGATCGTCCGGTTGTCCTTCGCCATAGGTCTTTCACCCTGTAGTACGTGAATCTCTACTGAAGGTTGATTATCTGCGGCTGTCGAAAATACCTCTGATTTTTTAGAAGGAATAGTGGTATTGGATTCGATCAGCTTAGTAAACACACCACCAAGGGTTTCAATACCAAGTGAGAGCGGAGTAACATCAAGCAACAGCACGTCCTTCACCTCGCCGGTCAGAACACCGCCCTGAATCGCAGCCCCAACAGCCACCACCTCGTCGGGGTTCACTCCCTTGGAAGGCTTCTTGCCGAAGAATTTTTCAACCTCTTCCTGAATTCGCGGAATACGGGTCGAACCTCCAACAAGGATCACTTCCGTGATGTCGCCCACGCTGACTCCTGCATCCTGAACCGCCTTCCGGCACGGCTCAAGTGTTCTTCGCACCAGGTCGTCCACCAGTTGCTCGAATTTCGAGCGGCTTACTTTTTTGACAAGGTGCTTGGGCACGCCATCAACAGATGTGATGTAAGGCAAATTGACCTCGGTTTCCATGGAACTTGACAACTCAATCTTGGCCTTTTCGGCAGCTTCCTTAAGACGTTGAAGCGCCATAGGATCCTTCCTGAGGTCCTGGCCTTCTTCCTTCTGGAACTCATCCGCCAGCCAGTTCATGATCCGCATATCGAAGTCATCACCTCCCAGGTGGACATCACCGTTCGTTGATTTTACTTCAAATACGCCGTCACCGAGTTCGAGTATCGATATATCGAAAGTTCCACCGCCAAGGTCGTAGACGGCGATCTTCATATCGCTGTTTTTCTTGTCGAGGCCATACGCGAGCGCCGCTGCTGTAGGCTCGTTGATGATTCGCTTTACATCAAGGCCGGCGATTTGTCCGGCTTCCTTGGTCGCCTGGCGCTCAGCATCGTTGAAATACGCCGGTACCGTAATAACTGCCTCGGTAATGGTAGTGCCGAGATAATCCTCCGCTGTGCTCTTCATCTTCTGAAGAATCATTGCAGAGATTTCCTGAGGAGTATAAAGGCGATCGCCTATACGTACCCGAACCGTGTTGTTGTTCCCGGATTCTACCTGATACGATACCATTTTTTTCTCATCGTTCACCTCATTGAATTTCTTTCCCATGAAGCGCTTGATGGAGCTGACAGTGTTCTGGGGGTTGGTAATAGCCTGACGTTTAGCCGGATCACCCACCTTGCGTTCGCCTTTTCCATTGTCCAAAAAGCCAACAATCGAAGGGGTCGTTCTCCGGCCTTCACTATTGGCAATCACCACAGGTTCGCTGCCTTCCATCACGGCCACGCACGAGTTGGTGGTTCCTAAGTCTATTCCAATAATCTTTCCCATGTTATTTTCTGATGTTTAGTTAACCTAAAAAGCTACCGGGACTCTTCAATGCTTATGCCAAGGCCAAATTAAGAGCGGATCCGTGACACATTGACAGCATTTGCGGGGTATACACTTCCGAAGGGTATTTTCTTGCTGTCAGTAATGAACGAAATCAGATAAGATTACATGACATCCCGCGATCTGTTGACTGCTGATATCTTTGAGCTTTTTAAGATTATGAAAAGAATTGTGACATCCTTTTGTATTCTCCTGCTGGTAAGCTTCTCTTCATGCACGAAAAAAGCCGTTGTCGTGAAAAAAACTCAGGCATCTCCTGGCAGGAGCGCGTCAGCTCCCGGCCAGCGGAAAAAGGCAGCGGGAGCGCAGTCGGCAGCTGCCTTCGCTCCGGGTCACAACAAGAAGCCCGGCGCTACGTCAACTACCGGTAAAAGCAGCAACTCATCTTCTTCGAAGTCTGCTGATTCAAAAAAGAATAGCCAGAAGAAAAAGAAGTAGCGCGGTCAATAACTTATTGTGACCAGGAAGTAGGTGTTCGATCCCACCGGTGTTCTTTCAGCCTCCGTAGCAAATCGTCACTCAGCATTTTCCCGTCACTTGTCCGGATATTTGATTCAACGTGTCTGAGTTTTCTCATCCCGGGGATGATAGTATGTACGTCGTCGTTAGACAGGATGAAACGCAAAGCGAGCTCGGGCATAGAGGAACCTTCCGGGATCAGCGGCCTCAATGCTTCGGCATGATCAACACTGGCATTGAGGTTCTCGGGAACGAAATACGTGGAACGCCAATCGTCTTTCGGAAAGGTTGTTTCTTTGGTGAGTGTTCCGGTCAAAGTCCCTTCGTCGAACGGGACACGGGCTATCACGCCGATGTCAAGTTCTCGGCAAAGCGGAAACAGCGTGTCTTCAGGTGCCTGATCAAAGATGTTGTATATAACCTGAACCGTATCGATCAGCCCGGTCTTCAGGGTTTCGAGAACATTGTCGGGTTCCCATCTGTTAACGCTGACTCCGAAATGCCCGACTTTACCTTCTTTCTTAAGCCTTTGCAACGCCTCCTTCCATTCGTCGTTTTTCGCCCACGCGTCTTCCCAGACGTGAAATTGCTGAAGGGCAATGCGTTCTACTTTCAGGTTTTTCAGGCTTTTTTCCGTGAATTCGATAATATGGGCAGCGGGGAAGCAATCCTCGAGCCGATATTCCGGTTTGGATGGCCATTTAAAGTTCTTCGGCGGAATTTTAGTGGCAAAATAAAACTCTTTTCCCGGGTGGCGTTTCATCAGATCGCCCAGGATCTGTTCGCTTAGTCCTTCGGCATATCCCCAGGCAGTATCATAGAAATTGCATCCCAGATCAACGGCCCGGTCCAACGAACGATCGACCTCGGCTCGTTCTGAACCTGTCCACCCGGCGAGGCCCCACATGCCATAGCCGATTTCACTAACGTTCCAGTTTGTCCTTCCGAATCTTCTGTATTTCATCGATGATACTTTTTAGTTGAAAATTGGTTCAGCAGCGACGGCTCCCGCTGACAGGCACATCGCCCGTGGCTTTAAATATAGCATTTAACTTCGCGAACCATATTTGATGACCCTCGCGTTTTCGTACTTTTGCGCCTTAATTTTAAGTAGCGGAAAACGAACCCTATGACGTCGGAACAACTTGAATCAGAGATAGAAAAAAGAAGAACGTTTGGCATTATCAGTCACCCTGATGCAGGGAAAACCACCCTCACAGAGAAATTGCTGCTATTCGGGGGAGCGATTCAAAAAGCTGGCGCAGTAAAATCAAGCAAGATAAAGGATCACGCCCGCTCGGACTGGATGGAGATCGAGAAACAGCGCGGGATTTCCGTGGCTACTTCCGTCATGGGGTTCAATTACAGAGATGTTAAAATCAATCTGCTCGACACGCCGGGCCACCAGGATTTCGCCGAAGATACCTACCGCACGCTTACCGCTGTCGATAGTGTGATTATGGTGATTGACTGTGTTAAAGGTGTTGAGATTCAGACTGAGAAGTTAATGGAGGTTTGCCGCATGCGAAACACGCCGGTAATTTGTTTTATCAATAAGCTTGATCGCGAAGGCCGCGATCCGTTTGATCTTCTCGACGAAATTGAAGAGAAACTCCGGATTAAAGTCAGGCCGTTGAGCTGGCCCATCAGCATGGGAAAAACTTTCAAAGGCGTGTATAGCCTTTATGAAAAGAGTCTGCATCTGTTCAGGCCAAGCAAGACAACGGTAGAGGAAGGCATCGAGGTTACCGACATCAACGACGATCTCGTGGATCAGTATGTGGGGGAGACCAACGCGAAACAACTTCGCGCCGATGTAGAACTGATTGAAGGTGTCTACCCCGACCTTTTCGTTGATGATTATCTGCAAGGCAAAGTGGCACCGGTGTTCTTTGGAAGTGCCGTCAATAATTTTGGCGTGAAGGAACTTCTCGACACATTCATCCGAATAGCGCCGCCGCCAATTCCACGCGAAACCACCGAACGGATCATAGAGCCGGAAGAGAAAAAGTTCTCCGGATTCGTATTCAAGATACATGCGAATATGGATCCTAAACACCGTAACAGGATTGCTTTCCTTCGAATCTGCTCCGGTAGATTTGAGCGGGGCAGCAATTATTTCCATGTGCGGCAGGATAAGAGTATTCGCTTCTCGAATGCAACCGCTTTTATGGCGCAGGATCGCGAAACGGTTGACGAAGCCTGGCCAGGCGATATCGTTGGTATCTATGATACCGGAAACCTCAAGATCGGGGACACACTAACCGAAGGAGAAAAGTTGATCTACACCGGAATACCAAGTTTCTCGCCGGAGATTTTCAAAGAAGTCGTCAATCTCGACGCGATGAAAACAAAACAACTTGAGAAAGGTCTGATCCAGTTAATGGAAGAAGGGGTCGCTCAGCTATTTACCTATGAACTCGGCAAGAAAAAAGTAGTTGGTGTGGTTGGCGCACTTCAGTTTGAAGTAATCCAGTTTCGGTTAAAAAACGAATACAACGCCACGGTGCAATTCGTGCCGCAGAATATTTACAAGGCGTGTTGGATAAGCAGCAGCGATCCGAAAAAATTGCAGGAGTTCATCGATTCCAAGCAACGACATATCGCCCGCGATAAAGACGATAAACTTGTGTTCATGGCTGAATCACGGGCGTGGTTACAAATGGTACAGGATAATTTCCCGGAAATTAACTTTCACTTTACGTCAGAGTTCAAAGATTAGGTCGAAAGAATCGACACTGACTTTCATGATTACACCGGAAGTTCTATACGAAGACAATCATCTGCTTATTTTAAATAAGAAGGCCGGGACCCTCGTGCAGGGCGATGCTACCGGCGATGAACCTCTGGTTGAAATTGCAAAGCAATACGTCGGCGCAAAGTATGACAAGCCCGGCCGGGTTTTTATGGGAGTCGTGCATCGCCTTGACCGGCCTGTTTCGGGGGTGGTTGTGTTTGCCCGTACATCAAAGGCATTACAACGAATGAACGCCCTTTTCCGGGAAAAGGCCACGACCAAAACTTATTATGCCATCACCAGTCAGAAGCCGCCATACGAAGGTGGAACCCTGGTACACTGGTTACAGAAAGATGAGCAGAAGAACAAGACTACAGCTTTTTCGAAGGAAACCGATGGCGCATTGCGTTCGGAACTAAGTTTTAGAATAATCGCATCAAAGCATGACCTCTATTTGCTGGAGGTCAAACCGATAACAGGCCGCCCTCATCAAATCAGAGTTCAGCTCGCTTCCATAGGTTGCCCAATTAAAGGTGATCTTAAATACGGAGATAAAGGTGCTAATGCGGATGGAAGTATCTGTCTTCATGCCCGGCAACTCGAGTTTATTCATCCGGTAAGGAAGGAACCGTTGCTGGTGAAGGCGCCCGTCCCTGAAATGCATCCATGGTCCGTTTTCGAAATTAAATAATAAAAGTATGACAGAAACGTCCTGGTTTGAGCGGCTCAAAGAAAGGTGGAAGTTAAAAAGCCCTGGTCAGGTATTCGTTGTACTGATTGTTTTTGCGTGCACTGGCTTTACTGTCTTATTCATTAAAAAACCTTTGCTGACGGTTCTTGCTGGCGATAAAGGTCACTCGATACTGGCATCAGTTTTATATTACATTTTCATATTACCGATTTACAACGTCTTCTTGCTTGCCTATGGATTTGTCTTCGGTCAATTTCATTTCTTCTGGGAATTCGAGAAGCGTTCCTTCAATCGCATTTTCGGCAAATCAAAAAAGTAAATCTATATGAAAAAGATCCTGTCGTTTTTGGTACCGGTGATACTCTTGTCGGCGTGTTCGACTCCAAAATACACCTACCATTTTGATTATTATGATTACAATATTGGAAAAAAGGAAGCTCCGGCAGATGAACCTGTTTTAGAAATGTCCGCCGTGGAGCCCGGCCCATTATTCATCGCAAGTGCCGATGCCGAGATACCGGTGGAACATCCAAAGCCCAACGCTGTGCCCCTTGTAAAGAGCGAAACTCCGTCAACGGAACCTGATCAGAATGCGATGCTACAGGCTGTCAGGGAAAAATATCTTGCGATGGATCGCGGGGAAAGGAGAGCGTTTCGCAAGGAAGTTAAAGATGAATTAAAACGAATGGTTCGCGAAAAAAAGACCGGCAATGCTGATGGAGTCGCTGCGGTTAATCAGATGGACAATGATCTGAAGCTGGCCATCATTTTTGGCGCCGTGGGGCTGACGTTGTCACTGTTTAGCGGCATAAGTGCAGCCTTCTGGGTTTTGGGCGTTATCGCTATCGTGGTGGGTGTTGTGTTCCTGATCAAATGGCTTGTCCGACAATAAATAAACAAAGAAGGCTGCCAAATGGCAGCCTTCGTGTTTTTTATAGGGATGAACTAAACAACACCATCCGCAAGAACGATCACCCGGTTACGCAGCACTTCAACTACGCCGCCTGTGATTTTTACCGTCTCCCGGTTTCCTGATTTGGATTTGTATTCTACAACACCTTCCGATAAAAGGCTGATAAGCGGCGCATGATCATCCAGTACCTGGAACGAACCATCGGTACCCGGAAATGTTACTATCGCGACATCTCCTTCGTAAACCTTTTTTTCCGGCGTTAATATTTCTAGTTGCATAGTAATTGTTCGTGATTCGGACGTTTACTTATCCGTGAATTAACCTTTGGCTTCGGCCATCATTCTCTCACCTTTCTCAATGGCTTGCTCAATACCGCCAACGAGGTTGAATGCCATTTCGGGCAGGTGATCGTACTGTCCGTCAAGAATCGCATTAAATCCTTTGATGGTATCTTTGATATCCACGAGAACACCCTTCAAACCGGTAAACGCTTCGGCCACGTGGAACGGCTGTGAAAGGAAACGCTGAACGCGACGTGCGCGGTGTACAACCAGCTTGTCTTCGTCACTGAGTTCGTCCATACCGAGGATCGCGATTATATCCTGAAGCTCCTTGTAGCGTTGAAGAATATTTTTTACCCGTTGTGCACAATCATAGTGCTCATCACCAACGATCTCAGGCCGCAAAATGCGGGACGTGGAGTCCAGTGGATCCACCGCAGGATAGATACCCAGCTCGGAAATTTTCCGGCTTAAAACGGTCGTTGCGTCAAGGTGAGCAAAGGTTGTTGCAGGCGCGGGGTCCGTAAGGTCATCGGCAGGAACGTAGACAGCCTGCACCGAAGTAATAGATCCGTGCTTGGTAGAGGTAATCCGCTCCTGCATCGCACCCATTTCTGAGGCCAGTGTAGGTTGGTAACCTACCGCCGACGGCATACGGCCCAGGAGTGCGGATACTTCTGATCCGGCCTGGGTGAAACGGAAAATATTATCAATAAAAAACAGGATGTCTCTTCCTTTACCAGTACCATCACCGTCGCGGAAATATTCGGCTACTGTCAATCCGGAAAGGGCCACACGAGCGCGGGCTCCGGGAGGTTCATTCATCTGACCAAAAACAAAGGTTGCTTTGGATTCGCGAAGATCAGCCTCACTCACTTTAGAGAGATCCCAGCCGCCTTCGTGCAGCGAATGCAGAAAGTCTTCACCATAGTTTACGATTCCGGCTTCAATCATTTCCCTGAGAAGGTCATTTCCCTCACGGGTGCGTTCCCCAACTCCGGCAAAAACCGAAAGACCCGAATAGGCTTTTGCAATATTGTTGATCAGCTCCTGAATCAATACAGTTTTTCCCACACCGGCACCACCGAACAACCCGATTTTTCCACCCTTCGAGTAAGGCTCAATAAGGTCGATAACCTTAATACCGGTGAAAAGCACTTCGGCTGAGGTGGAAAGATCCTCGAACGCGGGTGCAGATCGGTGAATAGGGAGGAACTGCGTTCCTTTAGGCTGAGGAATTCCGTCAATCGCTTCACCAATAACGTTGAAAAGTCGACCTTTGATGTCGTCGCCGATGGGCATTTGGATCGCTGAACCAGTATCCACTACTTTCATCCCCCGTACAAGGCCTTCCGTTCCCTCCATGGAGATCGTACGAACGCGATCTTCTCCAAGGTGTTGCTGACATTCCAGGACCACCTTCGTGCCGTCAGCTTTAATTACTTCCAATGCATCAAGAATGTTCGGTAATTTCGTCCCCTCTGAGTCGAAAGCCACATCCACAACGGGCCCGATTACCTGGGTGATCTTTCCAATATTTGCCATTTTATTAGTTTGTTTTGTACAGGGTCTGAATTTCGACCGCAAAAGTAGAGTTTTCAAAACGAAGTACAAAGGAGCCGGAAAGGATTATTTGTCAGGAGAAATGTCTTATTTCATGCCCACTAAAGGCGGTTTTTGACGGTTTATGAGGGATTCCGGGCTCATGCGGCATCGAGAACTATCCGGAAAGTCGTTCCTTCCATTTCTTCTGACGACTTGACGTAAATCTTTCCGTTGTGGTAGGTATCAATGATCCGTTTGGCCAGGGTCAGGCCAAGGCCCCACCCGCGTTTTTTGGTGGTGAATCCGGGCCTGAACACCATATTCATCTTTGAGCGGGGAATGCCTTTGCCCGTATCCGAAACGTCAATAAATACCTTACCCTCGTTTCCTCTCAATATTTTTATCGCTATCGTGCCGGTATTGCCCATAGCGTCTACCGCGTTCTTGCACAGATTTTCGATAACCCACTCAAAGAGCGGAGCATGAACGTTGGCGTGGATATTTTCCGAAAGTGTAAACAGTTCAATCTTTACTTTAGAGGAGACTCTGGGCCGCAGGTAGGTTACGACGTTCTGAATAAGTGATATGACGTTTTCCCGTTTAAGGACAGGAACTGACCCAATGCTGCTAAAACGCTCGGTAACGATCCTAAGCTTCTGGATATCCTTTTCCAATTCCTCAATGATGCCCTTATCTCTTAACTCCGGGTTTTCACGAATGACTTCTATCCAGGCCATTAATGACGACAGCGGAGTGCCCAGCTGATGCGCCGTTTCCTTGGCCAGGCCAACCCACACCCTGTTTTGTTCTGCTGCTTTTGAATAATTGAACGCCAGATATGAGATAAATCCGAATATTGCAATCACAGAAAGCTGGATATAAGGATAGGCTATGAGTTGTGTGAGCAGGAAAGAGTTTTTGTAATAGATGTATTGGGTGCCGAAAACCTCACCGGACACAGGGTCACGCAGCATCACCTCGATCGGTTCATAGGTCTTGCTCATGGTTCGGATTTCCTTTTCCAGAAAACGTGCCCGTTCTTCGGGGTTGCCCGAAGGCACATCGAGGTTACGGAAAGCAAGTACATTCTGATTCTGATCCGCCTGAATAATCGGAATTGAATTATTCTGAAAAAGAATCTCCTGAGCAACGAAATTCACGTTCGTGTATGTTTCCTCTTCATTGGCGGTGTACTCAATGGCTTTGGCATATAACTGAACCTGCTGGCGTTCGCGCAGTTTGAGTTGATCAACCAATTCATTGGTGTAGTATATTGAACCCACACTGATGAGAACAGAAACAACCAGTACAACCCATTTGAGCTGGGAGTTATTCTGATAAAAGTTCGTGGCAGGTACTGGTACCCTCTTGATCATGTGCACTTTAATATAAACAAAAAACCGGACGCCAAGCATCCGGTTTCTGATATATCTGGTTACCTCAGGATTTCATCATAAACCATTTGGCGAGAACCTTGTAATTCACCTTGCTTCCATGCATGAGAATTCCAATCCGGTAAATGCGGGCTGCGATCCAGGTGGTAAAGATAAACCCTGCCACCAGAAGCACTTGCGAGAGAATCAATTGCCATAGGGGAGGGTCAAATCCAAGGCGTCCTACCATAGCAATCGGTGAGGTAAAAGGAATTATACTGAACCAGAAACTGGCTGTACTATGCGGATCTGTCAGAATGAACAGAAATAATCCGAAGTACGATATAAGAAACGGTAGCATTATGGGAAAAGTAAACTGCTGCGCCTCCTGCTGACTGTCAACAGCTGATCCTACCGCAGCAAACAACGCTCCGTATAATAGATATCCGCCGAGGAAGTAAAAGACAAAGTTGAAGATGATAAACGCAATCGGAAGTTCGTTCACGGAATTCAGCACGGCAAAAAATTTGTTGTTTTGCCGCTGAATTTCTTCCTGACTTTCCTCATCCTGCATTTTAGTAATCTGTTCCATCGCCTGCTGCTGTGGCATAGATACGCCAAGTATTCCAAGCGTGGCTGAAGACAGTACTGAAATCAAGATCACCCATATCGCAAATTGAAGCAGGCCGACCGCCGCAATCCCAAGAATCTTACCCATCATCAACTGAAACGGGCGCACGGATGATATAATAACTTCGACTACCTTACTCGTCTTTTCATCAATGACGCCCAGCATGATCTGCATGCCATAAACAAGCACAAAAATGTAAATGAAAATTCCGAGCACAAATCCAAGTGCATAGGTTATTCCAGTGTTACTTTCCTTCTCGACGCCACTGGTGTCGACATTAACATTACTTATCGAAATATTGGTCTTGAGACTATTAAGAACTTCGCGGTCGATGCTGGATTCTTCCAGCTTCAGATTCTGAATGCTCTTTTCGAGGATACCCGTGATTTCCTCCATTTTTCGGATGCTTGGATTTTCTTTTGTATAGATCCTGATTCCTTGAGGATCTTTCAGATCAAGCTCCGGGATACGGAGAATGCCGTAATGGTCAGTTGCGTTGAAAGCCTTTTTTATGTCTTCAAAATCTCCCTCGACCTTCACGAACTTGAAACGTTCGTCGTCCTCGAGTGTGATCCTCCCGCTTTCGTCGTACACTTCAATGGTCTGAGCTACGGCTCCTTCCTCCTGCTTGATAAACACCCAGACCATTATCGCGAGGATAGCGGGGAATACTAGCGGAACAAGAATGGTGGCGATTAAAAATGACTTCTTCTGAACCCTGTTCAGGAACTCACGCTGAAATATAAGCCAGGTCTTATTCATGGGATTCGCCTTTTACAAGTTGGATAAAAATTTCATTCATGGTGGGCACCTTCTCGATGAAGGTGTGGACTTCGGTGAGTTCTGTCAACTGTCGTATGAGGTCATTGGGATTGATTGTGCCGCCGGTCTTGATTATCGTTTTAAAAAAGTCTTCTTCCAGAGGGCGCTGATCCTCAATTGCATAACCGTTCTGAGACACCCGGAACGGTCCCCGATGTTCCACGATATAGGTGTTCGACCGAAATTTATCCTTGACCTGTCGTTTTGATCCTTCCAGTATTTTATGCGACTTATCGATCAGGGCGATATGGTCGCAAAGATCCTCTACGGTCTCCATCCGGTGGGTAGAAAAAATGATTGTTGAACCCTTCTCCTTCAATTCCAGAATCTCCCGTGTAATCAACTGCGCATTTACCGGGTCGAAGCCGGAGAAAGGCTCATCCAGAATGATCAGGCGCGGCTCATGCATGATGGTACTGATGAACTGGACCTTCTGCGCCATCCCTTTACTAAGATCCTCAACTTTTTTGCCCCACCAGTCCGTTATTTCGAATTTTCGAATCCAGGTTTTACTTTTTTCGACAGCGTCGCGCCGTGACAGACCTTTTAGCTGTGCAAAATATATCAGTTGCTCTCCAACTTTCAGTTTCTTATAAAGACCCCTTTCTTCAGGAAGGTAACCGATAGTGCCAATATGCTTTGGTTGGAGCTTTTCGCCGAAGATTGAAATTTCGCCGGCGTCGGCGTTTATGATTTGATTGATAATTCTGATGAGCGTAGTCTTTCCGGCACCGTTCGGACCAAGCAATCCGAAGATACTTTTTTCCGGGATAGCAAGACTAACCTGATCAAGGGCAACATGGTTGGTGTAACGTTTGGTTACTTTGTCGGCAATAAGGGCTTCCACTGATATCGGTTTAGATACGCAAAATTAGTATCTATTCCCGAATGGGAATTACAAACCGCGAGTGAAGATTGGTGGAATTTAATTTTGTGGCTCTTTGAATGTGATGTTGCCAAGTGATACATCCAGGTCAAAAAGTAATGCATTACGCGTGGATCGTGCATACGCCGCGTTGGCAAAAGTATTTTCACTGATCTTTTTCATACCGGAAGGCATTTTTACTGAACAAAGCCAGGAGTCCTTGATCTTTACGAGAACAGGCACATCCGACGGAGGCAAAACGATCACCAGATTTCCGGCACCAACACTGCCCTTGATTCGGGTTCCCAGTATTGGCTTATTCGCAAAATCCAGAATCATGTTGCCGAATCCGACATCCGCATAGAGGTTTCGGGTTTTTGCCAGGCTGAGATTCTTCACATTCACCGACCCGACGTCCACCTTCACAAAAAAGGTATCCATCTCAATTTGATTCTCTAACGCCGAGAAATATCCGATCACCACATCCGCGCTCGCGGTGTTGATTTTAAGCCTTTTGATTGAAAGACCCGACAGATCGACATTGGCGTTGCCAATGCCATAGTTTAGCTCCAGGGAATAGGGTTTCGATTCTGTCAGATACATCCGCCAGATTTTATTACCTGGCCGGGAAGAACCACTGCTGAAAAAACGGGTTGAAATGGTTTGGCCAAATCCTTCAGACTGAACCTCCTCAAGATTCAGGGAGACTTCACAGACCTTGCCTATAATTTCCTTGCGGAAACTGTGCGAATAGTTGCGTTCGGTCTGGTTGCTGAAAACATTTAGAATATCAGATTGCTGGCTGGGTTTGATGAAGCAATTGCCGCTATTCGCCTTTAAAGAAAGCTTGATTTCCTTGCATGAGGGCGCGTCCTCCACCGAGAACTGCTTTTTGATTTGTCCAAATGCTCCAACCGCCAGCGCCCACGCACACCATGTTAACAGAATCTTTCTCCGCATGCTGTTCTAATACGATCCAGGTCCAATTGAGTTGCGGGGTGTAAGTTTTTAGCGTCTTTTGCTAAAAAGACAAAACCCCATTCGAATGGTAAACGGGGTTTTAATAATTTGGTTACAGTATTTTAGTGGAAGAACTCTTTCATTCGTTCAAAGAATCCTTTTTCGTTAATGTCAGGATTCGGATGGAAGTTCGGAGAGTGACGCAAGCTCTCCAACTTGGCCTTTTCTTCCGATGAAAGCTTCTTCGGGGTCCACACGTTCACGTAGATCAGCTGATCGCCCGTCTCATAACCATTTACGTCCCGAAGTCCCTTTCCGCGCAGGCGTAAAATCTTACCACTCTGGGTCCCGGCTTCGATTTTGATCTTTACATTGGATCCGACGCTTGGTACTTCGACCGTTGTTCCTAAAGCCGCATCGACAAAATTGATATAAAGATCATAGATTAGATTATTTCCGTCCCGCTTGAGGTGCTTGTCTTCATGCTCTTCGATAAGAATCAAAAGATCACCTGCGATTCCGCCGCCCGGGGCATCGTTTCCTTTGCCGGACATCGATAGCTGCATGCCTTCACTCACGCCGGCCGGAATTTTTACAGAAATAATCTCCTCTTTCGACACAAGGCCGGAGCTGTCAACGCCCGAAGGCCGATTATCAATCATCTGGCCCGAGCCGTTACAAACCGAGCATGTGGATGCGGATACCATTTGGCCAAGCATCGTGTTAACCACCTTTCGAACCTGGCCCGTGCCCTGACATGCCTGACATGTTTTGAAAGTAACGCCGTCGGCCTGAACCAGCCGATTTACCTTGATTTTCTTTTCAACGCCGTTGGCGATTTCCTCAAGGGTCAATTTGAGTTTAATACGAAGGTTAGAGCCTTTGCGCTGCCGGCGTCCGGTCCGACCACCGCCGAAGAAACTTTCGAAAGGACTTCCGCCGCCGCCGCCGAAGATATCGCCGAACTGACTGAAAATGTCCTCCATATTCATGTGCTGTCCACCGTATGAGCCACCACCCCGCGAATGCCCGAAGCGATCGTAATTCGCGCGTTTCTCGGCGTCACTAAGCACTTCATAGGCCTCTGCGGCTTCCTTAAACTTTTCTTCTG
The DNA here is from genome assembly GCA_023417785.1 of Bacteroidota bacterium. Taxonomy (GTDB): domain Bacteria; phylum Bacteroidota; class Bacteroidia; order Cytophagales; family Cyclobacteriaceae; genus Ohtaekwangia. Next base: position 16,445 of record JAEZEH010000168.1, read on the forward strand.
CTTCTTTGTTTCCCGGGTTCTTGTCGGGATGGAACTGGATCGCGACTTTGCGATAAGCTTTTTTGACTTCCTCCTGCGTGGCTGTCTTACTCACTCCCAGAATCTCGTAAAAATCTCTCTTTGTACTCATTGTCATATTCCTCGCACGTTTCGTCGCCTAACCTCCCACTACCACCTTAGCAAAACGTATTACTTTTTCATTTAACAGGTATCCTTTTTCCACTACATCGACAACCTTTCCTATTAAAGACGCATCGGGAGCCGGTATCTGAGTTATCGCTTCGTGAACATCAGTGTTGAATTCGCTACCCGGGCCAACTTCTATCGGTTTTACGCCATACTGTCCAAGGATCTTGCGGAATTTGTTTTGTATCAACAGAAAACCTTCGACTTCTTTCTCATTGCCCTCTTTTACAGCCTTCTCTGCCCGTTCAAAATCATCAATCACGGGCAGGAAAGCCTGAATCAGCTGTTCATTACCGGATTGTATAAGTTCAATCTTTTCTTTGGCGGTTCGGCGTCTGAAGTTTTCAAACTCTGAATACAACCGCAGGTATTTATCCTTCTGTTCAGCTATCTCACTCTGAAGCTTCATCTGTTCATTTTTCTGGCCTTCCGGTTCGCCTTCCGCTTCTGGCAGATTCTCTGCCGTCTCAACAGTGTTTTCCTGAACTTGCTCGTCTTTTTGATTCACTTCTTCTTGTTGTTCGTTCTTTTCCATCATCTATAAGGCATTAAAATGAATAACCCGCAAATGTCAACAACTTTGCCAAAACACGGAATGTGTCAATCTGGCACAAACCTAAGAATGGAGGTGTTTCCAGATAAGATCTTTCAGTTCCACTATTCCCTGCTGGGTGACGGCGGAGATAAAAATTGTCGGAACTTCTTCGGGAAGTTCTTTCGAAAGATCAGTTCGCAGTTCGTCGTCGAGTAGATCAGCTTTCGAGATGGCTAACAGTCTTTTTTTATCCAGGAGTTCCGGATTGTATTTTCTTAATTCATTCAGGAGAATCTGGTATTCCTGCCTGATATCACGGGCATCGGCCGGTACAAGAAATAGCAGCAGCGAATTCCGCTCAATGTGCCGCAAAAATCGAATACCTAAACCCCGCCCCTCGGCTGCCCCTTCAATTATACCCGGAATGTCGGCCATAACAAACGACTGATCATCGCGGTAAGCGACAACGCCGAGATTTGGAGTTAGCGTGGTGAAGGGATAATCTGCAATCTTTGGCTTGGCGGCAGAAACCACTGAAAGCAGGGTCGACTTGCCCGCGTTTGGAAAGCCGACGAGGCCGACATCCGCCAATAGCTTCAACTCAAGGATGATCCACTGCTCAATACCGGGTTCCCCCGGCTGCGCGTGTTGAGGCGCCTGGTTTGTCGCGGTAGCAAAATGTGCATTGCCTTTCCCTCCGCGGCCTCCGCGAGTGACGATTACTGTTTGATCGTGTGCCGTTATTTCACAAAGAAGCTGGCCGGTTTCGGCATCGCGAGCCACAGTTCCCAGGGGGACGTCTATGATTTCGTCCTCACCATCAGCCCCGGTCCGGTCCTGTTCCTCGCCACCGTGCCCGTCTCCCGCAATTATATGCTTGCGGTATTTGAGATGGAGTAGCGTCCAATGGTGGGAGTTGCCTCGTAGTATTACGTGTCCGCCACGTCCACCATTGCCTCCATCAGGCCCGCCTTTCTGAACAAATTTTTCACGATGGAAATGCAGGAAACCTGCTCCCCCCTTTCCGGAGCGGGAACAGAACTTAACATAGTCAATGAAGTTTGCAGATGCCACGTTATACCAGCAGGCTTTTATCTATCTCGCGGCAGATGTTAGAAAATATCTGGTCAATCTCACCAATGCCGATTACGGAAGCATACTTGTTGTGCTTTTTATAATACTCGGCTACAGCGGCAGTCTCGCCTTTGTACACCTTGATTCTATTTTCAATGATTTCTTTCTTCGCGTCATCTGGTCGGTTCTCCTTTAAGGCTCTGTCCGCCAGGCGTGTCTTGAGTTCCTCCTCGTCTACAACCAGTTCAACCAGCACTTTTATCGGACCGTTAAGGGATTCAAGTAAACTGTCGAGCGCCTCAGCCTGCGCCACGGTGCGGGGAAACCCATCGAAAATTATTCCGGTAATGCTACCGTTTGATTTGATCCGGTCATCTACCATGTCAATTACCAGCTGATCGGGAACCAGGTTCCCCTTGTTCATATACTCTTTGGCAAGCTTGCCTAACGGCGTGCCTTCTTTGAGGTGCTTTCTGAATAAATCCCCCGTAGCAATATGAGTCAGATTATACTTCTCGATTAGTTTCGCACTCTGTGTGCCTTTCCCGGCACCTGGCGGGCCAAAGAGAATGATATTGATCATGATCGAATAAAAAAGATTTTGGTTTAAACGTCGAAGATAAGCATCATACCCAAATTTGGAAAATAACCTTGTGTCAGGGTATCGATTGATAAATATCACTGAAATTTCGCCCGAGGCCGTCGTAGTCAAGTCCATACCCCAGCACAAATTCATTCTCAATTTCAAATCCTACGTATCGGGCCTCAATTTTCTTGTCTCTGGCCGGCAGTTTTCGCAGCAATGTCACAATCTCAACGCTTTTGGCGCCAAGCGACTGAAGCTCGAAAACAATTTTTTGTAGTGTTAATCCGGAGTCAATGATATCTTCCACAATAATGATATCCTGATTGAACAAACTCTCGTCAACACCGATCAGTGTTTTCAATTGGCCGGAGGAAGTTGTGCCCGCATAGGAAGAAACCTTTACAAAGCAGATCTTGCAGGAAAGGTCAACCGATTTGATCAGATCTGAGGCAAACATGAAAGAACCATTCAGGATTGGTAAGAAAACGGGTGTCCTTCCTTTGAAATCGTTATTCAGCTGTTCGGCAAGTGCCTTGACCCTTTTTTGTACGTCCGACTTACCGATGAACGGCTTAAATTCCAGATCCTTAATCTTCATGCTTTCGCTTTCAGGCGCCCAAAGATAAGAGAATTTGCAGAAGTAACTTACAGTTCACCATAACGGTAATGACCAGTAATCCGGTATTTGAAAAGGCAATCGCAGACCTCCTGACCATTTCCAATATTGTGGACGATAAGAAAACGATTGCCGTCCGCAGATTTCTTGTTTACTACAATTCCAATATGAGTCAAACCCCGGCCAAGGTCCCAGGTCACAATATCTCCTGGCGCATAGTCTACTTCATTTCGGGAGATTTTCAGGACCTCGCCTTTCCGTGAAAAAAAGGTCATAAGATTCGGAACGCGCCGGTGATCGATGTTTGGGTCTGGTTTTCGAAGGCCCCAGTTTGGCGGGTACGCGCCGAAATCTGATTTCATATCTTCGTGTACTTCCAGCTGCAGATCAATTTGCATTTTCCGGTAAGCGCGAATGACCACATCGGTACAAACGCCCCGGTCGGCGGGCACATCTCCCAATGGATAAGAAATGCTAAAATAAGAAGGATCATATGCCACGCGGTCGCCGGTCAGTTGTATCGCGGCTTCCGACAGACGGTGATAGAAGCCGTCCTGACCCAGAACTGGCGAGCCAAGAAACAGAATAATCAGAAGTGAGCCGGCCCTCATCAACGTGATGTTAAAGCGTTTTCATTAATGCCCGGTAAAGTGCCACCATGCTTTCAATGTCACTCTTATGAACGCGTTCCGCCGGCGAGTGGGCATGGTGTTCCGCCGCGCCAATAAAGCACCAGTCGATCGGATACGGAGAAACCTGAACTTCCCGGCCGTCGCTCGAGCCCATTCCCTCCACTTCAAGCTGGTGTTTTATCCTGTGTTTTTCGGCAATTCGAATTATCCGTCTTACATATGTCTGCCTGGGAATGTTTCGATCGCGCATTGAAATCACTACGCCTTTGCCTTCTTCCACCCCATCGGTAATCCATGTTATGTCGGAGATCAGGGCCTGGGTGATTTTCCATTTTTCAAAGATGAAACGCGTGAGAAAGGGTACCGATCCGCCACCGTGTTCTTCCCAGGTGGAAAAAACTACGACCCCATCCTTCAGGTCCTCGCAGATCATCAAAGCATTGTACACACCAAGTCGGTTGTCCAGATAGGCCGATTCTACATGATGTTTTGAATCCCTGAAATTTACCTTATACGTCAATGAAGTACCGGGGTCAATACCCCGGGCGAAATGGCAAAAAGCATGCTGGTCCTGATCATAATATAATTCACCTTCGATCGGGCCGAGGGAATCCTCGCCGATTAGTTTGGTGCCACCTTCAGCATCGGGACTACCGATTGGGATCAGCTGATTCTGATATCGCACAGTAAAACCAACACTGTCGATATGGGCAAACACCGCGGTTCTCGGCTTCCCGAATTTCAGCACAATGCAATCCTGAAATTCCGGCCCATAATAAATTTCAGGTTCACCACGCCATTTGCGTTTGTTCTTTTCGATATAATTTAACAGGAACTGGGTTAAGCGAACCTCATCCCCGGAAGGTGCCGGGACTTCGCAAAGTTGTTTCAGAAGCTTCATGGAACATTTGAATAAAAACAGAACAGGTAGCCATTAGGCCATGTATTATAAACTTTATCTACTTTTGGTGCCAAAGTAGGTAAGGTATGTTTTTTAATTTAAGCGATCAAAACTCAATTGCCAGTAGATTCCTGCTTGAGTTGAGAGATAAGGAAATTCAGCGAGACCCAATGAAATTCCGGTTCAACCTGGAACGGCTCGGGCGAATAATGGCCTACGAAGTGTCGAAACAATTACCTTATGCCGGAAAGCATGTTACCACCTCGCTCGGCACCGCCAAGGTCGCCGATCTCGTTCAGCAACCTGTATTGATTTCGATACTCCGCGCAGGCTTACCCTTTCTACAAGGATTTCTCGATACGTTCGACCACGCTGATACCGGATTCATCGGCGCCTACAGAAACGAAAAGGGTCAGTCCCTGACCGTTAGTATGGACTATCTGGCAACGCCCGTCCTGCAGGATCGCGACGTGATTCTGGTTGATCCAATGCTGGCAACGGGAGGTTCCCTGGTGGCCACGCTGACATACTTACTTTCGAAAGGGAACCCGCGAAGTATTAATATCGTTTCTGTAATTGCCGCACCGGAAGGAATTCAGCGAACCGAACAATTTTTTCAACAGCATAAGAATGTAGAATTCAGGGTTTGGGTTGGCGCCGTGGATGATCGCCTGAATGAACAGTTTTACATCATTCCGGGGCTTGGCGATGCCGGAGACCTGAGCTACGGAAGTAAAACAGAATAGATTTATGCGTTGAATGTTATGTGGGATATCGTACTGAGGGTGGTGACTGTTTATGTTTCCAGTATGCTGAAATTCGTTTTTGGCCCTGTGGGAGGTTACGCGGCAGGTTTAAACATTGTTGTGACAATTCTGGTCACCGTCTGCTCAATGATGACGGTGGTCCTGGCGTTTGCGTTTTTCGGTGATTTTATTCGTCAGCATGTGATGCGGCGTTTTTTTAATCCCAGGAAATTTACTGAACGAAACCGGAAGTATGTATCTATCTGGCGCAGGTATGGCCTGTTTGGAATTGCTATACTCACACCAATTCTTCTTACACCGATTGGCGGTACGTTGCTGGCAATAAGTTTTGGAACGCCGAGAAACAAACTAATCCTCTTTATGTTCGTGAGCGCCGCGGCCTGGTCGGTACTGTTAACTACGGTCGTGTACTTTTTCGGAAATGAGTTTTTTCCGGATTTCATCCAATAACCTAGTCGTCGTTATAGACGAGCATCCAGTGTATGCCAAACTGGTCGGTGAGCATTCCAACTGTTGATCCCCATATCGTTTTTTCCAGCTTGAGTTGCACCTTGCCAAGTTCACTTAATGAATCAAAGATTTCTTTCTGACGGATTTCATCCTTGAAACTGATATAAAGGGTCATGTTAGTACCGCTGTTGAGCGTCTGATTGTTTGTTTTATCACACGCCATGAAGTGCACGCTGCCGGCTTTGAATTCGCTGTGCATAACCTTTGAACTGAAGGCTTCTGCCCCGAATGCAGCAGCTTCATCATAATACTGAATAAAAAGGATTTCTCCACCGAAGCAACGCTCGTAGAAGTGTAACGCATCCTCACAATTTCCATCGAAAGTAAGATAAGGGTGAAAAGCTTTCATCAGGATTCAGGATCAGGAAGTATTTCAATATCGTGTATTAAGACCCGACGGGCAATAGCCTGTCCGGTAGGTGTTGCCGCCAGTCCACCCAGCGCCGTTTCTTTGTATCGGCTTTCCATACTCGCCCCAATTTCGCCCATAGCCTCGACAACTTCATCCACCGGGATTACGCTGCTGACCTGGGCAAGCGCAATCTGAGCAGAGCTGTTGGCAATGGCGGCCGCGCTCGCGTTCCTCACCACACAGGGAACTTCAACAAGTCCGGCTACCGGATCACAAACCAGACCAAGCATACATTGAACAGTAATGGCTACAGCGTTGAATACAGTATCAATGTCGCCGTCAAGACAATATACCACAGCAGCGGCTCCCATAGCGGCAGCGGTTCCGGTTTCGGCCTGACATCCACCGACTGCCCCGGCAATGGATGCTTTTTGTTCCATGATCAATGCGACACCGGCGGAGATAAGCATCGCTTCAAAGATTTTCCGGTCACTGATGTGATGAATTTCCTGAAGTGTGAACAACACACCTGGCATTATTCCGCTTGCCCCGGCGGTTGGAGCGGCGACAATCCGCCCCATACAACTGTTGACTTCCTTCGCGGCCAATGCTCGCGCTATCAGTCGCTGGAATTCCTGGGATATAACCGGCGTCGGATATCGGTATACTTTCTTTGCCCCATTATTTATCATGCCCGACCTGGAGACAGTCTCTTCCTCCAGTCCGGCGCGCACAGCATCCTTCATCACTTCCCAGGCTTGCTCCAGCCCCTTGAAAATTTCGTCGTCAGTACGATTCTTCTGATGGCGTTCGTAGCCCAGAACAACTTGCCAAAGATTGAGCTGATGTTGTTCCGCGTAGGATTTCCAGCCTTCGAAGGAGTCAAACAAGAATGCCATAACGTGCGATTAATGAGTTATCCGGGAATGAAATTCGCTTGTTTGTATAGAAATTCAAACCGATGTAGGGAATATGTTGCAGCAAAGCAAAAATGAGCATCAGAAATCAATCTCCCCCAGAAGCTCAGCATTTTCCAAAATATAGATCATGTTATCAGGGTCATTGTCATTTAGCCGCAAGGTGCCTTTGACCTCGACCGGCTTGTCTGAATATCTGACCGCTTTACGGAGTCTCACCTGCACCACAGTTTCGGGGCCGCCGACTCCACAAAAGAAACAAGCATTTAAAGGAAGCGAGGTAAGCATAAACTCCTGAGCCGATAACCCTGATTCAAAGGGAACAATGTACCCGGGAAGCACAATTGATTTTCCGGCCAGGGCTTTGATTTTTTGGTTGAATAAGGGTTTCTCGAATGATCCGAGTTCATCATTACCGGCTTCATATTCAACAGAATACAGAACAGGCCAGACAACAGACGGGAAACCTGAATAAGTAAGTTTCTGCCCGCTGACGGTGAAAGAGAGCAAAAATGCGATCCAAATAAGCGATTTCACACCCAAAGTTACTTTGTCCGCCCGATATTCAAATCAGGAGGCGTTTACAGATAGAAATAATATCCTTACTTTTTTAGTTCGTTTTGCCTTTTGGCTCGCAACGACTTTAGTTATGAAAGCATTTTTTTCGAGAAACTGGCTGGTCATTGTGGTCGCAGCCATTGCTGTCGCCCAGGCGATAAGCATGGGTGTGACAATCAGGAATAATAGCATCATCAAAAGAAATGACGAACTCCGCCAGGACGTCGAACAAGTCAAACGAAATACCAATGACATCATTGCCGCCATAGTTCATGGAATCGACCTCGGCGTTCGCGGATATGCCCTCACTCTGGACCAAAAACTTTTAGATCCGTATATCAGTTCATCGAAAAACTATACGGCCTTGTTCTCGGGAATCGAAACAGCGTTAAAAAAACAAGGTTATTCGGATTTTAGTCAATTCTATGCTCTTCGAAAAGAGATAGACGACTATATCGAATACTCTGGCAGAATGATTGAATTGGCAAACGAGGGCCAAATGGAAGAATTCACTGAAATGCTGAAGCAGGACAAAGGCTTCGACGTATGGATTCGCTTTTCGGAATTTCAGCAACCACTCGAACAATTCGAAAATAAACTTTATAACGACGCAGCTCAAGAGTATGAAACTGCGATGCAGGTTAACCTGTATCTGCAACTAGCCATAGTCTGCTTCTCCCTGCCTTTTTTATACTTTATTGTAGTACGCATCAGAAAAGAACGAAAAGCGCGGGAGTCGTTGTTGATTCAGGTGAAAGAAAACGACAGGAATTTCGTATTCAATACCGGTGCGAAGCAGGAACTTTCGGCTGATGAGATTATTGCACTTTCGATCAGTAACACACAAAAAGCTTCCACGTTTATCAAGAGCATGGCCAATAGCGACTATCGGGTTGACTGGGATGGTCTCAATGAATCGAATATAGCGTTGAATCAAGATACCCTTGCGGGAAATCTGATAAATATGCGTGAGAAGTTGAAGCGCGTGAAGAGCGAAGACGAGAAACGCAATTGGATGAACGAAGGTCTGGCAACTTTCTCTGAGTTGGTAAGAAATAACCAACACGATTCGCAGTTACTTGCGGATCGTTGCGTGTCGTTCCTCAGTAAATATCTGAATAGTCAGCAAGCCAGCCTTTTTGTGCTGGAAAATGAAGAGGATCGTCAGGAACTCAAGCTTGCATCGTGTTTTGCATTCGACAAGAAGAAGTGGATTGAAAAAACAATCGAACCAGGTAAGGGCCTCATAGGTCAGGCATTCCTGGAAGGCGAAACGATACAATTAAAAGAAATTCCTAAAGGATATACGTCCATCACATCCGGGCTTGGTGATGCTACCCCTGGATTCCTCGTGATTGTGCCCTTGAAATATGATGTGCACATCGTTGCAATAATCGAGCTTGCATCGTTTACAAGTTTTGAACAACATCACGTGATGTTTCTCCAGAAGGCGGGTGAGTTCCTTGCAAGTGCTATTCTCAATTCGCAGAATACGCAAAAAATGAAAAACCTCCTTGAAACAGCCCGCATCACCGAAGAACAGATGCGTCAGCGTGAAGAAGAAATGCGCCAGAATATGGAAGAACTTCAGGCCACGCAGGAGGAGCTGATCAGGAAGGAACAGGAAATGCAAAAACGAATCGCGGAACAACGGGTTTCCGAAACAAATTTCTAGCTCTTCGTCTACAAAGCATAACAAAAAAAAAGGACGGCTCGACACCGTCCTTCTTAGTATATTAAAACCCGATCAAGCCAGCTGATTCTCCTCTGAAGGCGCATAAACCTCCATCGGAAGGCAGCTGCAAACCAGGTTTCGGTCCCCATACGCGTTATCAACGCGACTTACAGCTGGCCAGAATTTGGTCTCTTTCACGAATGGTAGTGGAAACGCAGCCTTCTGACGGGTATATGGCTTATCCCACGAGTCGCTGGTGACGACCGCCGCCGTGTGTGGTGCGTTCTTAAGTACATTGTTTTCTTTGTCGAACCTGCCTTCTTCAATCTCGCGAATTTCTACGCGGATTTGAATCAGGGCCTGAATAAACCGGTCCAGTTCTTCCTTAGGTTCACTTTCCGTCGGTTCAATCATCAACGTTCCGGCTACTGGAAAAGAAACCGTCGGAGCATGAAATCCATAGTCCATCAACCTTTTCGCAATATCCTCAACTTCAATACCGGCTTTTTTGAAATCTCTGCAGTCTACTATCATTTCGTGGGCGCATCTTCCATTTGAGCCGGTGTATAAGATGCGAAAATGATCTTTCAGGCTATCCTTTATATAATTCGCATTGAGAATAGCATAGCGTGTTGCGTTGGTTAATCCTTCGGCGCCCATCATGGCGATGTAGGCATACGAAATCGTGAGGATACTCGCGCTGCCCCATGGCGCCGCCGATACTTCCCGAATCGCTTTCTTGCCGCCGGTCTTAACCACCGTGTGTCCTGGCAAGTAAGGTTTCAGTTTGTCATTGCAACAAATCGGCCCCATGCCCGGGCCGCCACCGCCGTGAGGAATACAAAATGTCTTGTGCAGATTCAGGTGGCACACATCCGCGCCGATGATCGCCGGTGAGGTGAGGCCTACCTGAGCGTTCATGTTTGCTCCGTCCATATAAACAAGGCCACCATGCCTGTGAATGGTTTCGCAAATCTCTATGATAGTTTCTTCAAATACGCCGTGGGTCGACGGATAAGTAACCATCAGACACGCCAGCTTTTCATTGTATTGCGAAGCCTTCGCCTTGAGATCCTCGACATCAATTCGTCCCTCTGTATCCGACTTCACTACAACGACCTGCATACCCGCCATCACGGCGCTGGCAGGATTCGTTCCATGGGCGGAGGCGGGGATAAGCGCGATGTTCCGGTGACCTTCCTTGCGGTCGAGATGATACGCACGGATAACCATTAGTCCCGCGTACTCGCCCTGGGCGCCACTGTTGGGCTGCAGCGAAACAGCGGTGAAGCCCGTGATCTCTTTCAGCCAGGTTTCGAGGTTAGCAATTATGGTTTCATATCCCTTGGTCTGATCTGCTGGCGCGAAGGGGTGGATGTTGCCGATTTCAGGCCACGTAAGAGGAATCATTTCAGAAGTAGCATTGAGTTTCATCGTACATGAACCCAATGAGATCATGGAATGCACCATCGAAAGATCCTTGTTCTCAAGGCGTTTGATATAACGAAGCATTTCATGCTCCGAATGGTGCGAGTTGAACACGGGGTGCGTCATAAACGCGGATTGGCGGTTAAGTACCGCGTCCCAGCCCTGGCCGCCTATTGTCTCCGTATTTTTTGCAGGCTTGCAGTCGAAGATGTCCAGAATTAACTCGACGTCTTTAATCGTGGTCGTTTCGTCGAGCGAGATTCCAATTGCGCCGTCGGCAAAGTATCTGAAGTTCACGCCGCGGCTAACGGCCTGGGTGCGGATTTTTTCTATGTCGGCGCCACCGATCTTTAAGGTGTCGAAATAGGAGCGATTGAGCTGCTTTAATCCGGCTGACGTCAACGCTGATCCAAGAAGGCGAGTAAGCCCGTGAACCCGGCCGGCAATCTTTCGAATCCCTGCGGGGCCATGGTATACCGTATACATTCCTGCAATTACCGACAGTAGCACTTGTGCTGTACAAATGTTTGACGTTGCTTTTTCGCGACGAATATGTTGTTCACGCGTCTGCAAAGCCATACGGTATCCCGGGTTTCCCGATGCGTCAACCGAGATTCCGATTATCCGGCCGGGAATCTGACGTTTCAGGCCCTCACGGGTAGCGAAAAACGCAGCATGTGGTCCGCCGAACCCCATCGGTACGCCGAATCGCTGGGATGAACCAACAACGACATCGGCCCCCATTTCGCCGGGCGATTTAATAAGGGCCAGACTCAGCAGATCAGCAGCAACCACCACCTGTAAATCATTCTCATGGGCTGCTGAAATCAGAGCGGTGTAATCCCGGACCTCTCCGTTGTTATTCGGGTTCTGAACAAAAACGCCAAAATACTCGGGGGCGGTCACGTCGAATTGATCAACGGAGCCTATGACAAGGTCTATACCCAGCGGAACCGAGCGCGTCTCTAAAACCCCGAGAGTCTGAGGGAATGTGTTTTCGTCGACGAAAAATTTGTTCGATGACTTCCTTGAACTCTTTCGCGAGGCAAAAAGCAGGAACATCGCTTCAGCTGCCGCGGTCGCTTCGTCGAGTAACGAAGCGTTAGCGATTTGCATGCCGGTCAGATCAATAACCATTGTTTGATAATTGATCAATGCTTCGAGCCTGCCTTGCGCGATTTCTGCCTGGTAGGGTGTGTAAGCCGTGTACCAGCCCGGGTTTTCCAGAATATTTCTCAGAATTACCGGTGGTGTGAAGGTGTTGTAGTAACCAGCGCCGATGAAAGACTTAAAAATCTTGTTCTTCGACGCAATGGCCTTAAACGTCTCCAGAAATTCCGATTCCGTTTGCGCCGGCGGCAGGTTCAGTTTGCCTTTTGCCCGGATCGCCCCCGGGATCGTTTCGTCAATCAGCTGGTCAATTGAATTTGCGCCGATTTTGTTCAACATCTCTGAAACCTGTTTGGTTTCGGGCCCGATATGGCGCGCCTCAAACCTTTCGGCGTAGTACGGATCTATTGTCATTTCTTTGATTTTCAATCAGTTAGGTTAATCATTCACGGGCTTACGCGCGTAAGGCCACAAAGGTAATATTTCAGTTATAGTCAAAAACACGGTGAGGGAGAAAAACTTTTGCCCGGACTCGGGCGGTGAATTGTCCGCTCATCACTTTTCCTCCCAACAGAGTTATTTTAGAAAAAAATCCTGAACATATTGCGACCTTAGTTTAACACCATGAACATCAAACAAGTAATACAGTTATTCTTTATTCTATGTCCTCTGCTGCTTCAGGCACAGGATAAGTCAGCCGCGAAGTATGTGGATGCAATCAACGCTGCCGTTCTGCGGGAAGACCTTACTATCCTCGCTTCCGACGCTTTGGAAGGCCGCGAAACAGGTTCACGCGGGCAGAAAATGGCCGCCGCGTTTATTAAGGCCCATTTTGAATCTTTGGGTTTATCCGGGCCGGTAAACGGGGACTATAACCAACCGGTGACCCTCTATACGTCGATACCCGGTGAGATCTATTTGCGATCAGGTGAGCGCAGGTTTGTCAATTTCGAAGATGTAGTTTACTACGGGGCGGCAGAAAGTGATGGCGAAGTTTCCGCACCTCTGGTTTTTGCCGGTAATGGGTCGGAAGAAGAAATGAAGGATCTCGACTTAGCCGGAAAATGCGTCCTGATCAAACTACAAAACGAGGGGGGCTTCAGGGAACCAATTGCCGCGGCGAGGGAAAAGAACGCCCGAATGGTATTGCTATACAATGAGGATGAGAAAGCATTTCTCGACCTCCGAAATCAATTCCGGAGTTACCTTTCCGGGGGAACACTTTCCCTTAAAAAGCCTGAAAAATCCGCAGGGGGAGGGCAGGGCGTGTTCTTCATTTCAGAATCAGTAGCCAGCGCGTTAATGAATACCACCGCGGAAAAACTCAGGGCGGCAACCGCGGATAATGCAAAAAAGAATGCGCTGAAGAAGATCAAGCCTGCAACAGTGGACTTCAAAACGGAAATGGTTGTAAAGACACTGAAAAGCGATAACGTGCTCGGTTATCTGGAAGGCTCCGATAAAAAAGAAGAGCTTATTATAATCACCGCGCATTATGATCACATCGGAATGAACAAGTCAGGCACAGGGGATATCATTAATAATGGGGCGGACGATGATGGCTCGGGAACCGTAGGTGTCATGGCCCTTGCAACGGCTTTCTCACAAGCCAAAGAAAATGGCGATGGCCCCCGCAGAAGTATTCTTTTTATGACGGTTACCGGTGAGGAGAAAGGCTTACTTGGATCAGATTACTACACCCAAAACCCTGTTTTCCCTCTTGAGAAAACAATGGTTAACCTTAATATCGACATGGTGGGACGCCGCGATCCTCAGCACAAAGACAGCGCGCCGTACGTGTACGTGATTGGATCCGATAAACTTTCCACGCAGTTACACGAAATCAGTGAACGCGTCAACCGGGAGAATCTTAATCTGGAATTCGACTATACATATAACGACCAGAATCATCCCGACCGCCTGTATTACCGGTCAGACCATTGGAACTTTGCCAAAAACAACATTCCTATCATTTTCTACTTTGATGGAATTCACGAAGACTATCACAAGCCCAGTGATGAAGTTGATAAGATTGAGTTTGATCTGCTTGAGAAACGGATACGTACGGTATACTTTACAGCCTGGGAGCTCGCCAATATGGATCAGCGAATAGTGCCTGACGTGGAAGGTAACTAAAATAAAAAAAGGAGGCCAACCGACCTCCTTTTTTTGTCTGTCATCTTGATATCAGAAGTGGCTGTTTTGTTCCTGAAGCTGGGCGTCGACAACGGCAATGGCCGCCATGTTTACGATTTCCCGTATTGAGCTTCCGAGCTGCAAGATATGCACGGGCTTGTTCATGCCAAGCAGGATCGGACCAATTGCTTCTCCGCCACCAATCTCCATCAATAACTTGTAAGCAATGTTGCCCGAGGCGAGATCAGGGAAGATAAGTGTGTTGGCGCCGTCTTTTGCCAGTGCACTGAAAGGAAAATTCTCTTGCTGAATCTGTGTGTTGATGGCAACGTTCGCCTGTATATCCCCTTCAATAATGAGGTCTGGATTCTTGGCTTTCGCTATTTCCATTGCTTCACGTGCCTTCTGCGGAACAGCACCTTTGGAGGAACCGAAATTCGAATACGATAGCAAAGCAATCCTGGGTTGCACGTCGAAAAAGCCGACCCCGCGCGCGGTGAGTTCAACAATTTCAGCAAGCTCTTCTGCAGTCGGGTTTACGTTAACCGTCGTGTCGGCAAGGAAAAAGGTTCCTTTCTTGTTCATGATGATGTACATCCCCGCAACACGATTAAAGTTTTCCGGTGTTCCAATGATTTGCAGAGAAGGGAGGATCGTTTTTGGATAGTCTTTAGTCAGTCCGCTAATCACCGCATCGGCATCACCGAGCTCAACCATCATAGCTGCATAATAATTGCGGTCGCGCATCAGTCGCATACAATCCTGGAACGACAAGCCCTTTCGTTGTCTTTTCTTATAGAGCTGTTCTGCGTACCTGGTCAATGTTTCAGGTTCTTCCAGCGGATAATAAATAGGGCAATCATCCAAATCGAGTTTATATTCGTCAATCAACTCGAGGATTTCCTTTTTCGGTCCGAGTAAGATCGGATGTGCAATACCTTCGTCCTTGAGAACCTGAGCAGCTTTGAGTATTTTGTGATGGTTTGCTTCTGCGAAAACCACCTTTTTAGGATTCTTTTTCGCGCGATCAATGATTCTGGACATCAGCTTTTGATCGATACCGATCCGTTGTTGAAGTTCCACATGGTACGCAGCCCAATCAGTTATCGGATGTTTCGCGACCCCCGAATCCATCGCAGCTTTCGCTACTGCGGGTGAGATAGTGGTAATTAATCGGGGGTCCAATGGTTTTGGAATGAGGTATTCGCGTCCAAACTTGATCTTGTCAGCGCCATACGCCTTAACTACAATTTCGGGTACGGGTTCTTTGGCAAGTACTGCCAGTGCTTTGACGGCAGCCAGTTTCATCGCCTCGTTTATTTCAGTTGCTCTTACGTCAAGCGCTCCCCGGAAGATATAGGGAAATCCCAGAACATTATTTACCTGGTTGGGATGATCAGAGCGCCCCGTGGCTAGTAGCGCATCGGGACGGGCTTTACGGGCAACGTTGTAATCAATTTCCGGATTGGGATTTGCAAGCGCGAAAACAATCGGATTGTCGCTCATATTATTCAGATCTTCTGGTGTGATGGCGTCGGCAACAGATAACCCCACGAATACGTCGCAGCCTTTCATTGCCTCCTGAAGCGTATCAACATCGTGGTCGGTTACAAACTGACTTTTGATCTGATCAAGATTGGTGCGCTTTTTATTAAGCACGCCTTTACTATCGCACATGATGATGTTTTCCCTCTTTGCTCCGAGGGCCATATATAATTTTGTGCAACTCACCGCTGCCGCGCCCGCTCCATTCACGACAATCTTAACCTTTTCGATTTCCTTATGGACGACCTCCAGTGCATTGAGCATCGCGGCGGCCGAAATAATTGCCGTGCCGTGCTGATCGTCATGCATTACCGGAATCTTCATCCGCTCACGAAGTTCAGTTTCGATCTTAAAACATTCGGGTGCTTTGATGTCCTCCAGGTTTACTCCACCGAAGGTCGGTTCCAATGCTTTGACTATTTTGATAAACGCATCGGGATCTTTCTCGTCGACTTCAATGTCAAAAACATCAATACCGGCAAACTTCTTGAACAGTACCCCTTTGCCCTCCATTACCGGCTTCGAAGCTTCGGGGCCGATGTCTCCTAATCCGAGTACAGCCGTACCGTTGGTTATAACGGCCACGAGATTTCCCTTGGATGTATATTTGTAAACATCTTCTTTGTTGGCGGCAATCTCTTTACAAGGCTCCGCCACGCCGGGTGAGTAAGCCAATGCGAGATCAAGCTGGGAACTGAGAACTTTGGTGGGAACTACTTCGATTTTGCCAGGCTGCCCCATCATATGATAGTTGAGAGCATCCTGTTTCCTGATTTTAATGGACATTTCTATACTGGATTAGTGGGGCTAATATAAGCACCCACGGGGAAGAATATAAAGGTCTTTTAAACCTACTTTGCAGGAAAGGACCCTGCAGGCTTAATACTAAGGGATATTAATTTAGTGAACCATCTGGTTTTAAGGGCTCCGCCGACTCGCTGAAGTCACCCTCCAAAGGGGTTTGAGTTTCGATTCAGGGAGGAAGCAGCCCTCCGGCGAAGGAGTTTCTGCACCTTCCATTTCAGAACAGACAGTACGCCTCGTCAACGGCAAACGCTTTTATTCATCGTGTAATAAATAACGCGGGATTCCCGGAAATACGTAGCCGTTTTTTTTATTCTGTAAACTACCTTTGCATGGTGAAGAGACTATCCGGAATTTTGTTTGTTCTTACGCTGATTGCTTTTCAGGCAGTGGCCTCAATTCCGTATACCCTGTTCCGCGAAAACGGAAAAGTCGGATTGAAGAACGACGCAGGACAGGTCGTTATTCCTGCCAGGTATGAAGGGATTGGCTGGAGTAATGGCAAATTCTCGGTTGTCGACAATGTGACCGGTTGCAAATCCGGCAACGCCTGGGGGTTGATCAGTTTGAATAATCAACCGGTAACCCAACATGAGTTTGAAGAGCTTCTTCCCGGAGAATCTAATATCCTGATCGCGCGTAAAAAGACACCCGGTACTGCGCGTGCGTTAATTGGCGCCATCACACCTTCCGGTAAAGAAATTATTCCATTCATTTACGATGGAATCACCATATCATCACTTCGCGCGATTGTCTTCACAAAAATTGGCAATCAATTCAGGTATGGCCTTATAAACTTTGAAAACAAGACGCTCATACCACAGCAGTATCAGGATATCAGACCAATAGGGACCCTGCGTTATGCAGTGCAGAATTTCGAAGGCAAGATCGCGATATTCACAGAGACCGGTAAGCAGATCAGTGCTTTTACAATTGATAGCATTTCACCTTTTTATAAAGACCACGCCATTTTGTATGAAGGCAAACACCAGGGGCTAATCAATCGCAACGGCGAGATCAAACTCGTGGCGCAACACCGCGAAATAAAGATTGATTCGGATGATCGAATCAGGTTCAGACAGCCTGATCAGTGGCTTTTCCTGATGGGTGATAATACCCGCGTCAAAGAATTACGGGCTGATTCCATTTCAATAATTGAAAAAGGTCTGTACAAAATCGCTACATCCGGGCAGGTTCAGCTGGCGGATAAGGATTTCAAATCTATCGTCCAGGGCGTGTTTGATGATATAGGACCTTTTCAAAAAGGAAGGGCCTCCTATGTCCTGAAAGAACTCACAGGCATCATTCAAAAGGATGGTACTGTTATCATCCCTGCCCTTTACCAGAACGTTCAGGCTACTGGCAACTTTTTTCTGGCCAACACCGGTAACGCAAGCCAGTCTTCGTGGGTTCTCTTTGATTCAACTGGTTTGCGACTGACACAAAAAGGTTACCGTCAAATAATTCCTTTGAAAGACAATCATTTCGCCGTTCAGAACAAAGTGTATTGGGGTATCATCAACCCTGGCGGGAAGGAAGTTATCGCCGCTATATACGATTCGCTGATCCAGTTCCGGGATAACCATATTGTGGTCAAGTTCAAAGGACTGAACGGTGTTATCGATCTCAAAGAGCGCTGGATCGTAACCCCCCGGGCCAACAGATTGGAATTGCTGAGCAGTGAACACTACCTTGAAATATCTCCAACATCGACTAACATGAAAAAACTTCAGGGCGATGTAATATACTTTACCTCGAACAGGACCGAAGCTTACAACGGGTATCTGCTTGAATACCTGCCTTCCGGCAACATCTGGAAAATAGATTTTAACGGCGTGATCGTAGAACGGACAGTAAATCCTGGTGAGGCCACCGAGATCATCTACAAGGAGTCTGAAGGTTATCGGGCGATAAAGCGGAATGGACGATACGGGTTTATCGACCGCGAGGGAAGGCTGCGCATAGCCAATCGTTACGAAGCCGTTCAACCATTCCGGGAAGGTTTCGCTGCGGCGAAAATCCTTGGTAAATGGGGGTTTATCAACCTTCAGGATAATATCACTGTGCAGCCTGTGTACGATGAAGTTCAGTCATATCACAAGGGGCGTGCCCTGGTGCGGCAGAAAGGCGCGTACGGACTCGTCGATCAAAAAGGCAAGCTTGTCCTGCCTGTACGTTATGAATCCATTCAGGCACTCGCCACAGGCAATCTTCTTGTTCGTCTGGATAACCTTTTTGGCCTGGCTGATGCAAGTGGAAAGATTTTGATCACACCCCGTTACGACGAACTAACCGACACGGGTAGCGGCTACGTGATAGCTCGAAAGAACAATCAGTATGGTATCCTCTCTCTGGAGGGAATCAATACCGTTCCGATCATGTACGATCTGATAAAATATGATCCGCATGAAAATGTGTTCCTGGCAATGAAAAGAGCTCAGTGGGAGACCATCAGCCGGTAGAGGTCGCCAAATAGTATACGCTGCGTAAAAATAAAAGGCTGCCAGATTCTGGCAGCCTTTCTTGAATGTGATGTTTGTCAAATTATTCTTTCTTACCAGCTGCGCCGGACTGGCCTGCCTTGCCGGTTCCTGAGATCGACTGCCGCATATCGGTATCCGCCTGCACGTTCTGCATTTTGTAATAATCCATCACGCCAAGATTTCCTTT
>JAEZEH010000002.1 GCA_023417785.1 Bacteroidota bacterium
GAAAGGACATCCTTGCTGCCTTCAATCTCAACACTGGTCGCATTTCCCTGGCGGAGGTAGACTTTTCCCGGAATACGGAAAGCGATTTTGGTGAACTCGCCAACATTTCTTTTTTCTCTATTCTGGGCATTCAACGGGGCGAACCCTATAAACATTAGGAGCGCCAGTAGGATTATGTTTTGCTTCATAAAGGATGGTGTTTGGGTGATAGACAGGATTCTTCAATGCATAGTTGCATATTTTGCCTTAAATTTTTAATGCCTTACTTGTGGTCATGGAAGTATACGCTTTCAGAACGGTTTCATCGACTGGTCAGGGGATCTTCAAGGACAAGGGCAGTAAATTCATTTCGTTTGCCTTCCCGGTAGCCAACGAGAGCGAAGTTCGTAATTTTCTGGATCAGGTTCGCAAGGAATACTTCGACGCGCGCCACCATTGTTTTGCGTGGATTCTCGGGCCGGAGAAGAAACACTATCGTAGTTTTGACGACGGCGAACCCAATCATTCCGCCGGCGATCCCATCCTGGGTCAGATCCGCTCCCGGGATCTGACCAACGTTCTTGTGATCGTTGTCCGATACTTCGGCGGCACAAAGCTCGGTGTAAGCGGGTTGATCAATGCTTACAAAACCGTGGCTGCGGAAGCGCTTGATAATGCCGGTGTTCGTGAAGAATCCGTGACGGTGAACGTCAGGATCGAATATGAATACGATGCAACGCCTGAGGTCATGCGGCTCGTCAAGGAGTTTCAATTGAATATTCTGGCCGAGGAGTTTACCGACCGCGGAGTGATGCGCGCGCAGGTACTTCTACGTCACTACATGTCGTTGATTGAAAAGGTAGACCTCCTTCGTGCAACGGGTACCGCGGTGCAACTCTCCGAACAACAGCATTCATAAGTCGAGAACTTTCCGCAATCTGGCGTAACCGCTTTTGCTCAGCGGAATTCGCGTGCCGCTCTTCAACAACGCGACATGGGTATCCTTCTCAAGCGGCTCTATTCGTGTAATTTGCGAAAGCTGAACAATGTACGAACGATGAACCCGAATGAATTCATTGGCATCAAGTGAGTTCTCGTAAAAACTCATCGTCTTTTTTTTCAGGAACATCTCTTTGCCAGTGTAAATTTTCACATAGTCATCGTAAGCTTCCAAATAGTGAACATCGCGAACAGGAATGATTCTGATGTTTCCCGATTCACGAACGACAATGCGGGTCCTTTCTTCCGGTTGACGAACTTCCTCTACGAGGCTTTTTACTGCTGGTGGGTCGTCCTGCTGATGTCGTTCAAACCACTTTCGCATGGCTTTATCAAAGCGTTCCTTGCTAAATGGCTTGAGCAGGTAGTCAACGGCATGTGCTTCAAAGGCTTTGATCGCATATTCATCGAATGCTGTAGTGAAGATTACCGGCGGCGGAGGGTCGAGAAGTTCCAGCATTTCGAAACCATTGATCTTGGGCATCTGAATATCGAGAAAAATAAGATCAGGCTTGTGCTGAGTGATCGCTTTCACACCTTCGAATCCGTCGTTGCACTCTGCGACTACTTCAATCTGCGGGTAGGTCTGGAGGTACTCCTGCGTAATGGTCCGCGCCAGAGGCTCGTCGTCGATCAAAATGGTTCTGATTTTCATGACTGTGGTATTCTTACTTCGGTGTGAAATGTCGTTCCGGATTGCCTGGTGGTAAGCAGGTCATTTCGGCCAAACAACAAGTAGAGTCTGCGTTGTATCGAGGTTAGCCCGAATCCGGTGCCTTTCTTCGGTTGGGCGGTTTCGGGATCAAACGGGTTCTGGACCGCAAGTGTGAGATAGTTTCCTTCGCGTGCGGCTCGTATCACAATGGTAATCTTTCCGATTGTATCATACAATCCGAACTTTATGGCGTTCTCGACAATAGGCTGAAGAATCAGCGCCGGTAATTTTAGCGTTTCAACCTCTTCGCTTTGCTGGATCTGGGTATCCAGCCGATGGCCAAAGCGAACCTTCTCAATCTCAAGGTAAAGCTGGAGATGATGAAACTCTTCACGCAACAAAATCATGCTATGATCATCGCGTTTTATCGTGCCGCGCAGGAAGTCCGATAACTGTTGAATCATTTTCCGCGCCTCCTCGGGACGCGATCCGGCGAGTGCGCTTATCGAATTCAAACTATTGAACAGGAAATGCGGCTGAAGCTGCTGACGAAGCGTGGTAAGCTCGGCTTCACGGGCAAGCTTCTCCATGTCTGCACTCCGTAGCTGTAATTCCTGTTGTTCGTTCATGAAGAACCACATCCAGCTGATTGCGGTTATGAAGCTGAGCATCAGCCAGGCGAAAACGGCACGAACAACAATCCACTTATCAATGAAGCCAAGATATTCCTGATCGTGGATGGATAGATGCAAAAGCCATTGAATGAGAGCGGTGCATGCCAGCGTAAGAAAAATACTCCAGATAAATCGTAAGGACAGGCGCGGTTGAAAGTGCCTCATCACAATGATCAATTCGAAGCCAGCCAATCCAAGAACAAGATGCGTTATCGCAGAGTCCTGCAGAGCAATCATCCAGGGTATCCCGGCATTCAGATGAAGAACCAGCGTTTGAAGAGCTGTCCATCCGATCCACCACCCAATGTACTGAGCCAGGAATATGCGGTATGATATTTTTGGGAAGGTCAAGCGATCAATAAATTGGTCTTGAGTTCAATCGCAATGTTATGGCTTTTTGGTGAACATAATGAATATGTTCTTCGCCTTCTTCCATTTCATAAATCCGCGACGCGACTTCTACGCCATCTTCCAGTTTATCCAACTGCGTGATATCGGCGACGTTGATAAACTCCCATTTTACCAGGTTGTTCTTATCGTTGATAAAAGTATCTTCCTGCTGAATACCCAGAATTCGTGCCTTCAGGAATGCCTCTTCCTGCGAAGAAGCCGAAATCAATCGTAGCTGTTCATCAAACTGAGGTTTGTGTTCGGTGTTTTGTGCTGTTATGCCGAATATGATTTTTGCGATGTACCAGTTCATTAGGATGAGGTTGAAAGTAGAGGGTTTTTCATTCCGTTATCAGAAACTTTTTATGTCAATGCCGCCGAAGATGCATGTGCCCTTCAGAATCAACGTCCTGGTCTCGTCCGGAGTCGCCTGCGGTTGAATCAGACGTTTGTCGTTTAGTCCGCCAAAGATTGTGACAAGTTCATCGGTGTGGATTTTCCAGTGCGCCGGTACAATCAGTTTTGTTCCACCGAATACCTGAACAACTTCCAGAATGATCGTTTGAGTACTATCTGCTTGTGTCAGATTGATTTCGGTGCCTCCGAAGATGGTAACAGTTTCACCACCTCTGAACGTTTTGGAAATAATGTTCTTTTTTACTCCACCGAAAACCGTCACAGAATCGAGCACTTCTTCATTACCTTCCAGGGTTCTTTCGCTGGCCCAATGACTGCCAAAATGTGCTGAAGAACGACGGCGTGAACGAAGTATCATAAAAAACCCGATTCCAATTATGAACACGGGCCAGGCGTAACGCCAAAGGTCGATGTCGTAGTAATTATCCAGGAGCAGGACTGTTCCGATCGCGACGGGAACAAGCCAGCCCGGATCCCTGAACGAATGGCGCGCGCCAATGAAGATACCCAGCCCGATGAGCAGCGTTTCCCACCGTAGCAACCAAAACGGCATATCGACACCCATTTGACGGGCAAGCCAGACGCTTCCTATGGCTACGATAACTAAGCCGCCGAACAATCGACCAGAATCAGGACGACGTGCATCGGGCGGTGTAGGAGGGGTTGGGGGATTAATGTTGCTATGCTGCGTTTCCATTTTATTATGATTTATAACTAAATGTACGCGAAGCTTCGTGTGTGGTTGAATGCCTTTAGGTCACTGCAGGGGTCAGGTAGGTGAATGGCGGTTAGAGGGCGGTAAACGAAAGCACCAAAACTGGTCACATTGGTTCATACCCAAATCATTACTCATGGGCATGGTATCGAAAGAAAAGATGGAATGTACAGGAGATTACCTGGAAACGACTTCCTGTGGTAGCGACACCAGCGGCAGACGAACTATGAATTCGCTTCCTTTATCGGGTTCTGTATTTAACTCGATGGTACCGCCAAGCCGGTCTACGAGAGTTTTCACGATCGCTAACCCTAAGCCGTTGGATGACTCGCCACCCGTAGGTCTGGCGCTGAGTTTCTTAAAACGCTGAAACAGCAGGTTTTTGTCGCGATCGCTAAATCCGGGACCTTCATCCTTGACGGAAATCCACAGCGTATCGTGATCCTTCCCGGCAGCAACGCTAACTGTAGAATTCAGCCGGGAAAATTTGATCGCATTGGAAAGGAGGTTGTCGATGATCCGGCCGAGGTAATTCATGTCCTGAAGAATTTCCTCGCTTTCAACGCGGAGTATCTGCAGATGAATTCCTTTGGCTTCGGCGCTGGGTTCGAAAGCTTTCGTTTTCTGGAGGACAAACTCGCTGACATCAAACATAGTCCGGTGTGGAAGGGTGTTCTCCTGGAGCATATGAACGTCGAGCAGGTCCTTAATCAGGTCGAGCCCTGAACGCGTGGCTTCCCGGGTCATTTGCAAATAGGTCCGTTGGGCAGCTGAGAGACCTCCTTCCAGTTCCATGATCTCAACCATGCCGTTAATCCGATTGAGTGGCGACTTAAGGTCATGCGCCACGATACTCATGAGTGTATCCTTCTCGTAATTCAGATCCGATAACTCCTGATTTCGCCTCGAAAGCTTTTCGTTTTGCGTGATGATCTCCTGACGCTGACTTTCGATGAACTGATTCTTTTCCGCCAACTTCAGGTTGATCGTTTTTCTGCGCCGGCTGGCCAGATATTGAATAAAAACCAGGGCACTTATTGATACCAGCACAACAATCAGGATGATATTCTGCAGTTTTTGCTGCTGGATCATCGCATCATTTTGCGCCTGGCGAACCTTCAGAAGTTCATTTTCCTGTTCTTTTTTTCCGATTTCGATTTCAAACTGAAGCCTTTCTACCTGTCGTGCGACGTCCAGATCTTTCACGGAATCTTTCAGTATAAGGTATTGATTATGGTTACGCAGCACCTCGGCGTGGTTATTTTCTTTCTCCGATAATTTCCAGAGCCAGTAATGAGACTCCATTTTGGAGTTCAGGTCGCGGATTTCGGTTGCAACATTCAGCGCCTCCCGGAAGTATTTTCGCGCAGCAGTGAGATCATTTTTATTGAACTTGATCTGCCCCATAGTCAGAGAGGCCTGAGGAAGCATCCGCACATTACCAACGCGCCGGATCACTGTGAGGCCCTCCGCACACATGGCATCAGCCTGATCCAGTTTTTCCTGGTTTAGATAGCTTTCCGCAATAAGCGTTTTAATCTCTGCCAGATTTATTTCATCATTGATCACACGCCCGGCCGAATCGGCAAGATGCAGGTATTGCAGTGCCTTTTCATGATCGCCGTTATCCTGATACAATCGTCCGATCTGTCCCAGGGCCGACATGATATCACGTGTGTTCCCCAGGGAAAGCCGGAAATCGTAAGCCTTCAGGTAGTTTTTTTCCGCCTTCTCGAAGTCCCGCTGCAGTTTATAAAGGTTTGCGAGACTCTGATAGGTGTAGGCAAGTCCTGAAGAGTCTTTGATAGCTTGAAATATAAATAGTGAGTTGGTGAAGTACTCGTATGAGCGCGAAAGCACCCCCTGTTCGAAGAATAGCCGACCCAGGTTGTTGTTCGAATAGGCAATTTGAACCGAATCCTGTTGAGCAGTGGAAATCCTCAGGGCTTTATCATAGTATTCGTACGCCTGGATCCGGTCTCCCTGGTAATTGTATGCGATTCCTATAAAGTTCAGTGGTTCTGCGATGCTCTTGGCTAATTTGATATTCTGGCCAAGAACGTAGGCTTCGCTCGCATAAATAATTGTGCTATCGGGATGTGCCCAGCGATATTCCCAGGCCAGTTTATTCAGAAGCTCAAACCGGTTTCCGTTTTTGGCGCCCTGCAGCTGCTCCCTTATATTCCTGATAAGCTCCCTGTTTTGGCCTGAAACCAAAAATGTTGAGATAAACAGGAGAAACAGAATTAGGTATTTCACTACAGTGGGGCCTGAATACAAATGTATTAAAACGTATTTGAATGTTTGCTGTTCCGTAAACGGAATAGTCCGCCGCAGGTTGCAAGACTAATTTTCTTCTTCGAAGTCAAGTTCCCGGCCAAAGGTCTCGTCAATAGCTCTCAAGGACAAAATAGCAACAATTATGGTAAAGATCCCCACTATCAATGCGCCATAAATGAGACCTGTATGTTTTGGATCGTTTATTTGGGGGTTCCCCTCAAATTGCTCGCTGATCGTGTTGCGCAGGAATTTGAACATCAGCGTCAGGGGCACAACGGTACCACGAATGAAGTTTGGTACCGATGTGGCTACCGTTGCGCGCAGGTTTGTACCAAACTGCTCAGCCGCAATGGTCACAAACAACGCCCAGTAGCCGATTCCGAATCCCAGCGTAAAACACGTTACAAAAAAGAATGTTGTACTCCTGATCGGCGAAAAGAGGTAAAGGAGTATGAAAAAAAAGGTGAGTACGATAAACAATCTCACAATCGATTTTCGGGAACGAAATGTCTGGCTCAGGAAACCACTGCACAGATCTCCCGCTGCCAGACCGAGATAACTCAGCATAACGGCATCACCAGCCTTGATTTCGCCGACGCCAAGGGCTGTTGCGAACTCCGGTGAAAACGTAATAAGGATGCCGATGGCGTACCAGATCGGCAGGCCAATGAATATGCACCCAAGGAATTTTCGGAGGCGGGCGCGGTTCGTGAAAAGCAAAAAGAAGTTTCCGCGAGAAATGGTCTTCTGGACGGTTCGAAGAAAGATACTCGACTCAAAAATGCTTATGCGCGCAACGAGCAGAATCAGGCCTAAACCGCCACCAATAAAATAAGCAGTTTGCCATGCATAGGTCTTCGATATGATGTTGGCCAGCACAGCTCCCATAAGTCCTACCGTGGCGATGATGGTTGTGCCCCAGCCCCGAAGCCTTGGAGGAAGCGTTTCTGAAACTAAGGTAACTCCCGCGCCGAGTTCTCCGGCCAGTCCGATTCCGGCGATGAAACGCAGAATTGCATACTGGGGTACGTTCGTAACAAAGCCATTGGCGATATTCGCAAGAGAGTATAGCAATATCGATCCGAACAATACAGAAAGCCTCCCTCTCTTATCGCCCATCACGCCCCAGATGATACCTCCCACCAACAGTCCTACCATCTGAACCTGCAAAAGAAATTCACCTTTATCAAAAAGCTCTGCGGCGGGAACGCCAAGGTCCATCAGACTTTCCCTGCGAACGATGCTGAACAACAACAAATCATAGATGTCGACGAAGTAGCCCAGAGCTGCGACGATAACCGGCAGACTAAACAGTTGCCTCAGTTGTTTCTTATCCATTTACAGTTTCCCGTAATAAAAATAGTAAAGCCCATCAGATTACAAAAAGGTCGGGTTTCAGACAAACAAAAAAAGGATCGCGATTGTATCGCGATCCCTTTAAGAGTTGTATGCCGGTGTATATCTAAACTTTCGAGAGCGCCTGATCCAGGTCAGCAATCAGGTCGTCGGCGTCTTCAACACCGATACTCAACCGCATCAGCGAATCGACCAATCCGCTCTTGTCACGTTCGGTCTTGGGTATGCTGGCATGCGTCATGGAAGCAGGATGGTTGATGAGTGACTCCACACCACCCAATGATTCGGCAAGTGCGAAGAGCGCGACGCTTTCCATCAGGAGCGTGGCCTTGCTCATGTCATCAGTCTTTAGTGTAAACGAAAGCATTCCGCCGAAATCGCGCATTTGCTTTCGTGCAATCTCGTGATTGGGATGATCGGAGAACCCGGGCCAGTAAACTTTTCCAACCTTCGGATGTGCCTTCAGGTACTCGGCAATTTTTTTACCGTTGAGGCAATGACGTTCCATACGGAGATGAAGTGTCTTGATACCCCGCAACACCAGGAATGAATCCTGAGGTCCGGGAACTGCTCCGCATGAGTTGGCAATAAAAGCGAGATCCTTGTATAGCTTCTCATCGTTCACTACAAGGGCACCCATAACTACATCAGAATGCCCGCCAAGATATTTTGTGACAGAATGCATAACGATGTCGGCGCCAAGGTCAAGTGGATTTTGTAAATAGGGCGATGCAAATGTATTGTCAACGGCTACGAGAATGCCGCCCTTCTCTTTTGCAATCGCTGTTACCGCTTTTATGTCGACGATGTTCATCAGCGGATTCGTTGGCGTTTCCACCCACAAGAGCCTGGTCTTTTGATTGAGAAGAGGTCTGATATTTTCAACGTTTGTGAGATCAATGAAATGGAAGACTATCCCAAACTTTTCAAAAACATGCTTGAACATGCGGTAGGATCCGCCGTAGAGGTCGTTGCTGGTGATAACCTCGTCCCCCGGTTTCAGCAATTTGATCACCGCGTCGGTGGCTCCCATGCCCGAAGAGAAGCATAAGCCAAACTGACCGTTCTCGAGAGCCGCAATGCTTTTTTGAAGTGCATTACGCGTGGGATTTGTACCGCGGGCATACGCATAGCCCTTGTGTTTTGCCGGCGATTTCTGCACGTATGTTGAAGTCTGATAGACTGGTGTCATAATCGCGCCGGTGGACGGGTCCGGTTCCACGCCGGCATGTACTGCTTTTGTTCCGAATTTCATATAAAAAAGTTTTTGGGCCGTATAGCCTGGTTCTAAGTAAGTTCGAAAATAAAGAAATGGATTAGTTAACCGTTCTTCGACCAGTAGTCGCGTATTGCGTTTTTCCACTGGTCACCGCTCTTGAGGTAGAGGGCAGTATTGATTAACATCTTGTCTTCCGGCATAGATTCACTTTGCGCTTCCAGCACCTGGATGATCAACGCGTAAAACTTCTGTCGGAAAGAGTCCGGATCATTTTGGGCAAGCTGAACGAGGTCTTTGTAAATCATGTCGGTGGTGACATGCTCGCGTGCCTCTGTTTCCGACGAATAGTCAGTGGGGGGTACCACCTGCGAAGGCTGCTGCCGTTCAACCGGCTCAGGAGTTACCAGTGACGTTGCTTGTTGTTTGAGGAATTCATCAAGGTCTTGAAGTGTATTTTTCTTTTTGCTCATTTCAAATAGTTTAGAAGCGCCTGAGCGACGGGTTCATAATCATTCGACGCCGTCAGGGTGCTGAAATTTACAAAAAGATTCTTCTGCGGAACGATCGCCGGGAGGATTAAAGCATCCAGGTTTTTCAAGGTCTCGCGGACCGTATGCAGGTTTGTGGCACTGTGAATACGATTAGGAAGAACCACAATTTTTAACCGGCTGTTCAGCTCGCGGGCGGGAGCGAGATCAACGACAGTCTGGTATGTGACCAGGAGGTCGTTTTGTGTTAAACTGGTCGGAACTATAACCAGGTCGCTTTGAAGGCAAAGTTTCCTGATACTTTCATCGGTGGTTTTCCCTGCACTGTCAACGAGGATATAATCCAGCTCTCTTTTCGTTTTTAACGTCTCGATATCTTCTGCCACAACGTCGTCGTCGCTGCCTTTGATTTCAAAGGGCGTGCTGTCGCTTTTTGTCTTGAACAATTCCATCTTCCGAAGGGTACTGAGTGTGAAGTTTGCATCCGTTTCAATAAGCAGTACCCGATGGCCAGCATGATGAAGCGTGGTGGCGAGATGTATTGCATTTGTGGTTTTTCCGGTTCCTCCTTTTCTGCTGATGAAGGAAATAACTTTTGCCATAATTAAGACCAGGTTAGGACCGTTATATTTTTTGACGTAACCAAATTTAATCTTTTTTTAGAAATGACCGATGGACCAGACGCGTAGCGATATTCCTGTTGGTGTTTCATGATGTGTGTCGTTGTGCACCAGGACTTTTATCATCGTTTTACGGAATACATTTTGATTGCATAGAAGGATGACAGAGATCAGTAATATTTCTGCTCTTGAAGACATTTTTCATTGTATGCAATTTGAACCCTGCCTTATCTTCATGTTACATAAAACTTATGGGTTATGAACAAGTCAACTGAAGTCGTGTTAACGCTGATCCTTTTGTTTATCATTTTTGTTTTCTCAAGCGGAATCTCTGTTCTACAACAGATTTTCTAACCGGGATACAAGAAACATTGGTCACCTTGCCTGTCCGCCGGCATAACGGACAGACTGCGGGAGTTGCTGATGATTGAGCCTAGCGGCCCGGCGGCATCCCAATGAAATCCGGTCAAAGACCGGTTTGAACCTGATTCGGAACCTGGCTGTCCGATATAAAAAAAGGAGGCGCGAGTGCCTCCTTTTTTTATTTTTATAAGATCTGTCGAATCAAATAGCGCGGTTCAGGTCAAACTTCTCAAGATAATCGGCTACTCGGCGCACCATGCTTCCCCCAAGCGCGCCGTCAACCACACGGTGATCATAAGAGTGTGATAAAAACATTTTGTGACGAATGGCGATCACATCCCCGTAAGGCATCTCAATAACAGCGGGCTTTTTTTGAATAGCACCGAGTGCTATAATACCAACCTGCGGCTGCATAATGATTGGTGTCCCCATTACATTTCCGAAAGAGCCTACGTTTGAAATAGTAAAGGTTCCGCCGCTAAGGTCATCCGGTTTGAGTTTGTTGTCGCGTGCACGTCGGGCCAGGTCGTTCACTATTTTCGCAAGCCCGGCAATGGTGTACTGGTCAGCATTCTTGATTACTGGCACAATGAGATTTCCGCTGGGTAGCGCTACAGCCATTCCAATATTGATATCACGCTTCCTGATGATCCGGGTTCCATCCACCTGAATGTTGATCATAGGGAAATCTTTTATGGCTTTCGCTACCGCCTCAATAAATATAGGCGTGTATGTGAGCGCGTCACCGCTTTGTCGTTGAAATTCACTCTTGACCTTGCTTCTCCAAAGAACGATGTTAGTTACATCCGCTTCCACAAATGAAGTGACATGGGGTGCGATTCGCTTGCTGTCAACCATTCGGTCAGCAATCATCCGTCGCATACGATCCATTTCGATTATTTCGTCGCCGGCGCTTACTGACGCGTGAATAACCGGCGTGCCCGCGTTCTGGGTCCTCGCCGCGGGCTGTGCCTCAGTTTTTACCGGACCCTGCGTTTTTCTTATTTCGACGTAGTTAAGAATATCCTTTTTAGTAACGCGGCCTTCTGCGCCAGAGCCGGAGATAGTTTCCAACTCATCAACACCAATGTTTTCTTCGCGCGCGATATTTTTCACAAGTGGTGAGTAAAATCGGGATGTATTCCCGGAGGATTGATGGCGTTTTATGCCGTTGACAACCTCGCCGGAATCTATATCTGCCACCGTTTCGAGAACCGGCTCTTCCGACGATTCGGCAGGAACAAGCTTGCTTGTTTCGACCTCACCTTCCGTAGCAATAACAGCAATGGGCTTTCCGATTTTTATAACATCGCCCTCCTTGGCCAGGATTTCCTTCAACACCCCGGCATGCGTCGACGGAACTTCGGTGTCTACTTTATCGGTAGCTACTTCCAGAACGGACTCGTCTTCGGTTATACGGTCGCCCGGCTTTTTCAACCACTTCAGAATGGTGGCTTCCATAATACTTTCGCCCATTTTGGGCATGATCAGCTCAACCTGCGGCATAGAAAACTCGGTTATTTGGGTGGCAAGTTAATATTTTTGCGTGTCTTTCAACTTCGGAAACGTTTTCGGAACGACTTTTCCTCTCAGCCGGAATATCTACTTTCCATTTGTTATTTGAGAAAATTATTGTCGGTTTTTTTTGACTGTGACCCTTCATTCTTTCGCAACCGGCCGCTCGTACAATGGATAGAGTTCGGTCGGAGCAATAATTTCTATAGAAAAAGTAAATCCTGACAAAAGCACGAAGGCCGAATGACAGGAATCCAGAACCACTTTGATTTCTGTCATTAAATCTTCCGACAAATAACTCAAGATTCGGGAATTGATTAAAAACTAAGATTATGATAACGGTTAAGGAAAAAACGCTCCAGGATCTCCCCGAACCCCAGAACGACAAAAAGTATGTCTACTCATTTACAGAGGGCGACGGAAAAAACAAACAGCTACTCGGCGGCAAAGGCGCCAACCTTTGCGAAATGACCCAGATCGGGCTAAATGTACCACCAGGGTTCGTCATCTCGACGGAAGCCTGTTTAAGTTATCTCGAGACTTCGGACAGGGTACTTCCAGGCGGCGTGATGGAAGAAGTTCGCTATCATATTCGCAAAATCGAACGTGAGACGGGCAAGCAGTTCGGTGATCCGGAGAATCCTCTGCTGGTTTCCGTACGCTCCGGTTCAGCCTTATCAATGCCGGGAATGATGGACACGATCCTTAACCTTGGTCTGAATAAAGTCACCCTGCAAGGTTTGATCCGCCATACCGGCAACGAACGATTTGGCTACGATGCATACAGAAGGTTTATCCAACTCTTTGGAAAGGTTGCCCTCGGTGTACCGGACGAAAAATTTGACAAACATTTCGACGAAGTTAAAAAACGCGCCGGTGTTAAAGTGGATATCGCGCTGAGTGCAGAAGATCTCAAGGAAATCAGTGAGCGCTTCCTTCAGGAAGTTCAGGACACGCTTGGCCGCCCATTCCCGGAAGATGTTTTCGAGCAACTCGAAATCGCAATTAAAGCAGTCTTCAATTCATGGATGGGTAAGCGCGCCGTTGACTATCGACGCGAATTCAAAATTACACCCGCCATGGCCAACGGTACCGCGGTCAATGTGGTTACGATGGTCTTCGGTAACATGGGTAACGATTCGGCTACCGGCGTAGGTTTTACACGCGACCCCGGCACAGGCGAAAACGTAATGTTCGGTGAGTATCTTACCAACGCACAGGGCGAAGACGTCGTTGCTGGTATCCGCACCCCAAAACCTGTTAGCGAGCTCGCCTCTGAAATGCCTACTCTTTATAAGGAACTTGAAGCTTTACGCGAAAAACTGGAACAACACTACCGTGAAGTTCAGGATTTCGAATATACTATTGAAAAAGGTGTTCTTTACTGCCTGCAGACACGCAATGGTAAAATGAACACAACAGCGATGGTTCGAACCTCGGTTGAAATGTCACGCGAAGGGCTGATCTCCAAACAACAGGCACTTCTCCGTATCAAACCCGACATGCTGGAGCAACTGTTACACCCCCGTCTCGATTCGCTTCACAAAGCTCTTCCGCTGGCGCAGGGGTTACCTGCTTCACCGGGTGCAGCTTCAGGCCACGTAGTATTCGATGCTGACCGCGCCGAAGCCCTTGGTCGTGCAGGAGAAAAAGTTATCCTGGTGAGAGAAGAAACGAAGCCCGAAGATATTCACGGATTCTTCGCTGCCCAGGGTATCCTTACCAGCCGAGGTGGAAAGACTTCTCACGCCGCAGTAGTGGCACGCGGAATGGGTAAACCATGTGTTGCCGGCGCTGAAGGGATTCAGGTGGATGTAAAAACCCGCATAGCAAAAATTGGTGAAAAATCTATTCTCGAAGGCGATTACATCACTATCGATGGTGGTACCGGATACGTTTATCAGGGCATTATCCCGACTGTTGAACCTACTTTCTCGGATGAATTGAAAGTGTTGTTGTCATGGGCGGACGAAACATCATCGTTGCGCGTCATGGCAAACGCCGATACGCCGGACGCGGCCAAAAAAGCGATGACCTACGGTGCGATGGGTATTGGTTTGTGTCGTACAGAACGGATGTTCAACGATGTAGATCGTCTCCCTATCGTGGTTGAGATGATCCTGGCCGATACCGCGGAACAGCGCGAATCAGCATTGAACCGGTTGAAAGACATTCAGCGGCAGGACTTCAAGGAGATTCTTACCGCAATGGCTCCGAGACCCGTAACGGTTCGGCTACTCGATCCGCCAATCCATGAGTTCCTTCCTACCGAAGATGTGTTGCGCGACGAAATCGAACACTTGAAACACCTTAAGGAAACAGTCAGTGGTGTATCTAATCTGTTCAGCAGTTTGCGTCTACTGAAAGCAGACCTCTCGATTATTACGCACTCGCCTCAGCCCTTCACCACCGACGGCGTGGAGCTGGTGGAACAGGCCATTCAGAAAAAGTCGCAGATGCTGCGTAAGGTTCGCGAATTACATGAAGTGAACCCGATGCTCGGCCACCGCGGTGTTCGTCTCGGTCTGACGTTCCCGGAAATCTATCGCATGCAAATCCAGGCGATCCTCGAAGCTACCGCCGAATGTCAGCGTGTAGGAATCGATGTACGCCCTGAGATCATGGTGCCGCAGATCAGCTCCGCCGAAGAGTTACGACAAGTAAAAGCGATGGTTGACGACATCAAGCAAAAACTTGAAAGCGAAAGACACATTACACTAAACTTCAAGTTCGGAACGATGATCGAAGTGGTGCGTGCGTGTCTGCAAGCTGAAGAGTTGGCGAAGATAGCGGACTTCTTCTCCTTCGGAACCAATGACCTTACACAGGCAGCGTTCTCCTTCTCACGTGAGGATGCAGAGAATAAATTCCTGCCGTTCTACATCTCAAATGCCATTCTCAAAGACAATCCGTTTGAAGTCCTCGACCAGAAAGGTCTTGGAAAACTGATGAAGATTGCCGTTCAGGATGGACGATTGCAGAAGGCAAAACTAAAAATCGGTATCTGCGGTGAGCACGGCGGTCATCCCGAGTCGATCATCTTCTGCCATCACCTCGGATTGAACTATGTATCGTGTTCAGCTCCACGTGTACCTGTAGCACGTCTTGCTGCGGCACACGCCAAACTGGGAGAAGCTAGTTATTCAAGTAACTAAACGGTACAACTGCACAAATGACAAGAGGCCACCTGAACCGGTGGCTTTTTGTTTGGTTCGAGGTTCAGGGTTCCCCGATTTTCATACGCTGCGCTTCTGAATCGGGGCCTTCGACAAGTTTTAAGTTTGGTATCCATTCCTCTGGCAGATTCCCGCCGATCATACAGAAGAATACGCTAAAAGGTTAATCGTTCCATTCTGCGGCTTCGTCTGCGCCTTCCGCGACTTCTGCGAGAAACTTTGGTATCCATTTTCTCTCGCAGATCCCGCCGATCACACGGAAGAATACGCTGAAAGGTAAACCGTTCCATTCTGCGGCTTCGTCTGCGTTTTCCGCGACTTCTGCGAGAAATTTTGGTATCCATTTTCTCTCGCAGATCCCGCTGATCACACAGAAGAATACGCTGAAAGGTAAACCGTTCCATTCTGCGGCTTCGTCTGCGGCTTCCGCGGCTTCTGCGAGAAACCTGGTATCCATTCCTCTCGCAGATCCCGCCGTCCGAACGATGGAATAGAAAAAGGGGAAGGATGTGCGGCGGAAGGATAAATAGCCGTAATCGAAAAAATCTTCCGGCAGCTCATGAGAAGAAGTGCCAGTAGGGAAGCGGAAAATCAACATTGCCCAGCGTCCGGCGAACTCCTGCTGGCGGAGCCGCGGAATAGCAAAGCCCGGGTCGGTTTTCATTCGCTTTTTTGAAACACGGCCTTTGAGTCGCACATGGATCTTGTCAGAGCCCTTTACTTTGTAGAACGAGAGGTTGTCAAGCGAACCTGTCATGGAAAAAAACAGAATCAAGGATTGTCATATTTTTTTATATTTGGTTTAACATGCTTAAGACACATGAACGACCCACTACCTACCACCTGGAGGTAAATTTTTTTGGATGTTAGGAAGAACATCGTTGTTATGAATAGCCGGGCATTTTTAGGACGTCAGGATCTTATTACCACTCCATAGTCAATTCGATGTCGCCTCGAGGTAACTTTTAAACCAAAACTGGCTTGAAGCAGTGATAAAGCACTGCTGAACCAGAGATACCCCACTCAGCGATCTCCAGAATGTGCCATCTCTGTTTCAGCTCTGGACTGAAACAGCTTAACTATACTTGTGGGCACAAGGTCCTTTCGAGGTTCTGATGAGTTTAGTACGAAGACGCTGTGAAGATTGCTTTAGGATAGAGAATTCTGTTTATACGACGCGGTGGCATCGAGGCCACTTTCTTAAATGGGGAAAGGCAACGGCTTGCAATATTATGGTAAACCGGAAATTTGGGATTTAAAGAACTAATATAATATTTTAACGCTATTTGTACAAGTTCATCAGTTCATCTACTCTGAACCAGCATTCGATTCTATCCCGGTTTTTACAGACCTTCCAAACTTTACTGACTTGAAAGGTGTTCGTTTTTTTAAGCCTTTCTAAGCGACGGCAGATCGACGGAAAGAAATCAGCTAACATGTAACGAAGCACAGTGCCGAAGGAATTGGCGAAGATTGAGGGACTTGTAAAAGTCATAAGTCACCTTATCTATTGATACATATGCACAACAACTCCTTCACCGGGTTCCGGTGAAGGATAAAACCCGGCGTATTTTGCAATCGATGCTCCATCATCAACTGAAATCCCTTTAACTTCATCTGGGAGAAATGTATCTGCGATTATCTTTTTTTCCAAATCTCAATAAGTGAAAACATTAATTGTCGGAGAGTAAGGTCATTTGATTTCATAGCTTGATTTTTTCTTCAAAGCTATCGCCGAGTGAAACCTTGGAAAATATGTACTTTAGCGGACGGATACTTCGCTGGTACTTATGTAATAAGTTGATTATACTTGGGGTACCAAAGATTCCTCTTTTTATGCGCTCGCCCTTAATAACATAAGAGCCACCACACCGAAATATTAATGGATATGACAACAACGAACAACAACACCTATTTTGCACCACAACTTTTTATTCCAAGTGGTGTCAAAGATATTTCGTTTTATTTCAAAGCATTCGAAGCAATTGAAATCAGGTCTTGGCGAAATGATGATGGTAGTGTTCATGTTGCTGAGCTTTCTATCAAAGGAGCAATTTTTCATCTACATGAGGAACGCACGCTGAAGGGACAGCTTGAGCCGAAGAAAGTAAAAGGTGTTACAACCCTTGTGGGGTTGTTTGTTGAAGATGTTGACTCAGTGATGAATAATGCTATACAAGCCGGAGCAACACTTTTAAGTCATGCTCAAAACTATGATTATGGCTACCGGCAGGGAAACATTCAGGACCCATTTGGACATCAATGGATGATTGAAATGAAAATTTAAGATAAAACTTATAAGAAGTGGCGCACGTCACGCCGTATACAGGTAGGGTCGTCTACTCGATCGGCGGCCAGGCTACGAAACAACAGCAATATCAAAGACGTTTGTGCCATTTTTTTCCGGATCATGGTGATATGATTCCTGTCCGGCGGCCTTTGTCTGTTGAAGGTGAGAATGGCATGCCCAAAGTCTGCCACATTATAAACCTAAGCTTAAGCACTGTGGCGCAATATTCTAATATGCTTGCTGCGGCTGTAAAGAGCACGATATGCTAACCGCTACTCTGGCAGGTTCAGCCGGATAAGATTCAATACGTTGACCGACGACATCTTTATATTCAGAAGCCTGTCTTTAGACAACTGAAGCTTTCGCGTGATGGTTTTCTGCTTGTCGGCATAGGCTATCCAGACGGTGCCCACAGGCTTTTCCGGAGTATCTCCATCCGGTCCAGCAATTCCGCTGGTGGCTACGCCGATATCTGTTCCCATCACCTTTCGGACGCCCTGCGCCATCTCCGTAACTGTTTGTTCACTCACCGCTCCGTAAGTCAAGATTGTGTCTGAATTAACGTGCAGTTCCTTCTCCTTAATTTCGTTCGCATATGCCACGACACCACCTTTGAAGTATGCGGAACTACCCGGCACGCTGGTGAACATGTGAGCAAGATGTCCCCCGGTACAGCTTTCGGCAACCGAAATGGTAAGACCTCGTTCCCTCAGCGCGCGACCCAGAACAACTTCCAGGTCATCATCACCAAGACCGAAAATGTGGTTGCCTATCAGGGGTTTTAATCGCTCAGCCCAGGCGTGGTTCTCTTCCTGAAGGGCAGCGCGGTCATTGCCGTAGGCGGTAAGCCGGAGCCTGACCTGCGAAAGGCCGGGAAGGTACGCGAGTTTAATGTGTTCGGGAAGCGAATTCTCCCATGCTGCGATCCGTTCCGCCAGAAAGGATTCACCTATGCCAATGGTTCTCACTACCAGGTGCTCGATCACCGGTGTTTTGAACGTAGCGTGAAGTTTAGGGATAACAATGTTTGTCATCATGGCCTTCATTTCATGAGGAACGCCAGGCATCGAAACGAACACTTTTCCGTTTCGGTGAAACCACATTCCGGGAGCTGTCCCTAGCGCGTTCGTTACCTTTTCACAACATGCTGGTAAGGCAGCCTGTTGCCGGTTCAACTCCGTCAGCGCGCGACCACGGCTTGCGAAAAACGCCGTCACTTCCTGCAGCGCCTCTTCGTGTATCTGCAGCTCGCAATTGAAATATTTAACCAAACATGGCTTGGTCAGATCATCATTGGTGGGCCCAAGTCCGCCGGTAATCAGTACGATGTCGGCCCGCGATTCCGCCTCCGCAAAAGCGGTCAGAATCTCGCCTTCAACATCGCCGACCGTGGTTTTGCGGATAACCTTTATTCCTGCTTTGGACAATTCCACACTCATCCACTGCGAATTTGTATCGACGATCTGGCCGAAAAGCAGTTCGTCACCAATCGTAAGAAGCTCAGCTTTTATCATTTTTAAATAGTTACCTGCTTTTGTCGGAAAGCCCGGTTGCGCCGCAAATTAATGGTAAACTGTGAAACATTTGGAGCTTTAAAAGGTTTTAGGATTCGTGTTGTTCCTTCGCGGATAGACTGATCATGGTCAGGACCGCCAAAAAGTGATACGCGGCGTAGAAGTCCATTTTACTTTTTATATTTTACAGCCTGATTGTGGACGAAGTTTTGCAGCTGGACAACGAAACGGAAAATTAATGAGAAGAATAGCAATAGTTTTGGTTATAGCCCTGGGCGGCTGTACCAGCGCCCAGATTAATCAAACGCTGGGCGACATGAACAAAACCCTTGGTGGGGGACAACTCACATCAGAGGAAGTTGCGGAAGGTTTGAAAGAGGCGTTGATAAAAGGGATTTCCAATGGATCCGATATTGTTTCCCGCGTTGACGGGTATTTCAGGAATCCTGAGATCAAGATTCCTTTTCCGCCGGATGTTAAAAAGGTCGAAGACCGGTTGCGGCAAATTGGCCTCGGTGGTGAAGTTGACAAGTTTATCCTGACGCTGAACCGTGGAGCTGAAGACGCTGCCAAAGAAGCGAAGCCAATTTTCATAGCAGCGATTAAACAAATGACAATCCAGGACGCCTGGGGAATTCTTCGAGGTGAGAACGATGCAGCTACCCAGTACTTAAAAAGAACTACATCAGGTTTGCTTAAGGAACGGTTCAAACCTGTAATTAGAACTTCACTTGACAAGGTGAATGCAACACGCTACTATACGGATATTGTAACACGTTACAATCAGATTCCGATGGTGCAGAAAGTTAATCCTGACCTTGACGACTACGCCACCGACAGGGCCATCGAAGGATTATTCCTTATGATTGCAAAGGAAGAAAATAGTATTCGTGAGAATCCTGTCGCCAGAACGACGGAATTATTGAAGCGTGTTTTTGGATCACAAAACTGATCCGCGTTAGCCTTTCCCGATTAGAAATTCATTAACCTATAACCAGATTGTATGAGTCTTTTCAATTCTCATCAGGCCATCCTTGATAAAGCTGTCAAAGCATTGCACGAACGAACTTTCTTTGCAGCGTTCCCCGAACATCCATCACCGTCGTTTTATGGTGAGACGGCAGATGCCGAAGGTCAGCAAAGATTCAAAGACCATCTGGGAAAAAAATTCGAAGAACTACTTCAGCGTGGAAAGGCTGAATGGAAAGGCGGGGAGGAGTCACCATATCTGCAGGAACCTTTAGGGATTCTTTATCCAACTTATCCGGTGCCCGACCTGGTTGACAGGGCAGTGAATGCGTTTCACGAATGGCGCAAGGTGGATGTCGACACACGTGCGGGCATACTTGTTGAATCACTCATGCAGGTTAAGTCGCGTTTCTTCGAGATTGCGTATGCTACGATGCATACCACTGGCCAGGGTTTTATGATGGCGTTTCAGGCATCCGGTCCCCACGCCGGCGACCGCGCGATGGAGGCCATTGCCAGTGGTTACGAAGAATTGAAGCGAGTCCCTGAAAAAGTTGTGTGGGATAAGCCCATGGGCAAGATCAATGTGCAGTTGAGCAAGGAATGGCGAGCTGTTCCTAAAGGCGTGGGAATAGTCATCGGTTGTTCAACGTTTCCAACGTGGAATTCGGTACCCGGTGTTTATGCTGATCTGATCACGGGTAATTCGGTTATTGTAAAGCCACACCCGGGAGCGATTTTACCGATGGCCATCGTTGTTGCCGAGATTCAGAAAACCTTAAAGCAACACGGATTCAACCCCGATATTTGTCAACTCGCTGCCGATACTATTAATAAACCTATTACAAAAGAGCTGGCTGAACACCCTGATGTAAAGCTCATCGATTACACGGGTAACTCCGTGTTTGGTGAATATCTCGAAGGAATTAAAGGCAAGGTCGTCTTTACTGAAAAGACCGGTGTAAACTCAGTTATTCTTGACTCAGTGGACGACATCGATAAGGTAGCTGCAAACCTGGCCTTCTCGCTTTGTTTGTACAGTGGCCAGATGTGTACTGCCCCGCAGAATTTCTACATTCCTGAGACGGGGATAAAAACGGCTTCGGGTAGTCTTTCATTTGAAGAAGTGGCTAAAAAGCTTGCTGATAATATCAATGGTATTGTCGACAATCCGAAAGCCGGGCCCTTTGTTCTGGGCGCGATTCAAAATGCGGGAACCTGCGATCGGATAACATCGGCGGAGGGGCTTCCGGGAAAAGTGCGGCTCAAGTCCCGAACCGTTCAGAACCCGCAATTCTCTAAAGCGCGGACGATGACTCCTGTCTTAGTTGAGGTTTCTGCTGAAAAACGTGACGTCTACAGTAAGGAACTGTTTGGTCCTATAGCATTGCTGATTCGAACCAAAAACACGGATGAGTCGATTTCTCTGGCAAAGGATATGGCCCTTCACCACGGCGCCATATCCTGCGGGGCCTACACAACGGATCAGGCTACACGCGACAGGATTGCCGATGAACTTGCGCTGGCCGCGACACCGGTGTCGTTTAACCTCACGGGTGGAATTTACATGAACCAGCATGCCGCTTTTTCCGATTTTCACGTCACTGGCGGTAATCCTGCGGGCAACGCTTCATTTACCAACCCGGACTATGTCAACAGGCGATTTACCTGGGTGGGGCATCGCGAACCGGTGAAAATTTTCTAAAAAAGGGGCGGGCAAGGCATTAAGCGGGGGGAGCGCTACCTTTTTACGGTCAAAATTTTATATTTGCGCACCATTTTATTGGCTCAATGGTCCCATAGTTCAACGGATAGAATAGGAGTTTCCTAAACTCTAGATCTGGGTTCGATTCCCGGTGGGACTACACAGGCGGCGGCCTTCAAACTGTTGATTGGAAGCTCTCCCCGCTAAAACGGGACTATGGCGAAGCAAGGGCATTTCAAAAGAAACCTGTCAGGCAACTTTCACAACCACAGTAGCAAAATAAATTTCGACCTGCCAGTGATCGCATTCGAAGAGGAAAACGTTCATTTCATTTATAGCCCTGCGCTCGACCTGACAGGGTACGGCAAAACTGAAGAAGAGGCACAGCAGTCTGTCAAGGAAGCCCTGGATCAATTTTTTGATTACACGACGAATAAGAAGACAATTGAGCAGGAATTGAGACGGCTTGGATGGAAAATACAAAAGAACAGGAGCAAAGCCCCTTCGCTCGTTGATATGATCAATCAAAATGATTACCTGAAGGAAATCTTTGAAGAAAAGCAGTATCGCAAATTTAATCAGACAGTGAGCATGCCTGCATTCGCGTGATTTGAAGGATGTCAACGAAGCACCTGCGAAACATCCGTTTAAAGGATTACTTTCTTGAGCACATTGGTTGCAGTGCCTGCGCACAAAAGGAGGTCATTTCCAATATGCCAGGAAAGATCTCGGTAGGCCATTGACGCTCCAAACTCATATTGACCCCGTCCCTGAATTCATAATAGCGAATCATCGAATCATCTGCGAGTTTTGGGACTTTCCAGGAAGGAGTTTCTTGATATTTCCACACGATGTAACTTCAACGTGCACCGAGGGGGCTGAATTTATTGGATTTAGCTGCCTGTACTGAAACTCGACAAATTTTCGACTTCTTCTCAGTATGGAGGGTATCTGGTATTACTAATACGGTAAACCTTCGGAACAAAGGATACGATTTGATACGCAAATGCCCGATCCGAAATTGGTGCGATTGCCGTGTCTGAAGTTCATTCAGCCATCACAACCATCCGCCTGGTACGGGCGATGTACTAACATTGAATTTGATGAAGTAAATAACTTAACGGTTATTTACGACCATGGATTCACTCACGCAGATTGTTTTGGGGGCGGCCGTTGGAGAAGCGGTGTTAGGCAAGAAAGCAGGCAACAAAGCC
>JAEZEH010000088.1 GCA_023417785.1 Bacteroidota bacterium
ATCATTCCACCCTTTTACTATTGATTTTGGAAGGCTACAAAGATGCCGAAGGATATATGCCGGGAAAACTGTTTGAATATCTGGCCACAGGTCTGCCGATTCTTGGTGTGGGCCCGGAGGGGGATGCGGGTCAGTTGCTTAAATCAGCCGGACTGGGTCAGATGATTCCAGGAAATGAGGTCAAAAAAATTAAACATTCCCTGGTAGATAATTTTTCGGAGTGGAAAGCGCAAAAAGCCACCTCTGTTAAGATCCGGAGTACACCCTATTCACGTATGCAACTAACACAACGGCTTGTCAGTGACATCTTACAATGGTAACGAATGGTTAGGATAAGCAAGAGTTTTCTGAAGAGTTCATTGATGTACACCATTGCAGGTTCTCTGCCGATGGCAAGTGCGATCATTCTATTGCCATTCTATACGTTGTATCTGACTACGGATAATTATGGGGCGTTAGCGCTTTACCTCGCATTCGCCGTTCTGATCCAGGTACTGACGACGTATAGTTTTGATACCGGCATATACGTCTTTTTTCATGAATACAAAAAGGATGAACAGCGACTGCGACGATTCGTCAGTTCAGTTTTTATTTTCATTTTATTGATTGGTTTCGCGCTTACAGTTT
Source organism: Bacteroidota bacterium (assembly GCA_023417785.1). Lineage (GTDB taxonomy): Bacteria > Bacteroidota > Bacteroidia > Cytophagales > Cyclobacteriaceae > Ohtaekwangia. Next base: position 628 of record JAEZEH010000088.1, read on the forward strand.
TTTTTCTGTTAGCAGGGAACCTATTGTTCAATCTGCTACTGGATCAGGACGATATTGACTTCTTTCCATTTGGGTTGATGGCCGTTCTCGCCGGTGTGTTTCAAAGTGTCTTCAAAGTCCATAGTAGTCTTTTGCAGACCAGTCAAAGGCCAGTACTTTTCTTTTGGTCTAACCTGCTCTCATTTGCCATTATCGCAATTGGTACGCTTGTCGGTTTGAAGTACTACCCTCAAACACTTTGGGGACCAATAGGGGGGAGGATGGCTGCGGCGACCATTTCAGCTATTTGGGTCTTAATCCGCGTGGGCTGGCTCTACGGCTTTACATTTGATAGGAAACTTTTGAGAAACTCCTTTAGTTTCAACACGCCGTCCTTTCTTTATCAGCTGCAGCAATGGTCGATCACCTACCTTGACAGATTCATTATGGCATTGCCGTTTTTCCAGCTGCCATTGTCAACCATTGGAGTTTATGATTTCGCAGTCAAGTGTATGCTTGCCATCGAGTTTGTGATCAGTGGCCTTTATAACAGCTTTTATCCCCGTGTGATCGGAATGGTGATGGAACAGGATAGGAAGCAATCAACGCCAGAGATCAACAGGTACTACCACGGCCTTGTCGCTGCCATAATGTTGTTGGTTTGTTTTGCGATTCTGGCTTTTTATCTGGCTGTGGATCTTGGAATTATCGGAGAGGGATATGAGGAATCTATTCGATATCTGCCCCTGGTGGGCATGGTTTACCTGGCGCGCGCAATGAGATACTATTTCACACTACCGTATGGTGCACTGAAATTCTCAAAACCTTTGCCGGTGATTTACATGGGCGTTTCTATGTTTAAGCTACTGGTCATCCTGTTGCTAATCCGGCACTTTGAGGTTTATGCCGTGATAACGGCCGCACTGTTAAGCAGTCTCGTGGAGGCCTATCTGCTTTGGAGGGGTGTTAGGGATAAATTCGATTTTTATTTTAATAAAGTCAAAATTATCATCGCTCCGTTGATTCTGGCGGCATTGATTGGCATTTCACAGCAGTTCTTTTTTTGGGGATCGCTCTTTAATTATACCTTTTACGTGATCATTTGCCTGGTCATTCTTACGGTATTATACAGGCGCGAACTTTTATCGTTGATGGCTGGAAAATCATCCCGTAGGTAATGGAAAACAGGCTCCGTATAGCTGTGGTAGTTGTCACCTTTAATGGCGCAAGGTGGATTTCTGATTGTCTGACGTCAGTGTTGAACAGCAATGTATCATGTACAATTATAGTAGTCGATAATTGTTCGACCGATGACACGGCGGCGTTAGTTTCAAGCTCGTTCCCAAATGTTATCCTCATTCGGAACACAAAGAATGAAGGATTTGGCCAGGCAAATAACGTTGGCATCGTCCACGCGTTACGGATGAAGGCGGACTATGTTTTCCTGCTGAATCAGGATACTACTGTTCAAGCCGATACAATTGGTTTACTTGTTGATTCATTCGAACGAAATCAAAATCAATTTGCGGTTATCAGCCCCGTACACCTTAGCGATAAAGGTTCCGAACTCGACGGAGGCTTCCGCAGATTTCTTGACAAGTCGCTGAGCAGCGCTGAGATTAATCGCCTGATGAACGATATCGGTGACGAAATATTCGACGTTGATTTTGTAAACGCGGCCGCATGGATGATCCCGGCTGCTGTTTTCCAAAGGGTAGGTGGATTTGCACCCCTGTTTTTTCATTATGGGGAAGACCGTGATTTCGTTAGCCGGATCAGGTCTCAAGGGTACAAAGTGGGAGTTGTATCGCGTGCAAGTATCCGGCACTATCGCGGGTACAGGGTACCGGTCACAGGCTGGTCCTTCCAAAGGAAGATCCATTATTATTATGTGAACTGCCTGAGTCGTACCGCCGACATTAACAGGGGATTTCTACCTGCATTCTTTTCGGGGCTTGTGTGGGTTTGTAAGGAATCTTTGTTTTATTTAATAAAGGGCAAACCGTCGATCATGGCGGCGTCGATGGTTGCAATGGGCCGGGTGATCCGGACTCTGCCGGAAATAATCAGCCATCGCGAAACAGTCGGGCGCGCCGGGGAAGCGCACTTCCTTGAAATTGACAGACTGGCAAATAGTACTTTATAAATGCTTTGTTGAATGAACGATCTCGAACAATATTTCAATAACAACAAGGGGCGCCTTGTCCACAAATGGCAGCACTACTTTGATATTTATGATACTCATTTCAGCAGATTCAGAAATAAAGAAGTGGTTATTCTGGAGATCGGTGTTTTTCATGGAGGAAGTCTTCAGATGTGGAAACATTACTTCGGCGACAAGGCCCGGATATACGGAGTCGATATTAATCCAAGAGCAAAAGAACTCGAAGAAGACAATATAACGATCCTGATTGGCTCGCAATCAGATCGGACATTTCTTCAAACGATAAAAAATCAAATACCTCCAATTGATATTTTGATCGATGATGGTGGACACAAGATGAAGCAACAAATCATCACTTTCGAGGAATTATTCAGTCACGTTAAACCGGATGGCGTATTCCTTTGTGAGGATCTTCATACGTCATACAGGCTTTCGTACGGGGGGGGGCATAGGCGTGCCGGGACGTTCGTGGAATACAGCAAGAATTTCATAGACTATCTTCATGCCTTTCATTCGGAACAAACCTCGTTACCTGTTTCTGAATTTACCAGGACCGTGAAGGGTATACATTTTTATGATAGCATCGTAGTGATCGAAAAAGCTCTCCGTAAGGCTCCGGTCGACTTAAAAAGCGGAAGCCCGAGCTTTCCATTGGACCCACCTGAAAAACCGGGCGTCTTACTGAAGATGATTTATGGAATAAATGAGATACTTCGTTTTTTTCGCCTCCCCAGCTTCAAACTGAATAAATAAACATTGAATGTTGTTCTGCGCTGATAATAACAGGCCATGAAGATCGGAATGATTCTGGATGCACCGTTCCCTGCCGACTACCGCGTGGAGAAGGAGGCTAAAACACTGGTGGAAGCGGGACATCAGGTAACTCTTTTCTGTCTGAATACACGCCATGAAAAGGAAATGGAGGAGTATAACGGGTTCCGAATTGCCAGATACCCGACCAATCGTCTTGAATATAAGCTTTCGGCACTTGCCTATACTGTTCCGTTCTATCATTGGCTGATGGGAAGAAAGATCGATGCGTTTGTTGAAGCCTATAAGCCCGAGACGCTTCATATTCACGACATGGTGGTTGCCCCCGCCGCAATCAGGGTGGCACGAAAGAAGAACCTGCGTGTAATACTGGATCTTCATGAAAACAGACCGGCCATTATGAAGGAGTACCGGCATCTGAAAAAGTTTCCAGGCAAATACCTCATTGATCTTTCAATATGGAATAAGCGGCAGGGTGAAATCGTTGCAGAAGCTGATAAAGTAATCGTTGTAACGGACCTCGCAAAGCGCGAGCTGATGGAATCATCCGGAAAATCCTCTGATGATATTATTGTTCTGCCTAATACGCCGGCAATAGCTTTTCGGGAATATCCGATCGATGAATCTCTGTCGCAGAAAATGGCTAAAAGTTTCAACCTTCTTTATATCGGCGACACATCTGAGCGCCGGGGTACACTCGACATGCTGAAAGTGGTATCTGTGCTTAAGAGTGAAATTCCAGAACTAGCTTTGTGGATAGTCGGAACGAGTTCCTTTGATGCTGAACTCCGCGAGAAAGCGTCGGGGTTAGGAATTTCAGAGTTCGTCCACTTCGAAGGATGGCAGTCTGAGAGACTTTTTCCTTCATACATAAAAGGATCCCATGTTTGTCTTTCTCCACTGAAGCGGAATCCGCACCATGACACAACATTCGCAAACAAGATATTTCAATATATGAGTCTTGGCCGCCCTTCGCTGGTAAGCAACTGCCCTGCACAGGCAGAATTAATTTCTAACGAAGGTGCAGGCTTGGTTTATGATATGGCTAAACCGGGGGATTTCGCTCAAAGCATCAGGGATCTCTATCATGACGCGGGACTTCGGGAACGCCTCGGTCAGCGTGCTTTGATGGCGGTTCAGAATCGCTGGAATTGGGAGAATACAAGTCAACCATTGATAGACTTGTACCGTTGATCTGATGTCATGTGGGCTTTTTTCATTATATTGCGCTCTCAATTGTTGTCTGCATGAAGTTCGTGACATTGACGTTGCTCCTTGCATCGGTGTGTCAGCCGGTGTTTTCTCAAATGGATCTTGCTGGCTCTGGGCGGGCCATCTATTTCGACGGGGCTGACGATTACGTCGATTTCGGAGACATCCTCGATGATCTGGATCTGCCTTTTACTGTTTCCGCCTGGATTAACGTTGATTTAAACAAACAAGGCCACTCACCCATTTTCGTATCTCAGGATAACAACTCGCTGTACAACGGATTTTGGTTAATTATCAACGCAACGAATTTGTTTGTAGGATACGGTGATGGAAGGGGGTATAACAATCCCGTGTTCAGGCGCGAAAAAACGGCTCGCCACGGCGGCGTTCACGGCAAATGGACTCACGTGTGCGCGGTCGTCAGAGGCGCCGTTGATATGGATCTGTACGTAAATGGAATCAACATCGCGGGCGATTACACAGGAAGCACCAGCTATCCTATGGTGTCAAATTATCCGGACGAGATTGCCAAAGCAGGTTTTTGGGTAACCAATGATGTTACTCACAGTTTCAAAGGTTATATTGATGATATCAGACTCTGGGACCGTGCGTTGGACCAAAGCCAGGTGCGGGACGAGATGTGTCGGAAAATTGAAGGAAGCGCTCCTGGTTTGATCGCATATTGGAATTTTGATGAAACTAGTGGTAACGCTGTATTCGACCAGGGACCTCTACAACTTCACGGTAGTCTAAAGAATTCGGCACAAAGAACTTATTCCGGCGCGCCAATCGGAGATGTCAGCATTCAGCACTATGGGTCGATTCAGAATGCTGTCCTTGACCTGGTGGAAGTCGAAGTGCTTTCAGGGTCTCCGGCTGGTGTCCACCTCTATAAAGTTCTGCATCCACCCTCGCAGACGTCGGGAATTCTACCCGCTGAAATTCCGGACAGTTACTACGGCGCATTCTTCGTTAACACGACAGGAAAGACAAATTTCGAGGTGAAAGACTGCGTGACACATCATAGACATGACAACAGTGTGCCGATGTGGGTGCCTGGATACGTATCACCTTTTGAAGACCGGGTGGAGGTTATTCTAAGACAGGCGTCGGCCCTTATGCTGGACTTAGGACCCGATCAGACCGTGTGTACGGCTGATCACCTTTCCTTGTTGCCAGAGTATCAAAACGCCATTCAGTTCGTTTGGAATACAGGACAGACAACGCCAAACATATCAGTTACGAGTTCCGGTTTCTACAAATTGACGATATCGAATGGCTGTCAGCATTTAAGCGATAGTGTTGAAATTGTTTTCGGTGAGCCGTTGTTACCGATTGATCTCGGGGAGGACCAGGTATTTTGCCCGGGGCAGGTTGTAAATTTGTCCGCCGACCTTGATCCCGAGGGGAAATCGTTTCTGTGGAGTAATGGTTCGACTTCTCCTTCGATCCAGACGCGTCAGCCAGGATTGTATCAATTGATCGTTTCGAATGAATGTGGTTCTGTGGAAGGCAGTGTTCGCCTGATGGATGCTCCAGCTAATACGTCAGAAGACTTCCCAAATGTGTTTACGCCAAATGGAGACGGGTTCAACCAGAATTTCGTGGTAAGTGAGGCGAATGCAGGACCAATCAGTATCCAGATCTTCAATCGGTGGGGGAGGGAAATTTATGGCAGTAGTGAGTATACCGGAGAGTGGGATGGATCAAATGTTTCGCCCGGAGTATATTTTTATGTTCTGAGAGACGAGTGTGGGCGGCTTATTAAGGGATCGGTCAGCATACTTCACTAACCGTCACACCCCCTTCACCCGCGTACCATTCTCCTTTACGAAACTCTCCCACGACTTCGTCTTCGGCTTGTTGTCACCTTTCTGGTAATGGTGACACAGCGCTACGGCCAGCGCATCCGTTGCGTCCAGAAGTTTTGGCACTTCCTTCTGTTTGAATAACATCATAAGCATTTTCGCCACCTGCTCTTTTGACGCGTTTCCGTTTCCCGTAACAGATTGCTTAACTTTCTTTGGAGCATATTCTACGATCGGAATTTCCCGATAAAGTGCTGCCGACATGGCCACCCCCTGTGCGCGGCCCAGTTTCAGCATGGACTGCACGTTCTTACCATAGAACGGTGCTTCGAGCGCTACTTCGTCGGGATGGTATTCATCAATCAGGCTAAGCACCCGGTCGAAAATCTTCTTGAGTCTCAGCTCATGACCTTCATACTTGCTCAAATGGATAACTCCATATTGCAACAAAGAGATTTGCGGCTTCCTGATCAAAATCAATCCATAGCCCATAACGTTGGTTCCCGGATCCAAACCAAGGATGATTTTTTCCTTTATCAACTTTCCCACACTGAAAGTTAGGCAGCCGCCGTAAATTTCTGAAATTAGCATCGGAATGATTTACCTTATTTTAGGTCTGTTTGCCCTCTATTATCTACTAATCCTCCTTTTGATCGCTGGATGGACAAAAGCGGCAGGGGCAGACAACGCAGACCTCGGCAAAACAAGGTACATGGCAAAAGTGTCCGTAATCGTTCCGTTTCGCAACGAGGCCAGCAATCTCAAGTCGCTGGTTGCGTCGCTTTCCGCCCAGACCTATCCTGATTATGAGGTAATTCTGGTAGATGACCACTCCGACGATGGCAGCGCGGGCGTTTTAACTGAACTGATCCGACATCAGCCCAATTTTAAGGTCATATATAGTCACGGTGTCGGAAAAAAGAATGCGCTAACGACAGGGATAGACGCGGCTCATGGCGAAGTGATCATGACCACGGATGCAGATTGCATGCACTCATCGATGTGGCTTGACACTATGGCGCGACCATTTGCGGATAGTCAGATAAAAATGGTATTCGGTGCCGTGAAAATTCCGGGTGCGTCAGCTCCAATGCAAGGGCTGGAATTTGTCAGTGTCGTCGCAACCGGGATCGCGTTATTCGGGCTGGGTCAACCGGTGTATTGTAATGGTGCGAGTATGGCTTTTCGGAAATCAGTCTTCCTGGAGATGGGTGGGTATCAAGATAACATTCACATTCCATCGGGCGACGATGAATTCCTGCTGAAGAAAATCGCAGCCGCCTATGCCACAGGAATATGCTTCGTGAATGCTGCGGAAAGTCTGGTAGTGACTGCACCGCAGCCGTCAATAGCATTTTTTATCCAACAGCGAATACGCTGGGCGGGAAAGTGGCGATCAACCACCGGCGCTGCATCCAGGTTGCTGGCGGTCTTCATGTTTACTTTTCAGTTGGCGTGCCTGGGTGTCATGGGAATGCTCTTCAGCGGCGAAAACATTCGCCTGGCCGGCTTCCTTCTGATGGGAAAGTTCCTGCTGGATTTTGTTTTCTTGTTCAATGCAGGTAATTTTCTTAAAGAAAAGATCCGCCTCATCCCGTTTTTTGCCATTCAACTACTTTATCCGATCTATATCCTCGGCATTGGAGTAGCCGCCAATTTCTCAGGCTATTCCTGGAAAGGCAGAATGCTGGCCACAAAACCGGATGTGCCGGAGCGGGTGTGAGAACGATTTTTTCCTACCTTTGCGCGGAGATCTATGGAGCTACTCGATATACGAAAGCAAATTGAAATAAAGGAGTTGGAGCTCAACGCCTTACTGGAGATCACTCAGGCCATCAATAACAACCTCCCTGAGGATTCCCTGTATAAGATCTACAACTTCACCCTACGGTCGAACCTGAACATCAAAAAACTCGCCCTGTTTGTATTAGACGAAGAATGGGAGTGTAAAGTGCAGTTTGGTACGGTTTGTAACTATAACGAGGTAAAATTGTTACCGGAGTTTAAGACGATTCAGAATATCTCGCACCTCAGGGCATTCAAGGACTGTGAATTTCGCGAGTTTGACCTTATAATTCCGGTTGCACATAAGAGCCATACGCTGGCCCTGGCTTTCGTTGGCGGCCTGGACAGTCTGGGAGCTACGCAGGAAAACGAAGATGGTATCCGTTTCATTCAGGCGCTCAGCAACATTATCATTGTAGCGATCGAAAATAAAAAACTGGCGCGTAAACAGCTTGCGCAGGAGGCACTTCGCAAGGAACTTGAAATCGCCAGCGATGTGCAGCAGTTCCTGTTTCCGGAAAAGCTTCCGAATACCCGGAATCTGAAGATTGAGGCCAGTTATCTGCCACACGACCGTGTAGGAGGGGATTACTATGATTATATTCCAATAAATCAGAATCAGTTTCTCATTTGCGTCGCCGACGTCAGCGGAAAGGGCATTCCCGCAGCCCTGATGATGTCTAACTTCCAGGCTTCGCTTCGCACCCTCGTCAGACTGACGCCAAACCTTGTTGATATTATCGAAGCGCTCAATTATCAGGTGCTAGAGAATACAAAGGGTGAAAAGTTTATCACATTCTTTGCCGGGATCTACGACATCCGCCTCAAAACGATGGTGTTTGTAAACGCAGGCCACAACCCGCCAATCCTATGGGACAAGAAGAACGGAATCCGTTTGCTCGAGGACGGATCCACCGTGCTTGGCGCAATGCATCCGCTGCCGTTTATTAATGAAGGATTTATTACTGATCTGGATGAATTTCTGTTATTCTGTTATACTGATGGTGTAACGGAAACGACTAACGAGGAAGGTAATGAGTACGGAGTCGAAAAGCTGTTGGAGTATTTCGGATCCGACCACACTTACCTTAAGAATCTCCAAACGATTCATCAGGATATCATTGTTTCTCTCGACCAATTCAAAGGACGTAATGCGTATCATGATGACATTACCATTTTGTCCTGCCGTGTAGGCTGATGATTCATCAAACACCGTTTTTTCTTCCCTTACTTTATCCCAAACAGCTGGAATGGCGTGTGCCGGTGACAAATCCCGAATTATACCTCACGTTTGATGATGGTCCTGTTCCCGGCCCAACGGAGTTTGTGCTTGATACGCTGCAGGCATTCGCGGCCGAAGCGACATTCTTCTGTATTGGCGATAATATCCGCAAACATCCGGAAGTATTTAAGCGCATTGTTGACGACGGCCACCGCGCTGGTAACCATACGTTCAATCATTTGAATGGCTGGCGAACCAACGACAAAACGTATCACGAAAACACGGTGAAATGCCAGCAGTTGATTGACGAATCCCGTGTTCATATACCTGGTTCGAGGCCATTATTCAGGCCGCCGTATGGACGAATCTCACGGAGTCAGATTTCGCTGCTGAAGGATTTCCGTATCATCATGTGGGATGTCCTCACAAGGGACTACGATGTCCGGCTACCACCCGCGACGTGCCTAAAAAAATCCGTGCAGGCAACCCGACCGGGTTCCATTATTGTATTCCACGATAGCTTTAAGGCTGAACAGAACCTGCGGCATGTACTTCCCCGGTTTCTTCAAACTTTCGCTGATAAAGGATACTTGTTCAAGGCATTGTGACTGATAGCTGATCAAAGTGAAGTACATTTGGTTCATAAATATTCAACGTGAAACGGGTTTTGATAACGCCACTGGATTGGGGATTGGGACACGCCACAAGGTGTATCCCTGTTATTCAATGGCTCGTTGCCAGGAAAGTGCATGTGCATATTGCCGGGAGCGGGCAATCGCTTCGCCTGCTTGCGAAGGAGTTTCCGTTCATTCCCCAATCGAAACTTCCCGGTTACGATCCACGCTACCCGTCAGGTAACGGAATGGCTACTGCGATGGCGTTGCAGCTTCCCAAATTTATGAGAATCATCTCGCGGGAACATAAAATCGTTGAGCAACTCGTGCGTCAGCATCAGATTGATACAGTCATTTCGGATAACCGATTCGGGTGCCGGACTTCATTAGCCCATTGCATCTTTATCACACACCAAAGTAACATTCTGATGCCCCAACGTTTCGGATGGCTCGGAAAATTTGTTAGGTGGATGAACGAACGCTATATCAGGAAGTTCGATACTTGCTGGATACCTGACTACCCCGAAGGTACGCTCGCCGGTTCGCTGATCTCATTCGGAAAAAACAACTTTCATCCCGATGTTCGGTACGTTGGCCCCCTCTCGCGATTTAATTTCGCGCCGGATAACAATGCTCCGCAATATGACGTAGTCGCGGTATGCTCTGGGCCCGAACCACAACGTACCAAATTTGAACGTATCCTGCTCGGTCAGCTTAGAAAGTCCGGGCTGAGATACCTACTCGTCCGCGGTGTGATTGATGAGACGGAAAATTCATACGGAGCGGATTCTGATGTGGTAAACTATCTTACCACCGCAGATATGCAGAAAGTCCTGAGGGGTGCCGGAATCGTGGTGGCCCGAAGCGGATTCAGTACAGTAATGGATTTGACTGTACTTGGAAAGAGAGCCATCTTTGTGCCGACACCAGGGCAAACAGAACAGGAATATCTCGCAGAAAAAATGATGACTGAAAAGATTGCGTTTACGATGGATCAAGACCATTTTGATCTTATCAAAGCTATGGCTGAATCATCAGGTTATACCGGCTTTTCGTCTGCGGCTGCGAACGAAAATCTGACAACAGTATTGGCAGAACTCATAGATGATGAAGGGATTCATTAAAGGTTTTCGGTTTGCTCTCCAGGGCATACGTTGGGCCTGGAAAGGCAGAAACTTTCGGATTCAGGTCGCATGTGGTCTTTTGGTACTTGTCCTCTCATATGCACTGGATATAACCCGATCGGAATGGCTTGTGATTTTGGTATTTACCGGACTGGTCCCCGCGCTTGAACTGATGAATTCGGCCATCGAAGAAACAATAAATCTTCTCTCGCCCGGGTTTCATCCCGCTGCCGGTAAAATAAAAGATCTGGCAGCAGGTTCCGTGTTGTTTCTTTCGATCTTTGCCTTGGTCACCGGTGTTGTCATATTTTTGCCTTATCTGATCGCCATCTTTTATCGATAAAGACACATGCAAGGATTCATTGATACGCACGCACACATTTACCTGAAAGACTTTAAGGACGACCGTGCTGAAATCATGTCACGGGCTTCCGCTAACAACGTGGAACGCATTTACATGCCCAACATCGATCACACGTCAATAGACGAAATGTTTGAGATGGAGGTTCGTTATCCCGGACAGTGTATCCCGATGATGGGGCTGCATCCGTGTTACGTCAAGAAAGATTTCGAACGTGAGCTTTATCTGGTGGAGTCGTGGCTTGCCAAGAGGAAGTTTGCTGCTATTGGCGAAATTGGGACCGATCTTCATTGGGACAAGACATTCTGGGGTCAGCAACAGGAAGCCTTCCGGATTCAGGTGGGATGGGCGAAGCAGTATAGCCTGCCCGTGGTCATCCACTGCCGCGAAAGCATTGACGAAACCATCGCGCTGGTGGAGCAACTTCAGGACGTCAAGTTAAAAGGAATATTCCATTGCTTCTCGGGTAATCTGGATCAGGCCAAACGAATTACCGATATGGGCTTCCTTTTGGGGATAGGAGGGGTGGCCACTTTTAAGAAGGGAGGCTTGGATGTAGTGTTGCCGGATGTAGGACTAGAACATATTGTTCTCGAAACAGACAGTCCCTATCTCGCTCCGGTTCCCCATCGCGGGAAGCGCAATGAGCCATCCTATATTCCACTAATCGCCGCGCGAATTGCGGAGATCAAAGAGACTGGCGTCGATGAAGTGCGCACCCACTCCACCAACAACGCCCTCGGCCTTTTTGCTTGTTGAATTCTTGGGCAGCCCTACTCATTGGTTCAAAAAAAAGATTCAAATTAGTGTCCGAACTACAACCGATGCGCATAAACGAAGTTAGTATTAATACAGCCCGTCCGGGAAAGCCGCGGGGCCGTGTCCTTATCATTTACACCGGGGGCACGTTTGGAATGACATACAATGAAGAAGGTGTTCTCATTCCTTTCGATTTCAGTTCCATCCTTGAGCAACTCCCTATTCTGCGAAACCTGCAGCTGGAGATAACTGTATCTTCGTTTGATCCGCCAATTGATTCATCGAACATCAACCCGGAACACTGGATTACCATTGGCCGCCTTATCAAAGAGCATTACGACGCTTACGATGGATTTCTGGTATTACACGGCACCGATACGATGGCCTACACGGCCTCGGCGCTCAGTTTTATGCTGGAAGGACTCAACAAGCCGGTAATCTTCACAGGAGCGCAGTTGCCGATAAGCGAGCCCCGATCCGATGCCCGGGAAAATCTGATTACTGCATTGGATATCGTCACGGCCCGCAAAGACGGAAACCCCGTTATTCCCGAGGTGTGTATCTATTTTGACTATGAACTTCTTCGTGGGAACCGGTCAAAAAAGACCGAAAGCATGCAGTTCGATGCATTTGATTCCGGAAACTATCCGCCTCTCGCCAAGGCCGGAGTGAAGATCGACTTCAACCACGCATTCATTCAACATTGGCAGGGCGATGTTCAGCTGACTTTCCGGTCGAAACTGGATCTCAATATCGCCATACTGAAACTGTTTCCGGGGATTACGCGCCAGACAGTGAGCGCTGTGATGCATACTGAAGGGTTAAAGGCAGTCGTGCTGGAAACATATGGTTCAGGCAATGCCCCCACACTAGAATGGCTCGTTGAAGAACTGAGGGATGCCATCAATCGCCGTATAATCGTCTTGAATATTTCGCAATGTTCTGGCGGAAGAGTAATCCAGGGCCGGTACGAGACCAGCCGCGTCTTCCAGGAAATCGGTGTTCTAAGTGGTGTGGACATGACCACTGAAGCCGCGGTCACCAAGCTGATGTTACTACTTGGTGAATATGGCCCTTTGACCACCCGTGATTTGATTGGCAAGCCATTGGCGGGAGAGTTGACTCCGTAGAATTCCAGAGTTGGATGCGATCCTGTAAAAGCTGACCATTTAACGTCATCAATAAGAATTATTCACACGGGATTAGGATCAATATTTAGTCCCTTAACCTCATATTGAGATCAGAATCTGGTCCCTTACACACCTCGGGGACCCCTACGACATCCTCAAAATTCTTTCCTTCATCTTTCGCTCATCCTTCGCTCATCCTTCGCTCATCTTTCGCTCATCTTTCGCTCATCCTTCGCTCATCCTTCGCTCATCTTTCGCTCATCTTTCGCTCATCCTTCGCTCATCCTTCGCTCATCTTTCGCTCATCTTTCGCTCATCCTTCGCTCATCCTTCG
>JAEZEH010000148.1 GCA_023417785.1 Bacteroidota bacterium
CGTCGGTATGCGAATCTGGTTTACAGGAAAGGTCTTCCGTATCTTGACAGTCTTGGTAACGAGAGCTACAAATGGATCGCCCCTCTTCCGCTTACGGTGGACTTTGAGTTGCCTTCTTATAAGGCGATGGTAAGTGGTATGGGGGAGCATGGAAGCGGTTCAGCCCAGAATCTGGTCGGCTCACAGGCTCTGAAGGACGCGACGATGGCTCACTTTATCGCAGTCAACCTGAATCGTGATGGCGTGTTTTATCACATCAATGGCAGCTATCACTCCCAGGATTATGAAGGAATCATTCCATACCTGAAAAAAACGAACCCGGGACTAAACATCATCACCATCCATGTGGTGGAGCAATCATCAATTGAGAGACTCGACGATAAGCATCTCAAAAAAGCGGACTACATCTTCTGTATTGTTGATGATATCATAAAAAGTTATTGAGCGTAACCAATACTGATATTACTTGGAAAGGGGAAGTTTTACGTGGATGGTATGGCGGAACCTTCAGATTGAATCAGAAAGAAAGTTGGAGAGTTTGTCCGCGATCGTAAGAGGAGCGGTAGCATTCGATTCTGGTCTGAGATGATTCTAATTATGAAGACAATCCGGTTATGTATAATAGTATCCTTTCGGGATATAGAGCGTTTTAGATGACTACCTGATCAAGAACTTTTTGACTTCTTATAGTGAAACTTTGAGCAAGCCCTTCGATGAGTTTGCCTCGTTGTTCGAAGGTGAATAACTTCAGTTGATTCCATAGTTCTCTCACACTGGAGATATCCCGATGTGCCAGTTCAATCTGAAAAGTGGATATGCATCCCGATGCAGCTTCGTTTTCCACGAAAGCCTCAACCGCGTTGTGTTGGATACGATGTCTTGAGAGTTCAAAAATAAATTAAAAGGCTTTAAGCCCAAAGTAAGCGCGGGTGCAATCCGAATGCATTCTTCCGTTGCCATAGAGGAATGGACGAATTTCACCAACGAGGAACATCATGTAGACCGCTTTTGCAAAGGCAAACAGTGCATTCAATCTAATAGATTGATGATCTTTTTTGAAATGATCCTGTTCATGAAGTGATGTCACAGTCCTCGGGATTACCCGAAACGAATACACATCTCAAGATTTTGAAGCCGTCGCTAAGAACCAAATTTGAGCTAATGCGTAATAATAATTTTCTTGCCAGTGGCTTTTCCGTTGTATCTAATCAGATACATCCCGCCATTCAAATTTTGTGAATGGAACAGTACCCTATTGCTGTCAATACGTTCTGGTGAAATTTTGATGATATTACCATGCACGTCAATAAGCTGGAGATTGTTTTCGTTCAATGGCTTTCCATAATCAACGATGAACTGGCTCTGCGCAGGGTTAGGGTAGACATGAAAGGTAATGTCTTGCGTGGACTCTTCGCTAAGCACTAGTGAAATCACCAAAGTTTGTGAAATATCGTCCGCAGCATGATAACGGTCATCACCGATCTGGGAGGCGGTAATGGTTACTGTACCAGGTCCCTTGATTGTCGCAATGTTTCCGCTGATCATAACTACCTCGGGGTTTTCGCTTGTGAAGGATACCTCCAACCCAGATGTAGAAGTGGCAATCAGTGAAAAATTATTATATAATGTTGTCTTCTCCTCAAGTGGACCAAACGCAATCTCCTGGCTGGCTTTAGAAATGGTGATAGTCTGTTCGGAGCTTGCCGAATGATAATGAATTCCTCCTTCCTCCGTGGCGGTGAAAGTTACCATTCCAGGGCTGTGGATAGTAACAATATTGCCTTGAATACTTGCGATCGAAGGATCACTGGTTGTGTAGGTGAAGGTTGAAAGTCCAGATGAGGCGGTAGCGTTGAGCTCGAATGGTTCATCCCCAAACGTCTTTTCGGCAATGGCATCAAATTCTACAATTTGGTGTTGCAATGAAACAAAAAGAAGTGGCCCTTCTTCGGATGGTCTTGCACCATTTGGCCCCCTGAAATCAACTTTTTTGGTAAAGTTTTTCGTCGCTATATCAAATTCATACAGCACTCCTTTTCTGTAGCTGCCACCCTGAGCCATTGTTCCATACAGTTTCCCGTTCGGTGATTCTGCCAACCCAGTTTGGATATCAATACCATTCTGCGAGTCATTGGAGAAATCATGAAGTTTAGTCAATGTGTTATCAGACGGGTCGAATTCGAAGATAACTCCAGATTGGAAAGTTCCTCCGCGAGAGGTCGCGCCATAAAACTTGCCGTTCTTCGCCTTGATCAGACTTCCCACCGGATTCTCGCCAGCGCCAAGGCCAAAATTCTTCAAAGTGGCGAGAACACCAGTCAAAATGTTATACTCGAAAAGGGTTCCCTTGCCTTGGGTTCCTCCCTCAGACGTGAGACCGTAGAGCTTATCACCGTCGTGCAGTAATGTTCCGGTTGGTGGTCCGCCATTACCTATTCCAGTGAAAATTACTTTCTTTGTCAGTAAGTTCGTACTGGGATCATATTCGAATAACGAGCCTTTGTTGTCTGTTGCATACGCTATGCTCGTGCCATAAAGTTTTCCATTGGACGCCTGAACCATTGCTCCCCGGGGGCTGCCCATATCACTTTCGAAATCTTTTTTCTTCACATACGAATTGGTTGAAGGTGTGTATTCGAAAATGACGCCGGAATGGCTTTTGCCCCCAAACCAGGTGAGGCCATACAGTTTTCCATTGTTTGCAAGAACCATCGTTCCGCCTGGGTGGGAGCCGTGCTCAGAATTAAATTCATATTTCTTAGTCATCACATTGCGCGTGATGTCATATTCAAAAAGAGTTCCCGACCTTAGCTCTCCACCTTGATAAGCCATCCCATATATCCTTCCATTCGCACCTTGGACTAATCCTCCTATGGGAAATGAACCTTGGTCGTCGGATGAAAAACTTATTTTGCTTTCAATGGAGCCTGACGCGGGATCAAAACAGAATAGGTTTCCATTGTGGTAAAGACCTCCCTTTGTCGTACCGTACAGTTTACCATCGGTAGCCTCCGTTAGCGTACATCTTGGGAATGAACCATAGCCGTTGGTAAATCCACTGAACGATACAAGCATGTTGAAATTTGATAAGGTAATATCGTATTCAAACAATCCTCCATAACCAGTCCCACCTTGTTCAACCGTCCCGTAGATTTTTCCGTTCGACGCCTGGATTAAACTGCCATATGGGTGCGCTCCTTTTGCGCCATCATCAAAGTCGATTTTTTTGGTGAAACTTCCATTTACGGGATCGAATTCGAAAATTACACCATTCTCAGTTGCTCCACCCGAAATGGTCATTCCGTAGAACTTCCCGTTGTTCGCACTTAATAATTCACCCGTCGGTGAGCTTCCCGAAGAGCCGGTAAAACTATACCGTCTTGCAATCACATTCGTCGAGGAGTCATATTCGTAGATAGCCCCATTAGAATGCGAGCCTCCCTCTGAAACAGTTCCATACATTTTTCCTGCAGATCCAAATGTTGGTGCGCCCAAAGGCCGCGAGCCAATAGTCGCATCGAAGTCAATTTTCTTTGTGTATAAATCGTTCCTAGGGTCGAATTTAAAGATGACTCCCCTGTTACTGGCCCCGCCTTCATAAGTCACTCCGAAGAAATGACCTTTTTCTGAATAAGTCATAGCCCCGGGCTTTGCACCGGACTGGCCGTCGAATTCGTATTTAACGGCATAGCTGGAATTCGAAATATCAAATTCGAAAATTACCCCTTTATCGAATTGTCCGCCCTCAAAGGTTAAACCATACAGGTTTCCATTAAAGCCATCCACCATATTTTGACTCGGGTAGCCACCTGATGTTCCATCAAAGTCATGAAGTCGACGGTACTGATTTGTAGTTGGGTCATATTCGTAGATCACGCCTTGCAAATATTTTCCACCACTTTGAGTTGTTCCGTAAAATTTTCCGTTCGCTGCCTGAACCAATTTTCCCTCAGCAGGTAAACGCCCCGGAGTCGTGCTGCGAAAGCTTTGTTTCACCTCCAGGCCGGACCCGTCTACGTTTGCCATATATAAGGCACCGATTCCATCATTTCCGCCTTCGGACGTCAGCCCGAATAGCATTTCCTGACCTGACGTGACACGGCCGCTGCAAAGGATGAGGATTAAAAGGCTTATTTTTCGCAGATCTGGACGTTTCAAAATGTTTTCGGTACTCTTCATAAAAATGACAATGTTATCTTAAATCCGATCCAAAGGTAATTATAGCTGTTTGCTTTTAGATGGTTTTTTAACAGATTTTTGTCAGTGGTGGAATTGCTGAAGCGTCAGTGTCCCCAATGGTCCCACGAGGGCAAGAAATCGAGTGGGGTTCGCAGGAGAACGTAGTTTTTCTCTCTTGCGCGCAAGGGTTCGCGTCAGCTGATATTGGGCTGTGGTTTTAAGGTCTAAAACCTTAAGTCCCCCTTTCGTTGTATCACATCATATGAGACGGTATCCAGGAAGATTCAGGAGGCCTCCCCATTTCCCAAGAACGGGCACAGCATCATTCTCTATATTCCACATAGTCCAACTGATTTCGTAGTCAACGTTGTCTTACCAAGCCTAAAATCCGGCACGACTTCATGGCTATGTCTAAAGATCCGGAATTCAAAATTTGAAGGCTCGATCAAGCCGAACAGCCCCGTTGCAAACGCCGTATTGCGGACGAATGTGCGAGTTTATACAAGAGATAGCACTGCCGGACTGTATCGCGGTGGCTTCTTCGAGAAGGCTGATTTTATGGCGGCACCGCTTCGAATATTTCATGGACTCGATCGGTTTCATAAAATCTGAATTTTTCTCTTCGAACGCCAGATCCTGACTTATCGTTGGAAAAATATCTCGTTGCCATTCAGACGAAGTTTCAAGCATTCGGAATGCGGGTGTCCATTAAAGAAAAAAAAGAAAGCGAAGGTTACACATGTTGAATCCGCCTTTTTGAAATAACGATCTGGAGAGGACTTGTATTAGACGGAATCCTTCCGCAGAGCGGTCTCGGACTGCTTGCTAACATCAAGATTTAGATTGAAGTTAATACAATGCCTCCTGTCGGATTTGAAACAGAAGAGAAGGTGTTAAATGACCATTTTTATTTTATTTGAAATGCTTTAGAATGGCTAATCTGTCGCTGGGAGAAAAATGATCGAGAAAAATGCTACTTAATGAAGAGAATTTGCATCTACTGCTGTTGATCGACATATCACTCAAGGACCAAAACTTTCTTTATGGCAATTGTCTTTTTTCTGTTGTACAGGTAAAGCAGATAGATTCCCGGTTGAAGTGGCGGGACGTGGATAAATGAATCACGAAAACGGGTTGCAGGCAACACAGCGCTTCCCGATGGAGTAGTGATGGCGTAATGATCTGCAGTAACGTCACTGATCTGAATGGTCTGGCCGGACCTCAAAGGATTTGGATAAATATTGATCTTTTCATTGCGATAATCTTCGGCCGACAGGATAACGTAATTGATGGAACGTGCGACGGTATCGGATCCACAATAAGAAGATGCAACAAGGCTGACATCATACGTTTTGCTCCTGTCCAGGTATTGATGTCGTATGTCGATCTCGGCTGAAGTTGTTCCGTCTCCCAGATTCCACCGGAATGATGTTCCTCCCGACGACTCATTGATGAACAGTATATCCTCGGTATCATTATCGTAATCAACGCTGAATTCTGCCACGGGTCGTGATAGTCTGGTGAAGCTAACGATATCAGAAAGGGCCGGACATCCCTCCTCGGAGAATACTGTCACGTTCAGCGTTTCTTCGTCATCCAGCACAATTTCCTGTGTTGTCTTTCCATTCGACCATTTATAGGATGGATAGGATTGCGTATTCACGGTATAAGTCGAATCACAAATTATGTTTTCGTTAGTCGCGGCCCTATCGTTAATGAACAACACGGGCTTTGGGGGTTGCTGCAAAACGTTTAGCGGAGCGTATGCCAAGTCGTAGCTCGAAAGATTACAGGTTCCGCTGGCGAGTTCCACAATCACGTTGCCCCAGACCGCCACATAGGCCTTTAGTTCCTTTTCCCGCGACACCTCAGTGCCATTAATCTTCCATAAATAAGACTGGGACTGTTCGGATCTGTTGATTGCCGTGATCGTATCGCCCTGGCAAATCGTGTTGATTGACAACTCAAAGTCTGACATGGGTTCGAGCGTGCTTGTCTTTGCAACGCTCTGCCTGTCGCCGGTCAGGAATATGACATCATCAAAAATAAAAATATCCTCGAGCTCTTCTATGATGATACTCTTCTCACGCTGCCAGCTCACTCCACCGTCTGTTGTTTTCATCAGCAGTCCATTTCCGCCTATCAGGTAGCCTTCGGTCGGGCTGATAAATTTCATCCCGGTAGGATCCTCCGGAAGATCCGGCCCCTTAACCCAGGTACTTCCTCCATCCGTCGTTCTCACCAGATGACGCTTTGTGACCCACTCGTTATTTTCAAAAAAAGATTCTCGGCCAGCCAGGATGCCGTTATTGACATCGAAGAAGTGCAGCGCGGACCAATCCAACGCGAACCCTGTTGAGTACCGGGTCCAGGTCAGTCCGCCATCAAGAGTCTTCATGACCTTGTCGTCACTAAAACAGGCAAATGCGGCGGTCTCGTTGAGGATAAAAAGTTTTAATGCGCTTCCATATCCAATGTACGGATGGTCTATTTCCGTCCACGTGATCCCACCATCGATCGTCCTCCAGAATTCATCCGAAGATAAAGCAATGCCAACTTCTGGAGTAAAAAATCCCATTCTCCCGAAAGAAGTGCCCCAAGGCAGATTAACTTCTGTCCAGGTGTTTCCACCGTCAGTGGTTCTGTGCAGGCCGCTGCTAAAGACAAATCCAGTCTCATCGTCCAGAAAATGAATGAGGCCAGTGTTGGAGTAGCCAGGGAAATTGGGAAGCCGATTCCAGTGGCATCCCCCATCCGTGGTTTTCCAAAGCTGCGAAGAATAGTTTGATTGGTTCAAAGGGGCATAGCCCACCTGCGGTGATGTAAATGTGATCAGGTTCCGGAAAATAACGTACGTAGTAAGTTCGTTCATCGCCCACCTCTCCATATCATCATTCAGGTTTATAAAATTGTAGTCTTCATCCCGCGAAACGGAGATCCCATTTCCCTGATCGACGGCTACAATGAAGTTGCCCTCGTTTACCACTCCGGTTACAGCCATTCCGTTGGGAGTGATCTTTTTCTCTATCCATGTAACTCCCCGGTCTCCGGAAATAAAAACTGAAGAGTAAGTGCTGACGATGATCGTTGAATCGGAAGCGCTCATGCCATAGGTGGTCTTGTCAAAATCTCTTCTCAATTGCCAGCTTTGGCCGCCATTCGTCGTGTAATAAAGATTGCCATGAGAATCATAGGTCATAAATCCCACAAGGTCGGTTACATAAACAATTTTTTGGATAGGCATGGATCCCAATCCAAAATCGTTGTGAATCGCCCAGCTTATTCCATCCGTTGATTGAACCGCAAAATTATTTCGTTCCGTACCATACGCCGTGAAAATGCCGTTATGGGAAGCCAGTCCTTTGAGTTCGTCGCCCTCGCCTTCGTAAACAACCTCCCAATTCGCGCCGAAGTCGACTGTTCGCACGATCACCCCCCAGTTTATTATCATTGTTCCACCACTGACAGGCTGCCACACTTCATATCCTCCTGCGGCCAGACCGATGCCGGACTCGACATCCATGCGCATATCATAAAATTGTGCGTTTTGTCCCGGTTGAAAAAAAACGACTTCTTGTGTTCCGTTCAAAACGCCCTTTAGTATCTCTCCTTTTTTGCTAAGGCCAAAGGATAATTCAGATGAGAACTTGAAGACGTTGGATAGCTCGTGATCCATGGGAACAGATCTCCATAAAATTCCCTCATCATCACTGACCAACAATTTGTCGTCGTAGGAAACGACCAAAGTTTTGGTTTCCGGTGTGATACTGATATGGTTTATTTGATTGCCATTCAGTTTGGGATTGATCCATTCCCATTTCATTTCCTGTGCTTGGGTATTCCATCCCATAGTGGAAAGCAAAAGACTCCCGATAACCGTAAAGTAGCGCATAACAGGTCAGGTATTTTGCGAAGGAGTGTAAGGTTTTTTGGAAAGCTAAATGTCTAAGGTAAAAACAAAAGTTTATATTTGACAATACATAAAGATGAATCTCGCGAGAGTTTTACTGGTTTTCGCCGCTCTTTTTTGCATCATGACCTGCACTCTTCCTTGCGCAGGCCAAATTACGTTCGAACGTGAAATAAATGCGGCCAATGCCTATGAAGTCATCCGTGATCAGGAGGGAACTTACTATATGCTGACGGTATCCGGGGGGACCTATTCTTATTTCGGAATCGCCAAAATGGATCAACTCGGAAGGCAATCTGGACAAACGTTGATACGGGATTTTGACATTACATCGTACAGTAATCGGTTTTATGATTTCTGCCTCACGGCTTCCGGGATCGCCGCGGTGGGTGCTGAAAACTCCAGCAATCTGGTTCTCTTCACCTGCACAACTGATCTTGAGGATCGCCAAATCAAACTAATACTCAATCATCCGATCTCAGAGGCAAAATTTACGCTTCTCGCAGACAACGGTTATGCTGTGCTCGCAAATTTTCAGTCCTCCCAGGATAATTGGGATCTTAAACTACTACGACTGGATGCCAATGGAAATGTGCTGTGGTCTGAAATTTTCGCGGAGGCCAATACGCTCTCGCCTGTGGATGTCTATGAAGCTTCAAACGGCGAGTTGATCCTCGTGGCCAATCACTATAGCGAAGGGTTAATCATCCGCACTTCTTCTGATGGCGCGTTAATATCTAAAAAGATCTTCAATGGGGCCGATCAGCTGGTGATCATTGATTCAGATTTCAAAGGTGACGAGCTTTACCTGCTCGGATCGGCAGCCAACACAAGTTGTGAATTTCTTCACATCGATAAAAATGACGAAGTTGCCGATAGGGATGTGCTGTTCACCGCCGACTTCGTGTCCCACGACAGCCGATTTTCGTTAAACGATGAGGGAGACCTTGCGTTGGTTACAGTGGCGTGGCCAAGCAAAGGATTTAATCTGATGTTGTTCAATGCATCAAGACAAATTAAAAACACCGTTCTCTTTGAGCGTGGAAGCGCGGCTGAAGTTTTCACACAAGCGAAAAGCATTGTTTCTGCCCCCGATGGTTTTTTTATCACCGCGAAGGCAACGGATGCGCTTGCTATCAAGACGGACCTCTCCGGTGGCACTGGTCCACCGCCTCCCTTTCAGGAAATCGAGGATCCGGGAATTCCCTATACTTATAGTACCCATCACTACACATGGGTTGACCTGGAAAACGATGGAAAAAAAGAGCTGATCGTCGCTGCTGGATCAGTGAAAATGTTTTCTTTCGACGATGCTAGCGGAAAGTTTTCTGAGATCACCGTTCCATTGCCGGGTGATCTCACCGACACTCGTGGGTTTAGCGTTTGCGATTTTAACAACGACGGGGCAAATGACCTGTATGCCATCCGTTATTCTCCCGGAGTGAACGGTGGCTATTATTCAAAGCCAAACATTCTTTTTAAGAATAATGGGAATGGAACCTTTACGGCAATCACTGATCGAAATATCAATGATTCTGGCTCATCAACGATGCAAAGTATCTGGGTGGATATCAACAAGGATGGCTATCAGGATCTTTTTACCGTGAATATCGATCGGGACAGAGCATATCTGAACAATGGCAATGAGACATTTACCGAATTTTCGTCCAGTAATTTTGAAGAAAAGATAGATTGGATCTACAGTACCCATTATGCATTCACCGATATAAATGAAGATGGGTTTACGGATTACATCGCGAGCCAGAACCTCCAGATCGATGTCATGCTGAACATCGAAGGAAAACGCTTTGAAAAACACGGGCTGCTCGAGTACTTCGATTTTTCTGGTTCGTTCAACATGCCAAGCGGGATTTATGCTTTTGCTTCAGGTCAGTTTGGTGGAAAGAAATGCGCCATCCTCATGGACGGACGGGGTAGCTATTTTGAACATGACGGTACCCTCTTCAGGCAAAAGGCTATGCCTGCGGGGCTGGAGTCCCGCAACAATCCTACAAAGGGTTTGTTTATCGATTTCGATAATGATGGAGATCTGGATACTTATTTGAATGGGAGCAATACGTACGATATTCGAACGGATGTCTTCAACCGGAATGACAATGAAACGGGCTTTACGTACTATCGTGGTTTCTTCCACGATCAGTTCAGCAGTTTCACGTTCACCGATGTGGATAGGAATGGCGCGCCTGATTTGATCGGAGAAAACAGGATGCTAAAGAACAAATCATCTAATAACTGGCTGACGGTGCGATTAAAAGGGCACGCTTCTCCATCGATGGGTGACGGCGCCGTCGTGTCTGTCAAAGCGAATGGCAAATGGGCTTCTCTGCGTACGAGCACACACGCTGGCCACAACGGAAGAATAGAATATGAATCGAGTTTTGGCCTGAACAAGGCAGAGACAGCAGACTCAGTAAAAATCCAATGGCCATCGGGTTGTGTGTCAATTCGCACAAATGTAACGTCCAATGAAATCCTGGTTATCGAAGAAAACTGTTCCGGAGTGCCACCGGAATTTGCGTTTCCACCTAAAATCTGCACTGGAGAATCGCTCAACGGATCATTTACTTCTTCTGGGAAAAAATTCCTTTGGTTTACAGATCTGTCATCCTCAGCAATAGCGGAAACAGGCTCGGAAGTTCAAATCGATACCTTAACGCGGCCCGTTACTTTGTTCGTCGCCAATGGCGACTCCAGCCTGCTTTCAAGGAGAGTTCCTGTCCATTTCAATGTTGTTTCGCCGCCAGAATTCGTGATCACTTCGGAACAGTCAGGAAACAACCTCGAATTTTCGATCGTGACGGATGACGCAATCGACTCTTTTGAATGGACAATCGATGACCAGTTTGTATCTGATTTTCAATCCTTTACTTACCCTTTTGAAACGCGCGGAATAATCACGGCCTGCGGCAAAGGAACTTTCAAGGGATGCACAACAACAAAGTGTACTGAACTTATTATCACCTCTCTGGATGCAAGCCCCTCTGGCTACAAGGCGTATCCGAACCCTTTCGATCACCGTTTTGTGCTGGAAAATGAGGGAGGGACAAGCTCTACGGTTGAAATTTTCAATACAACAGGAAGCCTGGTTTCCATTCTAAATTCTATGCATGGAACGTTGATTGAAGTGAATATGGATGGTCATCCTGCGGGCGTGTATTTTGTTCGGGTGAACGGCCGGATCTTTTTTAAGATCATAAAAGTAAAATAAAGACTCCACGACTATCAATTCATCATCCATGGAATGGATCTACTGAAACCTTAAACACTATTCACCTCCTGAAACCCCTTCTTCTTCTTCTTCTGCTGCTCTTCCTTGAGCCTATTCCGATCTTTCCGAAGCTTTAAGGTTCTAAACAACATTAGTGATGCCAACGGCCACCATACCCAGAACGAAAGACTCCCATCTACTCCTGGCATAGTTGTATCGAAGGGAAATGCTAAAACGATGAGTACAAATAGTGGCACGGCCGTAAGCCACCGCTTTATTGCCAGCGATCTTGCACTTTTCGCCATAGCCAGTACGATCGCGTTCAGAAGAAGAACGAGTACGATTGGGCCAAGGAAGACCGCGAAGTACATTGATATTGCATTGACGTCGCCAGCTTCAATTATTGAGGCGGTAATCCAAATCGTAAGGAAGGAAAGAATGAACGATGTTATCATTGCGTTACGAGTCTTCATTTGGCAATAGGTTTTTGCGATAAACAGGTCTTCCTTCATCTATCAATTCCGATTTCCTCAAATCTTTCCCAAGGCAACTTGTCCTTCTATTTTTTTGGTGACTCAACCAGTTTGCCATCCTTCCATTTCCATTTGTAACGCACCCCGACAGCTACGTCGACTTTCGCAGGGTTCATCATGAACATAGCTCACTTCGGTGACGGTGTTTAGGTCATTGTAGACAACATATAGATTTTGATTGATGCGTCTGACCGTAGGCCCAAATCGTTTCAGCTAAAAAATCTGAAGCAACCTGTCACGCCACCAAACCCGAAACTATCTCCACCTATACCCGGCCCATCGGCAATCAATCAGGTGATCAATCCCCTCTTAATGGCTGCCTTGACGAGACTAGCGGTATTCTTTGCACCCAGTTTCTGGCTAAGATTCGACCGGTGTGTTTCGATCGTTCGAAGACTGAGAAAAAGTTTATCAGCGATTTCCTGATTCGTATACTCTTCGGCAATTAATTTTAGTACCTCCTTTTCCCGTTTGGTCAGTGGAATCTCGAACATCGATCTGCGTTGACCGGTGACACTTTCCCGAATAATTAATTTCTGTATCGTCTCCTCAATGTACTCGTTCCCGCTGTACACAGACTTAACGGCTTCCACAAGGGTTTGCCGGCTCGCATTTTTGAGGACGTACCCGACTGCACCTTTGCGTAAGATCTGTTTCACGTAACTGGTGTCATCAAAACTGCTGAACGCGATGACTTTGACGTCGCGTCTGATTTTGAGAATCTGTCCACACAAATCGAGGCCATCCAATTCGGGCATATGGATATCCAGCAGAACGATGTCTACCTGTGCATTTTCCATGAAGTTCAGGAAATCCTGCGGCTTCGTTGTCGTAAAAACGACCTCAAGTTCCGGATAACCGGAAAGCATCGTTGAGAGACCATCAATGACGACCTGGTGGTCATCAACAACAGCCAGGGTGATTTTGCTCATTGGCACCTTTTCAAATTCCCGTCAAATCTACGGGTTACTACTGAGTTTTGTAACTGGTAACTTTCACGGATGACTTGCCCCTGAGGTTTCGGTAGCTTTGTAACATCAAATTCCTAAACCGGCCAAATTCCCTGGCAATCGAGCTTGTATAACGCAACAAGCGCACCAAACATGTTAAACATTAACCAATTATATAGTTCTATGAGAATGTTGAAAATTCCCTTTTGGGCCACCGTTTTTTTGGGTGTTATCCTTGTATCGTGTGGTGAGGATGACGACGCAAAACCAAACGTAAAGATTGTCGCAAATGCGGGGCCGGACAGAAAAATCCAACCCGGTGCAACGCTTACGCTGGACGGATCTGAATCCAAATCAGACCGCGGAACCCTTACCTACCAATGGAATGTTGTCGAAAAACCGGCGAACAGTAATCCGGTGATTACGACCACATCCGATCCAGATCCGGATTTCACAACGGACCTTGTTGGGGTTTATAAAATTGAACTTACGGTATCCAACGAATTTGGTTCTGCAAAAGACGAAACGCTAATTACCGTTGAGTACGCTCCGGTAGTGCTAACGAGCATCACAAATCGCACTGTTCTGGAAGACCGAATCAGTGATCCGGACATCGCTGATTATGTCGCTAACGGGGACATGTTCATCGACGCTGAATTGATCCTTAAACCCGGGGTCGTCATTGCCTTCGAACAGGATGCCTCCATATTTGTCAATGAAGGTGGTTCCATCGCTGCAAAAGGCGACGAGAACCGGAAAATTACTTTACGGGGAAAAGCGAACGCTGGCGGCTACTGGCGAGGTATCCTGGTGTACTCCAACAGCAACGCCAACGAGTTTGAATACGCCGAAATACGTAATGCCGGCAGCGATGTAATGGTATCGGGAATATCTGCTGCAGTCACCGTCGCCGATGGTGCGAGAGTGGCCATACGCAATAGTAGAATTTCCGGAAGTGGCGGATATGGAATCCATTTTATGGAAGGTTCGAACATCAGAGCGTTTAGTACTAACATTTTAAGCCACAACCAGGAAGCGCCGGTACTGCTGATGCCGGCGCACGTAGCAAAACTCGATGCTGCATCATCGTTCTCTGTGGGAAATGGAACAAACGCAATTGAAGTGATTGCCGCGGCGCTCGAAGGAAACTCGACCGTAACCTGGCCTGCGTTCGACGACCAGACTCCGTATCGGTTTACCGGAACCGTGGTCCTTCAGACAGGCCTGAAGCTGACTCCTGGCGTGACCATTGAAGTCGGGGCCAACCAATACATTGAGATCGGTGCCGGTTACCTTCATGCGGAAGGCACATCCGAAAAGAAAATTACGATCACGGGTGTTGACAAATCCCAAAGTTCATGGCTTGGCCTGATCTATTACTCCAGAAATCAATCCAACGTGCTGAATAACGTCGAGGTAAGCTACGCGGGCAGCGACGAAATTATCAGTGGCGCCAGATCGGCGATCACCCTGAGCCATGAAGCGAGTCTTGTTGTCGTAAACTCTACGATCAGCCACAGTGGCGGATACGGGATCTATGTTAACGGAAGTCAGTCAATGCTTAACGATGACGCCGAAGACGTGAATACCTTTACTTCGAATGTACTCGATCCAGTATTTTATCAACCGTAAAAGTTAGTACTTTTGTGGGTTTTGTAATGGAGTGCTCGCCGAAGAGCGCTCCATTACCGTTTCAGGATCTGTATCACCATGACAGCTGCACTACATCAGGCCCGCCGAATTATGGTTAGGTGGGGGCATTACACGAAACAAATCGTAAGGATTATCTTCCTCGCGCTGCTAACCATCCTGTCGTCCAGGGATATGGTTGCAACCGCTCAGGACACGGGTTTGGTAATGAATCTTCTCGATTCCGCCTATACGATGGAAGACCAAAACCCTGACACGGCCATTTTAATCTATGAAGAAGCGTATCGGTTAAGTGAAAAACTTGCCTACACCACAGGGATGGCAAAAGCGCTTCACTATAGTGGAATTGTCTATTCTGACAAGAGCATGTATCCGGAAGCGCTCGAGCGATATCAGAAAGCGTTGTTGCTGTACAGGAAAGAAGAAAATTTCCGTGGTGTCGGAGCATGTTTTACCAACATCGGAAATGTTCACCGCTACCAAAGTCAGCTCGACAGTGCGCTGGTGAACTATCAACGGGCCGTTGACATTTTCAAACAACATAGTCTTCAGGACGCGGTGTCCCAGGCGTATGGAAATGTGGGTGGTGTCTTTCAAATGATGCAACAGTACCAAAAGGCATACGAGTACCACTCCTTGTCCGTTGGAGCAGCGATTCAAAGCAATGATTCGTTAGTTCTATGCAATGCGTTAATCAATCAGGGTACTGTACTCAATGACCTTGACCGAAGGGAGGAATCCATCAACAGCTACCTTGATGCGATGAAGATTGCCCGGGCTATTGAAAACGACTATGTAATCCATTTGGCGTATATCAACCTGGCGGATCATTACAGGAAATCCGGCGACTATGAGCATGCATTGGAATATGGTCTCAACGCACTCCATCATGCCCGAAAGTTAGGGACGCCTTATGATATCGCGGATGTACAAAGACGCGTCGGTGATATTTACGCGGCGATGGGCAAACACAGCGATGCAAAGGATTTCTATCTGGATGCTGTAGAGATTGCCCGTGGGATCAATGCACGGGAGGTCGTTCTGAGTATCTACGACGCACTTCATCATTCCTGCTCATCTCTTGGCGACTACCGTGACGCGTACCGTTACCAGGCCCTTGCGGTGCATTACCGGGACAGTGTACTGAGTGAAAAACAATTGCAGATCATCAACGAACTCGAAGTAAAATATCAGACGCTGCAAAAAGATCAGGAGATCTATCGTCAGCAGCTGGCGCTTCAGGAAAGCCGTCAGTACAATACGTATGTAGCCGGTGTTTCAATCATTCTTTTGCTTGCAGTAGTATTCCTTTATGTTCAATACCGAAACAGGAAGAAACGCCATATCGCACAACTGGAACGTACACGGCAGGAGCAGGAAATTCAGGTACTTCAGGCACTTATGCAGGGCGAAGAAAAGGAGCGAACACGGATAGCGATGGCGTTACACGACGAAGTCGCGGGACTTCTGGCTGCGGCCAAAATGCATCTGGACTCAATGACAAGCGGGGACGTGTTAGACGGAACGTATAGAAATGCAGTCGCGTTGCTCGACGAAGCATCCGTTTCAGTTCGGAAAACCGCACACAATCTTATGCCGGAATTCCTTATTCAATATGGTCTTGATAAAGCCCTGCGCCGGTATTGTGACAGCATCGGCCGGACCGGAAATCTTACTATTCAATACGATTCCTGGGGTGACCCGATCTCGCTACCTCCTGCATTAGAACTATCGGTGTACCGGATCGTTCAGGAGTTGCTCAACAACATTATCAAACACGCCCGTGCGACTGAAGCCATGTTACAGATCGGCTTCCAGAAAGGACTATTATCCGTGACTGTCGAAGACAATGGCATTGGGTTATCACCCGCCGATCCGTCGGACCCAAAAAGCAACCTCGCGTTCCTTAAATCCCGTGTCGCGGCACTCGATGGAAACATCGACATAACGTCAGAACCGGGAGCCGGTGTAAGTATCCATATTGAATTTGAGCTAACATCAGCACCTATGGTGGCTGCGATAAGAGCATGAAAGGAACAAAATGTTTCCAGGAAAAAAATATGTCATATTCTATAATGGGTTTGACAAGAATCTGATTATTGAGCTCTGAAGATTGTTTCTATCTATGAAGACAGATCGGGGCATATCTGGTTTGGGGCAAACGGGGGCGTAAGCCGTTACGATGGCACGTCATTCAGAAACTATATCATCAACGGCGATACCAATTGGACGCACCCTTCCTGCAGGAAGGCGGTCTTCGCGAGCGAATGACCAAGGCAAGAATAAGAAAGCGAAGCGGAGAAGAGTAGGTTGATGCTGGTTCGGCATCGTGGGACAGTCTGCGACTCTGGGGATAGGTCTCCCAGCACCCAATTGTCCCACGGCAAGGGCGGTTGACATTGCAAACACACCGGCTCAGCGCCTGAGTCTTTCACTTCCTTCCAAAGAGCTTTTCCACCTCTCTTTTTGTAAACTGAGTCCTTCCCGTGCCAGTGGAGAAAATGATAGCCTTCGCTTCGATCATTCCCGATTTGTAAATAGAGACTTTTTCATTGCCAAGTTGGAAAATGCGAATATAGTCTTTATTGCGCCAGTTATCTTTCTCAAAAAACGACAACAGTATTCCGTTCAGGCCTGCGAGGGTGTTACCCTCGCTGCTGAATTTAATAGAGAAATAGTTTTTTAATTCTGGACGCTGATCCCACATGGTCAGGAGAAACGTCGTGTCGCTTTTATTGACAATGTATTGCAAACTTGCCCTGGTGAACCCTAGGGAACTTAGCTCGCTGTATGTCGTCCATCCTTTGGCCTCGGTAGTGTATTCGGTGAGTTGCCCGCGTACGGCGGTGGTGCCTGTAAGCATGGCAATAAGTATCAACAAGCATTTCATGGCGGACTCTGTTGAGTTGGGATACCTAAAATTGAACATTTGTTTTCGATTTTCAAATGCCGGGGGGACAAGGATGCTACAGCCATCGAAGGAGCGGCTACAGGTGTCGAGGTCTTCGAGTAGGCTGAACTGTATTCGATCCCCAGGTATTGAAAATATCGTCATCATCAAATACAAGGAATATAGCAGTACGATCTCGTCAAAAACCACCTGAACCCATCGATGTTGCTCATTCGTGGAAATTAAAAATGGAATTGGCGGTAAAAGTTTCTGAAACCAAGTGGTCACGTCTCTTCATGCTCGTTTCGGTTCGCGTTTCTTGATAAGTATTTCGGCGTATCGGACAGCTTTATTGCTTGGACAAAGTTTCGATGCAGGCAAGGCGTAGTTAAAAATCAAAACGATCCTTTAAAATGTGTAGGCCCCATATTACAAAAATCATCATATGCTCCGCTTGCAATGAATAGTTTTGGGTCCGCCTTTAGATTAAATACTCGATACAAGAAAAAGTTTGAACTATGTCGATTTGAAAAGTCATATTCGAGGGCCGAAAAATAAAAGGGTGCCTCCTTTGTTAGCTTGGTAGATTTTACCTCGATATACCGATCGGTTCCATTTATATTTTTTGATAAGATATCAAAACCAAGCCCATCGCCTTGAGACTGTGAAACCCATTCTATCTTATCGGCCAGATGATCTTTACCAGCATGCGTGAGGCGCCAGCGCTCATAGTCCAGCACCAAGTTTTCACCGGCCAGTCCAATTTGCTGGTTCCTCTGTTCAAGTTCGATATAGTTAATTTTCACAGGGCTCCGATAAAGTATTTCTGGTTCGCTAATGAGACGTTCCTTTTTGGGCATCTCTTCCAATATGGTTTCGAAGTCACCGGCCTTTGGACTGACTGGCGCATCTGCGAAAAGTTTGAAAGTCTCTTCCACTTCAGGCTCATGTCGAATGTATGAAAAGATGGCTTCTTCGAGCAGGTGCTTTTGGTAATTAAAAGCAGGTAGATAACCCCTGATAAAAGGCTGGCCAATCTTCGCGAGAACCGCACTGATGTTTCGATTCTTAAATTCAATTGACCCCTCAGTTCGACCGCGCAAAAGTGGCAGAATCCGCCTTCGCGTTTCAGCCTTACTGTAGGAGATGTTTCTCTGTTCCTTGGATAACATCTCAAAGTAGGCAGATACAATCAGCTCAACTTCTTCGCGTGACCAGTCCTCAGTCAATGCAGTAATTGATAGTAGTAGTGCAACATACGAAAACTTTTGCCAGAATCGCCGACAAGCTGCGGCTAGTGGGGTAAGCTACGCGCTTAAGTCTCTTTTGATCGAATTTCGTTTTTCTGCTGTACGATCTGCTTCTGACCTTCCAGCAGTCGAAAATCTGAAACTTTCCAGGTCCTCGGGGTAATAATTTTTTTTGCCATCCCGGATCTATGTGGCAGTGGCACATGAAGTCTCAACCAATTTCCCTTTATGGAAACCATCAACAGAGATGGATTTTTTTGTTATATTGTTTCAGCAGCAGCTTAGCTAAATGCAATCCGTTACCAGTTACAATATGAAAGATGAATCACAAAACAGCGCGCTTCATTCCTCCGCATGGCGGGTATCGAAAACTATTCAGTTATCAGAAGGCCGAAATTGTCTATGATGGTACCGTTTACTTTACCAATAGATTTTTTCAAAACTATGACCGCACCGTTAGTCAGATGGTACAGGCGGCGCGGAGTGGCAAACAAAACATTGCCGAAGCCAGCATGGCATCTGCGACGTCCAAAGAAACGGAGATAAAACTCACCAATGTGGCACGCGCCAGTCTCGAGGAG
>JAEZEH010000188.1 GCA_023417785.1 Bacteroidota bacterium
GTGTACGTGATGATTCGCCCCCGGGGAGGTGACTTCCTTTACAGTAGTTATGAGTTTCATGCCATGAAACGCGACCTCATTCAGTGCCAGCGCCTCAGCGTTGACGGAGTTGTTTTTGGTATTCTCAACGAAGACGGTACGGTAGACAAGAAACGTTGTCGGGAGATAATTCAACGTGCGAGACCCCTGCGGTTGACTTTCCATCGCGCATTTGATCGCACGCCGGATCCGTTTCAGGCACTTGAGGATTGCATCGAACTTGGGTTCGACAGAATACTTACGTCAGGCCAGAAAGGATCCGCTGGCGAGGGCGCGGAATTGATTGGGAAACTCGTTGATCAGGCCCGCGGCAGGATCAGCATTATGGCGGGAGCCGGAGTGAATCCTGAAAACGCAGCTACTCTGGTGCGCGAACACGGCGTGAAAGAGCTTCATTTTTCAGCCCTGTCATATCGTGAAAGTAAAATGAAGTGGAATAACACCGATCTAAAAGCAATGGGGTCTGATGCTGATAACGAATTCAAAGTCAGGACGATCGATCCTGAGTTTATCGCTTCAATCCGCAACCTGCAGTATTTCTAGGGCCCTTCGCATTTGAACCCGATTGTACAATCTTAAACACTGACTGTTCTGAATCGATCTTACAGCGCACGGTGGGAACTTATCTTCGGCTTTTGCCGGTCCTGAACCTCAATTCCGCTTAACCGGCATGCGACTTACCTCAATTCGGCGCTTTTCCGACCCGGTCGTCCAGCATCACTTTCTTTTTCTCTCGTTCCCATAACCCCCGAAAGAGATCTCAGTTCGATCCGGCGGGTCCCTGGTGTCGCGTTGTTCGACATTGCGAAAGGTTCGGGGAGGATCATTCATGGCGGCCGACCAGTGCTCTGGAGGTCGCCGGCCGTGTTTTCAGGAATTCGTACCAGATGTCGGAAAGGATGGCGTAAAGCCGCGTCAGGCGCTTTCCCGCAATATTCACAGGGTTCATAACAGACTTTTGTCTCTAACAGAGTATTAAGTCTGTTTTTGTTACCTTGCTTTCATGGCAGTCCGCTTTGTGTTTTCTCTGATTCTGTTCTCGTGTGCCTCTTCGCTGATGGGACAGGTAGTGATAAATGAAATTTGCGCCGCCAATGGCGACGTCATCTATGATCCCCGATATTTCAATTTCTCAGGATGGATCGAGCTGCACAACAAAGGTGGAAGTCAGGCCGATGTGGGCGGATATTATCTTTCGGATGACCCCACAGACCGGGGCAAGTGGCGCATCCCCGCGGGTACGACGATTCCAGCGCGGGGATTCCTGATGATCTGGTGTGACGGAATGTTTTCGGGGGTTCATACTAATTTCAACCTTGATTCGGATGGTGAAACCGTCATCCTGTCAAATGCGTCCATGTCGGAAACGGATCGTATCACATTTCCTGAGCAACACCTCAACGTGAGCTACGGCCGTACCACGGATGGCGGGTCAACTATCGGGTACCTTGTTCAGCCCTCGCCGGGCGCGCAAAATAATTCAGCTACGGGAATGGTCAGATTGGAGAATCCAGAGTTCTCGTTAAAAGCCGGAAAATATTCCGGACAACAACAAATTAGTATACGTCATGGATTGCCAGGGGTTCAAATCCGGTATACCATCGATGGATCGGAACCAACTTCGGGATCGGCCTTGTATTCCAATGCTGTGTCGGTTTCACGCACTACTACCCTTAAGGCCAAAGCGTTTCTCGAAAACTACATTCCAAGTAAGACGGAGGTGAAAACGTACTTCATAAATGAAAGAGGATTCACCCTTCCCGTTGTGTCGCTCTCACTCCGTCCTGAATATCTTACCGACAACAAAATCGGTATTTATGTGGATGGAAATAATGGTGTAGCCGGTAACTGCATCGACAGACCCGTAAACTGGAATCAGGATTGGCATCGTCACGCTTCCTTCGAGTACTTTGATAAGAGCGGATCCAAATTCCTTGATCACGAAGTCGATATTAGGATCGGTGGTGCCTGCAGCCGGAATAATCCCCAAAAATCATTCGCGATAAAGGCACGTGACAAGTATGGGCGGAAAACTATTGATCACGAATTCTTCACCACCAAAGACATGGGCAGCGTTGGCGGTCTTATGCTGCGCAATAGCGGCAACGATTTTTGGTACACGATGTTTCGCGACGCGTTGCTTCACACACTTCCGCTCGGCGAAATGGATATCGACTATCAGGCATACCAACCTTCCATTTTGTACCTGAACGGTAATTACTGGGGAATCCAGAATATTCGCGAGAAAATTGATGCGGACTATATCGAATCAAACTTCGGCATAAGTCGTGATGACCTGGATCTGATTGAAACATGGGGGAACGCATTGGAAGGGACGAACCAGCACTACTTCGTTTACATTGACAGTCTCCAGAAGATCGACCTTTCGTCTCCGGAAGCCTTCGCGTTTTTGAATCGCTATGTGGATGTGCAGGAACTAATCAATTACCTGACCGCCGAAATTTATTATGCGAATACGGATTGGCCGGGCAATAATATCAAATTCTGGCGTCAACGGTCCAACGGAGGTAAGTTCAGGTGGATCCTGTGGGATACTGATTTCGGATTTGGATTGTATTCAGACCAGAGCTATCCTTCTCACCCGACACTTCATTTTGCTACGGCCACGAATGGTCCCGACTGGCCCAATCCACCTTCATCAACACTACATTTGCGATTGCTGCTTGAAAATCCGGATTTCAGAAACAAGTTTGTGCAGACGTTAACAACATCACTGAGCACAACTTTTCATCCGGAACGTGTAATCAGGATGATTGACTCGTTTCAGGAGAATCTGAGGACAGAGATGCCACACCACGCTACGCGTTGGGGTATTTCGATGAGCAACTGGAACTGGGAAGTGGAAAGACTACGTGCCTTTGCCCGCGAACGCAATTCTTTCATGCAGGGATACATCGCCGAATTCTTCGGGTATTCGGATCAGGTCCGTGTTTCGGCGCAGGCGTTTCCGTTAGGTAGTGGTAATGTAACGTTGAATGGAATCACGAGCAAAGAAACCGTCGACGGGGCGGTGTACTTCAAAGGTTTACCGTTGGAAGTTCGACCAGCCGCCGCGCCGGGCTACAAGTTTACGCATTACAAAATCGTCAAACAGGAGAATACACCCGTTCCGCTGATCAGCCGCGGAGACTTATGGCGTTACCACGATGGAGGCGACCTCATGTCAGACGAGTGGAAGGCCGAGTCGTTTGACCATGCTACGTGGCAGGAGGGAGAAGCGCAACTTGGGTATGGAGACGGGGATGAAAAAACGGTTGTGAGTTTTGGCGACAACCCTTCGAATAAACATATCACCACCTGGTTCAGAAAAGTGTTTTCAATCGCTGATACGACGTCGCTGGGTCAGTTGACCGGGAGTGTTCTGTATGACGATGGCGCGGTTATTTACTTTAATGGTGAAGAGATTTACCGTGGGAATATGCCGGAAGGAACAATTACCTCCAATACATACGCCGTTGAGGCTATACCGGTAGAGACCACCTACTATACGTTTTCTATTCCGAAAGGAAAGATCAAGCCGGGAGAGAATACCATTGCTGTTGAAGTACATCAAAATGGTCCTTCAAGCTCTGACATCAGCTTTGATCTTGACCTGCGCACATTTCGCTCCGGCGCGATAACGGAGAGTACGGTAACGACGGCAGAGTATTCTGATATCGCCAATAGCGACGTCGCTATTTCTGCGTACTTCGAACCGGTTTCGCTTCAGGAGGGGCTGGTCATCAACGAGTTTTCGGCTTCCAATAATACTTACCAGGACGAGGTTGGCGAAAGCGACGACTGGATTGAGGTTTACAACAATGGTTCAGAGCCGATTGACATAGCCGGTTTTTTTATTACCGACAATCTGAATAACAAGACCAAGCACCGGATCCAGCGGGGACGAGATAATGAAACGATCATTCAACCTGGTGAATATCGCATTATCTGGGCCGATGAGCAGACGTTTCAGGGCCCGTTGCATGTGAACTTTAAATTATCAGCTGACGGCGAACAAATCGGAATCTATCAGATGACCGGCGCAAGTCTGCATAAAGTTGATGAGATCGTATTTGCAGCTCAAATGACAAACACTTCTTACAGTCGGATTCCCAACATAACAGGACCGTTTCTTGAGACTTCAAAGGTTACCCCATCAGAAGTAAATGTTTTCGAGGTTCCCACACCGGTCGAAGCATCCATCTCAAGTATGATTGATGTATTCCCGAACCCGTCGGAGTCGCTAGTGAATGTTATTGTATCCAGGCCGGTGGATTTTTTGAGGGTGTATAGCATGGACGGAAAACTGGTTGAATCGGTAGGTAGTTTTGTTGGTGAACGAACCGTGCTGAAGGGAACGGTTCCAAAGGGTCTGTATATGTTTATATTCTCAGTAGACGGTCAGATCGTTACACGAAAAGTAATCAGACGTTAGCGATACAAAAAAAACGTCCTGCCCGAAGGCAGGACGAAAATCACATCATAATAAACCAAACCAAACCAATTACTACTGTGATTTTTTGGCGTTGATCGGAAAGGACCCGAATTGTCCTACCGTCATATTTCCATTGAACTCGTCAGCATTTATTGTTCCTTTTACCTGGATCTTCATTGAATTTCCACCCATAGAAACTTCATAGCTGTAAGAGAGTTCGTTTCCTGTAAGTGTTATATCCGTAAGAGGCGTTTCCTGCGGGAATCGATCATTTGATATTGTTCCTGAATACTGATCGTTTTCCTTGCGGATCTGAAACTTGCCGGAACCACCCTGAGGCGACTCGATCGTGTATGTCCACTGACCAACCGCATCAACAACTGCGCTGCTATCGGCTGCCGCCATTTTCTCGTTGGCTTTTGCCGGAGCCGCTGGTCTTGCACCGCCACGCATCATTCCACCGCCGCCACCTGCGGGTTGCGCTCCACCAACGTCCATACCCATTCCGCCGTCACCACCGCCGTCTTTAAGGTCGTCGTTGTTGATTCTGCTACTGCGCCTGCGGGGAGTCTGATCAACGCCCATCTTACCGAATCGGTAGCTGATGTTGACCCGTACGCCCATGTTGTTCATGGTATTTTTTCCGAATTGCTGGACCTCAGGGGAGATCGTCTCATTCTTCATGGTAATTGCCTTCTGCAGGAAATTCTCCAGTCCAAACCCAATGCTTCCTCTCTTCTCGTTGAATTCTTTACGCACTCCCAGACTATACATTCTGAAGTTACCCTGATAGCCCTGAAGTTGTACCTGCCGACCACGGCCGAAACCAAACCCTTGGATTGCCCAACCTTTATTGAGATTGTAGCTACCGAATAACCGGCCACTAACTACCCAACCCTCATTGTCAGCGCGATATCTGGGATCCGGAACATTATTATCCAGAACGGAATAATACACGTCGCCACCCCCATTGAGCATAAGTTTTCCGATGCTTACGCTTGCAAATACGCTCGTTCCGTAGGCGCTTTCCAATCCGATGTTGTCATACGTAGTGCGAACAGCGGCGGTGTTCTCTTCATCCGCTTCACGAAGGCTCTGAATAGCGTCGTTAGTGGTGCGTGCAAACGCGGTGAAGTTCAACGACGTTCCTTTAATAAAAGTGCTGTAACCAAGTTCAAAGTTGTCGGTGTATTCCGGATCAAGGCCGGGATTTCCGATAGTGTAATTAATGTCGTTTTGAAACTGCCTGTTCGGGTTGAGGAATCTGATTGAAGGTCGTTGGATCCGTCTGTTGTAGGAAGCCTTAATGGTTTTTCCGTTCTTGAAGCGTTTCGCAACGTTTATGCTGGGCACAAGCACTCCATAAGATGGAATTTCTACCTCCTGACGCCCTTCTTCGATCGATTCTGTGAAGGCTGTAATAATGGTGTATTCATATCGCGATCCGGCCTTGAAACTTAACCCGTTGGTCAGGTTCAGTGTGTACGAAAGATACCCGGCAACGACGTTCTGATCGTAATTGAGATTATTTCTGCCTGTGTTACCCCCGGTTACGTCACTGTAAACCTTCCGCATAATGTCTTTGGCACCAATTTCAAAGATTTGCTTATCGCCTATTGGCGTGACGAAATCCGCCTGTACAGTCATTTCTTCATTGTAACTATCGTTTTCGTTAATCAGGTTACCTGCTGAAGGAAATGTTGATGATAGTATATTGTTCTCGAAGAAACTATAGTTGTTGTTTCTCCCGTACTGACCCTGAAAGCTCAATTCCTTTCCTTTGGTGTCAAATAAATGTGTGTACGTCAAAGAGGCATCGACCGAATTGGACCGGTTTCGGTTTTCACTTTCGGCAAGCGTAGAGTTCAAAAGATTGCCGTCGGATCCAAAAAACTCCGTAAGGTAATCTTCCTGGAGACGATTGAATTTCCGCAGGCCGAAACGTACTGATGATGTAACGAAGTTCTTTTCGTTGATATCATAATCCCAGCCCAGCGTGTAGTTTCCGAACAACATGCGATTTTCCGTATTCGCGCGCTGAGCACTGGTTCGGGAAGAAATTACATCGAAAGTATTAGGATCACGTTCAAAAGTCGTAGTTCTGTTCTCAAATTCTCCTGTAACGTTATAACCGGCACGTCCCCATCCACCCAGCGAAAAGCCCATTTTTCCACGACGGAAGTTACCGTTCAAACCCAGGTTCGAGCCGCGTAATCCGATTCCGGCGTCTACCCCCAGGGTGAGCCCCTCAATCTTGTTTTTCTTGGTGATGATATTGATGATACCAGCGGAACCTTCGGCGTCGTATTTTGCAGAAGGGCTGGTTATTACCTCCACGGATTTAATTTCGTCGGCCGGAATCTGCTTCAGCGCGTCGGCTATGTTGCTCGCAATAATGGTAGAAGGCTTATTGTTGATGAGAACCTGAATGTTCTGATTGCCACGTAACGAAACGTTGCCATCAAGATCTACCGTCAACATTGGCACTCTACGCAATACATCAGAGGCATCGCCCCCTTTGGACGTCGCATCAGCTTCAGCGTTGTAGATGGTCCGGTCAACCTTTTCTTCAATCATCGCCTTCTGGCCCTCAACGGTGACTTCCGATAATATTTCGGCAGTGGTGCCAATGGCGACCGTACCCAGATCAATTGAGTTGTTTTTCTCCGGAACTTTTACCGAAATCGTTTTAGATTCATATCCAATAAAAGAAATTACGACATCATATTCTCCCGGAGGAATGTCTTTGATGGTGAACTTTCCTTTAAGATCGGCCACCGAACCGTTTACCGGTTGGTCGGACCCTTTCTTCATTAGTGCTACCGTGGCGAACTCGACTGGATTTTTAGTTTCAGCATCAACCACTGTTCCTGAGATTTTACCGTCTGCCACCTCTGGCGTTCCCGGATCGGCAGTGGCTAGCGTTAGCGTACCAACCAAAATGACCAACAACACATAAAGTTTTTTCATACAAAAGAAATGTTTAGGCTCTACACCACCTGGTACATAGCAGGAGGTATTGATTCAACGATAAAGCAACAGAAATGTTAATCGACCTTCTGGGGGATTCGATCATTACATACAAACTATCGACAGCCCCGGGTTCTATTCGACCCTTCGGATGGGCCGTGTTGCCTCTCTGATCTGTCGATAGAAGGCCACCAACAGCCGAATAATCAGGGCCAGGTATGCCGAAGGCAGCATCTTCCTCTATATTTAACTGTTATTGCATACCGATGGCCACACCTTTTGACCGTAGCAAAAATTTCTGGTTGCACATATCCTTTTGGTGTGTATACCTCTCCTTCAGCCTTTACCAGGTAACGGTGTTTCAGCGGCGTTACGATACGTTCGACTGGAACAAAGGTTTGACACTACTCTTCATTCAGTTCGTCCTCACGCTGATTATAGCCTATTTCAACTATTTCTATTTGCTTCCCCGCTTTCTGAAACACAAACGGTGGAGTCGATACATTCTTGAATTTCTCGTTCCATTAGTGATCGTTATCCTTACACGGATTAACCTTCACCGGTATATAATTGATGGTTACACTTATCAGGACAGATACGCATATTCAACCATGTTCGTGGTGCAGTCGGTCATCATCACGTTGTTCATTGCGATCTTTATTGGTTTTCTGCGATTCGTGAAGGATTGGTTCGAGTTCGAAGCAACGAAAAAGGAAGTGGAGAACGAAAAGCTCACCGCAGAGCTGAGTTTTCTGAAAGCTCAGATCAACCCTCATTTCTTGTTTAATACGCTTAATAACCTTTATTACCTGGCGTATTCAAAATCCCCGAACACTACAGAAGTTATCTCGAAACTTTCGCTGGTGATGCGGTATATGATCCATGATTCGAATCATTCACGGGTGTTGCTTACGAAAGAGATTGAGTACATGGAGAATTATATCGATCTCGAGCGACTGCGCCTTAATGACCAGACCACCATTAGTTTTAATATACAGGGAAACACCGCCGGAGTGGAGGTGGCTCCTCTTATCCTGATAACATTCCTTGAAAACGCTTTCAAGCACGGCGTCACGAACACAAGTAGCGCGTCCTGGATTAACATTCTGATTGAAGTGGCGGGAACAGAACTTAGTTTTGTTGTGGAGAATAGTAAGGGAAGCCACAATGGCTCAGGTACTGAGCCGTCGGGAATTGGACTGGCGAACGTAAAACGACGACTCGAACTGCTTTATCCCGGTCACCATGAAATGAAAGTAGAAGATCACCCCGACAGGTATTATATTGAGCTAAAACTCAATCTCGAGAGATGATTAGCTGCCTGATTATTGAGGACGAGCCGCTGGCCCGAAATCTGATGACGGAATATGTGAACAAGGTTCCATACCTCCGCCTGATTCAAGCGTGTTCAAATCCTATTACAGCACTCGAAATTCTCCGTAACCAACCGGTTGACTTATTGTTCCTTGATATTCAAATGCCAGAACTGACGGGAATCTCTTTACTCAAGACCCTCAGAAAAAGGCCGTTTGTAATATTGACCACTGCGTATTCCCAATATGCGCTTGAAGGTTACGAACTGGATGTTGTGGATTATCTCCTTAAGCCAATTACGTTTGAACGATTTCTCAAAGCAGTAGATAAAGTTAATCAACGCACGAATGCAGTGGCGCCTCCGGTCCAACCAAAGGCCGAAGTGCCGACTGCAACTTCGCCGTCGTACGTCTTCGTCAAGGATGGCACCAAGCTGGTCAAAGTATTCTTTGACGATATCCTTTTTGTTGAAGGAATGAAAGATTACGTTACGATTCATACTGTCAATCAGAAGATCACAACCCTTCAGCGGCTCAAGGTCCTCGAAGAACAACTGCCTGCCGACAAGTTTTTCCGCATACACCATTCGTTCATCGTGGCGATCCACGCAATTGATTCCGTCCATAAAGGTGAAGTGATGATCGGAAGCAGGCAAATACCGGTCAGTGAGAGTTATCGAAAGGCATTCCGCGACTTTATCGAAAGCCGGCAAATGGGTGGATAACCAAGATACTGCCGGTGGGGACAAAAGTCCGTGAATCCCCCGGTCGCCGGATGAAAAATTGATGTTGCGGTTTTGCGTCACCGAAATTTGAATATATTTGCCGAGGTTTTTTGGGGGATTAGCTCAGCTGGCTAGAGCGCTTCCATGGCATGGAAGAGGTCATCGGTTCGACTCCGATATTCTCCACGTATCGATTTCAAATTTCGGGTTTCAGAGATTTCAAGTTCGCGCGAAGTTCGACGTGCGTTCAACCCACCACCGGGCTACCGGAAACCTGGCAGCTTTGATTCTTCAAATACTTTTTCACCTCACATTTCTTTTCAGTTGCCGCGGGGTATTCCGGGTTCGCGAAAGATATCGGCCGAGCCTACGGCTCTTCGGGTTTAGGTGACTCCCTTAGGACGGGTTGAAAACCCCTCCCTATAATATCGACCTGTTTTACGGTTTTGTGTCTTTGTATCTGAACTCCGGATCTTTTCAGTGGACCACGGATTGCATTATGGTTCACGAAGAATATGTGTCGAGCCTACGGCTCTTTGGGTCTTGGGTGATGCCTTGAGGACGGGTTAAAAACCCATCCCTATAATATTGGCCGAGCCTATCGGCTCTTTGGTTTTCG
The DNA here is from genome assembly GCA_023417785.1 of Bacteroidota bacterium. Taxonomy (GTDB): domain Bacteria; phylum Bacteroidota; class Bacteroidia; order Cytophagales; family Cyclobacteriaceae; genus Ohtaekwangia. The sequence goes on from JAEZEH010000188.1 coordinate 10,102, forward strand.
GCTTTACCTGAACCGCGTGTCTTTTCAGCGGGGTGCATACAGGCAAACACAGGCAACCCGGCAACCCGGCGAACCGGCACCCCGGCAACCCAGCAACAGGCTACCCAATTTCTAAAATGATTTTGAATTCTATCGCGGGCCGTTAATTTTACGGTACATTGAAAGAACCTTTTACTTTATGAAGAACATCGTATTCGCTGCGCTGGTTCTCCTGTTAGTGGTATGTATTGAGGTCCACGCGCAGACGATCAACAAGCTTTGGGAGGTCACCGGTTTTGAAGCTCCCGAATCGGTTATCTATGATTCAAAAACAAACCTTTACTATGTTTCGAATGTCGCCGGAAATCCGGATGAGAAAAACGGCAACGGCTACATATCGCAGGTAGACGACAATGGCGAACTGGTCAACCATAAGTGGGTAACTGGATTAGACGCGCCAAAAGGAATGGGTATTCATAACGGAAAGTTGTACGTGGCGGATATCGACCGCGTTGCGATTATAAATGTTGCCGACGGTAAAATCGAAAAGACACTTCCCGCAGAAGGCGCCACCTTCCTCAACGACGTTGCTGTCGGCTCAAACGGTGATGTTTATGTTTCAGATACCTTCGGTGGTAACGCTATTTATCGACTAAGTAGCGGTAAGCTGGATGTCTGGTTCAAGGACGAAAAACTGGATTATCCCAATGGTTTGCTTTTAAAAGGAAATGACATTCTCGTGGCCAGCTGGGGCGTTGTGACCAACCCGGAAACTTCTGAAACGGAAGTAAAGGGAAAGCTTCTGAAGGTGTCGTTGTCGGATAAGAAAGTAACAGACATTTCCAAACCCTTTATCAACGGCGACGGACTTGCTGAATTCAAGAATGGCTATATCCTTTCAGATTGGGTCGCCGGGAAAATCTATTTCGTAGATAACAAGGGATCACATCAGGAAATCGGCTCATACAACGCCGGCACTGCTGACCTCTCAATCGTAAAACAGAAAAACATTTTGCTGATTCCGCAAATGATGGAAGGAAAACTGATGGCTTTCTCGATCAAATGAGTCGCGTCGTTATACTTTAACTTATGGATTCAAGAAGATCCTTTATTCGTAAAACACTTTATGCAGGTGGCTCCATTCTGGTAGGGAGCCACTTTTCATTTCAAGCTGCATCGCCCAGGATAATGACCGTTAACGGTCCGATCAATCCGCAGGATATGGGGCAGACGCTTATCCATGAACACATCCTTGTTGATTTTATCGGCGCAGCCAAAAGTAATCCGTCGCGCTGGAATAAAGAGGAGGTAACACTGAAAATGTTGCCTTTTCTGAAAGAGCTTCGCGATGCCGGGTGTGTCACTCTGGTTGATTGTACGCCGAATCACCTCGGACGGGATCCTGTCCTTCTTAAACGACTTTCTGAAGAGTCAGGATTGAACGTTGTCACCAACACCGGTTACTACGGCGGATCAGACAACAAGTTTTTGCCTGATCATGCATTCACGGAATCCGCGGAGCAACTATCAGCGCGATGGTTGAAGGAATGGGAGCATGGTATTGACGGGACACAGGTTAAACCGGGTTTCATTAAGATCAGCGTGAATGATGACAAGCTAAGTTCTGTTTCGCAAAAACTGATTCGGGCCGCGGCATTGACACACCTGAAGAGCGGGCTGACGGTAGCCTCTCACACAGGCCCCTATGCTCCGGCGAAGGAACAGATTGTTATTCTTCGTTCAATGGGTGTGAGTCCAGACGCTTTTATATGGGTACACGCGCAAAGTGAGAAGGACGAAAACCGATATGTTGAGGTTGCGCGTCTCGGTGCATGGGTAAGTCTCGATGGACTTTCATCGTCAAACGTAGATGATTACGTCGCGAAACTTCGATACATGAAAAAGGAAAACTGTCTTCAGCAGACCCTTATTTCGCACGATGCAGGTTGGTATGATCCCGATAAACCAAACGGTGGCGATGTGCGTGGTTATACAACGTTGTTCCGGGAACTTTTGCCGGCGTTAAAGAAGGATGGTTTTACGGCTGATGAAATACGCCAGTTGATTGTTCACAATCCACGCAAGGCGTTTCTGATCTCCATTCGCAAGAGCTGAAATGTAATATGTGCGGAATTCGTTAAATGACCTGAAGCAACACAACAAATAATCATTCATTCGTCGACTCAAAATTAATACTATGAGAAAACTGCTTGTCATTATGATACTTGCTGGTCTGGTTTCATGTTCAACGTCATCCAATCAAAAGGTTGAGGAGCGGGATTTGTATAGCAAGGACTTCATTACAATGCAAATGAAGAAAGTTGCTGACTGGCAGCTTGACAATCCGGTAGACATAAACGAAAGAAACGAAAACGACTGGGCACGTGCTGCATTTTATACTGGTGTGATGGCTACATACAAAACCACAGGTGATGAGAAGTACCTGGACGAAGCGGTAAAGTGGTCGGAGTCGTTCGACTACAAGCTCGCGGAACGCCTCCGACACGCCGACGACCATGCTAAAGGACAAACGTATCTCGAGATCTACGAAGTGAAAAAGGATTCAGCGATGATCGGAGATATACGTAATACGTTCGATTCACTAGTACTTGACCCAAAGCCGGGACGGGTAGACTGGTGGTGGTGTGACGCGCTGTTCATGGCTCCGCCGGTGATGACTAAACTGGCAGCGGCGACTGGTGAAAGAAAGTATCTCGATCTGCTTCACGAGATGTATTGGGATACATACGAATTTTTATATGACAAGGAGGAGCACCTTTTTTACCGGGACGAGTCTTTTTTTGATAAGCGTACACCATCCGGTAACAAAACGTTTTGGGCGCGTGGAAATGGTTGGGTGTTGGGCGGAATCGCGCGTCTTCTTCCATACTTACCTAGGGAAGACGAAAACTATGACAGGTATGTGCAGCTTCTGCGCGAAATGTCTGCTGCAACGAAGAAAATTCAGAGTGAAGACGGGCTGTGGCGGCCCAGCCTTCTTGATCCTGAAGAAGTACCACACCCTGAAACAAGTGGTTCTGCGTTTTTTTGTTTCGCGCTCGCGTGGGGTGTGAATAACGGACATCTCGAAAAGGAGGAATACCTGCCAGTGATCCGCAAGGCGTGGGCAGGACTGAACGAGTACATTACAGACGAAGGGAAATTACAATGGGTGCAGCCTATCGGAGCATCGCCCGACAAAGTAGTGAAGAGTAATTTTCAGGAATACGGTTCAGGTGCATATTTACTTGCCGCCAGTGAGATCATCAAGCTGGAGCAATAGCTATCGGATGAAAGTTAAAGGATTGTTCCATTATATCCTGAAGATCATTTGTAAGAACTACCCAATGAGAGTGAGACCCTAAAGAAAAAGAGACTGCCGTTTTCGACAGTCTCTTTTTTATCGAGGGAATTATTTTCCGCCAGGAGGGCAGTAATTCCGCAGGAATTCGGTGTACATCATAGACAGATGCTGAAATGTTCCCTGACCTTCCCCCATACCGTGTGATCTGTTTGGATAAGCCATGAAATGAAACTGCTTGTTGTGTTTCACCAGTTCGTCGACGAGCATTTCCGCGTTCTGATAGTGTACGTTGTCATCCCCGGTACCGTGAATTACCAACAGGTTGCCTTGCAGATTTTTTGCGTGAGTGATCGGCGAACCCTTAATAAAGTCTTCCATATTTTCCTGCGGTAAGCCCATGTACCGTTCCTGGTAGATGTTGTCGTAGGTGAGAAGGTTCGAAACAGCAGCCACGGCTATGCCGGTACTATAGATGTCAGGGTATTGAAACATTAGGTTCAGTGTGGCTGATCCGCCGCCACTCCATCCCCATACAGCTATGCGCTCGGGATCGACGAAATCCCATTTCATGATCTCACGTGCCGCCTTGGCCTGGTCATGGATATTGATTTGTCCGACGTTACGGTAAATGGATTTCCTGAATGCCCTGCCTTTGGGAACCGGCGTTCCACGATTATCGATAGCGATATAGATGTAACCATCCTCACGCATGTCTCCTGCATAAAGGAAATTTTGCGAAGTGCCGTATGTGTCAGTTACGTTCTGACCCCAGGGTTCAGTGTAAACGTAAAACACTACCGGATACTTTCTGGCCGGGTCAAACTTTGCGGGCTTTACCATCCATCCATCGAGTTCAACGCCATCATCAATGGTCACTTTGAAGAACTCGGTATGCTGCTCCTCGCGCAGTTTGGAAATCTTCGCGGCTATGCTCTCACTCTCTTTCACGGACTGATGCTTCGGTAAAGTGATCGTCTCAGTTGCCGATTTTGTGTATGTGTTCGAATAGGTATGACGTGCAAATTTTGCATTCGGCGAGATCGAATAATTGTGCGTACCCTTCAACGTTGCCGGGGTAAGCAGTTCCATCTGACCTTTGCCGTTCAACCGGGCACGGTACAAATACTTTTGGGTGGCATTATCCGGTGAAGCAAGGAAATACACGTAGCCGCCTTTCTCGTCGATGTGTCTTACGGACATTACGTCGAAATCACCAGGCGTGACAAGCGTTTCTGCTTTTCCGTCGGCAGCGATCCGATAAAGGTGACGCCAGCCATCCTTTTCACTTTCCCAAAGGAATTCCTTTCCGCCCCCGAGCCAATGGAACGTATGTCTGAAATCAACCGCGTATGAGTTGTCCGAGCTTCCGGGAGTATAAACATCTACCCAGGCCTCATCCTCTTCCTTAAAAACAGGAGACGCGTTGCCGCTCTGGCCGTTTGCACGATAGATAGTGCTCACGTTTTGTTTTCGGTTGAGCTGTTGCAGGAGAATATCGTTTGTTCCCGGTACATACTCGGCGCGCACGATATAATGTTGACGGGGATCGCCCGGTACGTTGACCCAGGTGGTTTTGGCTGATCCGATATCCGCCACACCAATTTTGCAGGCTGAAGGTGGCTCGCCGACCTTTGGATATTCAACGGGAATGATTTTACTGTATACCGAGTCGGTGTTGTTGATCATATAGAAGTCGCGGGTAGCCCGCGCGTCGATCTGCCAGAACAAGACCGATTTGCTGTCGGGGCTCCACCGGAAACCATCGCGGCATGCAAATTCCTCTTCGTACACCCAGTCGAAAGTTCCGTTGATGAACTTCCGGTTGCCATCCGTAGTGAGGGGCGTCACCGTTTGCGATGACAGATCTTCGACATAAACATTGTACTCACTCACGTAAGCGACTTTGGTGCCATCGGGCGAAAACTTTGCAAACATGAGTGATGCGTCGGGTCTGCCGGTTCCCAGCTTCTGGATTTGGTTGGTCTTTAAGTCGAGAACCCAATAATCGCCGCGCGTTTTGATTCGCCATACCCGCGTTGCATTCGTATATGCAAGCATTTTCTGGCCGTCTTCAGAAAAAGAAAACAAGTCGAGCTTGAGCGGAGCGGATTGACCGGAAGGGGTAAGCTGTTGCTTTGTTATCACCACCTTTCTGGTGTCTGCAGGGAGGGTGTACTGGACTACTTCATCGTCTTCCAGGCGGTAGTAGGAGTTCCCGTCTTTCGCCCATTTGACAGGGCCTTGCTGGGCGAACAACGGAACGTAGAACAGGAGAAGTAATAAAAGGAAAATGAATCCTTTTAGGCGGTTAATGGTTATCATATCACTGAAAATAAACTGTAATTTAGGCGGGTAAAGGTAATACACCACGTGAGAATTTATGGTCGCGGTCGTTTTCTAATTTAATTGGCGTACCTTTGCCCCTTAATCGAAACAGGCCGCGAGCAGACGGTTGTCCTCCTGCCATTAACAATCCATTTAAATCAAGATGAAATCTTTTGAAGCCCTGGGCCTATCCAGGGGTTTAGTAGAGTCGGTTCAACAGATCGGCTTTGAAGTACCCACCCCAATCCAGGAACAGGCCATACCTATTTTATTAACCGGTAACCGCGATTTTGTTGGCCTGGCCCAGACGGGAACCGGAAAAACTGCCGCATTCGGACTACCTTTGTTGGAACTCATAGATGATCAAGCCCGCACTACACAAGCCCTGATTCTGGCTCCCACACGGGAACTCGGCCTGCAGATCGCAAGCGATCTGGAGAACTTTAGCGAAAAATTCAAGGCATTCAATATAGTAGCTGTGTACGGCGGCGCCAGTATCAGCGAACAAATACGCAAGGTAAAGAAGGGCGCACAGGTCATTGTGGCGACCCCCGGAAGACTGATTGACCTCATCGATCGAAAAGCGGTCAATCTTAGTTCGGTGCGATACGTCGTTCTTGACGAAGCCGATGAAATGTTAAACATGGGTTTCAAGGATGAACTTGACAAGATTCTGTCATTCACTCCTGATGCAAAAAACACCTGGCTTTTCTCGGCCACTATGCCCAGGGAAGTGCGCGCCATCATGAAGAACTACATGCATGATCCGCATGAATTGACGGTGGGTGAGAAGAACGTTGGTAACGCGAACATCGATCATCAGTATGTTCTCGTTTCGGAAAAGGATCGTTACCTCGCTTTGAAAAGAATCCTTGACTTCAATCCGGAGATTTTTGGTTTGATCTTCTGTCGCACGCGAATCGACACGCAACGTGTGGCAGAGATGCTGATCAAGGACGGCTACAACGCCGATTCGCTGCATGGAGATTTGACGCAACAACAGCGCGATCGGGTGATGATGAAGTTTCGTGAACGCTCACTTCAGATTCTTGTCGCCACCGATGTAGCAGCGCGAGGAATTGATGTGGAAGACATCTCGCACGTTATTCATATGAATATCCCCGACGAAATGGAGTTTTATACTCATCGCAGTGGCCGTACCGCGCGCGCTGGTAAGAAAGGAATTTCGATTGCCATGATCTCCAAAAAGGAGCTTGGTAAGGTCAAACAAATCGAAAAGAACCTGAAGGCGCCGTTTCAGCGGATGATGATCCCTACCGGACCTGATGTGTGCCAGAAGCAATTGATCGCCCTGATGCGTAAGGTTCACGAAGTAAAAGTCAGTGAAGACGAGATCGGCGAATTCCTCCCGCAGGTTTTTGAGGAATTGAAAGACTTGTCAAAAGAAGAGTTGATCAAACGTTTCGCGTCGATCGAATTCAACCGGTTCCTGGATTACTACCGAAATGCTCCGGATTTGAATGCCGAAGCGGGTAGGGGCCAGGCTGGATCGGAAAAATATAGTTCCGGCTCGCGGATCTTTATCAACGTGGGCAAAATGGATGGTGTGGATGTTTCACGTTTGATTGAGATCATCGATGACTACGCCGGCATTTCCAAAAAAGACATTGGCCGCATTGATCTCAAGGGGGCTTATTCATTTTTCGAAGTGGATCCATCAAAAGTTGAAGACATATTCAAAGGCCTGAATGGTATTACCTACAAAGGCAGGCAGATACGCGTAGAGGAAACGGATAACAAAGAAGTATCGCCGAAAGGGTCGAAGGTGCGTGATCGCAAAAGTAAATTCGCGTCTCGCAGTACTCGTGGAAGAGAAAAATCTCCGCGCGATCGAAAATGGAGATAGTGCCGCAGGGCTCCTTTCCGAAGTTCCAATTGACATAACATACCACCCCCACGGGTGGTTTTTTTGTAACTATACGTTCCGGCAAGAGTTTTTCCCGGGGCGTCGATGGCGAATTTTCCGTTTACTTTTTAGTTTCCGGCGTTATCGTGAACGAATGGATTTCCGAATGCCGGATCACCGTCACGTCAATCATATCAAGAACGCTGCGCTTACTGAGTTCCCGAAAGAGTTCGTGTGAACTGTTTACCGGTTTGTGGTTGAATGTGATTACAATATCACCCTCCATGAGTTGTGATCTGGACGCAGGTGAGCTTTCACCAATTTTGGTGATGAAAAGTCCTTTTCGGTTAGCGAGATTATAATGTTCGCGAACCCGTGGATTGATATCCACTTCCTGAATCATGATACCGAGATATGCTTTAAAAATCTTTCCGTTCTGGATGAGCTGAAGTGCGATCTCCTTGGCAGTGTTCACATCCACCGAAAAACTCAGGCCCTGGGCACCTTGTATTATCGCCGTGTTGACGCCGATAACTTCGCCGTCGGTGTTGATCATCGGACCGCCGGAATTGCCGGGGTTAAGGGCAGCGTCAGACTGGATGACGTTGTCGACTAATCGCCCTGATTGCGTCCGAAGGGTACGGCCTGTTGCGCTTACCACTCCCGTTGTGACAGTATGCTGATAGCCGTATGGATTTCCGATGGCGATTACGAACTGGCCAATCTTCAGGTCGTCAGCGTTGCCAAGTTTGGCGACGGAATATCCTTCAGTATATATTTTAAGAATTGCGAGGTCGGTGTCGGGATCTTTTCCGATGAGGAACCCTTCGATTTCATTTTCATTTAGCAGGCTTACCATGATCTTGTCCGCACCTTCAACCACATGACAGTTAGTGAAGACCAGTCCATCCGACGAGAAAATAAATCCTGAGCCCGATCCGGCAGCACGCAGCTTGCCATCCTTTGCTTTTTTGAAGACGTCGATCTTTACCACCGCGTTCTTTGTTTTATCAACGGCGTCGATAATAATCTTAGAAAAAGGATCCATAGATGTTTTTATGGCCCTGCCCCAAAAATGTTTCCATAGCATTTTCCGGTAATTCTGGCGCATCTTTCACGCGCGCAGCGGCAAACCCATTGGCAGTACCGGTCATGGTGGCAGAAATCAACTTTCACTTGACTGGCTCGCGTAAAATGGTTTTTAATTTTTCGGGTTTGGTCTTACGGAAGTCCGAGAGGTAAATCTCGTGGTGGTATCCATTTGGCGATAGTTTATGTTCATCACTAAAGGCTTTAATCTTTAAAAGTGTTTGTGGCTCCTGATCGAACGGTCCCTCGTGCATAATCTGTATGCACTTTCCTTCAGCTAGTTTGAACCATTCAACTTTCGAAATCAGTTCGTTGCCTTTTTTACGTAGCGCTTCCCGTTTCGCGGATTCGAGCTGGGATTCCTCGACCTGGTCAGGCATCCTTATAAGAAGGCGATACTCCCACTCGGACCTGGGAACCTTCATCGGTGCAGCTTCAGCCGACACCCCTTTAAAACGTGATTCATCGTACCACCAAAGACCCTCAAGTTTGGGTACAATGAAATCAGCTCCCTTCTCCTTGCAGATGAATTTCAACGTATACGCTACTGAGTACAATGCCTCGACATTAGCAGCGAAGTCTTTCCCGGAAGGATCGCCGGCTCCGGCAATGGAAAGATAATGAAGTTCCTCCAGTGTAATTAGTTCGGGTTCGCGTGACGCATAGTAATAATGCTTGTCGGTCTTGGTGAGATCTGTTTTCATAACGTTTTTTTATAAAGAAAACGTGGCCTGATGACAGCGTTATGTCAGCAGGATGTAATCAGACCTGATTAATTCTTTTCGCTAAGGCTTATTTTAATACCAGTTGCCTCACACAGACAGGTGACGGAATCTTTGTCGAGGTTCCGGTGAAAACAGGCATGCCGGTTTTAGGATTAATCCGAAAAGTAACGAGGTTGTCGGAATTCTGATTGGCCACCCAGAGAAACCTGCCCTTTTTATCGACCAGAAAATTACGTGGCGTTTTCCCCATCGTACTTTGGCTGCCTTTGAGCGTAATCTTTCCGTTGATGTCTATCGCAAAAACCGAAATCAGATCCGCCCCTCTGTTCGACATATAAAGATACTGACCTTTCGGATCAGTGTGAATGTCGGCACTCGTATTGGTGCCTGAGAATGTTGTTGGAAGAGACCGCACTGTGTCCTGAATGATACTCAGACTACCTGTTGTCTTGTTCACGGCAAGAACACCAACCGTGGAGGTTAATTCTTCAGCAGAGTACGCAAAGTTGCCGGAAGGGTGAAATGTAAAATGTCGCGGACCCGCTCCGGGAGACACAGCCGTCTCGGCAGGATTGGCGGGTTCTATTTTGCCATTTTTGTGATCAATGCTGTAGGTATAGATTTTATCCGTTCCAAGATCAGATACGTAAACAAATTTGTTATCTATCGACACTACGGCCGAGTGAATGTGTGGTTTTTCCTGGCGGAACTTGTTAACGCTGTTGCCGGAATATTTTTTGGAATCTGACGGTGCTCCGATAGACCCGTCCTGAAGGATAGGGAGAACCACAAAATTTCCTTCGTTATAATTTGATATGAATGCCCACTCACCGGATTTATCCAGCGTTATATGGCACGGATTTTCACCGAAGGACGATACGCTGTTGATGAACGTAAGCTTGCCGGTTTTGCGATCGATCTGAAACGCTGACACAGAGCCCGAGCCGTCGTGTCCGTCAACAGGCGCGTTGTTGACGCTGTAAAGAAACCTTCCGTTGGGATGGATGTCCAGAAAACCCGGACTATTGCGGTCCATTATCGTTTGAATGAGCTTCAGTGTGCCCTTTGCGCGATTGAGTTCGAAAACATAAATACCTTTGCTGTCGCGCACAGAATGAGTGCCGACGTAAATAATTTCTTTTTCCTGAGGAAAAGCCGTTGCGACTATCAGGAGGAACAAGACAAGGATCGAGTATTTCATAGGCTTGTTGTAAATATATCCCAAAACATGCGGGCAATCCAGCGCAGGTGTGATTATCTATTGGAAGTGATCGGTTTTCTTCCATACAGGCTGACGAAAATCAGTTTTTTTTAGAATTTATCCGTTTTTGCGGCGAGGTCGTAACATCCAACTTGCACCTTCAACATATGAACCGAAAGTACCTTATACCCTTTCTTTTATTTGTTTTTGTCAACCTGTTGTTTGGTATGTACGCGGGTTTGGGTCGCATGGGCTGGACCTCCGCATTCTTACAGGGATACTTGCATCACGGAGCAATTATGGTGGGCGGATTTCTAGGTACGCTGATTGCGCTTGAGAAAGTTATTCCGCTACGAAATAAATTTTTACTTGTGGTACCCGCCCTAAGCGCAGCAAGCATCGTATTCTTATGGTCCGGGAACTTTACTGGTGGTGTTTCGCTACTAATCTCCGCCAGCATCGGATTAATGGTGGTTTACGGCGTATATCTTTATCGCCAGCCCGAGATATACATGTGGCTCATGTTAGGTAGCGCAGCTTGTTTGTTCATCGGGAATGTGGTTCTGTTGAGTCGTGAATTTTATCCAATGGCGCTGCCATGGTGGATGGCTTTCCTGCTGTTTACAATTGTGTCTGAAAGACTTGAACTTTCCAAATTCTTGCCGGTAACCAAAAACCAGAAAATTCTTCTTATCGGATTTATTGGTCTTTTTATCACGGGGATCCTGACGGCATTTCATGGTATCGGCAATCATCTGTCTGGCGCGTCCCTTGTTTTGGTGAGTGTATGGCTTTTACGCCATGATGTTGTCAGGATTAACCTGCGTAAGAAGGGCTTGACCAGGTTCTCAGGCGTTGCGCTGCTTTCAGGGTATCTGGCGCTGTTGCTGACCGGGGTTCTTTTTATCGCGTTACCTGATACCGCCTTCGCATACGACGCCCTTGTTCACACCTTCTTTATAGGTTTTGTTTTCGCGATGATCTTCGCCCATGGTCCGATTATTCTTCCCGGAGTAGTTGGCTTTATGGTTAAGCCCTATCACCCTGTTTTATACGTACCGCTTGCATTGTTACAACTTTCGTTGTTGCTCCGCCTCTCCGCGGATCTGGGGCTGGTCGATTTCTCACTTCAACTGGTAAGCGGCTACCTCAGCGCAATTAGCATTTTACTTTATTTTGCGACCGTAGTCACAGTAATGGTGAAAAGCCTACGTCATGCGAAAGCAACTTAGTCTGCCACTATATTATCTTGTTTTCGCCGCCGGTATCGGTCTTATGTTGAGATGGAATCTCGTTTCGCCTCTTGACGGTGTTAACTACCGTTATTGGTTACATGCCCATTCGCATGTGATGTTCCTTGGGTGGGTCTTCAATTTCTTTAATCTGGTTTTTTTACTTAATGCATTTGGTGATGAGTGGCGTCGTCCCTACCGGCTACTGTTTCTTCTGAACCAGTTCCTGATCGTCGGCATGCTCGTCTTTTTCCCTATGCAGGGGTATGGTTCAATTACGATTCCACTTTCGGTAGCCCACACGGTGGTTTCGGCAATCTTTTGTATCAAGTTTATTCTTAATACACGTCATCAGCGGGACAAGCTTTCACGGAGGTTCGCGGTATGGTCGCTGATACTTTTTCTCATTTCTTCCCTTGGGCCATTTGCGCTCGGCCCCATTATGATGCAGGGCCTTGGTCAGTCGAAGTGGTATTACTTCGCGATTTACTTTTATCTGCACTTCCAGTATAACGGCGTCTTTTTGTTTGGCGTACTTTCTCTCGTCAGCCGCTGGTGTGAAGATCGGGGACTGAAGAAGGCGAACGATGCGCTGAAGAAAGCGGGCGGATTCCTGTTCGTGGCCAGTTTTCCTACATACGCGTTATCACTTCTGTGGACAGACGTTCCGGTACTATTCAACTGGACTGGTTTTTTTGGTGCCGCCCTGCAGTTGGTAGCATTGGCAATTCTTTTGAGGCACGTCAAGGACAATCCCGCGCTGCCAGGAGTTCAGACAAAAATCAAAGTACTTGCATCAGTTGTTGCACTATCGTTTCTACTGAAACTCCTCCTGCAGACTCTTTCTGCATTTCCTGCTATCGCGGAACTTGCATACGTATACAACTATTATGTGATCGCGTACCTTCATCTGGTTCTGATCGGAATTATCACGCTTTCTATGCTGATATGGTACATCGAACAAGGTATGTTGTCAGTTAGTCTGATTTGGATTCTTCTGCTTCTCACCGGCTTCATTCTTTCCGAGCTTGTTATGGTGCTGGTACCATCAATCCAGCTTCTGGCCCGTTATAGTGCACCGATTCTGTTTAGTGTTTCCATTCTCATGTTCGTGGGCTTCGCCGCGTTCCTGATCAGCTTCATAAGGAAGGGTAGAAAGTATTGAGTGAACTGGTTATGTGATCCTGATCATAACCCTTGCTCTGCGGCTCCCTATACCTTAGCGACTGATAAAAAAAGGATCGAAAGCAACTAATTCTTTCAATATGAAAAAAGTTTTGTTAACACTAGCTGTCATTGCAGTTTTATTTGGCTGCTCTTCTGAAAATCAAAATAATGTAGAAGTCAAGGGTGATCAAGCGGAGAATTCCGTTGTAACCTCTTCAAACGATGGCCGCGGAGTCGGTCCGGCGAAAGTAGTGTCGATGAATGCTGCGCTCAACGAGGAAATGGTGGCAAGGGGAAAGGCTACTTACGAAATGAAGTGTCAGGCCTGTCACCGGCTCGACGACCAGCGAGTTGTAGGACCAGGATGGAAAGGTCTGTCGGAAAAACGTAAGCCGGAATGGATAATCAACATGATCGTAAACGTCGATGAGATGTTAGCTCATGATGAAGAAGCGCAAAAGTTGCTGGAGGAATATCTAATCAAAATGCCGAATCAAAACGTGTCAATGGAAGAAGCGAGGGATATTCTCGAATTCATACGCCATAACGACACCATATAAATAACCTAACTTTTTAAATATACAACTATGAAAACGACGTATAGGGTTGCAGTAGCATTGCTCGGTATCGCAGCTGCATCATCCTTCTACAGCTGTAAGCCCTCGGGACCGGCCCAGGCCATCTCCGGAGACGCGGCTGCGAAAGCTTATGTGGCTCCCGGGAAGTATGATGAGTTTTACAACATTGTTTCCGGGGGGTTCAACGGTCAGATCGGCGTGTACGGAATTCCGTCGGGACGCTTATTCAGAATTATTCCGGTCTTTTCTGTGCATCCTGAAAACGGTTGGGGATTTTCGGAAGAGACCAAACCTATGCTCAATACGGCAAACGGTTTTGTACCATGGGATGACCTTCACCATATTTCGTTGTCAACAACAAATGGCGAGCACGATGGGCGGTGGGCTTTCGCCAATGGAAATAACACTCCCCGTGTGGCGCGAATCGATCTCAAGACTTTTAAGACAGTCGAAATCCTTGAATTGCCAAACAGTGGCGGTAACCACTCGTCGCCTTACCTGACTGAAAACTCGGAATATGTTGTTGCTGGAACGCGTTTCAGTATTCCCATGGGCGATAATGTGGATGTTCCGATCAGTTCTTATAAGGAAAACTTCAAGGGGACCGTCAGCTTCATTTCCGTTGGAGATGATGGTAAGATGAAGATCGCTTTTCAATTGGTAACACCGGGTGTCAATTTTGATCTGGCTCGCGCCGGAAAAGGTCCTTCACACGGATGGTTTTTCTTCTCCTGCTACAACACAGAACAGGCATATACTTTACTTGAGGTGAATGCTTCACAGAAAGACAAGGATTTTATTATGGCCGTAAACTGGAAGAAGGCTGAGGAATACATCAAGGCTGGTAAAGGCACGACGACGAAGGCGAAATACGCGCATAATACACTGGATGACAGGACGCACATGTCGACATCAACTATCCTTGAAGAAGTGTTGCAACTCGATCCGGTGGAGCTCAAAGACATCATCTACTTTATTCCATGCCCGAAATCGCCTCATGGATGCGACGTTGATCCTTCAGGTGAATATATCGTGGGTAGCGGGAAACTGGCAGCGCTGATACCGGTGTTCTCCTTCTCGAAACTGCAGAAGGCTATTGCATCACAGGATTTCGAAGGCGAATTCGCAGGAATCCCCGTAGTGAAATATGAATCCGCCCTTTATGGCGAGGTAAAGAAGCCGGGCCTTGGGCCTTTGCACACTGAATTTGACGCTAACGGGAATGCCTATACGTCGATGTTCGTGTCATCAGAAATCGTGAAGTGGAATGTGAAGTCACTTGAAGTTGTAGATCGCGTTCCGACTTACTATTCAATCGGCCATCTTAGCGTTCCCGGCGGACCGACTAAAAAGCCACATGGGAAATATGTAATTGCCTACAATAAGATCACCAAAGACCGTTATCTGCCTACAGGCCCCGAGTTGACCCAATCCGCACAGATCTACGACATAACCGGTGATAAGATGCAGCTCATTCTTGACTTTCCGACCACGGGCGAGCCTCACTATGCTGAGGCCATCCCTGCGGAACTGATTATGCCAAACACGACCAAGATCTATCGACTTGAAGACAATGAACACCCTTATGCAGCCAAGGGGGAGAACTTTACAAAAGTTGAACGCAAAGGGAATGAGGTTCATGTTTATATGACGGCAATCCGCTCACACCTTACTCCGGACAATATTGAAGGGATCAAACAGGGTGACGACGTTTACTTCCACGTAACGAATCTTGAGCAGGACTGGGATGTTCCTCACGGTTTTGCTATCAAAGGTGCGAACAACGCCGAGATTCTCGTTATGCCCGGGGAAACACAAACATTGAAATGGAAGGCTGATCGCGTAGGCGTGTTCCCCTTCTATTGTACGGACTTCTGTTCGGCGCTTCACCAGGAAATGCAGGGCTACGCCCGTGTATCGCCCGCCGGAAGTAATGTCCCGATAAAGTACTCAACCGGAATAATCGAAGAGCCTGGCACAGGCGCCGGTCAATAGGTTGCTTTCATAGTTAAAGGTTGAATGCCCCGGATTGACTGGCCTGCACAAGGGACTGTCAGCCGGGGTTTTTACTTCTAATATAAATATCATGCACGTTCTATCCGCATTACCTCATCATCACACAAAAGCACCCGCCACGATAATGAAACAAAAACCTATAACACGCTGGCTCATCTTCGTATCGGCGTTGCTGATGATCATTTCATACTTCGTTCCCGTATGGCAGATTCTCATGTGGGCGCCTCAGTACCCTGAAGGTCTCGAAATGAAAATCTGGCTAAATACATTGTCGGGAGATTACAAAATAATCAGTGGTCTTAATCATTATATCGGGATGAAGCACATCGCAGTTGAGATGTTCCCTGAATTCAAGTACATGATTTATATCGTGGGGGCACTGATTGCAGTGGGTCTGCTGACGGCCGCGCTCAATAAAAGGCCGATGGTGATCATATACCCTGGGTTATTAATCCTGGCAGGGGTTGCCGGAATGGTGGACTTTTACCAATGGGGTTACGACTATGGTCACAACCTGGATCCTACTGCTCCGATTGTGGTGCCCGGGATGGCATATCAGCCGCCGTTGCTGGGTACGAAACAACTGCTGAACTTCACGGCGTACTCGGGACCAGATCTTGGGGGTTTCGTGTTCCTTGTTTCAGGGTTGCTGGCAATCGGCGCCGTAGTAGTTGAATTTTACCTGAAGAAAAAGACACCAGTATTAGCCGGGCTTTCGCTGGCCTTGATCATTACCTCTATGTCAAGTTGTTCCACAGGACCAGAGCCGATTGCCTATGGAAAGGATGGTTGTCATTCCTGTAAAATGATCATGATGGACAACCGGTTCGGAACAGAAATCGTCACGAAAAAAGGTAAGATCTACAAATTCGACGACATCAATTGCATGCAGCGCTTCCTGCAATCTGAGGCGGTACACAAGAATGATGTTGCGCATATGCTCGTTACGGATTTTAGTAACCCCGGATCACTCATCGATGTACACGCCGCCGTCTTTGTGCATTCATCTGAGATAAAAAGTCCTATGGGAAGTAATATTGCTGCTTTTAAATCCGCGGCAGACATACCATCACAAAGGTCAGAATGGGTTGAACGGACAATGGCATGGAAGGACCTTCAAAGTCCGGGCCACCATCACGAAGATCACGCCGCGCACTAATTTGATGGATTTACAAGATCGCAAATTCGATGGGTTATGAGAATTAGTTTTTTGCTTTTCATCCACACATTGGTGTGGTTAACATTTTCGGGCACCCGTGCTTTAGCGGGGACGATCCCGGTTGGAAAAGGGAAAACATACTCCAGCATCAACGCTGCGGTCGCTGTTGCTCAGCCGGGCGATACCATATTAGTGGAGCCGGGCGAATACCGCGAGGGAAATATTCTCGTACGGAAATCGCTTACTTTTCTGGGAGAAGGATATCCGGTGCTGAATGGTGAGAATAAATATGAAGTGTTTACGATCAACGCAGCTAACGTCACCATTGACGGATTCGTTATCAAGGACACTGGCGTGGCCAGTATCGAGGACGTTGCCGCTATCAAAGTCCTCGATTCAAAGGGCGTTCGCATCCGCAATAACCGATTTCAGAACACTTTTTTCGGAATTTATTTCGCGAACTCATCCTATTCATGGGTAGAGAATAACGCACTGGTCTCCGTTGCGGAAGCGGAGCACCAGATCGGAAACGGTATCCATATGTGGAAATGCGATCACATAACCATAAGGAACAACGACGTTCGGGGCCACCGCGATGGAATCTATTTCGAGTTTGTTACCAATTCGCTGATTGAAAGGAATCACAGCGAAGGCAATTTAAGGTATGGCCTCCACTTCATGTTTTCGCATAATGATGAATATCGTGAAAATACCTTTGTTCGCAATGGTGCCGGCGTAGCGGTTATGTATACGAAGGGCGTTAAGATGTTGAACAATACATTCGAACACAACTGGGGCCCATCGTCTTACGGTTTGCTATTAAAAGATATTCGTGATAGCAAGGTTGAAGACAATAAATTTACACAGAACTCCGTGGCGATCTTTATGGAAGGCAGCAGTCGAATAAATTTTGAAAGAAACACCTTCAAAGGCAATGGATATGCGGTCAAACTGCAGGCAAGCTGTGATGGTAATGTGTTTGCCGGGAATAATTTCTTTTCAAATACTTTCGACATGGTAACGAATGGAACTCTTGTTTTAAACGAGATCCGCGAGAACTACTGGGACCGGTATGAGGGATATGATTTGAATAAAGATCGTATCGGAGATGTGCCTTACCGGCCCGTGAGCATGTATGCGATGGTTGTCGAGCGTATGCCCACGGCGGTATTGCTATGGCGAAGTTTTCTCGTTTTTCTGGTTGACAGATCGGAAAGGGCAATCCCCGCTATCACTCCTGAAAACCTTCGTGATGATTTACCACAAATGAAGCCTTATGATTTTAATTGAAAATATCTGTAAGAAGTTTGGTAAGATGGTCGCATTGGACGACGTGAGTTTTTCACTTCAGTCCGGAAAGTCGTATGCGCTAATCGGGCCCAACGGTTCCGGCAAGACAACGTTGATCAAAAGCGTTCTTGGTCTGGTGATTCCAACGTCAGGTCGTATTTGTTTTGCCGGCGTTCCGATCGACCGCGACTGGACGTACCGCGAAAAGATCGGTTATATGCCACAGATTGGCCGCTATCCGGAGATGATGCGTATTGGAGAAGTTATTGAAATGATGAAGAGCATTCGCTCAGGGAAAACGCGGTACGATGAAGAGTTGATCGACGAATTTAATCTCGGCAAACTTTATGACAAGCGGATGCATACATTGTCTGGCG
This sequence comes from Bacteroidota bacterium, assembly GCA_023417785.1. Classification (GTDB taxonomy): domain Bacteria; phylum Bacteroidota; class Bacteroidia; order Cytophagales; family Cyclobacteriaceae; genus Ohtaekwangia. The sequence goes on from JAEZEH010000188.1 coordinate 28,411, forward strand.
GAACACGGCAGAAGGTTAGCGCGGCGCTTGCATTTCTGTTCAATGCGCCTGTTCTTATTCTCGACGAACCTACTGCCGGCCTCGATCCTGTTTCGTCGGAGATTCTCAAAGAGAAGATACTAAAGGAGAAACAGAAGGGTAAACTCATCATTATTACGTCCCACATTTTGAACGACCTGGATGAGTTGACTTCGAATATCATATACTTGTTCGAGGGAAGGTTACAGTACAACGACACGATCACCTCCCTCAAAAAGGAAACCGGTGAGAAAAAGCTGAATAGGGCAATTGCGACCTTCATTCGTCAAAAGGAATTAATCGAAAGTGTAAACTGACATGACACAGATAATCAAATTCATATTTCAGGATCTGCTCCGGACGCGATTCATCCTGTTTTACACATTGTTTCTCCTGCTGGCCACCTTTGCCATGTTTCAGATCGACGGGGATCCGGGGAAGGTGGTCATGAGTTTGCTGAATATTGTACTGATGGTGGTACCCCTTGTTAGCATCATCTTTACTGCGATTCATTTTTACAATTCATATGAGTTTATAGAATTGATGCTGGCTCAGCCTGTTAACCGCAGAGTTATTTTCCTTAGTGAATACGCAGCGGTAGCCTTCTCGTTATGCTTTTCCTTTCTCGCCGGAGTTGGAGTTCCAATTTTGCTTTACGGACCTGGACCCAGCGGTCTGACTTTGCTCTTTACTGGGGTGATGCTGACATTGGTATTCGTCTCGTTGGCATTCCTCGCCGCGGTGCTCACCCGTGATAAAGCTAAGGCCATCGGTATTGCTTTGCTGTTCTGGTTTTACTTTTCACTTCTCTACGATGGACTGCTTCTTTGGATCATCTATACCTTCAATGACTATCCCCTGGAGAAGGTTACCCTGTCACTGATTGCGTTGAATCCCGTCGATCTGGCTCGTGTGATAATGCTGCTTCAACTGGATATATCAGCCCTCATGGGGTATACGGGGGCATTTTATAAGAACTTCTTCGGGACCTATCAGGGGCTGGGGTTTTCGGTTTTGGTGCTTTCTATGTGGATAGTTGCTCCGCTCTACTTCGCAGCGCGGGTTTTCCAGCGAAAGGACCTATAGCCAGCCAGGGCCTCCCCGCCAGCGATGATGATTCTGTTTTAAGTTGCTGATTCGCTGGCTGTCAAAAGACTCCCGCGACTATGATTTAGATCATACCGAAAACGCTTGACAACAATGATCTTTAAAAAAACATTACCGATATGAGAAACTTATTTTTACTCACAACTATTTTGGGTATAACTCTGGGATGTAACCCGCAGTCGGCGGAGCAGCCAACGGAGGCTGCAATGGAGGTGGCAGGAGGTCAATCCAGAGTTCAGGATGATGAGTCCCAGCGAAATGTTGTTCAGGTGGCGGTAGCTTCGCCCGACCATAAGACCCTCGTTGCAGCACTCAAGGCGGCTGACTATGTAGATGCCCTGTCCAATGCGGGTCCATTCACTGTCTTTGCGCCTACGGATGCTGCTTTTGAAAGTCTTCCCAAAGGAACGGTCGAAACGTTGACTAAGCCTGAGAATAAATTAAAGCTTCAGGATATCCTCGAGTACCATGTGTATGTCGGCGTTATTCGGGAAAATATGATTCAGAACAACATGAACCTTAACCAGGTTAACGGCAAAAATGTGAAAGTGACGAAGGAAGGCGAAACCATTTTAGTTAATGGAGCGAAGGTCCTCGGTGTGGTCCCTTCTTCGAACGGCGTAATATATGTAATTGATAAGGTGTTGTTACCACCTGAAAATTAAATCAGTTTAATGAAAAAGGATATCGCGACAAGAGAAGATATACAAGTTCTGGTCGATTCATTTTATGCAAAGGTGCAGGCTGATGACAAGCTTGCACCTGTTTTCATTCATGTAAACTGGGAAAAGCATTTGCCCGTCATGTATAATTTTTGGTCGTCGATGCTTTTCGGGGAACAAAGCTATCGCGGGAACCCATTTGAAAAACATAGGACGTTACCAATAGACGTGCAACACTTCAGTCAATGGCTTAAGCTTTTTATTGATACCGTCGATTCACGTTTCAGCGGGCCCAAGGCAGAAGAAATCAAACAACGCGCACACGCTATTGCGGGTGTGTTTCAACATAAAATGAATTTGTTTCCTGCGGAGTAATTGAAATGGATGCGGGTATGAAATCGGATAATGGCAAATCAATGCCCGGGGTTGGAAAGTCGGAATACCTGAGAGTTCCGATCCCCCGGGGGCTCGACCTCAGGGCGGAGATTGAAAGACTGCGGAAGGAAAAAAATGCTGTTATCCTGTCGCATTATTATCAGGACGAATCAGTTCAGGATGTTGCTGATTTTATTGGCGACAGCTTGGGATTATCACAGCAGGCATCCGGGACGCAAGCAGATATCATTGTGTTTGCCGGTGTGTACTTCATGGCGGAGACGGCCAAAATTTTGAACCCGTCTAAAAAAATACTATTACCCGATCTCAATAGTGGTTGCTCCCTTGCGGATAGTTGTACCGCGGAAAGCCTTTCGCAGTTCAAGTCGAAGTATCCTGATCACATCGTCGTTTCTTATATTAATTGCTCAGCTAAGGTTAAGGCACTGAGTGACCTGGTCTGTACTTCAGCCAATGCTGAGAAAATCATCAATTCTATTCCAGCGGATCGCGAGATCATATTCGTGCCGGATAAGAATCTTGGCAGATACCTTGTTCGTAAGACGGGCCGTGATATGAAGCTGTGGGACGGTTCTTGTGTCGTGCATGAAGCGTTTTCGATTCAAAAGTTACTTGATCTCCATCAGCAGCACCCTGAAGCGCTCATTGTGGCGCATCCCGAGTCGGAAGAGCATATACTTCGGGTAGCAAACTATGTAGGGTCAACTTCCGGTATGATTGACTTCGTTGCCCGCAGCAGTGGATCCACTTTTCTTGTTGCAACCGAGGCGGGGATTCTCCATCAAATGCAAAAGGCAGTGTCGGGGAAGACGCTGATTCCCGCTCCGGTAAATGAGAATAATACGTGTGCATGCAGCGAATGCGCGTCGATGAGACTAAGCACGTTGGAAAAAATATACAAGTGTCTGAAGTACGAGTTGCCGGAAGTTAATGTTCCGGAAGACGTTGCTGAAAAGGCGCTTAAACCTATCCGGCGCATGCTCGAACTTTCAGTTTAGTAGATTATGGTCACAACGGACATTTTGGTCGTCGGCGGTGGAATAGCAGGGTTGTCGTTTATTGCCAAAGCCGCGAAGTGGTTTCCTCATCTTCGGATTGCTCTCCTTACGAAAGACAATTGTATTGAGTCGAATACGCGATACGCTCAGGGCGGGATTGCCATCGCGCTGGACAGCACCCAAGACTCATTCTACAAACACATTCAGGATACCATGGTGGCAGGAGCGGGGTTGAGCGATCCTGAAGTCGTTGAAAAAGTGGTTTCCGAGGGTCCCGATCGCCTGATTGAGTTGATCGAATGGGGAGTTCAGTTTGATAGGGACGTTACCGGACAACTTGCACTGGGTCGTGAAGGCGGGCATACTGCACACCGGATTATTCATTATAAGGATGCGACGGGATTTCAAATAGCCGATGCGTTGCTTCGTCACATTTCACTGCTGCCCAACGTGGCCATATACGATCATCATTTCGCCATCGACCTGATCACCACAACCAGGGCCGGTACTACTCAATGCACAGGCATACTTGCCATGGATCTCGCGCGTGGCGTAGTGAAAACGTTTGGTTCGCGGGTTACGATACTCGCTACAGGTGGCGCCGGCCAGGTCTATGCGACCACAACAAATCCATTGATCGCCACGGGTGATGGCATTGCGATGGCGCATAGAGCAGGCGCGGTGATTCGCGACATGGAGTTTATTCAGTTTCATCCAACAGCTTTTTATTCCGAAAAAGATAATCCGTCTTTTTTGATATCGGAAGCCATTCGGGGTCAGGGAGCTTACCTCAGAAATGCGGCCGGCGAACGTTTTGTTTTCAAACATGATGCGCGGGGTGAACTCGCTTCGCGGGATATCGTGTCGAACGCAATCCATCATGAGTTGAGTCATCAGCGTGGCAAGTCAGTTTATCTCGATTGCCGGCATTTGCCCGCGCAGGAGGTTATTGAACATTTTCCGACAATCTATGATCAGTGCCGGCACCGTGGGTTGGACATAACGAGAGATCTTATTCCGGTCGCTCCTGCGGCTCACTACGTTTGCGGTGGAGTGGCTGTTGATATGAATGGGCGCACGTCTATAGAGAACCTGTATGCCTGCGGCGAATGCTCGCACACCGGGCTCCATGGGGCAAATCGCCTGGCGTCAAACTCTTTACTGGAGGCGTTAGTGTACGCACATCAGATTTTCCTTGATCTGGAAAGGTATGTGTCCCGGATCCCTGCACCAGAGCCTGTCTCTTTTTGTACATCATGCTCGCGAACTACACTTCAGGGAGCATGGATCGAGGCCACCAGAACGAAGCTACGGGAAGAGATGAGCAGGAATGTCGGTATCGTGAAATCCTACAATTCTTTGCGCGATTCTATGTCATTCCTGATGATAGCAAAACAGGAGGTAGACGAAAAATTTGAAATGTCAACTCTGTCTCCCGCATTAGCTGAGTTGCGAAACCTTATTGATACTGCCATTCTGATTGTTCAACATTCCCTGCAAAGGAAAGAGAACAGGGGTACATACTATAACACTGATTTACTTATTCATGCCTGACCTTCGAATTACCAAAGAGTTTTCATTTGAAATGGCGCACGCGCTGAAACACTATTCCGGAAAATGTGAGAATATTCACGGACATACTTATCATTTGTCTGTAACGGTCAGGGGACTGGTGGTTTCCGCAGCCGATGCTCCCAAGGATGGAATGGTAATGGACTTTGGTGATCTGAAAAAAATTGTTCAGGAACGAATTCTTGATGTATTCGATCACGCCCTCGTTCTGAACGAACTAGATCAGCGAAAAGAAAGCCTTCGTCAGCTCAGTACCAAAATGATTCTCACACCCTTTCAACCTACCTCCGAGAATCTGATTCTTGATTTTGTGAAGCGTGTAAAGGAATCACTCCAGGACGATGTTCAACTGGTGCGGATGAAGCTTCGCGAGACCGCTACAAGCTATGCGGAATGGTTTGCTGAGGATAATCCATAAAAAAAGTGGCGAACACAAGGCGGTAAAGCCCGGCGACGCCACTATTCACATTTACTAGTAGCCTTTTTATGCAATTGCCGGAACCGGTGCTAGTCGTTGCATGAGGTTTGTAACCTCTGCCTCGGCGGCACGTAACGCTTCACCGAAGCTACTGTTCCGTATCGAATGCTCAATGGTTCGGTAGTATGATATGCCATCCAACAGATTCTTTCCAAACTTTACGTTATAGGCAGTTTGCTTCGCGTCCGTAACTTGTTCCTCCAGTTGCTCACGAAAATACGTCACATAGATATGAAGTTCATTTATGAAAACATGTGGCCTCATTTTGTTTGTCATGATATTCAATCTCCCGTAAATGTGATCCACCATTTGCCGGAGCGTAACGATTTTTGAGAAGTTCACGATATTCGGACCCGGGCATATTGTTACGCTGGTTAGTTTCCTGACAAACGGAACATTGTACACCAGGCTTGCCGAATTACTCAACCCCACACAAAGACAATCTTTCGCATATACGTCCTTGAGCTTGCGTTCAAGTTCCTCCGGTGGAAGCTGCATACTCTTGAGCTGTTCCACTTTGAGTGTTTGATATTTTTTTGATGCCGTGCAAATCGGTTCCGTCGTAAATTCTGTATTATTCACAAGGTGTTTCTCAGTACACGGGCTGCCCGGACGACCACTTTTTACGCGTCGTTCTTTTTCGAGGTCTGCCGAACTTCCCTTGAGGTAGTGGAATCGCACTCCCAGCGGTGAATTTTTACTTAATACGATGTCGTCTTCCGTGGCTTTCTGGAGCAAGCGAAGGGTGGCTTCGTCTACGGTTGTTGCCTCAGGACAAAGAAGAAATGGTGTACCCCATCCGGTTGCATCGAGTTCATAATACGATCTGAGGAAGCGATCTTCTTCGACGGTTCCGATGCCACCCTGCACGGTGATCCGTTGGGGGTGTGGCCTGTCGAATAATGGTCTTTTTTTCTCTTCGGATGCACGATTATACATATCGTGCAATTCGCTGAGCAAGGCCTGGCGCTTATCCTTGAACTCCTGAAGGATTGGACCCATGAGGAATCCATCGGTAGCAAATGCGTGACCACCACAATTCAACCCTGATTCAATTCTGAATTCACTGACCCATATTCCTTTTTTTGCCAGAATCTTTCCCTGGATAAGCGCTGAACGATAATCACTAACCTTAATGATTACATGTTTTTTGAATTGGCCCCAACCCGTTGGTTCAAATACTGGGAATTTTTCGACGTAATTGAACAGCTTTGGATTCATCCCCGCTGAAAATATAATTGATGAATTCGTGAGGTTACTCATCGCATATCCGCGAAACGCTGACAGGGCATCCGAGTTCTCTGCGATTTCGTTACCATCCTGGTCATATGCGGGCTTGTCCAGCTTGGTCATGATGTTTACATCGATACTTCCGGGTTTGACCTGACTCCTCAAAAATATCTGCAAAGATTCTTTTTCAGATTCGTCACGGGTCTCCGTCATACGCGTGTATAGTTGACGAAGCTTGCTTTCGTTAGGAAGCATTTCAAAGTACTTCACCAGATCTGAACCGGACCTGAAGGCGGATGATTTAAGAGTTTCAATCTGTGCGTTCACCATCCGGTTGAGCAGATTGAGATAGTCAGTTACTCGTTTCGCCCTGTAATCCGGATCTTTTGTAGAGATAGGTTTGAATGGTTCACCGATGACCGTGTAATAGTGCTTGCGCATGGTTTCAACCAGCCGGTCTTCTGTGATTGAGACCACGGAGGAGATTCCAAAACGCGCTACCTTGACCGGTGAATCGATCGTGAATGCCAACCCCATGACGGGAATATGAAAGCTGTGAGTAGAAGGAAACATTAGTAATGATATGTTTTTGTCAAAATCTGTTTGAAGAAAGCATAACGGGTGTGTCACCAAAGGTAAGTGATAGAAAAAGGTGTTCCGTATGATCAACGTCATACTGACCAAAAACTGATATCATTTCAACCGAAGGTGATTTCGCGTCTTACATGAAGCGAGACGCTCAAATGCTGATTTTGTGGCCTTCCAGGGATAACTTTCCTTCTTTCTCCATCTTCTTGACCGTACGAATAACCGTCTCAACGCGAAGTCCGGTCATATCAGCAAGTTGTTGTCGTGTGAATGGTATAATTATTTTTGACCGGACATCAGGGATGGATTGTTTCAGGCGCTGTTCCTTCGATTTGAAATACTGAAGGAGTGTGGTTAGCCGGTGTTCCGGATCGTACGACGACACCTCAGTAAGGATCATGGATTTATACTGCAGACGCTTGCACAGCACCTGACTTAGTTTGAGATGGAGGTCGAAGTTTTCTTTTAACAATTGCAGGAATTCAGCTTTTGGAAGACGCCAGACTTTCGAGTCGGTAATGGCGACAGCGCTGCTCGGATATGGAAAGCCGCCAAGCAAAGCGGGTTCTCCAAAGCTCTCGCCTGATGAAAAAACTCCCTGCATGAACTCCTGCCCGTCGGGGTTCATGATATACATTTTAATCTGACCCTCAGCCACCTGGAGGAAATCCTGGGCAGGTTCACCCTCGTCGATCACGGACTGATCTTTTCTGACGGTTACGAGTCGCGCTTTATGATGTTCGAGGAGGGATACGGGAATCATTGTAAATGCATTTTCCACGAAAATAGAAAAATACATTCCGGGAGAAGGTGATCCTTTTCCTGATTTTTGTCAGGAAAGGATCATTCCCGTTATTTACTAACCTTCTGTTCTTAGACTAGACGATTGCACACGCTCCGCCCGCGCACGCAGCCTCTGCCTTGTGGTCTGTTTCGTCGTCAGTTTCATAAACATTTTCCAGGGCGATCGCTTTAAGGCTCTGCTCCAGCCTTTTGAACGTTTCCTCGGAGATATCTTCGTATGGAGCCTGCTTGTAACTGCCGTTGTCGAAAGGCAGTACACTAAGTCCGTTATAGGAGGCCTTGTTCTCCCACATCCATTCGCCAACGCGTTCCCATTGTCCATCCTGAATTGATACGGTAGCCGAAACGTTGTTGGCGTTGCTGCCACGCCGGAAGCCGTGACGAACCCACTCCATGTTGAACCGTCGGATGCGTTCCAGTAAATCCATTACGTCTTCGGTTCGAAGTATACTTCCTTTCGGTGCCTGTTGGGGGATACAAATGATGGATTGTTTGGAGTTCAGCATATCATCCTCCAGCAATTCCGGGTGATTGATTCGCAAATACTCATACAAGGCTTCATTTTTCCCGATTCGTACGCGCCGCAGGTAAAATGAATTGTGCCATGCATGGATTCCTGAAGACGTTCCCAATACAAGCGACGTGGTTCCCGATGGCTTGATCGTGGTGCACCGCGCTGCGAACTGAATTCCTATTTTGGCCGACGTATCAAGGTTCATTTGTTTGACTTCGTCCGCGGCTTCCTTCAGGTCGTAAAGCTGAATCCTGCCGCTGGCGATGCCGGTCATCCCTACACCAATAAGTGCATCGTGTTCGGTAGTCTCCTGCCATACCTCGCGTAAGTAATGGAAGTTGGTGAATCCAGCCTGGAGGGTCCCGAGGAATGCCGCAGCCTTGGCACGTTCATTCAGTTCTTCCTGACTGTCGATATCAGAAACGTTTACTTCGCAAAGATTGCAGAATTGAAAAGGGCGCAATGCGATCTCACAACAGGGGTTGGTGCCCCAGTCCATATCGTTGGTAAAATAGAAACCAGGTTCTCCGGATCCCGAGAATTCTATTTTTTTCCAAAGAGCGAAGAACTCTTCGCGTGTGGTCGTGTCGCGCGGAAGTACTACCGAGTTGTTTGCGCGACCCCGTTGCTCATTAAGTTCCCACCATTTCCCGAATTTGCAGGTGAGCATTTCGTCATCTGACGCCGAGAATAGCGCGATCATGGCGCTACGACGGATACCTCCCGCAAGCACGGCGTTCGCAAGGTGACAAAGCATGTCGTGGCATTCGAGGGGAGTTAATTTCTCGCCGTTCTCTTTCCGGTCAAGTATTGCTTGTACGTGGGCGACACATATTTTAAGTGGCTCCGGCCCCGGTGCCTTACCACCTGCCGTGACGAGTCGCGCCCCCTTCGGACGGATGTCGGAGTAATCGAATATCGGCATGTACTTGCTGAACCCGAAGTAGGATTTTAGTAACACTTTGACCGCATCGGCCCACCCTTCCAGACTGTCGCCGATTAAAAACTTTTTCGTTTTTTCAGCTTTCCTGATTGGCGGTAGTCTTTCAACGTGGTGATGCTGCACCGAATAGCCTACACCGGTTCCTCCCAGCAAAAGGAACAGGGTTTCAGAAAACGCTCTGATATCATCGATAGGCAGATATGCACAATTGTAAATCCGGCTGTTATTTCGTGCGATGGCTGTTCCTGCAAATTGCATGGCACGCATTGAAGGCAAAACTTTACGGTCATAAACGAACTTCATCCAGTAATTGATATCCTCTCTGAGGTGCGGATACTTTTCAAGCATCATGTCTTCGTAACGGCTGCAGATTTCCGGCCATGTTTCTCTTCGTTTTAAGTCGGGCATATACCGCGCGTACTTCATGTAAACAATCAGATCGCTCAAAATTTCCTGGTTCAATTCCATAGCTGTGCAGATTAGATGGTCTGTTTATTTAGTTTTTATAGGCGTGTTTCGCTTTTGGAAACAGAATATTGTTTTCAAGATGGATGTGTTGCATTACGTCGTACTCAAATTCCTCAAGGAGTCGGAAAAGTAATTGAAACGTAGGGCAGGCATGCGATGGAACAGTGTAGTCGTTGGTTAATTTCCGAATAGCACGAATCAGTTCGCCAACACGACCATGCTCGTGTTCCATCGCAGTAATGGTCTTGTGCACGCTATCCTGGATCTGCAGCTCTGTAACGACAGGCCTGGACAACCGTCGCAGGGCGGGAAATAATACATTCTCTTCCCGGGGAAGGTGCCTCATAAGATCATCGGCAAGCGTTTCGAAATGCAGTTTCACTTCCTGCAGCTCAGGCTTGTCTTCATGAACGCTGCATACGGTATGCAGCAGATTTTTTATTTGTGGAATGGTAAGGCGCAGGTATTCGTGATGATGTTGAATAATAAAGTCAATGAGAAGATTTGTCTCCCAACTGCTGAACTCCCTTCTGTGGTTCGTTCCTGCCATCAGGATCTCCTCCTCGATTTGCTGCCAGATGGTAAAAGGGTTGAGATTTCTCTGTTCGCAGGCCTTCACAAAGGGGATCTTTCCATTGCAACAATAGTCGAGCCCCCAGCGGTTTAAGATGCGGATAGCGGGAGGGTAGTTGAGGGCAACTTCAGCCACAGTAAATGTCTCGATCTCAGGTGCAGGCTCTGTACTCATTCAGGTTTGGATAAAGGTTAAATCTACGGCGCCTGGGATGCAGACCGTATGATTCTGGTCATAGAATACGGATTTCAATTTTCAAAAACCTGCTGACTTTCCGGACCATGGAAATTTTCCCGCAAGGTGATTTTTGTCATTACTTGTTCATCCCCTGGTATAATAGCCGACGTAGCAACATTCCGGACTTTTCACACTGGACTAGTAACCTGTTTGATAGCCGTCGGTAGTTCAATCAAAAAGACAGCTAGTTTCCCACCGCTCAAATAATTTTTACCCTGACTGCGGGCGCTGTCTCAAACTGTAATTATTTTGGGCGCAGACAGATTATATTCGAAACAATGAAGCTGAAAAAGATCCTGATTCTTGTATTGTGTTTTGCTGGCGCCGTGGTATGTAATGCCCAATCGGGTAATCGATCGAACACATCCAATACTAACGCATGGTTGATGTATTTTGGCAATCATAAGGTCTCAGACCGCTGGGGAATTCATGCTGAAGTGCAGTGGCGGCGTCACGATTTGTTTTCGGTAAACCAGCAACTCCTGGTTCGCGGCGGAATCGATTTTTATACCCGGAATAACAATCGGTTTACAGCCGGATACGGATTTATTCGTACGCATCCATATGGCGAATTTGCGGCGCCGGGCGATTTCCCTGAACACCGGATTTGGCAACAGTTCCTGACCTCTCATTCTCTGGGAAAAGTAAACCTGTCGCATCGCTACAGGCTGGAACAACGCTTCATTGGAAACGCCAATACCGGGTCGATGGAAGGAGGCCGTTACGAAAATCGGGTCCGTTATATGGCCAAGCTTACGGTACCGATCGCGAAGGAGTGGCGGAAGCCGATGTTTCTGGCTGTCTATGACGAGGTGATGCTGAACTTTGGAAAGGAAGTCGGTTATAACCTGTTTGATCAGAACCGGCTGTACGGTGCTCTGGGTTTCACGTTTTCTCCGCAGATGAAACTTGAAGTGGGCTATCTGTATCAACTTGTCCAGTTGCGGTCGCTGGACTCAGCGGCGCGGAACAGGATTGAGAATAATCATACATTGCAGATTGGATGGTTTTCAACGCTTCCGTTTGTGAAAGCTGAATAGTGTTACCGTTTCATGAAGCGCCCCGTGAAGGTCCGGTGCGTCGAAATGATTTCCACCAAATACAAACCGGCTGAAAGATCACCAACGTATACGGGTTGATGATCGTGCGATTGAATGTCTTTGAAGCGTCGAAGTATTTGTCCGTTCATGCTCCTGATACACACCGACGACGCGTAAACCGCCTCGCCATCGGCCACGTGAATGCGAAGATGCGTGTCGGCAGGATTCGGAGAAAAGTGCAGGGAACCGTGCCGTTCTTTTTCGGTGCTGTTGATAATAATCGGTGAGAATCGGAACCAGTTCAGGTTGAACTCCGGCTGAATGATCTTCACACGCAGAATTCCACGGACAGCATCAAGTTTCATTTTTCCGTTGACGGTCTGCCAGAGCTGCCACCCTCCGGTTACGGGAACGTTGATCCGTGTGGAGTTAATCACCCCGCCCTCCGTGTTAAGTTGCTGGAATTCGATTATTCCGGGAGCACCAGCACTCGCTACACGGACTTCCAACTGGTATTCACCCGCAGTGGCTACACGCACACGATAATCAAGATAATCTCCTGCATTGGTGTAGGCGATATTCTGACCTCCGCCGGTATCGGTCGTCGTTTCCAGTTGAAGTCCAACATTCGTGACAAAATTCTCGGCTTCAATTTTCGCCGGAATCAGAATGTGTACTGGTAGCGAGTTCGTTATCGCGAGATCAGTGAACGAAGCCAGCGTAGTTTCGTCCGCGGCGACGACGGATTCCCCTGCATAAGAAAGCTTAATGTTATCTGAATCAATGAATGCTGTTGGGGTCCGGACTTCGAGAATAAACGGATTACCGGGAACAAGTGCTGCTGCTGATACGGGTTTGGTCTCGTCGTTCACCCCGAATGAAAACTCTTCTTTCGACGGTGATGCCTCTTCATGTATCCTTTTGTTGAGGTACAGATAAACCGATGTTCCGTCCATTGATGTTGTCCCCGAAAGGGCCTGGAAGGTCACGTCGGCAATTTTATTCTGCAACGAGAAATGCATCGTGCTTACGTTGGCTCCGCCCTTCACAAAGTGCAGCCGGATCCGGTTCAGTCCTTTATACATTATTACATTTTCTATAACGTGGTCTTTCCAGACCTGATTTCCTCCGGTTGACGGCAGGGCAATCATCGGCGTTTTTTCTGTGAGGTCTGCGGAAAGCTGAATTACCGAAGCCGACCCCGCGGCAGCGTAACGAAGGATCACCTTGTACGATGCACTGGAATCCACTGTCACCGTGTACTGCAGCCATTCACCATCGGCCGTCCAGCCAACATTGTATCCGTTGGATTTCGGATCGCTGTCGGACGAGGCCTCAATATCGACTCCATCATTTCGGTAAACCCAGCCATTGTTCCAGGCCGTATAAGTTCCCGCGGAAACGTGGTTCGTCGCAGTATCCCTATCGCTATACGCCACGTTATGACGGCCAAGATCGTAATCGCTGAGATGAATGGTGCCGGGAATTATATGGTCTCGGTAAGGCTGCGCCGAATGGTCCGTCACCTGCCTGAACATCGCGTCGATTACATCCTTTTGGAAAATGTTGTTTTCGATCCTTAAATCGGTGGTCAGTTGCATCAACGCTTCCTTCGCAAATTCAACGGAAGGTTTTGTCCCGCCGTTCTTCCAATAGTTCAGCAGGGTGTTGTAGCCTGGATTCTTTTTTATGGTAAGCGGCCCGACCACCGAGCCGACTTTTTTCATCGGCCACCAGGCCCAGCCAATGTTGTTCTTTTCGAGCAGGTCAATTGCGCTGCTGAACCACACGTTGGAGTTTTCGCCGGCTTCGCCCATCCAAAGGGGGAGGCTGTATTGATTCCGAAGGTTTATCATTCCCTGTATGGATCCGATGTCGTTATAACTCCAGTACTTGTGAAAACTGATAGCCATATTGTTGTCCCACGCCGGAAACAATCCGCGATGATTGTTAGCCCAGCAGTTGCCTTCAATAAAAATCAGGTGATTCGTATCTACTTCACGAATAGCGTTAGTTATTTCAACAAGAAGCGCGCGTAGCGGAGCATTGGTGGCTTCGTCACATCCGTTGCCATTAGCACCGGGAGTAAAGTTCCAGTTGGTTTCGTTGATAAGGTCATAACCGCCGATCCATTTTTCATTCGCGTATCGTTCGGCCAGCCTGCGCCACAAGGCCACGGTTTTTTTGCGGTTCTCCTCACTTTCCCATAAGGAAGGCTTTGAGGCATCGTAATCCGAGATTGCTGCATCCCGGCCCTGTCCGCCGGGAGCGGCGTGTAAATCAAGAATAACGTATATACTATTGGCCGCGCACCATTTTAAGAGACTGTCCGTCATAACGAATCCCCTCTCCAGCCACGTGTTCTCTCCCGGAACGGGTTCCTGTTCGATAGGCAACGTAAACAGATTGTAGTGCATTGGCAGGCGAACCGAATTGAAGCCCCACGACTTGAGGGAGTCGATGTCACGCTTTGTGCAATGGTTGGTAATCCATGCATCGTAAAAATCGTCGGTATTTGCGGCGCCGATCAGTTCCTCAATTCTGTTGCGGATCTCGTGCTGCGCATTGGCGAAGCTGTTGGTTTCCAGCATATAACCTTCCTGAAGCATCCAACCGCCAAGCCCCATCCCGCGTAGCAGAAACGGCTTTCCATTTTCATCCACAATGTCTTTTCCGCTTCGCCGCAAGAACTGACCCGAAGCTGGACTTATTATCAGGAAACAAAAAAATCCAATAAGGATAGGTAGAATGATTCGTTTTTCGATCGCGGGTCGTATTCCCGAAATGAGTGAGATGAAAAGCTGAAAACTGGCCATAATCATGGGATTGAATACAAAAGATTCCGTTCTCCAAGTTTATTTCAGGCGACTGACATTTCGCAACGCCAGGTTACATCTAAATTACTACCCCGCATTTATTACATACGTCCACAGTACGCCAAATTAGGTTGACACTTTGGTAATCAGGAGTTTAATTTGTAAACTCATTAAAATGAAGAATTCGTTCCTTTTGCCAGCCCTGCTCTTACTCATTTCCCTTGAGGTTCACTCACAGGGACAGGTTGAGGCTGATCTCAATATTGAAGGGAAGCCGCGAATCGTCCATTTCACACGCAAAGACTTCCAGAGCGATCCACAGTTCTGGTGTATGACGCAGGATCATAATGGTCTGCTTTATTACGGAAACAATGAAGGTACGCTCATTTTCGACGGCGAGAGGTGGAATCGCGTTAAGCTCCCCAATAACTCCTCGGTGCGAAGTTTGAAAGTTGGCCTTGACGGCACCATATACGCAGGTGGTTTCAATGAATTTGGTACAATAGAACGCGATGCATTCGG
>JAEZEH010000034.1 GCA_023417785.1 Bacteroidota bacterium
AAATTGGCGTTCTTCATTCACTCCGAAAGTCACGTCGCTGAATTAGTGCAGCGGGGGTTCAAGTCAAACCAACGTCCACGTCGGGATCCTTCGGCGCTACCCTCCAATCCACTCGCCTCAGGATTCCGATTGTTTTTTTAATTGAAGAAAGTGAAGACACGTCGAGGTCGGGAACATTGAGAACTTACCAACCATGTAGCAAGTCGGAGTGGTTTGGTAAATGTTAAACGGGTGGGAGGGCCCATACAATACTCGTCATCGCCAGCCCCATAGACAACGCCGTATCCGGCTTCTTTCGCCGCCGCGGAGAAGGCGTCACTCGCGAAGGGGTGGAAGTGCGTGTAGCGCGATGGACGCTGATGCTGGATGGAACACAGAACCCATTGGCGATAATGAATTCGTGGAAGCTGGCGAAAAATGAAGGACGCTTTCCTCTGCCATCAGGATTCGAATGGCTTTTTTTAGTCCATCCCCAAAACCCATTCCGGACTTTCCTGGATTTGAATAACACCTTATAATGTCCTTATAGTTTCCTTAAAAGGAACTGCAATCCATCGCCATAATGCGCCGGGGTTCCAGCGATCCTGAGGCGTTCCGGGCTGCCCGGGACGCGACATCATCGCTGCAACACCGCTACAACAACGCCGTGTGGAGCAAGTCACCTTAAGGACCTCTCAAAGTCCCTGGCAGGTTCTGACCAGGCCCTTATGGGCCCATCAACGATTTTCGGCTTAACCCGGGATTTTCGGGGTTACTCTCCGAAGGCTCAGCGTTTCCCTTCTGAGGTCCGTGACAGAACTGCGGTACATCATAAGATGATCGGGTGTTTATCCGTTTGCGGGTTCGTCACGGGTTTCGGAAGCCCAATGATTCCCGTCTCGCCGCACCGAGCTCCTTCGCCGCCGTAAACGTAAGATTCATTAGATGTTCACCCGAACCACGACGTACCAAACTCATTGGGGCGGTTGACTTGCTCAGGAACTCAGCTTAGCTTTTTGTTTTTTTATTCCCGTGCAGTGGCCACCCCATCAGGCGTCACTCGCGAAGCCGTGGAAGTGCGTGTAGCGCGATGGACGCTGATACTGGATGGAACACGGGACGATTCGAGGAATCCGTTTGAGGGCACGTCACCGAATGCAGTCCATCGATGGAGCAACGGTCCCCGAAAGCTCAGCGTCCGCTTACGCGTGACACTGAGCGGGTGTACCTTTCTGAGGTACGTCACAGAACTGCAGTACATCATAAGAAGACCTGATCGGGTGTTTATCCGTCTGCGGGTATGTCGCAGAACGCAGTCCAACAAATGTTTCGATGCCCAGGGGTTCCCGTCTCGCCGCAGCGAGCTCCTTCGCCGGCGTAAACGTAAGATTCATTAGATGTTCACCCGAACCAGCGACGTACCAAACTCATCGGGGCGGTTGACTTGCTCAGGAACTCAGCTTAGCTTTTTGTTTTTTATTCCCGTGCATTGGCCACCCCATCATTTGTCACTCGTGGAGCGGTAACCCTTACGAGGTGTTTAAGCGCATCATCCCAAAGCTTGATAACCACACGTCCGGAAAACCAGACGTAGCCCAACGTCCGGTTTCCCGGACTGCGTTTGAAATTGTAAGGAAGGTCTTTATGTTTGTTCAAAGACCTTTTGATGTGCGTTATCTGGTGGTTTCGCAAGGTCGGAATCACCATGAAAGGTCTTTTTCTTTTGCCTCTCTAGTCCAATGATTGTTGCGAATTCGTCCGCAGCTTACTCGGCAGATAGCCATAATATTTTTTGAACGCCACCGTGAAGTGCTGCGGGTTTTTATATCCGGCAAGTGACGCGATTTCGTGAATGGTCTTGTCGCCCTCGAGAATGAGTTCTCGCGCGTGCTGCATCTTCAACTCGTTGACATAACCGTAGATGGTGGTTTGAAAGGTATCGCGAAATCCTTTTTTGAGACTGAACTCATTCAGGCCCACAAGTCTCGACAGTTCACGAATAGAAGGAGGGCTGTCGATTGACTTTTCAATGATAGTTTTGGCGTCGTAGATCGCGTCGACTTCAGCATTCCGCGTAATCCTGTCGGTGCGCTCCGCTACCGGCAACTCCGATTGTTCAACCTGAAGCATGAGCAGCTCCAGCACCTTGGCTTCGAGAAATAAACGCTTCAGCAATCCCGTACGGCTACACCGTTGTATAGAGTTGATCAACCACTTCATCGGCACGGTCATCTGAAAGGCGCCTAACTGAAGGTGGCTTTCCTGCCCTTTGTGGATCTGATCGATAAACTGTTCCTGTTGCCGCGAATAGCGTCCGAAAAGTTGTGCATAATAGCTCACCGGAAGATTGATTTCCAGGCTCTGGAGGTGGCCGCCTTCGGGGTGGAGTGTCAGATGATCATTATACCCGGCCGAGTAATAGATAATGTGCTGCCCGGGAGCCAGGATCTTGTCTCCATTGTTTCCTTCAAACGCGTGACTTCCCGCAAGATTGAAAAACAATCCGATGGTCTGGCCTGAATCCTGAAAATGCGACGAGGCTTCCTGGCTGAGGTGGATTTCGGTTTGCGACACCAGGAATGCGTCGAAAAATGAGAACCTCCCATCAATCAGTCCCGTTGCCGGCGCTGAAATCGCCATCCGCCGCTCAATAAGTCCGGCCTGAATGGAAAAATCCCCAGGAATATCCTGAGTGACGGTCCACTCTTTTAGTTCCGCGGAATAGCGTGCGTTGTGAAAAACTCCCTTTTGCGTCACTTGATTTCCCGATCTCGTTACTTCAAAATGCCTTTAGGCCCGTAATCTTGTAGCCTATTTAAATTCAATCTAAATAAAAACAATGATAAGAATTTTACCGCAGTCAGGGTTGGTTCTGCTGTTTTTTCTCAGTGTTTTGTTGATTATTCCGGCTTTTTCCCAGGAAATCGTAGTTAAAGGAAAGATCCATGACAATGACGGATTAGCCCTTCCGGGGGCAAACGTAATCGTAAAAGGATCGTCCCGGGGCGTGACAGCCGATGCCAATGGCAATTTTGCAATCGAAGCTAACCGGGGTGAGACGCTGACGGTCTCTTTTGTGGGCTACGAAACGCAGGAAGTGACTGTCAATGAAAGTAAATACCTGGAAATCGGGCTTTCCTTAGATTCAAATATCCTGGACGAAGTAGTTATCACCGGCGCGTTGGGCATCGAACGTTCAGCCCGCGAGGTAGGTAGCGGAGCCCAGATAATTAATAACAAGCGGCTAAATCAGGGTCGGACGATTAATCCGATTTTCGGCATGGCCAGTAAGGTGGCCGGTTTGCGTGTCAACATGTACGACAGCAAGGTCGATCCTCAGGTACAGATCAATATGCGCGGGACCCGGTCCCTTAGCCGCACTGCGGGAATCGACGGCCGCGGCGCGAATGAGCCTCTTTACGTTGTTGACGGCGTTCCGATCCCTTCGATCAGCAGGCTGAATCCGAATGATATCGAAAGCATCACCGTATTGAAGGGCGCTAATGCCGCGGCGCTGTACGGCTCCGAAGGCGTGAATGGCGCCATTATGATCACCACCCGCAAGGGCAGCGAGGACCGCGGCGAAATCCAGTTTGGCAATACAACAACTTTCTCGAATGTATTTCTGCTGCCCCCGGCGCAAACCCGGTTCGGCCAGGGCAACAACGGAGTGTATGATCCCCAACAATATGAATCCTGGGGCCCTGAATTCGACGGTACAATGCGCGACTTCGGACCGCCCCTTCCTGATGGTTCGCAACTCCAACTGCTATACGCTGCCCCGGCGAAAGACAATCGGCTCGATCTTTTCCAAACCGGCGTGAACGTCCAGAACGATATCTCCTTTTCGGGCGGTAACGACAAATCAACGTACTTCCTGTCCGCACAGAACGTGTCGGTCAAAGGTGTAATTCCGGATGACGAAAGCCGCAGAACCGGATTCCGTTTCAACGGATCGCGCAACATCGGCAAGTTGAAGACGTCTTATAATATCAACTATGTAAACTTCCACCGTAATACAACGCCCGACGGACCGTGGATAGGTGCATACCGGTATCCGGCAAACTTTGATTTCGGCATGGTTGAAAACTGGCAGGACCCTATGTCGCCGGGAAATCCCCTGAATTATTTTACGAGTATGGGAAGCTGGGTGAGGAACCCATATTTTCTGATAGGAAATATTCGCGACGATCTCAAGCAGCAAACCCTGAACGGTAAGCTCGAACTGGAATATAAGATAGCCCCCTGGATGAAAGTGATCCACCGCACGGGTCTGTACACCCTCAATGACCAAAGCCGCAGCACGACACGGAAATTTGAAGCGCCCGGGACCCGTAACACAAACGGAAGCGTGACCGACGGAACGAATACATACACGCGCATCAACAGCGATCTCATGCTGATGGTAAACAAGGATTTTGACCGGTTCACGACCTGGCTACTGGTCGGACATAACCTGCGGGCGGATGATCGCAAGACAACGACTATCGGCGCGAGTAACTTACTTTATTCCGATTTGTTTAACCCGGGTAGCCGCATCGGTGAATTGAGTGGCGGGTCATCGTTGACGCAATACCGATCCACGGCGGTATACGGTGAGTTCACGGTAGGCTACAACAATTACCTCTTCCTGTCATTCACCGGCCGCAACGACTGGGTATCGGTACTTAGTCCTGAAAACCGGTCCTACTTCTATCCGGGAGTGAGCGCGTCATTTGTTTTCAACGAAGC
>JAEZEH010000040.1 GCA_023417785.1 Bacteroidota bacterium
AGGAGAATATTTCCCGAGCCCGTCACATCAGTTTTCACTTCGCTCGCTTTTATGTCAAGATCCATTTCACCATTTCCAGCCAGCGAAAGCTTCAGAAGATCGGCCGCCAATGAGTTCACGGTAATGATTTTCCCGTTGCCATTAACCTGAAGCTCATTGATGTTTTTGACACTCACAGTTATTTTCATCGGAGTTTTAAGTTTGATGTCATCAATCTTCGCCCAGATGCTTTTATTTGGAGATTCCGGTTTGCGCTCCATATTAATCATCAGAATGCCATTCTCAACTTTGATTGAGGTTAGATCCCAAATCTCAGGTAAGGTTTCGACAATAACTTCCTGTTTATTGCTTTGTTTTAAACTGACGGTGTAACCTGAATTCACATAAATCGCTTTGAATTCAGGAAGTTCCAGCGTTTTCTTGACCGTCTGACCACTGACTGCCATGACTGTTAACAATAGCATAAGCACAGTAGACGCTGCAAATTGCAGGGAATGGACTTTTCTCATAGTGTTTCGATTATGTTAATCTCAAAGGTGTCGACGATCAACCATTAACCGAACCACAATTCGATGAGCTGCCTTAACTGGTATTCAAGGTGCAGTATACTTCGGATGGGAGCGGAACCCAACGGTTAGTTTAATAAGCCCGTCGTTCTGAACCATTAATATAAGAAGGCAAACGGACTTCTGGAATCATGTTCACATTACCTTCACATGTAAGGAATTATCATGCACCGGCTTTTTTGATGAAATCCAGTGAGAGTTTTTTTCATGTTCAATCTTTAGGGAAGAGCACTTCTATGCAACGCCACGGCTGGGTGCCGGCGTCTTTCCAAGTCGGGATATACACTAATGCCTGCAGGCGGTCATTCAAAACTCCACACTAATAATCCGATAGTACCCCGGTATATCAATTTACATTCAACATTGTGGAGAACATTGAAAGCTGCGAATTGAAAGCTGCGATGCATATCGTGCTAACATATTCATAACAGCCAGATGATGTTCATGGTGTCGGTACACGGCCTTGTGAATCAAAGGCCGATGCCTGGAGTTCGCGATGCAAGCTGCATCACGACATAATTGGATGAATCTTGATTAAATCAAATGAAGGAAAAGATGATGCATGAGAAAAACTTTACCAGAATCACCATGGCGACATTAGCCATCGTATTGCTGACATCCGTAACGCAAGTCGCAAACGCGCAGTTCGGATTTTCTATCGGACCTAAAGGAGGGCTTGCTGTAACGAGCTTCCGGTCAGACGACGCGGGAAACATTGAGGCAACAACGCATTGGTTCGGCGGCGTGTTTACCAACATTCAGCTGGGTCGTGTAGTGGCTTTGCAGCCCGAACTGTTGTTGACCAGGCGGGGCGGTGATATAAGCTCATCAAACACCCGAAGCGAAATCAGCATAAACTATTTTGAAATACCCGTGCTGCTAAAGATACGCGTACCGCTTGCTAATGAAGTTATCTTTCCGCACGTATTGTTCGGGCCGAACTTCGCGTTCCGGACGGATATGGATTTCAGCGCGACTGATACGCAATCGGGGGCTATCCTTGAGGCCGACACCGATGACATCCGGAAAACTGACCTGCAGGCGCTACTGGGTGCAGGTGTCGATATTCAAACTCGGGGAACCGGTGTATTTTTCACGATCGACGGAAGATACGGATGGGGATTGCGAGACCTCAACGATAACGACAATGTAATACACCTTCGGAATGCAGGCTGGATGTTCTCTGTGGGTATTGGATTCCGAGTAGGAGACTCCAGTGATAAGTTCGATTGATCATTGCTTTTAATCCAAAAGAAGCCGGCGATCCCGGCTTTTTTTGCTCCATTTGGTTTGATGAGGGGTTCAAAAAACAAGAGGCCGTTCCATTTCCGAAGAAATAAAACAGCCTCTATAGCTGATCATCCTTTTTGAACGAAATCAAAAAACGGAGCTTTGCAGATGATTCACTTACGTTAACAAAATTAAACTCCTTTGACCAACAACATTGTTAGTATAAATTTTATGCCTGGCTTTGGCAGACAGACACGGCCGAAAAAATGAAGAGCAGCAGAAAAGATGGTGTATCTATTCCACGTTTCAGTATAATAACCTTTCTTTTTTAAAGCAGTGCGCTTATCTTCATGCCTATGTGGGATCTGTTATTGGAAAACATCGAACGAAGGAACGTCCGGCTTTCCGAAACCGAAACGGCAATCGTGAAATCACTTTTCATCCATCGACATTTTCGCAAACACCAGTATTTACTTCAGGAGGGACAGATCTCTACCAACGAATACTTTATCAACCGGGGTCTTACCCGAACGTACCGCGTCGATGAGCAGGGATATGAACACATACTTCAGTTCTCACCTGAGGAATGGTGGGCTGGAGATCTGGCTAGTTTCTTTGACGGCACGCCGTCACTCTACAATGTCGATTGTATAGAACCTACAGATGTGCTTGGCATCACTAAACAGGATCTTGAAACACTTTTTGAAGAAGTCCCTAAGATGAATGTCTACTTCAGGGTGCTTTACGAACGCTCTATAGTTTCATACAATAACAGGCTGACATCCACCATGACTAAATCGGCCTCCGAGCGTTACTACGAATTCGTTGAACGGTATCCGCAAGTAGAACAACGTGTCCCCAATCATCAAATCGCTTCATTTCTCGGAATCACACCCCAAAGCCTGAGTCGGATAAGGAAGCGGTCCATGCAGAAAGGCAGTTAACATATGTTAACGAAATTACTTATCATGGGTGATGTCACTTCCCTCAGTGGCTTTCCGTTATGTGCTATGTACTGACAAGAACATCATTCATCAGATATAACTTAAGCTCTTACGTTGATCAGTAGTCCTGAAAGACGAAGATGGAAAATGCTGAAGCATGGTGATTCAAATTCAGTGCAGTGAATGCCGGCATTCGTTTCAAACGAAATTCACAAAATTTTTTAAAGAAAATGAAATCAGAATTAATCAAGGAATCTCTCCGGGACCTTAATGAAATGGTTATCGCCGGAAATTTGCTAGACGCTTTTGAAAAGTACTATCATGATGACGTAGTCATGCAGGAAAACGACAATTTTCCTGTTACGGGAAAAAGTTCTAACCGCGATCGCGAAATACAATTTCTAAATAACATCGAGGAGTTTCGTGGCGCATCGGTCGAAGGAATCGGGATTGGCGACGATGTCTCCTTCGTCATCTGGAATTACGATTACACCCACCGCGAATGGGGCCTCCGAAAGTATAGCCAGGTTAGTGTTCAACACTGGAAAGATGGCAAGATCATCAAAGAACAGTTTTTCTACGGCACCTAAATACAAACAATTGAACCAAAATGAATCAGACACATAACCTTAGTCTTTTAATTGCCAGGCTTGTGCTTGGAACTATTATAGCAGTTCACGGCGCCCAGAAACTATTTGGATGGTTTGGCGGGTACGGTTTCGAAGGATCTGCCAGTTATTTTACTGACGTGATTGGATTACCTTATTTCGCGGCTGTGCTAATCATACTGGCAGAAAGTATCGGGATGATCGCTCTGATTGCGGGACTCTTTAGCCGCCTATTATCGGTTTCGCTTATCATCATTATGGCAGGAGCGATAATCTCACATGGCCAGTATGGCTTTTTTATGAACTGGAGCGGCACACAGGGCGGTGAAGGAATTGAGTATCACCTGTTGGTAATAGGACTGTCATCGATCATCGCATTGAGCGGGGCAGGTCAGTTCTCCCTGGATGCCTTAATTCATGCGCGACTCCGGGAATTCAAATCACCTGTCAGGCAAATCTTTCAATAAAAAGTAGCACCATATGAAAATAGAAATAATATCCGGAAGTGCCAGACCTCAAAGCCTCACAAAGCGTGTAGCACTCCACCTCCATGACCGCCTCTCGAAGGAACCTCATATTGACGCAGGATTAATCCCTATGGACGAGCACCACCTCCCCTATGTAGATCGGGTGTGGAATCACGCGGAGGAAGCCCCGTCAACGCATTCGCACATCGCCCGACGTGTATTCGATGCTCACGGTTTCATTTTGGTTACGCCGGAATACAACGGTTCGTATTCTCCGGCACTTAAAAATTTTCTTGACCACTTTGCCAGACAGGAGCGAAAGGTTTTTGGAATCGTGAGTGCCTCTCCCGGGAGCCTTGGAGGCATACGCGCTGCGGTTCAGCTTCAGCATCTGGTGTTTGCAATTGCTGGCATTGGCGTTCCGCGAATGCTTGTCGTTTCCGACGTAGAAAAAAAATTTAATGGGCAGGGGGCATTGCTGGACAACCGATTCGACTCAGCGGTTAGCGCCTTTACAGAAGAATTCTTATGGATAACGCAGGCGCTACACGGCAATTCAGTAGCGCAGATGGCATGAAGATGATGGGGGGATGGGCACCTGCCCCCTCCCCCTTAACTCTCGCTACGTCTATTCCTCCGTAAAATCAATAAACACCTTTTTGATGTCTCTGTCTTCGACCCGGGCTCTTCCCTTTTTGTAAGCGTCAAGTTCAAGGAGAACAAGGCGCTGATCGTTCATGGCGGTTCGGAGCTTGTCAATGTCTTTCTCGAAATCCAGCGTGCGCCGCGGGGCCTTTAGCGAATATTTACGGCTAAAGTCATCGCCCTGCGACTGCAGTTTATTCCTGATCTCAATGGTCAGCCGGATTTTTTCCATGATCGATTCCTTGGAACGTCCTATGACTTCCGTTGCCTCCAGAGTGCCTAATGTTAACACGGTTGTACCACCGATCCCGGAAACTACTTTGGACTGATCAGGCTCAAGTGTAACGGGGGAGATACCGGTCGCCGCACCGAGAGATGCGTTTAGCACAGAACGTTTCTTCTTTCCTTTGTGCGCTTTTTTATACTCCTGATTGAGTTTCTTCTGATTTTCATCAAGCTGGGTTATCAACATAAGGGCGCCAACCAGGCTGTTGCGGTATTTCGTAAACTGAAGTGCATCCTTCTCCACCATGTTCTCCGCATCCGTAACACGGATTTTTATTTTCTTTTCGGTCCGGTTATTCGTTCTATCCAGTACAAAGAAAACAATTTCTGTTTCCGAGAATTTTTGCGCGTCATCGGTATAGTGGTATCCCGGAGTCCATGTGAATTCGTATTGCACTGGGGTATTTTCTTTTAACACTGTTTGAGGGATTTTCGGATCACCCGAGATCATCCCCGCACTCCGAACATTGTCGTCGCCGTTGGGGTCGCTCAGGTAAATCTTCAGATTCAGAGGTTCATCTTCCTTTATTACGAACAATGAGTCGCCGGGAACAATAAGAAGCTCCGGCGGCAGATCCAATTGCGTTTGCGCGATGCGGAGTTTTCCCTGGGTCTCCGCCTTGTCTGGTTGATCCTGCACCAGAAAGTCAACCGAATAGGGTTGTGTTTTCATGGCGTTAAACTGATTCCGCGAGGGAGACCAGGAAAACTGCCCGTTAGATGAAAGTGTTGACCCTTCGGGCATTTGAGAAAGTATGCTTTTGAAAACAATCGGATCGCCGTCAGGATCGTATACATACTCCGTTGGAATCTGATAAACATTCTGACTGGCCTGGCGGACATAAAACACCGGCAACTCTTCCACTACTGGCGGGCGATTAACGTGAATGACCGTGAACGTCATGGGCTTTCGCACGCTGCTGGTGTCTGAATAACGCGCTTCAAATATGAACGAGATATCTTTTTGCAGGGCAACGCGGTCGACGAAATCAAAACCGGGTTTCCACGCAAAGTTCCCTAACGAATCGAACGTAATTCCCAGGCCATCCGCCCCCTCTATGGAGAAATGGGCTGAGCCCGAAGCCTTTACCTGGAAAGAAAGGGTTTCGTTTTCTCGGACAACATTCCACCCCTGTTTTTCCGGAAAAATGATCGTAGGCTGCCCATACGCCTGATAAAAAAATCCTAAACACAGAGCAAAAAAAACGATATACTTCACGTATCAGTTGTTCAATTTGAAATCGGCCGTAAATTTAACATCCTTCAGCCCGTGTACCTATGCCGGTCAACAAAAAGAAGTCGAATGACAGTTTTTTTGAAAATGTTTACGAAGTAGTAAGATTGGTTCCAAAGGGCCGGGTTACTACGTATGGAGCCATAGCCTCGTACCTGGGCGCAAAATCGAGCTCCAGAATGGTGGGCTGGGCGATGAATGGCTGCCCTGCCGATGTTCCCGCTCATCGCGTTGTAAACAGAATCGGTTTATTAACCGGTAAACACCATTTTCATCCTCCCGAAGAAATGGAACGACGATTAAAAAAGGAAGGCATTCAAGTCAGTAAAGACCAGATCCAGGGATTCACGGATATCTTCTGGGATCCGGCCGGCGAGTTAGGTCTTTGACCCAATTTCAGATTCCCTTCTCCCAAATCAGGAATTTCCGGGGCTTAATAACCCGTTTTCCGGGCCTTTCTGCCCGATTTCACGAAAATGGCACACCTTTCGCAACTGTGGTCCGCATGCAAGAATACATATTATTGATTTTCTCCTGGATAATCGGATTAGCGCTGGTTTCCTATGTGGCCCTCAACGGATTAAGAAAGATTGGTGATGCAGTAAGGGGGCTTGTGCCTATCCCGGTTCGTGAGAAAAATCGATAACCATTGGTGGTGAAATCTCACGCGCTGTTCGACAGCAAAACATAGTGGGGTTGGTTTTAATCGGGGAAAAGGGCCGTTTCGTACAGAGGCGGCCCTTTCCTTTTTATTGAACTTCGGCTTTTCGCGCAACGCCGATCGAAGTCAGAAACAGCCCTGCGACGGTGATCAGACCATTGAGGATCAAGACTTCAATCCCCATAACGCCATACCAGGGCATCAGCGTCGCTGAATTGGTAGCGATCAAATATGATAGCACCGGCGAAAGAATACACACAACAGGGACCCAACGATCCCGGACAGGCCGGCGGGTAAATATTCCAAACACAAAAAGTCCAAGCAATGGTCCGTAAGTATATCCGGCTACGTTGAGCACGGCGTCGATAACAGCTCGCTCATTTATCGCCTTGAACACCACGATTACCACAAGGAACAAAAGCGAGAACCCGATATGCACAAGCAGTTTCTCACGCTTCTTTTGCTTCTCATCCTTTCTTTTGAAATTGAGAAAATCGATACAAAATGATGTCGTCAATCCGGCGAGTGCGGAGTCGGCGCTGGCGTAAGACGAAGCGGTAATCCCAAGCAGGAAGAAAATACCCACGGCAAGCCCCAGTTCACCGAAAGCCAGTCGCGGAAACAATTCGTCGGAGTATTCCGGAAGGGGTATACCACGGTTTTGACTATAAAGATAAAGCAGCGCCCCCAGCACGAGGAAAAGAACAGTAACGATTGCCATAATAAGGCTGAACCAGAACATATTCTTCTGGGCTTCGCCAATGTTTTTGCAAGTGAGGTTTTTCTGCATGATTTCCTGATCCATACCTGTCATCGTGATGGTGATGAATGCCCCACCGAGAAACTGCTTCCAGAAGTAGAGCCGCGATGTCGGATCGTCAAAAAAGAACATTTTTGAATAATCACTTTCGCCGACAACTCGAGGAAGATCGCTCAGCGTCCATCCCAGGGAATCGGAGATCTGCCACACCGTTATGCATACTGCGGAGATAAGAAAGAATGTTTGAAACGTGTCGGTCCACACGATGGTTTTTATGCCGCCCTTGAACGTATAGAGCCAGATGAGAAGAATGGTGGTGGCTACCGTTACAAAAAAAGGCACATTCCAGGCGCGAAACAGGAACAGGTCGAGTACGGTAGCTGCAAGATAAAGACGCAATGCTGAACCCAATGTGCGCGAAATGAGGAAGAAAAACGCGCCGGTTTTATAAGACCAGAAATCGAAACGTTGTTCAAGATACGTGTAAATCGAAACCAGGTTGAGCCGGTAATACAACGGCATAAGTACTCCCATGATCACCCAGTATCCGACAAGGTATCCGAGAACAATTTGAAAGTAGCTGAATTCCGTTTTACCAACATTCCCCGGCACGCTGATGAAAGTGACGCCCGACAAAGAAGCGCCGATCATTCCAAATGCGACGAGATACCACGGCGACTGTCGGTTAGCGGTAAAAAACGTGGTGGTATCTGCTCCACGGGAGGTAAGGATCGAAATACCGATCAGCACACCGAAATAGACAACCATTATAGTAATGACGAGGGC
>JAEZEH010000080.1 GCA_023417785.1 Bacteroidota bacterium
ATTGTATGAACCTGGTCACCCTCCAGGTAGACCACTACCTCGCTCCGCAGGGTGCTGATTATGGCGACCATGCCAACACCCTGCATAGTAACTGGCTGTATTCGCTTCATGCAGGTATGGATGACAAACTGTTCATTGGTACGGTAGATGGCCTGGGCTGTCTGGATCTGAAAACGCGAAGCTTCAACTCCGCGTTCGGTGTCAATCGCTTGTTTCCAGGCACGATGGTAAGTGTAATAAACGAAGACCAGCATGGAACACTGTGGGTGGGGACTTCCGATGGCCTTATCTCATTCGACAAAAGCTCCGGCAATTATAAAACGTATACTATTGACGATGGATTGCCCAGTAACGTGATTTGTGCTATTCAGGAAGACGCCTTAAATAATCTTTGGATCAGCACCAATTACGGCATCTCCAAATTAAGTTTGAAATCAGGAAATTTTGTCAACTATTATGCTGACGACGGCCTGCAGGGTAACGAATTCTCGAGAAGCGCAACCCATGTGGACAACGACGGCACGATTGCGTTCGGCGGGATCAACGGAATCACACTTTTCGATCCGCGGGAAATTACAACCGAAAATAAAACCCTTGACGTTTTTATTACCGGTTTTTACGTTCATAATAGGCCTGTAACCAAAGGCATGAAATCCGAGGCCTATCCCATTGTAACTGCTTCAGTAATGGAGTCGGATACATTTCAGATTTCAGAGAAAGACAATTCGTTTACGATAGAATTTTCGTCGATGGAGTTTGCTAACCCTGAACGAATCACCTATTTGTATAAACTTGAGAATTCAAGCGATTGGATCACACTTCCGCCTGGAACGAACAACGTAACGTTCAGTAATCTGAATCCCGGCGCGTATATTTTCAAAGTGAGAGCCAGGGATTACAATACTTATTCGGATTCTAAACTGATTTCCGTAGTGGTTCACCCTGTATGGTATTTCTCAACGACCGCGAAGGTGATATACGCGGTCGCACTTTTAACCATTCTTTTCATCTTCATACAGCAGGCACGTCAGCGCCAGCGCACGAAGAGAAAGATGCTTGAGCACAAACAGGCGAAGCGAATGCATGAGGCGAAACTGCAATTCTTCATCAACATCGCCCATGAAATACGCACACCAATGTCGCTGATAATAAGTCCCTTGAAAAAGTTGATACTCAAAGACAAAGATCGAGAGCGACAGCGGGCCTACTTTACAATGAATCAGAATTCTGATCGCATCCTACACCTCATCAATCAGTTGATGGATGTTCAAAAGATTGACAAGGGCCAGATGACGCTTAAGTTTCGGGAGATGGAAATGGTATCCTTCCTTCGTGAGATGTGCCTTGCGTTCAAGGAAGAGGTACATTCAAGAAGGATCAACCTTCGGTATACGCACGATATGAAAAAGTTACCGGCGTATATCGACCCGGACAATTTCGACAAGGTGATCCTGAATATACTTTCAAACGCGCTCAAGTTCACGCCGGACAACGGGGATATAAGCGTGCATCTTAGTGTGGAAGAAGGCAATCATACGCCTGCCACGGAATCAAGGAAATCTTTTCGTATTACGATCGCCGACACGGGGATCGGAATCCCGGAGGGCGAGTTGAAAAAGGTTTTCGAATGCTTCTATCAGACTCGCGAGAGCAGACAATCCTTCCGGGAAGGAACTGGCATCGGATTGCACCTGACCAAATCCATCGTTGAGCTTCATCAGGGTTCCATTTGGGCGGAGAACAATAGCAGCGGGCCCGGATGCCGCTTTGTTATGTCGCTTCCCCTTGGAAAGGATCATCTGAATCCAGAAGATCTCTTACCGGATCATGACCTTCCTGTTGATCAGGAACCGGTTCAACAGATCAGCCCTCAACAACTGTCTCAACCTGAGGTGAAAGTGAAAGCAAGAAACAAACATCGCGTGCTGGTCGTCGATGATGACAAAGGGCTCCGGGAATATCTGTGCGTCGAAATGGGCGCGGATTATCACATGTCAAAATGTGCTGACGGAAAAGAAGCCCTGTCCTTTATTTTGAAACACAACCCCGACCTGATCATCTCAGATATTGTAATGCCGGAGATGGACGGAATAACGCTGTGCCGGAAAGTAAAACAGAATGTGAACATCAACCATATTCCCGTCGTTCTGCTCACAGCAAGGAAAGATGAACAAGCCAATATCGAAGGGCTGGGCATTGGTGCGGATGCTTACATTGTAAAACCGTTTAATATCGAATTGGTACGGAAAACGGTACAAAACATCATTCGAAACCGTGAACTTTTGCGGAATAATTATTCCGGAAAGCAAAAGCAAAATGACAAGATCTCGGACATCGAAATAAAATCACCCGATGAAAAGTTGATGGGAAAGGTAATGCATACTATCAATGAAAATCTGGCTAACCCTGCGTTAAGCGTTGAGATGCTTGCGCAGGAAATCGGTATAAGCAGGGTCCATCTGCATCGCAAGTTGAAGGAACTTACAAATCAGTCTACCCGTGACCTGATCCGTAATGTCCGCTTACAACAAGCGGGGAAGCTGCTAACGGAAAAGCACTACAATATTTCCGAGGTCGCGTTTGCAGTAGGGTTTACGAATGTTGCTCATTTTTCGAATTCATTTAAAGAGTTTTACGGTGTATCACCTACAGAGTTCATGGATCAAAGTCGAAAGGCTGGTAATGCTGGTACCTAAGTGCCCAGGCCTGGCGTTGAACTGACAATCCTTGAAGTACAAAGTATCAATTGTTGATTACCCTCAATCATTGCACGGCAGTTTTAGCCAGCGTTTACCGGATTGAAATTCTCCGATAAAAAGATCGCTGCTGCAAAAGGGACACAGCCGCGCGTCGTGCGGCAGAGACCACGCGGGAAATGCACCATGAAAAGAAAATCCCGAGGCGCCGCACAGTTTGGGACACTTCGGGATTCACGCATTTTGTTCAGGAACGCAGCAGTTCCTAAGTTAAGTCGGACGGGTTAATCCGCCCCGCCTAACGCATCGGCTACCGCACCATAGGCCCGTTTCCGGTCGTAACCTTCAGTCCAGACCCCAATCGGTTCGCCTGCCCTCCATGACGAGCCCGCAGGGCTGTCTTTGGGGCTCCAAAGGGTTATACCATATTGCTGGGCCGCAGGAATTATTTCCAGATACTTTTGAAAGACGAACTTGTACATTTCAGCCTGGGCGAGGTAATCCTCGTCGGTTGCAGTGTCTGTCTTCTTTCCGGCAACACCAATATCAAGTTCCGAAATCTTTATCAGTTTTCCGGTGGCCGCGAGGAGTTCAAACATTTCGACGATCTTATCCTTATCGGAGTCGATACTGATGTGCATCTGCGTTCCTATGCCATCGACGCGTCCGCCCTGGCTTTCGATATATTCTGCATATTCAATCAAGCCTTTGCATTTGTCGAGGTTGTACTCGAGGTTATAGTCGTTGATGAATAATTTGTCGTCGCTGTTTCCGTATTGGGCAGCGAGTTTAAACGCATCGACAGCGTAATCGTAACCAAGGTAATCCTGCCAGTAGAACTCATCGGCTGCAAGTTCTCTGCCCACGCCTGACTTAAGTTCATAGGGTTGACCATCATCCATTGGTTCATTTACAACGTCCCACGCCTTAACATGATCTTTGGATACTTCCATCATCCCGGCGATCCAACGTTCGAGTTCGCCGTAAATAATTTCCTCTTTTTCTTCAGGGGTTTTCTCAATAACCTGGGTTCCGCCGCCATCGGGATTGTACTTCGTTACTTCGATATTATCGAAATAATAACTCGTAGCGGTAAGACCCAGATTGAATGCGATAGCCGATACTCCTGCCGTTTC
>JAEZEH010000100.1 GCA_023417785.1 Bacteroidota bacterium
ATATCTTATGGATCTTCCGGTCAGCTTTCACGTAGATAAAAAGGCCCTCTTCATTTTCGATGATATTCTTCGCTCCGCGCGGATTCCGATCCAGAAACTTATTTACCGATTTGAAAAGGCGTTCAAAAGAAATCGGCTTCAGCAAATAATCAACCACGTCGAACTCGAATGCCTCAGGGGCAAAATTCCGATGCGCGGTGGTAATAATAACAGCAGGGCGATTGGTGAGGGATCCAAGGAATTCGAATCCATTCATCTGCGGCATTTCGATGTCCAGGAACAAAAGATCCGCAGGCTGATGCCGGAGAAAATCATTCACCGTAAACGCATCTCCGAATTCTCCAACGAATTCCAGCGTATCAATTCTGGCGATATGCGAAATAATCAGCTTTCTCGCCAGGGGTTCGTCATCTACTACGAGGCACCGGACTTTCATTTTTTTTTAACATTAATGTGACCAAAAACTCCTGTGAGTTAGTATCGTTTGTTATCAACTCATAGTTGTCGTGATACAGGAGGTCGAGCTGTGCCCGCAAATTCTTAAGACCAATTCCTTTGGCCGTAGCTTTTTGCTGACCGACATAATTTCGCAACAAAACTGAAATCTGGTCGGCCATGCACTCAACCTCCACTTTAATCCATGATGTTCCTTTTGCACTTGCCACACCGTGTTTGAATGCATTTTCCATAAGCGTTATAAGCAGCATCGGCGGAATAACGTGACCTTGCACATTGCCAGTCAATCTGGCTTCCACCGAAAGGCGATCCTGATATCGCAGCGACTCAAGTTCAATATAATTATTGAGCTGGTGCCACTCCTGGTCTATCGAAACAAATTTATCTTCCACCGAATGTAAAACGTAATCCAGCATTTCGCTGAGCTGGAGAACAGCCTTCGGCGCGAGGTCGGATTTTTCAAGGGTGAGGTAATACAGATTATTCAGGGTATTGAACAGAAAATGAGGGTTCAGTTGCGTCTTGAGGAAACGTAATTCCCCTTCCATTTTCTCAAGCATTAGCCTATTGTAATCCTCCCTTGAGCTACGCCAATGTAACAATAGCTTGATTGCGAGTGCAAGGAACACCACGGATAGCAGGGAGGTGAGTAAGAAGAACAGGTCGATAGAAGCCGGGCTCATATTTCTGATGTTGAATTCGGCGACCATAATCAACGTCAGAACCGAAATCAGCATTTCAAGAAAGATCGCACCGATAAGGGTGTAGACAAGATACAACACAAACAGCCCATACCTCTCGGTGATCAGATAACGAGGTACAAGGAAGTAATTCAAGAAATACGAAGTGCCTATCGTAACAGGCATAAGCAATCCCACAAAAAAAAACGTCTGAAGATAATTGCTGTTTTGCCTGCCGAAGAACAATACATACCAGGTCAACACAGCAGTCCAGAAGACGGCATGGATCACCCAGCGTTGTTTCGAAAAGACGTTATCGAGAAAAAGCTCCAGTCGCGGCATACCCGGGAAAAAGATAAAATAAAATTCCGAATCTGGCCACCAGGTACCCTTTTCAACCTGATTCGGCACCCTTTCAACAAAACCACTTCGGAAACGGCAATAACCCAAACCTCATAGCCCACCTGCATCAAATTACAGCAACGGAAAAAGATTTCTCCTAAACTTGTTCAAGTTCAATTTTAAACAAAACTTTAAGTATGATCAATTTACACATAGAAGGTGGCGTACAGTACATGGTGCCCCTTTCAATTTTGCTCATTACAAACCTTGGATTGATGGGCTATGCCCTTTATAAGAGATACGGAAAGCATATTGGTACGGACAACTATTTTCAACTCATCCACCATGTGTCATTGCTTGCGTTGGTTTGGGGTGTTCTTAGTACGTCACTCGGCCTTTTCCAGGCTTTAGGATACCTGGCGAAAACGGATACAACGTTACCATTAAATGTGATTATGGGTGGCCTGCGTGTCGCAATGATCACGGCAATATATGGGATGATAATTTTTCTGATTTCACGGTTGGCGCTGATTTTCCTGAAGCCTTGGAAAAAGAGGCAGCTATAATCCATCGATGCACAACGTAAACGAAAAGCTCGAGTTACGCGCGAAGGAGCGGTTTGCGCGAGAGGGCCTGGACGCTGATGTTGGATGGAATACGGAGCCATTCGAGGAACGGCGTTCGGGAGTACGTCGCTGAATGCAGTTCCATCGAAGCACAACAGTCCACGATATGATCAGCGTCCCCTGACGCCGTAACACCCCATCAGCGTCACGCGCGAAGTGGCGGTTTGCGCAAGAGGGCGTGGACGCTGATGTTGGATGGAATACGGAGCTATCCGAGGAACGTCGTTCGGGGGTACGGCGCCGAATGCAGTTCCATCGAAGTATAGCAGTCCACGATAGGATCAGCGTCCCCTGACGGGTGACACTCATCGGGTGTTCCGCTGACGCGAGACGTTGATCGGGTGTTCTATGGCGCACACTAATTCATGAAGCATAGCCCACGCGTTAGCAATCGCAGCAATTGTTTGAGCCCGAAGTGGCATGCGGGGTGGTCGGCGAGTGCGGAGAGTGCGACCCCGTCCGTGGCGGTTGAGTGCGGGAAGGGGGAACGCCCAAAGAATCAGTCCCACAATAAACCGGCTGAGATTCCGGAATAACAGGACGCAACTTTGCACGTTGGCATTTAAAAATGGGTAACTTTCGGCGATCCGTTTTTCCGAAATGCTCCTAACCTCAAAAACACCGAAGGCGTCCCGCGTTGTGCTGACCGTATCTTTATTCTTTACTGCACTCGTATTTCTGGCGCGCCAACCAATCAAAGTTTTACTGATACTAACCGCATGCGCGATACCTGCGGAAGCCCAGCGCATGGGCGAGTCCGACGCACCTGCGCTAAACTATGGAACAATCGTACTCGATAACGGAGCGGTGATTAAGGGTGGCCTGCGTTTCTATGATCAGGAACGTATTTCGTCACTTAACAAAAATGGCGAATCAAAGTTCTTAACTCCTGCCGAAGTAGAACGCTTTGAATTCTTCGACCCCGCGCTTGGCCTCAGAACGTTCCTTTCATTGCCGTACAGAGAGTACAAAACTTCGCCGGAGCGGTTTTACTTTTTTGAAGTTTTGATAGAAGAAGAAACCTTTGCTATTCTATCAGGTCTGGCTCGCCTGCGCCACCATCCCGGCCGGAGCTTCATGGATCAGATACCTACTATTTCTGTTAATCCGATGACAGGTGTCAATACCGTGGTGAACAAACCCCCGACAAATGTGATGAAGACCTATACCGAAACCATCTATTTCATTGATGACACCGGAAACATCGCATCATATCTTATAACGAGGTATGACCACATCAAAGACACTTTTCGCGATCGGGAGAAACTTTCCATCGAAAAGGAGGACCATCAACTGGTGAAGAAGTATCTGGGTCCGTACTACAAACCTTTGAAGAAATATGCCCGGCGAAACAGACTCAGTTTTAAAACACGTGAAGGGCTTATAAACATTTTCAAGGAATATCGGCGGCTGGACGAAATATCTTAAATGCTTCCCCGGTGCCTGTTGACTCACATCATCATGTGACTGCGCGGTATTGCCAAAGCGTCGATCTTTGACGGAGTACTATCAATTTATTTCACCGAAACAAAAAACGTTATGAAAGCCCACGTACTTCGTCTTATTATTCCAGTGTTTTCAATAGTGTTTGCGTTCTCCTGTGAGGATTCCGCCCCTAAAGGCGAAGTCTGGCCGAAAAATGGATATCTGTTCACAAGAAACTATGATCTGGATACCGTGTACGTTGCTGCGGAGGGAACCGCGGTCCGGACGAGCAATTATTCTCCGAAGTACCCCATCGATGACAACACAAAAAAATGGACGATCATGTTGCCGACTTCCGGCAAAGGTGTACTCATTCACAACGGAAACGGTGCCTACTGGTCAATCGATTCAGCCTGGCACCCGGGAGCGAACGTGAAGCAGCGATTCATAAAAGTCAGCAATCTTGCCAGTCCCAGTGATGCGAGCCCTGCAAATCGCTTTATTTATCACAAGGGAAGCAATGGAACGTTCTACATCGAGAGTGTCAAGTTTCCCGAGTATTTTGTGACTGGCCTTCCGCATGCGGAAAGCGGCCGTGGCATGTTGTTGCGTCATCAATCCAACGGTTCCTGGGATTTTTGGGTAGAAAGCAACTAATCCTGTTCTTCGTAACTCCGACTGAGACGCGCCCGATTTACGTTGCAGCCTTCTGTCTCGGTAACGCGGGCTCGGGGCGCAGTCCACAATCGGTAAGAAGACGCTGAAGTTTGTTCACAAGCGCAAACGATGCTTCTATCTCTTCTTTTCGCACAGCTACACTCTCCACATTGAAGCCGAATGGAATGGCGCGCTCGCGGCACCAGGCAGTAAGTTGAGAGGCGATCTCCGTAGCGATTCGCAGGGAACACTCAACGGGCTTGGTACTGGCCGAAAGCTCCTGGCGGATCGCATCCGGAAGATAAATTCCGAGCCACTCAAGAAACTGCAGCGTTTTTACGGAACCACAAATAGTAAGCGTAAATATAATGGTAGGGATTTCACGATTCTCCTGACGGCATGTCTGAACCAGATCATCCAGCATTTGCGTAGCGTAATCAACGTGAAACACACACTGTGATACAAAGAATGAAACGCCATTCGAAGTTTTATCCAGAATACGAACCGGTTCATCCTTAAGCATCGCGTGTCTTTCGGGGATGGTTACGGCTCCTATTACAGAATCCTCCGCATGAAAACTTCGCCATAAGGCATATGCCTCGGAAAGAGAAGTCTTGGGTATATAATCCGGCGAGGGGAGCCCTACGAACACAGGATAGCA
>JAEZEH010000135.1 GCA_023417785.1 Bacteroidota bacterium
GCATCCCCCTCCGGGCCCACACCAAGAATCGGCAGACCTGTGGCCAGATATTCAAACAGTTTTCCCGGCATATATCCTTCGGCATCTTTGTAGCCTTCCAAAATCAATAGTAAAAGGGTGGAATGATTATACAGATCGATCAGTTTTTTATGTGGAACGGTAGGGGTAAAAACGGTAATCTCCCGGAGCAATGGATCGCTTTCCACAAATGCCCTGAATCCGGAGTCTACTTCTCCTGTAAAGTCTACGATTACATTACCGTGAAACTCGCTGTCATTTATGGCAATTTCTTTCAGTGCCCGCATGAATGGTCGTGGATCACATTTTTCGTTAACGATACCCACATGCCTTATGACGAATTTTGACGTTCTCTGGGGCGCGAGTTCCAGGAAATCGCTTTCGTCATAACCATTGGTAAGCAGATGAACTTTACGCCCGGAAAGAATCTCAAAACGCTTCACATAAAACGGCGTGACAGTAGTAATAATATCGGCGGTCTTAAGGACACGGGATTCCAGTCGCTTATGCATCCGTCGGCCGAGCTTGCTAACTTTCAGGGTATCGAGAAATCCCCACTCACTCCACGGATCTCTGAAGTCGGCCATCCATTTAAGCTGCAGGTTCTTTCGTCTGAGGTGATAACCAATCATGTGAACGCTATGCGGCGGACCTGTCGTGATAATGG
Organism: Bacteroidota bacterium; assembly: GCA_023417785.1. Lineage (GTDB taxonomy): Bacteria > Bacteroidota > Bacteroidia > Cytophagales > Cyclobacteriaceae > Ohtaekwangia. The sequence goes on from JAEZEH010000135.1 coordinate 686, forward strand.
TATTGATTTCGTTGTCGCGAATAAAATCGTGCAAAAATTTTACAGACGGTTTAACCCAGAAGACACGCGGATCAGGGATTAGCAGATTTCCCCGCATCCAGGTTGTCACATCTTTGAACAGGCCACCTTTTTGGCCGGGCCCAACATCGGCGGGTTTGTTCCCTTTCTGACCAAATGCCCCGCCCACACGATAAAAAATACCATATGGTTCCCAGATAGGAAAATGGATCACTTCGGCTTCCGCAGGAACGTCCTTCATCAGCGAGTCGTCGCGCAAATCGAATGAAGGATTTTCAGGAGTGAATACATAGGGAGTCACCCCGAGCTGCGGTAAATACTTCACGAATTTGAGCCAGCGTTGCACACCGCTTCCACCGGATGGTGGCCAATAATAGGTGATGATCAATACTTTCTTTTCGCTCACGTTGGAAGATTCTGCGCAATATTAAAAGGTTCCGGCTTCAATTCCTTGTTTCACGGGCAATGAACTCGATGATCGCATCGGTGTTGTGCGGCGAATACCATGTTACCCGCGGATCACGGCGGAACCAGGTAAGCTGACGTTTCGCATAACGCCTCGAATTACGCTTCAGCAAACGTATAGCTTCTTCACGATCGTACATGCCGTCGAAATACCCAAAGATTTCCTGGTAGCCTACGGTCTGCAGCGCATTCAAATGCTTCAATGGGCAGAATTCCCGCGCCTCCTCGAAAAGTCCCTCCTCGATCATGGCATCCATGCGTTCGTTGATCCGCTGAAACAGCTCTTCCCGTGGCAAATCAAGACCGATCATAATCACATCAAAGGGATGTTCCCGCGAGGATTTATTCTGCCGGAAGCTGGCGATGGAATTACCGGTCCCTATCTTCACCTCCAGGGCACGCATTAACCGCTGGGGGTTGTTTTGATCTATCAATTGAAAATGTTCCGGATCAAGGGCCCGCATCCTATCCTGCAGCCATGTTAGCCCGGAGGTTTGATATTGTGCCAGAATATCTTCCCGCACACCAGGTGGAATGTCCGGGATTTCATCGAAGCCATCAAGGACCGCCTTGACATAAAGTCCCGAGCCGCCACACAATACGACGAACCGATGCTGGGTGAACAGGTTATTGATTACCGTCAACGCCTCTGTTCCGAAGGCAGCCGCATCCAGGGGATCATGAATGGAGTGAGTGTTTATCAGATGGTGGTGTGCCTCAGCCAACTCTGTTGGCGAAGGCTTGGCGGTACCGATCTGCAGTTCGCGGAATACCTGGCGGGAATCCGCCGACACGATTTCAGTATCAAAGTGCCGGGCCACCTCGATTGCCAGCGACGTCTTGCCCACCGCAGTTGGCCCGACGATTACGATAAGCGTTTTCCGGAATGACACTTCTTGCATTTGCTGCAAAATACCACATTCCGGCGCAGTAAAATCAACGTGCTTTTTGCTCTTTTTTGGTGTTTTAATATTTGAAGACCGGCTCAGGGAATTCGAACGAGGATTATTAACTTTCGGACCGGAAAACCGCAGATCATGATTAAATACACTGTTTCGTTTCTTACCAAACTCGAGGATTTGATCGCCGAATCCGACTACACACTCCGTTATGAGAAAGGAAATTTCAAGTCGGGATATTGCCTGCTGAAAGATCAGAAGATCATGATAATCAACAAGTTCTTCACTACGGAAGGAAAAATAAACGCGCTGCTCGAAATTCTTAAAGGAGTGAAACTCGATCCGACCCGTTTTACGGAAAAAAGTGCAAAATTGTACGAAGAACTCTTACAACATCAATCTGAAGCGGCTTGACCATAACGTTTCTTGGTACGGGAACCTCTCAGGGTGTTCCGGTCATTGGCTGCGAATGCGAAGTCTGCCGCTCCCTTGATTTCCGTGACAAGCGCCTCCGCACCTCAATACATCTGGAAATTAATGGCAAGAGCTTCGTCATAGATACTGGACCTGATTTTCGTACCCAGATGCTCCGTGAAAATATTGCGCGTATCGATGCCGTGATATTTACTCATGCGCACCGCGATCACACCGGAGGGCTTGACGATGTCCGGGCATATAATTTCAAGCAACAGATGGATATGCCCGTCTATGGCAGCGAAGCCACCCTTCAACAATTGCAGGGGGACTTCTCCTATGCCTTTGAGAAACACGCTTATCCGGGTATACCCCGGCTACAATTAAACGAAATTAACGATCAACCCTTCGAGATCAACGGGATACCGGTTCTGCCTCTCCCGGTGATGCATTTGAAAATGCCGGTTTTCGGTTTTCGGTTCGGGAACTTCAGTTATATCACCGATGCTAACTTCATCTCCGGAGAAACCCTGGAACGATTGCAGGGCACCGAGATACTGGTACTTAATGCACTTCAGCGTGAATGGCACATTTCCCATTTCAGTCTGCAGGAGGCACTTGATATTGTTGAGGCCATCAAACCAGGGAATACCTATTTCACGCACATCAGCCACCGCCTCGGGTTACACCGTGACGTTTCAACGGAATTACCTGAAAACGTCTGGCTCGCATTTGACGGACTGCAAATTGAAACCAGCTTCTGATTCCGGAATATTTGCGTACTTCGCCTATTGACCTGTCAGTCCCGTGCATAACAACTTCTTTTTTCTCGCGAAGCTTACCCAAACATTGCAAGATGTCTTGACTGGTACGATCATTTCAGAATGCTTCTCCCAAAACAAAGACGAGTTGGTTATTCGGTTTGAAACACACCGTGAACCTTTTTTCGTCAAAGCAAGTCTTGGTGCGGGCTATTCACACCTGTCGTTTCCATCAACGTTTCAGCGGGCAAGAAAAAACAGCGTCGACCTCTTTGCCGAAATCATCGGATACCGCGTGCTTGGAATAAGACAGTTTGCCAACGAACGAAGCTTTGCGCTTCTTCTTGAAGAACATAAATCACTATTATTCCAAATGCATGGCAACCGAAGCAACATCGTCAGCCTTGAGGGAACGGAAGTTGTCAGATCATTCAGAAGTAACGTTACCGTTACACGCGACATAGTATTGGACCAACTTGACCGTGAAATCGACTGGACCTTTGAAACGTTTCTTCAATACATCGGCGACCTGGCGAAAGTGTACTTCACTTTTGGAAAAGTAGTATGGCTTTACCTTAACGAAAACGGGTTTTCCGAAATGAATCCGGATGACAAATGGAAACTGCTTCAGAACACGCTAACAATCCTGCGAAACCCGTCTTATTGTATTGTCCACATCAAAGGAACACCTCATCTGAGCCTGCTGCCTTTCCAGGAAAGCGAAAAACTTACCGGAGATGAAATTGAAATTGCCAATGCGTTCTTCTCCGTGTTTACGCGTTTGTCAGGCCTTGAACAGGAAAAGAACCGTCTCACATCAATACTAAATGCTCGTCTCAAAGGAAGCGAAATATATTACCAGAAGAATTTCGACAAGCTTGCCACCATCGAGCAGGAACAAAATTACAGACTGTGGGCTGATCTTATCATGGCAAACCTTCATGCCATCCGCCAGGGCGTTGAATTGGTTTCATTTCCGGATTTCTACCACCCTGATCTCCTTGTAGACATAAAGCTAAAAAAGGATCTTTCGCCGCAGGCCAACGCCGCGTTGTTCTATCGAAAGGCCAAGAATCAGCATCTTGAGATCGAACGTATTCAGACATCACTTCAAACCAAGGAGCGTGAGATTGAAAATCTCAAGCGTCAGCTTGAACAGGTGCGGCAATTTGATGACCTGAAGTCGCTTCGCGGAACCTTCGGCCACCTTCAGACAGTGAAGCAGGAGGAGTCGGATGACCGGCTGCCATACCACGAGTTTATCTACGCTGGTTTTCGGATACTGGTCGGAAAGAACGCCCAGCAAAACGATGAGCTAACGCTCCGCCATGGTTACAAGGAAGATTTATGGCTTCACGCTAAAGATGTAGCCGGTTCACATGTGCTGATTAAGTATCAGTCTGGGAAGAAATTTCCGAAAGACGTAATAGAACGGGCTGCCCAACTGGCTGCGTATAACTCAAAAAGAAAAACAGAAACGCTTTGTCCGGTGATTGTCACACCGAAGAAGTGGGTAAGAAAGCGGAAAGGCGATCCGGCTGGCGCCATGGTCGTTGAACGGGAAGAGGTAATCCTGGTCGAGCCTAAATTGATTTCAGATTTCTGATTTCTGAAATCTGAAACTATTTCACCACGTTGATCTTGAGCGTATTTGTCCGGGCCCTTTCATGTATAGGCATGCTCGCCAGGAAGATAAACTTGTCGCCGCTCTGAACGTGTCCTTCCTTCTTCAAAATAGACTCGACATCAGCAATGGTATCATCCGTTGACTCGGTCTTGTCGTAGTGATAGGCGCGCGTTCCCCAGACAAGGTTCATTTTATTGATGAGGCTGTTATTGCCTGTGAATACGAAGATGTTGGCATCTGGCCGGTGAGACGAAGATTTGAAGGCCGTATACCCCGACGAAGTCATTCCAACGATGGCTTTGGCTCCGACATCTTTTGCGAGTTTACACGCCGCCAGAACGAGGCTATCGTTAACATATATTGGAGAAGCGGCGTCAACCTCGCGGAAGCGGAAGTAGATGCCCGGATTTTTTTCCACCGATGAGATGGTACGAACCATACTCCGGATCACTTCGATGGGGTACTTGCCTGCAGCTGTTTCAGCGGAAAGCATGAGGGCATCCGCGCCATCCATTACCGCATTGGCCACATCGTTGGTCTCGGCGCGCGTGGGTCTGGGGTTTTCGATCATGCTTTCCATCATCTGCGTAGCGACGATCACAGGTTTCCCCTGACGATTACATTTCTCGATAAGCATCTTCTGAACCATAGGGACCTCCTCGAGCCAGATTTCAACGCCCAGGTCGCCCCTGGCTACCATTACCGCATCAGTTGCAGCGATGATATCATCGATATTACTCAGTGCTTCCGGCTTCTCGATTTTGGCTACGATTTTGGAGTTTGAATTATTCTTTTCAAGGATTGCGCGCATGGAATGGATATCCGCAGCCTTTCTCACGAAAGACAGGGCAATCCAGTCAACATCGTTTTTCATTCCGAATTCAAGATCCTTGAGATCCTTGTCGGTTAACGACGGGGCGGAAACTTTGGTAAAGGGCAGGTTAATTCCCTTGCGTGACTTTAGCGGGCCGCCATAAACTACTTCGGTGACGACTTCATCATCGCGGATTTCCCGTACTTTCAATTCGATCTTGCCATCATCTACCAGAATGATATCGCCGGTCTTGACGTCTTTGGGGAGTGTCTTATAGGATGTACTGGCAACTTCATTGTTTCCCAGAAGTTCACGGGTGGTGATGGTAAGTTCCTGGCCTCGTTCGATGACGATATTGGGTTGCATCTCATTAACCCGGATTTTCGGCCCCTGGAGGTCCTGAAGCAACGAAACATTGGTTCCCAGCTCTTGATTTAATTCTCTGACGAAGTGAATGACTTTCAGGTGATCTTCATGGGAACCATGTGAAAAATTCAGGCGAAAGACATCCACCCCTTCGTGAATCAATGCCCTGAGCATCTCCTTTGAATTTGATGCAGGGCCTACGGTGGCAACAATCTTCGTCTTGTTGTACGATGATCTTTCTAACATAGATTTAGGATATGGCGTATTGAGTAGTGTCTAAAAAAAAAGAAAGCAGCATTTGATCAGAAGATAAAATTGGCTTTAGACTTCAGACCGTCCATGGGAATAGTGCTTACGAGTTGAACAACCGGTAAGGTTTTCAGAGAATCAACAAGCTCCTGATGGGTGTACGGCTCTTTCATGGCTGCCAAAATTATAAAATCAAAGTGAGGAAATTCAGGTATTAAAAAATACTTTCCGGGTTCATTTTCTGAAGGTCGGTTTTTGAACAGTTTCAAACGATTGTTTGCCGTCTGGTACGCGTAAAAAGGGAACGATTTTTCCTCGTTATGGCGAAATCCGACCAACAAATCAGGCTGTTTTACCAGATTTACATTGAGTAACCGGTTGATTTCCCAGGCAAGTTTATAGCCCTTGGCCACGGTGATCAGGCCGAGCAGATCGAAGTCGAATTCGTAGTCTATAATGAGCTTTGTCTTCTTCATAATTATGAGAATCACATGGCCGCGTCAACCAACCCGACGTGTGTTTTCCGACGGTTAAAATAAAGGCTTATTGATGAAAGAACCATCAAATAATTCACGTAATTATGTTGCTAAAGCCTAACGGCCAGGGCATTAGTGTCAGATTTTACCAAGATCAAAAAAGTTTGACAATATTGCCGCAAATCTCTTTCTTTGCACTGATTTTTAAATCACTAAACATTAAAAACATGTCTGAAATTGCACAAAAGGTAAAACAGATCATCATCGAAAAACTTGGCGTTGAAGAATCTGAAGTTACTCCTGAGGCCAGCTTCACAAACGATCTTGGCGCTGACTCTCTTGACACCGTAGAACTTATCATGGAGTTCGAAAAAGAATTCAACATTTCTATTCCAGACGACCAGGCGGAAAACATCTCGACTGTTGGCCAGGCGATTTCATATCTGGAGCAGAATGTAAAGAAATAATTGATCACTGCCCCACTACACCCCATCTCATCACACATGCAATTGAAGCGAGTAGTCGTTACAGGACTTGGTGCACTTACGCCGATAGGAAATACTCTTAAGGAATATTGGGAAAGTCTGAAGAACGGCAAAAGCGGCGCAGCTCCGATCACACGCTTCGATGCAACCCTTTTTAAAACCAAGTTTGCCTGCGAATTAAAGGACTTCGAGATTGGCAATTACCTGGACCGAAAGGAGGCACGTAAAATGGACCCTTTCGCCCAGTACGCCATGGTGGCTGTCGATGAGGCTATAAAAGATTCCAACCTCCCTTTGTCTGAACTCAATCCCAACCGCGTTGGCGTAATCTGGGGATCAGGTATAGGGGGGTTACTAACATTTCAGGAAGAAATGAAGTCGTATACGCGGGGTGACGGAACGCCGCGATTTAATCCCTTCTTCATTCCCAAGATGATCCCTGACCTGAGTGCAGGCCATATCTCAATCAAGTACGGTTTCCGGGGGCCGAACTATGTTACCGTCTCAGCTTGTGCTTCCTCTACCAACGCGCTTTATGATGCGTTCACGTTCCTTCGACTCGGCAAGGCCGACATTATCGTGTCTGGTGGATCGGAGGCAGCGGTATGCGAAGCGGGTGTAGGCGGCTTCAACGCACTGAAGGCACTTTCGGAGCGAAACGACTCGCCAACCACCGCGTCCCGTCCGTACGACAAGGATCGCGATGGCTTTGTGCTCGGCGAAGGCGCCGGTGCTCTGATTCTCGAAGAATACGAACACGCCAAGCGCCGTGGTGCCAGAATTTATGCCGAGATCATCGGCGGTGGCATGTCTGCCGACGCCTATCATATCACCGCTCCACATCCCGACGGGGCCGGTATCATTCAAGTCATGTACAATGCACTTGAAGACGCAGGCATCAATTCCCAGGACGTTGATTATATCAATACTCACGGTACGTCAACTCCGCTGGGAGACATCGGTGAGATTAAAGCCATTCAAAAGGTTTTTGGTGACCAGGCTTATAAGATGAACATCAGCTCTACCAAGTCGATGACCGGACACCTGCTGGGCGCAGCCGGAGCGATTGAAAGTATTGCTTGTATCATGGCAATCAACCAATCTGTAATACCGCCCACAATAAACCATTTCGAGGACGATCCGGATCTCGATCCGCAGCTTAACATGACCTTTAACAGCGCCCAACAGCGAGAAGTAAATGTCGCCCTTAGCAACACCTTCGGTTTCGGCGGCCATAACTTCTCGGTGATCTTCCGCAAAATTCAGGACTAAACGTCGGTGCTACCTCCTCGCGTATATAACGTAGCCGCTGTACTAAACCGATTTGTTTTGCGGATTTCTCTTAAATTAGCATAGGTATCATTCATTGAGACATTTTGGTTTGGAAGATTCTTAAAATACGGAAGGGAAAGGTAAAGCCGGACGAGGTGCTGACCAGAGCAATTAAGAACATTGCCGGGATATCTCCTTCGAACCTTGAACTATACCGGCTCGCGACAGTACATTCCTCGATCGCCAAAGAAAACGGAACAGGCTTCAAAGAATCCAACGAGCGTCTTGAGTACCTGGGCGACGCTATTCTCGGTGCAGCTGTCGCTGACTTTCTCTTCAAAAAATTTCCGTACAAATCAGAGGGCTTCCTTACCGAAATACGTTCGCGAATTGTGAATCGTGAAAGCCTTAATCTGCTCGCAAAAAAAATCGGTGTCGGTAATATCGTCCAGTACGACCAAAAGAATGCTCATCTGCAACAGGTTATCCTTGGAAACACACTAGAGGCAATAGTAGGCGCGATCTATCTTGACAAAGGCTATCTTCGAACAAAGAAGTTTGTTGTTGACAAGCTTATTACGCCAAACTATGACCTTCAGGATCTGATCAACTCAAATTCAAATTACAAGAGCCGGATCATCGAATGGGCCCAGCGCGAAGGTAAGGAGGTCAGGTTCGAAATCGTGAACGTAAAAAAGGGCAAGAATCACAAAGAATTCACCGCCCAGGTTGTTGTCGACCAGGAGCCACGGGGCACGGGATATGGAAACAGTAAGAAGAAGGCTGAACAGGATGCCGCCTTCAAGACCTGCGAGATGCTTAACCTGCTCGACGGGAACGACTAACATAAAGCGGAAACCAAATCGCCCACTCAGTTGCATTTACCCGGATAATCCACATCTTTGCTCACCATAAACACCAATGTAATTGTTTATGGATGCCATTCGCGTCGCCGGCGCTTCGGTCAATCAGATTCCTCTCGATTGGAGACACAATACTTCGAATATCATCGATGCCATCACGGCAGCGCTTGAACAACAGATCCGTATCCTTTGTTTCCCTGAGTTGTGTGTTACCGGCTATGGCTGCGAGGATTGGTTTCTCAGTGACTGGGTACCAGCCCGGGCCCTGGACGAACTTGAATCCATTCGACCACTCTGCGAAAACATCACTGTTGCCGTGGGGCTTCCGCTTATTTTTGAAGGTCATGTTTACAACGGTGTCTGTGTTATCAGCAACACCCGCATTCTCGGAATAACCTGCAAACAATTTCTCGCGCGCGACGGAGTACATTACGAACCACGTTGGTTTACCCCGTGGCCCGCAGGGAAGGTGGTATCATACCGCGTTGGCGAGGTTGACGTTCCGATGGGAGACGTAATCTATGATATCGCAGGCATCCGTATTGGTTTCGAAATCTGTGAAGACGGGTGGCACAAGACATCACGCCCGGGCTACCGGTTACGCGAACGCGGTGTGGATCTGATAATGAATCCCAGTGCAAGCCACTACGCAATGAAGAAGAGTTTGCTTCGGGAAAAGGAGCTTGTGATCGATGGTTCCCGACTCTTCAATTGTGTATACCTGTTTACAAATCTGCTTGGCAATGAGTCGGGGCGAATGATTTACGATGGCGACGTTATCATCGGTCAATGCGGAAAGGTACTTGCCCTCAACCGGCGTCTGACGTTTAAAAACTTTTCCTTGTTATCCTGCAGAATTGACTTCAGTAATCCCGAAAAAAGCGAATGCATTCCAGGCGATGACATCACTGATGTGAACGAAGAATTGACACAGGCTCTTTCACTGGCCTTGTTCGACTACCTGCGAAAAAGTAAGGCCCGCGGATTCGTGTTGTCACTAAGCGGAGGCGCCGACTCTTCATCGTGCGCGGTACTCGTCGCCGAGATGGTCCGTCGTGCTTCGAAAGAACTCGGATGGGAAAAGTTCTATTCGGCACTAAACCTCTCCCCTTCTGACACTTCCTTTGAAGACGCCATGACCAGGCTCCTTACATGCGCCTATCAGGGAACGCGTAACTCTTCTGAACGAACCCTGCACGCCGCAAGAACGCTGGCGCAATCCATTCACGCCAATTTTTACCAGTGGACGATCGACGAAGAGGTTGAAAGCTACACGTCGAAAATCGAGGGAGCTACCGGTCGGAAACTTGATTGGACGACAGACGATATTGCTTTGCAGAACATTCAGGCCCGGGCGCGGTCGCCGATTATATGGATGCTGGCCAACATTCGCGGCGCCGTATTACTCACCACTTCAAACCGGAGTGAGGGGAACGTCGGTTACGCGACTATGGATGGCGACACCAGTGGGAGTCTTGCACCAATTGCGGGACTAAGCAAACCTTTCATACTGCAATGGTTGGGCTGGGCGGAAGAAAAGCTCGGTTATTCAGGGCTCAACCCCGTTAACAATCTTCAACCAACAGCCGAGCTACGGCCACAAGGTTCGAATCAGACCGACGAAGCTGATTTGATGCCGTACAGGGTATTGGTCGAGATCGAATCGTATGCCATCTTCAGGAAACAATCGCCCCTGGAAGTCTACGAATCAATGAAAGGATCGTATGACACCCCAGCCTTAAAAAACCATATTTCGAAGTTTTTCAGGTTGTGGGCTGCGAACCAATGGAAGCGCGAGCGCCTCGCGCCGTCGTTTCATCTCGACGATCTGAACGTCGATCCCCGCACATGGTGCCGGTTTCCTATTCTCTCTTCGGGATTTCGTGACGAACTGGAGCAGCTTCAACATCACAAAGAGTGATTGGCGGCACTTCTCAGCGGTTTGTGTAAATTCCGCCAATGCCTTTGATATAGCCTGTATTCCGTTCATCATTTCTCTTATATTTGCCGCTTATGGGTATTCTGAGTTACATCATCTGGAACGGAAGTCCGCAGATAATAGGAGGCGGTTCCATTGCATTGCGCTGGTACGGTTTGCTTTTTGCGTTAGGTTTCCTCATCAGTCAGCAGATCCTGTACTACATTTACAAAAAGGAAGGTAAACCGCAGAAGGATGTCGATACACTGACTATTTATATGGTAGTCGCCACCATCCTCGGGGCTCGTCTCGGCCATGTGATTTTTTACCAGCCGGAGCTCTTTACCGAAAATCCCCTTGGTATCTTCCTGCCTTTTGAGTTCAGTCCATTCCGTTTTACGGGACTTCAGGGGTTGGCCAGCCATGGCGGGGCCTTCGGCATTCTGTTCGCCCTTTGGTTGTACAGCAGAAAAAAGAAGCCTGGCCAGTCCTATCTTCAGGTTGTTGACCGGATCGTTATTCTGGTGGCGCTCACCGGCGCACTTATCCGACTGGGAAATTATTTCAATTCAGAGATCATCGGTCTGCCCACTGATAAACCCTGGGCGGTTGTATTTGTCAACAAGTTCACGGAAACCATCACAAATCGGAACGTTGACCGTCAGGGTATCGTAGAATCTGTCGAATACGTGGCCAACGACTCATTGGCGAGTCCCGGTAAGGGACTTGTTCCCATGAACGTCTATTTGTTCTTCAACAGAGGAACGGCAGAATCTGATGCTCAACATTTCGCTGAGAACTCCGCGGTAACTGTTCTTGAAAATTATGTCAACGAATTTTTTGACACGGAGTCGAAGAGACCGGTGGTTACTGTGGCGAAACAGGACGATGGCACGGTCGCGGCGCGGGTCAGCACACTTGGAATAGCCCGTCATCCCGCCCAGTTGTACGAGTCCATAGCCTGTGTTATCCTTTTCGTGCTGCTCTATGTTATCTGGGCCCGGTATAAGGAAAATCTCCCGCCTGGCCGCCTACTCGGTATTTTTCTCATCTGGTGTTTCGGACTGCGTTTTCTTTTCGAATACCTGAAAGAGGTCCAGGTTGAATTTGAGAAGGGACTTCCCCTCAATATGGGCCAAATACTCAGTATTCCGCTCTTTATAGCCGGGATTATTATTTTGGCGATGTCGTTCAGAAAAAAGACGACCTGAAATTCCGGATTTCTAAAAAAGTAACGTTAAACTTGTAGTTGGGGGAGATTTAGCGTTACTGATGTTATCCTTTATTTTATGTTTAACCCTTTCTTTTTCAGGAGGACCGGAACGCACCCTCATGCAGGTATGGCCCGAGGACTCCGTAAGACGGCCGTTGAAAGCGTTACCGAAAAGGGATAGTACGGCTCGTTTTGTTAGAATCGGTCGCATCTTCCTCGTGGGGAACCGGATTACGCGCGACCGAATCATCTTACGGGAGTTATCCCTCGTTCCAGGCGACCTCATCTACAGCGAAGACCTGCCCGCAATTCTTGACCTGGACAGGAAGCGGCTGATTAATACACGGTTATTCAACAGTGTTAATATTCGAACGCTGGAACTCGAAGAGGATCAACTCGACTTGCTGGTAGACCTGAAGGAACGCTGGTATACGTTTCCGTCGCCTATTTTCGACCTTGCCGACAGGAATTTCAACGAGTGGTGGGAAACCTATAATCACGATTTCAAACGGGTGAATTACGGTCTGCGGCTCTACCAGTTTAACATGCGGGGACGGAACGAGACGCTGCGTTTTGTCGCCCAGTTTGGCTTTCTCCGACGATTTGAATTATCCTACAGGATTCCCAACCTGGACCGCGATCAGAAACACGGCGTTGCCATCAATGTAAATTACTCGGAAGCGAAAAACGTCGCATTCCGTACCACGAATCACAAGCTGGAATTTCTCGAAAATGAGCGCGTTGCCAGGCTTACCCGTGGTGTGGACATAAGCTACCAGTTCCGGAATTCGTTTTATGAAACCCACAACGTCAGTCTCGAATACAGGGAGAACAGCATAGCTGATACGTTGCTTTACCTCAATCCAAATTATTTAGGCGCAGAAGGACGCACATCGCAACGATTCGGCGGCCTTACTTATCAGTTCACTTCAGACCATCGCGATTATGTTGCCTATCCCCTCCGCGGATATTTTTTTCAGGGATATCTGAACAAAAGTGGCCTTAGCGAACGCGACGACCTGAATAAATTTGAGGTGGGTGTTTCGTTTGCTAAATTCTTTGATTTGAAAAACGATTTCTATCTATCCAACAATACTATAGGCTACATCAGTACACCCGACAACCTCCCCTATTATAACTATGGCGCATTGGGATATCGGTCACAGTTCATCCGAGGATATGAAATCTTCGTCATTGAAGGGCCTGCCCATGTGGTGAACAAGACAACTTTCAAAAAGAAGTTATTTTCACGTGATTACCATTGGGGCGCTATGCCGTTGGAACAGTTTCGTGACATCCCGATATCCATCTACCTGAAAACGTACGCCGATTTCGGATACGTTGAGAATTATGATAATTACGAGCCGGGCGAACCGCTGACAGGAAAACTCCTTTCCGGTTTCGGCGGCGGGATCGACATCATCGGATCTTACGATGTCGTTCTGCGATTCGAATACAGCTTTAACGCCGAAGGTCAGCGAGGCTTCTTCTTTCACTTAAAGAAAGAATTCTGATTCGCTTTTCCGGAAATTGTTTAATTTAGCTTAGCTAAAAAAAACCGTTGTGTATCATTTATTACTATGCGCACTATGCGTTGCGCTGTGGCAATCCGGTATTGCCCAAAATTCCTATCCACTTATCGGAGCGCGCGTTAATGGGGTTGGCTATGCCACCACATGCATCTCGGACCAATGGTCCATGTTCAACAACATTGCCGGTCTTGCCGGACTAAAAGAAATCCGTGCAGGTGCAACTTATGATGCAATGCCGGGCTTTCCGGCTTTCAATCGAATGGCCGCTGCAATAGCCACTCCTTTACCGATCGGCACAATTGGCCTGGGATTCTTTCGTTTCGGAGATGACCTCTACCGGGAACAGCTTCTGAGTCTCGGCTACGCCAACAAGCTGGGCCTGGCGTCACTGGGAGTGCGTGGAAATCTGATCCAGTATTACGCTGAGGGATTTGGTCGGAAATCCCTGGTTAGTTTCTCGGCAGGAGGTATTGTCGATCTAACCCCATGGCTACGTGCTGGCGCATGTATCATTAATGCCCTCCAGCCAGAGCTCACCGACGGAGAAAAAGTCGGGACCATCCTCATGGCCGGAGTATCTCTCAAAGGCTCCGAAAACAGTACCGTTTTTATTGAAGCAGAACATGAGCTCGGATACAAGCCCAGAATAAAAGCCGGACTTGAATACGTCATTCATACAAAGTTCGTTGCCCGCACAGGGCTTAACCTTCAACCTCAAACCGGGTTCTTAGGCTTCGGCTTCCGACAAAAAAAATATCACCTGGATTACGCCTGGTCATACGCACCTCATTTCGTTTCACGACATCAGGTATCGTTCAACTTCCTGTTTCCGGAGCAATGAAACGGTTTCTGGTACTAGCGTTACTCCTGCCCATCCAGTTGATTGCGCAGGTAAATGACGAAGGAAGTCCGGACACATTCGTCGAAAATATCATTCCTTCTACCGAAGATGAGACGGATAAATCTGAGATTGTTGAAAACTATTCCGAACTCTTTTTGCATGCGATCGATCTCAATTCCGTTAGTCGGGAACGATTACGTGTACTGAATGTACTTACGGAGAAGCAGATTGAAAATCTGGTCCGCCATCGCGACGTAAACGGAAAGCTTATGTCGCTTTACGAGCTTCAAACGATAGATGGGTTCGATGCAAACACTATCAACCGATTAAAAGGAATGGTGGTTATCAATGATCCGTCTATGCAGATCAACAAAGACCTGATAAGACGTGTCCGATCAGATAGTGAAAACTATTTTTTGATGCGATATGATCAGACATTACAAAGAAAAAAGGGATTCACACCGACAGCCTCGGATAATCACCGTTTCGTTGGACCACCAGGGCGAATCGTGTGGCGGCTCAGGTCATTTCGCCCCGGCGATTTCAGTTTCGGTATAACCGGTGAAAAGGATCCGGGAGAACGGATAACGTGGAACGCATCTAAGAGACAATACGGCTTTGATCATATTGCCATTCACCTGCAGCTTCAGAATAAAGGAAAACTCAGAAACATGGTGGTGGGTGATTTTCAGGCGCAGTTCGGACAGGGGTTGATTTGGGGTGGTGGCATTGGCTTCGGAAAAGGTGCCGAGACCGTGGTGAATACCCGTCGCCCCAACGTTGGATTTCTGCCGTACACATCAGCTTACGAAGGTGGCAACCTGCGTGGCGTGGCATCCACCATTCAACTCACTTCCGGCCTTAGTATCAGCACGGCCATCTCACGAAACCGAAGAGATGCATCCATTCAGGAGGATGGCGAAGAAGTATCTGTAACCTCTCTGCAATCTACCGGGCTTCACCGAAATGCATCAGAATTACAGAAGCGCAAAGTCATTGCTGAGACTATTTCCGGCGCGGTGTTACATTATGAACGAAATCAGCTTTCAGCAGGTCTCATTTTCCAGGATGTTAGATTTGAATCCCCCATTTTGCCCGCGGAACGTGTTTATAATCACTATTCGTTCAAAGGCAACGTTAATCGGAATTCCGGATTCTTCCTGAACTACAGTCACAACAACTTCACCTTTTTCAATGAGGTTGCGTCGACCTGGAAATGTGGAATGGCATACTCTCACGGTGTATTGGTCAGCCTTTCGAACCGTTTTGATGTTTCTGTTGTCTTTCGAAAATTTGACAAAGACTACCAATCATTTTATGCCAATGCTTTTGGTGAAAGCAGCAAACCGCAGAATGAAACCGGCTTCTATTGGGGCTTCCGTTACAAGCTTCCCAAACGGTTACAGTACAGTGGATACCTTGACTTATTTCGATTTTCGGGGCTACGGTATCGCGTATATTCTCCTTCTACCGGTTACGAATGGCTTAGCCGACTGCATTGGCAGCCCTCAAAGACAACCGCAGCTTTCGTCCAGGTCAGGCATGAGAGCAAATCGCGCAACATATCACTGGCCGAATCAACGCTTTACAAATTGGGAAATTACTCGAAAACGAATTTCTGGATCAACCTTGATTGTCAGCCCTCCCCGGGGCTACGGATGAAGACGCGTTTTCAGGGCAGTACATTCAGCATCGGCGGTACAAAAACCAAGGGTTATGCGATGCTGCAGGATATCGCTTTCCGCAAGGGTAACGCAACGATAAACGCCCGGTATGCACTGTTTGATACCGATGATTTCGATAACCGTCAATACGTTTTTGAGAATGATGTCTGGCTGTCATTCAGTATGCCTGCCTATTACGGAATCGGCGTCCGAAGGTATGTCATGATTCAATACAAGTTTAATAGAACATATACCGTCTGGCTGCGATACAGCAACACACGGTATCTGCAGCGGGAGAAAATCGGCAGCGGAGCTGATGAAATCGACGGTAATAGACAAAATGATATTAAATTCGAGCTGCGAATTAAATTTTGATTTCGCCACCATGCACGCCATTGATCAAATTACGCCGGAAGTATTGCTACTTATGTGTATAGGCGGAATCGCCTTTGTCCTGATCTTCCGGGCTATATTCCGGAAGAGGTAGCGGGCTTGTCCATGTACTTGTCCGCCCACCGCGGCCGACTGAGTTAAATGCACGGACTTTGACGATACCCGCTGCGGGAATCGGATCAGTATAAACCGGGCTTTTAATCGTTGGCTCCCTGCCATCGGTTGTATATCGCATCGTAAGTCCCGGGAATTGAATATTTGCCCTTACCTCTCCACGATCGACCATCAATCCCGGTGCGGGAATCCGATAGTGATACCCGCCCTGGTAAAAGTCAAGTCGCGTAAGCTCGCGTTTACCCAGCACGTTAGCAAAATGTGACCATTCTTCCTGGAGCAATGCCCGGGTCTTCCGGGAGTCGCTCTGACCATCCCGGAATGGATCGCTGGCCCATGCGCGTTCAGCGAGCGCGAAAAGCCTTGGTAGCAACATATATTCTAACTCGCTTGAATTGGTTGCCGTCTCGGACCAGAGCAGCCCCTTGATGCCAACAATATTCTTTCGGCCATAATCCGTAAGCGACTCTTCACGCGCAGAACTATTTTCCACAAGTCTGATCGCTACGTCGGAGGTGGAAGTCATAACGCCACCGTGAGGTTGAAAACGGAAAGCCCTTTCCGTGTCCACAAAGGACCCGGCGGAAATTCCTGGTTCAGGAAACGTATTGTCATAAGGAAGATTGAATCCGAAATGAGCGTATGATGATAATACCACTTTGTAACCTGCATTCGCCATACGGAAAGGCAGATCAGTCAGGCCTTCTGCCGATGAAGCATTGTGCACGTCTACAATCACATCGCGATGAGCAAATTCCGGATCAGGAAGAACAGCAGTCTCCGTGTTTCGATACCGGTCGCGCGTAGCGATTTCCTGCCATCCATATAGCGGCAGCCCTTTGGTCTTCAGTATGCGTTCGATCCGGCGGAAGAAGTAACGTTTCAAATCCCTGTGGTCACGAATCTCCGGATCTCCTTTTAATAAAGACATTGCTGTTGGTGACCCGGCCCACGCATCGGATGGAATATCATTCCCACCGACGTGAATAAGCGACAGCGGTACTTCGGCATCCTTATATAAATCAATTACTTCATCAATTACGTTTTCGATAAATCTGTACGTAGACGGCAATCCGGGATCCATTATGTTATCGGTCCAGCCATGCTGTGTAGCGTAAACCGACTGATCTTCCGGATCGCGCAAAAGAAACTCAGATGCTTCAGTTTTCTTGCCTTCTTCCATAAGGCGGTGATATCGGGAATTCATTGAGACGATGGCTGCTCGCGCATGTCCGGGCGTTTCGATTTCAGGGATGACAGTTATGTGATTCAACTTCGCATAACGAAGTATGTCGATGAAGTCCTGACGAGAATAATATCCGTTTCCAGCCATAGCATTCCATCCGGGCCCTGAACCAAAGGCGGGTTGCAGGAATCTGGCTCCGTCAAGGTTGTGCCCCCGCCTGGCACCTATCTCTGTTAATTCAGGAAGTCCGGATATTTCCAACCGCCAGCCTTCATCATCGCTGAGATGCAGGTGCAGCACATTCAGCTTATATAACGCCATCAGGTCAATCACCTTAATTACCTGCTGTTTCGAATGAAAGTTTCTCGCCACATCCAGAAGCAGCGCCCTGTGGTCGAAGCGGGGTCCATCGATTACTTCTACGGATGGAACTGCGATGAACCGTTGAATGGATTTCAAGGTAGTGGGAACGATAAGCGTTTTCAAAGACTGTATTCCGTAAAAAACTCCGGCTGCTGAAGAAGACTTGATTTCAATTCGAGCCGGATTGACACTCAACGTATAAGCCTCAGATCGTGTATTGCCCTTCTTCAACGCGATTCTGTTTCTCTCGTCACCCGACCCAGGGTTAAGTGCCGGCAATTTTCCAATCATGAAATACAACTCTTCGGCGAGGTACTGACCTACTTCTTCAAATTCGGGATCCGTCTCAATCCATGTTGACTCGGTTATCATAAAAAAACCCGAGCGTTCCTCATAGGCAAACGGTGTTGGGAAGATCTTTACAATAGCCTCTTCACCAATATCAAGAACCATTTCATTCTCACGAAAAGTACGCTCGTTCTGATCAATGAATGTACTTTTGTCAGTTGAAGATGCATCTGGCAACGGAAACTGCGCGGGTGGAACGATCAAGATATCTTCGACGGTAATTCCGACATCAGGCTTGTCATCCCATACCCAATAGAAACCTTTCGGGGCGTCAGTGAGATTGAGATTGAATCCGCTCATTGCCCATTCAATGCGAACAGACTCCCCTCCGGATATGGGTATAAAATCTCGTTCCGGAGTTATCCGATAAAGGTCCCCATTTATATGGTCAAGGGATAGGTTGCCCTTTGCTATCGCCTTAATCTGGCGTGGACAATTAAAATATAGGGACCAATCTTTCGATGGCAATGGCTTCCGGGAATGATTAGTGATTGTAAGACTTGCGTGAAAACCTTCGCGTTCTTTCAATGGGGTTTCTATAACCTGCCATCTAAGACTTATCTTCTTAACGGGTGTATTCTGCGACCAGGAGCACAGTGGCATGCAAACAAAGAGGAGTAAAAGCGGTATATATCTGATCGTTTTCATGGAAGAACACCTGTAGGTTTACGTCGCTCACAACATCGCCTTCACTCTGATAACCAGATACAAAATTCAATACCAGGCCGCCAGATTTTTCAGCTGTAGAAAGTTGAACCCTAACGACGGAGTTTACCGTCCGGCTATTACCCTCTTTCTCCTGAAAGTCGCACTGTCTTATAATTGAAACTACTGTTGGTTAAATCCAGATAATTATATATATCTTTATAAGGTTAATTGACAAATCTTTTCATGGCCCTCCTATAATGCATTGAGTAGTCACGATAAGTTTATCAGTTATATTAATTAATTCAATCTTTACTAGTAGTACAAATGAACATTTACGTTGCCAACATCCCTTTTAAGGCATCCGAACAGGAATTGAAGGGATTATTCGAAGAGTATGGCGAAGTTTCTTCTGCCAAAATTATTATGGACAAAGTTACCCAGCGCAGCCGCGGTTTCGGTTTTATTGAAATGGCGGATGATGCAGCAGCACGTCAGGCGATCAACAGCCTGAACGGTTTCAATTTTCTTGGCAAGACCCTGGTGGTGAACGAAGCCAAACCCAAGACTGATTCGCCTCGGTCTGGCGGCGGGTTCAGCCGCAGAAGCGATTATTAAGAAGACCAGATAATATTCCGGAACAAGACTGTCCCAAAAGGCAGTCTTTTTTTGTCTCCTGTCCAGTACACGCCACCTTGACGAATTCGTTTTTTTTTCGTAAACTTTGTATGTTGAATCGATATCTTTCACGCAAAATATCAAATAGCGGAAAAACACTATTACTTAACTTAACCTAAACCGAGGGCGTTCCGATCACCGGAATGCCCTTTTTTTGTTTTTTCAACTTATCTTTCCGCTTTGGCCCATTCATGATCTTAATTGGAATAGATATCGGTACAGGTAGTACCAAAGCAGTGGCGATTGATTCCACCGGTACGGTGCTTGACTCATCCCAAATACATTACTCTACCATAAGCGGCGAAGGTGGGATCTCCGAACAAGACCCGGAACTCGTCTGGAATGCGTTTATCCAAAGCGTAGCAACTTTGGTCAGGCAACTCAGTGCACCCCCCGCAGCCATTTCCCTGAGCAGCGCCATGCATAGCTTAATACCGGTGTCTAACGAAGGAATTCCATTGTCCAACATGATGACATGGGCGGATGGTCGCAGTGCGACGGTAGCCACCAGGTTACGAAATGCCAAGGTCGGCAAAGCACTTTATGAAGAAACGGGAACACCGCTTCACGCGATGTCGCCGCTTTGCAAAATCATTTGGTTAAGGGAAAACCATCATGCCATATTTGAAGGCGCAGCAAAGTTCGTATCTATTAAGGAATACATCTGGTACAAACTTTTTGGCGTCTGGGAAGTTGATTATTCAATAGCATCAGCCACCGGACTGTTCAATATACACACACTTATCTGGCATGAACAGGCCCTTGCAGAGGCTGGTATTTCAGAATCCAGGTTATCCCATCCCGTTAATACAACAACCTTTCGCAACGACATAAATAAATCGGTCGCTAACCGAATGCGTGTTTCACAAAAAATGCAGGTAATGATCGGGGCAAGTGACGGATGCCATGCCAACGTTGGATCTTTTGCTACCGAACCGGGTATAGCAGCCCTGACTATCGGAACCAGTGGCGCGATCCGGGTTACGCGCGAGACACCTGCAGTTAACTGGGAACATATGACCTTCAATTACAGGCTCACCGACAAATACTTCGTATCAGGCGGACCCATTAACAACGGTGGCGTGGCGTTAAAATGGTATGCACAAAACTTGTTGAAGCGTCCTCTTGAGTCGATGACAGCATATGCGGAACTGCTCAGTGCGCTGTCTAATGTTCCTGCAGGATCTGACGGCCTGTTCTTTTTGCCATACATTCTGGGTGAGCGCGCTCCCATCTGGAACAGCAGCGCATGCGGTGTATTTTTCGGTATTACAGCCCAACATCAACAAGAACACTTTACAAAAGCCGTGATCGAGGGTATACTATTCTCGCTGTATCAGATCATGAAAGGAATCGAAGCGGATGGGGTGAAAATAAAACAAATTCACGTGAGCGGAGGATTTGTGAATTCACGTGAATGGGTTCAACTCCTGGCGACAATCTTTGGAAAGAAAGTGGTGCTCGTCAATCACGACGACGCATCCGCTATTGGAGCCGCATTCCTTGCATTCGACGCCATGGGGATTGAGGGTGATTATAATAAATTCGCCGAACAGGAAAGCGTTTCATTCGAACCAGATCTCAACGTCCACCAACTTTACACGACGAAATATTTTCCTATATATGAACACCTGTACCGTTCACTGACAGTTGATATGCAGATCCTTCATGATATGAAAACCGACAAGCAAATTTCAACAGAATCAAATTTAATAAATTAAAGCTATGCAGATAGGATTAATTGGTCTTGGCAAAATGGGTTTCAATCTGGCCCGAAATATTAAGAATAAAGGGCACGAAGTCATTGCTTATGATATCAATGAAGCCGCCTTGCGTGGAATAGAAACGTATGGAGTTAAACCGGTATCATCCGTTAAGGAACTAGCGGAAAGCCTCTCTGCTAAACGCGTGATCTGGCTTATGATCCCGGCCGGCGAACTGGTCGACATGACTATAGGAAACCTTAAACCCTATCTAAGCGTTGGCGACATTATCATCGACGGAGGAAACTCCAATTTTCATGACTCGGTACGAAGGGCTCGTGAACTGGAAGCACTCCAGATCAATTTCATGGATTGCGGTACAAGCGGAGGTATTGATGGCGCACTCAACGGCGTTTGCGCAATGATTGGTGGTAACCGGTTTGCATTCGATCATTGTGAACCTCTATTTAAGGACATTGCTGTGCCTGATGGTTATCTGTACTGCGGCGCCAGCGGCTCGGGCCACTTTGTTAAAATGATTCACAACGGCATAGAATACGGCATGATGCAGGCGATAGCCGAAGGATTCGAGGTGATGCAAAAGAGCGAGTATAATCTACCACTGGAAAAAGTTGCCAAAGTTTGGAACCATGGTTCCGTGGTTCGGAGCTGGTTGATGGAACTGACAGAAAATGCACTGCGCAAAGACCCTGGACTTCAATCCATCAAGGGAGTAATGCACTCATCCGGTGAAGGAAAGTGGACCCTAGACCATGCGCTAGAAAAACAGATAGCCACTCCGGTAATTGCCCTCTCCCTTCTGATGCGATATCGCTCACACGAAAGCGATACGTTTTCCGGAAAAGTTGTAGCCGCTCTCCGAAATGAATTCGGAGGACACGCGGTTGAAAAGAAGTGATCTCGGATTTCAGATTTCGGATTAATTTCGGATTTCAGATTACGGCGAGGTAATACAGAACTATGATTGCGTCAGAAATCTGAATCGTGGATCAACTTCGTTTGAGTTCGAGGATGGTGATCTCGGGCGGCATGCCAATTCTTCCGGGATAACCCAGGTAACCGAACCCGCGGTTAACA
This sequence comes from Bacteroidota bacterium, assembly GCA_023417785.1. GTDB lineage: Bacteria > Bacteroidota > Bacteroidia > Cytophagales > Cyclobacteriaceae > Ohtaekwangia. Next base: position 23,091 of record JAEZEH010000135.1, read on the forward strand.
TACAGGTATTGGCTTCCCTCTTGGTAAAGGCCAGCCCATTGCTTGTAAACATATTGCGACGGGCTCCACTTAATGCTCCCGATCTCCACACCGAACTGGAATCCGTGTGTATGGCCGGCGAGTGTTAAATCGATATCGGAAAATTGTGGTCGTATTTGTGCATCCCAATGACTGGGATCATGAGATAACAGCAGCTTCACCGGCGCCTCCGCGGCCCCTGAATATGCTTCGCCCAGGTTACCCTTTTTGATAAAGCCACCCATGCCCCAGTTTTCAACACCGATGACTGCCAGTCTTTCACCGGATAGCTCAATCATACGATGTTCATTTAGCAGAAGGTCGAAGTTCATTTCACGGTGCCCGGCAAAAAGATCCTTCAGGTTTTGTGTTTTTGCCTGCTGACTCGGCCACTTTTTATAGTCGCCGTAATCGTGATTACCCGTCACGGAAAAAATTCCAAGAGGTGCCTTTAGTTTTCCAAACACCTCAATGTATTCTTTCAATTCAGCGGCCTCGTTGTTCACCAGATCACCGGTAAAAAGAATCAGATCCGGTTTCTCGTCAAGCATCATTTGCACCCCGCCCTTTACCGCAGTCTTGTTAAAAAAACTACCGGCGTGTATATCCGACAGCTGGCCAATCCTTATGCCGTCGAACGACTTAGGGAGATTCGGCAGATAAATGGTCCTTCGTCTTACCCGATAATCGTGAGCGCCACTGATAACCCCATAGGCCATTGCTGTAAACGGCACGGCTGCTGCAGCGATTGCGGCTTTTGAAAGAAACTCCGACCGGGTGATTGCGGTGCCAGGCAGCTCGCCTTCTGCGCCACGGTAAAAAAAACCCGCAACCCATTTCATGACCCGGTGGAGGTCGTCGATTATCAGCACGAGGACTGCAAAGACCTTTGATATATAAACGGCAAAAATTCCGGTAAACCAGAAGGATCGCATGGTATGGGACATCTTATCTGCGTCGCCAATTACAAAGAACAGGATAGCCGAAATGCAAACGACGGTGGGAATCCAGAAGCCATAGCGAACAATCGGTTTCGCTACCGACGTCCAATCTTTGGAAATATTCAGTATCGCCTGAAAGACATAAAGATCAACCAGCAGGAGAACAACAATAACAAGAAACCAGTACATAAATCGGTTAAACATAAAAAAATCGCCTCAGGTTAGTAAGACGATTTTTTTTGCCTTTTAGTTTGTGATAAATCAGGACCCGGAAACCTTCAGGTTTATACCGGTCTTTCGGTTGAGCCACAGCATACCCTTTTCGGTAAGCAAATACATCACTGGTACGACCACGAGCGTCAGGAATGTTGCTACGATCAATCCAAAGATTATCGTCCACGCCAGCGGGCTCCAGAACATAACGCTGTCTCCGCCGAGATAGAAATCCGCGTCATATTGTCCGAAGAACTTCAGGAAGTCAATATTGATTCCCACGGCCAGAGGTATGAGACC